>NZ_CP073084.1:1464890-2197335 GCF_018137985.1 Streptococcus oriscaviae | reverse complement strand
TTTCTTCAGGGATAACCAAGTCAACATATCGAATAGCCTCTACCAAGGCTTTGCGCTGCTCATAGGTAAAGTAGCACTTCTTCTGTTTTTCATTCCAATTGAACTCATCTGTTGAAATGGCAACAATAAGATAATCTCCTAAAGCTTTTGCCCGCTTTAAGAGATTGATGTGGCCGTAATGCAATAAATCAAATGTACCGTATGTGATAACACGTTTCATTAACTTTTCTCCTCAAATAATTGCTCGTATGCTTCAACAATCAGTTCCCAACTAAAACGAGTCGTAACCTGTTCAGTTGAAATCTTATCTTTCTCGGCGATGTCTTGCTGAGTTAGCCCTTCTACCTTGTTGATGACTTCGTGAAGCTCATTCTTTTTCCAGTAGAATGCCCCATCTCTTGCCACCTCTCTATTGAAGCCGACATCCAAGAGAAGATTTAACTTCGTTGAGGCAAGAGCCTCAAGAAGCGAAGGATTGGTTCCTCCAACTTCATGCCCATGAAAATAGGCAAAAGCGTGTTCCCGGATATATTTGAGCAATTCTTGGTCATAGACCGTTCCCACAAACTTAATGCGACTATCCTTGTCAAAACCCGTTTCCTGCTTCAAGCGCTCGTAAAAACTATTTTCCTCAACATTGGTTATCAAAGCAAAATCTTTGTTGGAATCAGATTTCATGAACTCCCGAAGCATGCTCTCGTAGTTGTTCTCTGGAACAAAGCGGCCAACAACCAGATAGTAGTTATCTTCTGTTAAGCCCTTGCTTTCAAACCACTGACGAACTCTTTCGTCCCCAGTTGTCAGGATTGACTTAGACAGCTCTGTCCCATAAGCAATATAGGTCGTCCTCGGTGCATATTGGCGATAATCCTTTTGGATATAGGCTTCAATGTTCTCACTATCACATACCAATAGGTCTGCATGCTTGACCATGAGTTTTTCTGAGAACTTCCAGTACTTCCGAACAGGCAGGCTCCACTTACCGCGAAGCCATTCGTGTCCATCAGGATTGACAAACAATTGTCCACCAATTTTTTTTATCTCTTTTTTAATGGCTCCGATAAAAGGGCCTATACGGCATGCCAAAACATAGAAAATCGGCTCCTTATCTCCGTTTTCCTTAGCTATTTTGATAGCCTGTCTGAGCGCTACAATATCATAATAGATAGCCCTAGCTGGTCCAATGTTGGGAACATCAACGTTAAAACAAGTTGCACCATTGTGTTCAAACGTATCTGCTGTAATACCAGATTTTGCTGAGTTTTCCCGCATACAAGCAACATAGTATTGAATCTCTTTGCTCACTTGGTATTCGATCAGTTTTTCGACAAAGGTTTCAAAACCGCCATATTTTGCAGGAATCCCTTTAGAGCCTATGATGTAAACAGATTTTTTCATTTTTCTCCCGCGCTCTTACTTAGCACCTTCTTTTAAAAATACAACTTTAATGGTTTTCAAAATAATCTTAATATCAGACCAGATTGTCCAGTTATCAATATAGGCTAAATCCAGTTTCACGACATCATCAAAGTTCGTTATCGAACTTCTACCACTGACTTGCCATAGACCTGTAATACCAGGTTTAAAGCTCAGCCGCCTTTTTTGGCTTGGCGTATAGTTCTCGTACTCATCGACGGTTGGCGGACGCGTTCCCACCAAACTCATCTCTCCCTTCAGTACATTAAAGAACTGTGGCAATTCATCCAAACTTGTTTTTCGGATAAAGTGACCGATCGGAGTAATGCGGGGATCGTTGTCCATTTTAAACATTCCCCCCTGCATTTGGTTGTGTTTCATCAGTTCTTTCTTCCGTTCCTCAGCATCAATATACATCGAACGGAATTTATAAAACTTGAAGATACGCCCATTTCGGCCAACTCGATCTTGTGAAAAGATAAGCGGCCCTCCGTCTTTCATAATAAACGGAGCAATAACAATTGAAACTAAACCACAAAGAACCAAACCTACTAAAGCCCCAACAATATCCAATAACCGCTTATAAAAGACGTGGCTTGGTTTGTAAAACTTTGTAGAGAAAGTGACCACATTGTAGCTGCCAAAGGTCTGAATTTTCTTTCGGCTGATGGTGTCAAAATCAAAGATATTCAGGTTAACATTCACTTCAATTCCCATGGTTTCATACTGTGAAACCCAGTAGTTCAAATCGTAAATGTCATGAGGCAGGTCAATAAAAACACTATCCACAACCTGTCTCGTTGCAAAGTCAATAGAATCTTCTTCGGCAATGACAGGTATATCTTCTGTGATTTGCAAATCGCTTCCATCAAGCAGAACCAATCCAACTACATGCTCCAGCTTTTTCCCATCCTTTTGGAAGGTTTCTAACAAGGCTGGCCAACGTTCGGCAATGGTTACAAGCATGATTTTCTTTTCCTTATGAAAGAGAAACTCTAGATCTCTATCAAACCACTTAGCAATGCTATTGATTGCATAGACGGAAACAGCATTGATTGTCAAGAAATAGAAGACACCTCTGCGTGAAATCATAAACTGCTCTTCTAGCATAAAAGAGGTAAATGTCAGCAACAACGCAAAGACAATGCTGTAATAAAGTACCTTTTCAAATTCCTTCAAATAACCGCGTGTCCGAAAATCATTAGGCATATTTGAAATAACATAGGAAAAGAAGTGAAGAAGGATAATCAAGAACACATCTGATTTTCTTAAATCTGAGTCAGGGAACATGAGTGCAACTGAAACAGCGCTAATCACCGCAAATAGCTCAACTAACGCTAACCTCACTCGCTGACTGTTCAACAAGCTCGTCATTTTAATCCCCCCTCACTCGATTGACTTACTTTTTTCCATAATCTCCATAGGAACCATAATTTCCGTAGGAACCATATTTCTCAATGGATACATCGTATTTGTTCAAAATAACACCTAGGAATGGAGTTCCTGTTTGCTCCAACTGTTCTTTTACCTTGCGAACAGCCTTACGTTTAACAGTTCCTGCTTCTGCAACCAAGACAGTCGCATCACACTTCTGTGCAATAATCGCAGCATCGATAACCAAACCAAGAGGTGGCGCATCAACAATGACATAATCATAGTAACGGCGCAAAGTTGTAATCAAATTTTCAAAATTCTTACTCTGTAACAGCGCTGTTGGGTTTGGAGAAACCTGACCAGACTCAATAACTGTAAGATTTGGAACATCCGTGTCACAGAGACCTTGTGATAAATCAGTTGTTCCTGATAAATAATCTGTCAGACCAGTAATCTTTGCCATTGGTTTGAAGAAACCAGACATAACTGAGTTACGAATATCTGCATCCACCAAAACTGTTTTATAACCGGCACGCGCATAAGCAATCGCTAAATTGGCTGCAGTTGTACTTTTTCCTTCATTGGGTTGAACCGAGGTAATACCAACAACCTTGATGCCTTCTCCACTCAACTGAATATTTGTACGGATTGCGTTAAAGTATTCTTCTGTACGCTGAACTAATTGTTTCTTATTGCGAGCTAATTCTAAAATAGCCATGTCCTTCTCCTATTTCAATTTACTTGTATCCGGAACTACACCAAGAAGCGGCAAGCCCATCATTTCTTCGATATCTTCTGGACGTTTCACACGATCATCCAAAACTTCCACTACGAGTACAAAGCCGATTGCCAAAACAGCTCCACCGATGAAGCCGAGTGCTAAGTTGCGGCGGGTATTTGGCGTTGATGGTACCTCTGCAGGAAGAGCTTCTTCCAAAGTTGTTACATCACTGACTTTAGTTACTTCAATGATTTTTTGTGCAGCAATGACGCGTAAAGTATTGGCGATACGCGCTGCTTCTTTTGGATCGCTGTCGCGTGCAGTTATAGACACAATACGGGTTTCCACAGGAATTTCAACACTGACCTTCTCTCTCAGGCCATCTTTAATGCCCAATTCTTCTGAAACTCGGTTGATAACATCTTGAGATAGGATGATTTCTTTATAGTCTTTTACCAAATAACTACCTGCTTGGAGTTCTTGGTTGGTCAATCCTTGGGCGCCTTCAATTGACTGATTCACTACATAGATACGAGTCGTTGAATCATATTGTGGGACTGTTAAAAAAGTAGTGTAGACAAAGGCTAATCCTGTCGTCAGCAAAGCAGTAATTAAGATGATGAATTTCCTGCGCCACAGATTTTTGAATAAGAATAAAACGTCGATTTCAAGCAAATTTGCTTCCTGATTTTTCATTGTATCTCCTAACTATAAATTGTTTTTTAGCAGTAACATGGGATTGTTGATAAATAAGTTTTTAGCATGGTCTGAACCATAGCGTTGTTCAATTAGTTGATAGGCCGCCGCCATATAAGAAGGCCGCTGTTCCACGCTGTGCATATCGCTAGCAACAAAGTGAACCAAATCATGATCTAAAAAGAGTTGTGCCCGCTGTTTGAAGTGTTTGTGTTTGTCTCCTAATAATTTAGGCTTCAAAACACTCGAACTATTTATTTGCATGAAGCAACCCATTTCAATCAAAGCAGCAACCTTTTCGATTTCTCCTTCCAGTGCATCATAGCGCTCGATATGAGCAACCACTGGTGTAATTCCTAGTCTGAGAATCTCACTAAGAGCTGCTTGGATTTTTTTATAGGTTGTTTTTGTTCCAAACTCAATAAGGGCATACTTGGTATTGTTGTAGGTTGGGATTTCTTTTCGTTCCAATTTGCCCAACACATCATCTGAGAAGTAAATTTCTGCTCCATAAAAGATGAATAGGTCTTCTGCAACTTGCTTGGCAAGAGCCTGCACTTGACGAAAATTTTCCCAAATAACCGCTTTAGGGGTCTCAAACATCCCCTTGCGACGATGTGATGTTGCTACGATACCACGAACCCCTTGGTCATAACTAGCTTTCAATAGTGCTAGGGTCTCCTCAGGAGTCTTGGGGCCGTCATCAACTCCAAAAATAATGTGAGAATGAATGTCTAGCATATCTTATTCTCCTGCAATAACTGCTTGCATCGCTGCCTTCACTTGAGCCAAGCTATCCGGATTGATTTCCATCATGTAGAGTTGCGATGTCGGCATAGCATAAGATGGCAGATCCATACGACCGCTTCCCACCAAGGCCTGCGATGTTACCGTGTACTGGCTGTTTGACTCCAGTTGAGCATTGACCAATTTCATAATTGTTTCAATTCCCATATCTGTCTGGATAGAATCTTGAAGGTTTTGCACAATCGCTTGATAATTGGTCAGATTTTCCGGCATAGATAGTTTTTGAATCAGAGCTGCAATCACCTTTTCCTGATTCTTACCGCGATCATTATCTCCTCCGGCCAATGAATAGCGTTCACGAACATAGCCGAGAGCTTGCTCAGAATTTAGATGCACTTCACCAACTGGGAAGTGATAGTTCCCGTGCAGACTTGTAAATTCTTGGTCATTATAAACCGTGATACCGCCAACCATGTCAATCAATTTAAGGAAGGAAGTAAAGTTGAGACGGGCATAGTAGTTGATGTCGATACCGTAAAGATTTTCCAAGGTATGAACAGAGGCATCCACACCGTAAATACCCGCGTGTGTCAATTTGTCATACTGGTTTTGACCTCCATCAGCAATCGCAACATAGGCATCGCGTGGAGTCGTTGTCAGAAGAACCTTTTTCGTTTTTTGGTTTACCGTCATGATAATGTTCACATCTGATCGTGAAACAGACGAAATCGGACCATAGGTATCAATACCACTAATATAGATATTGAGAACATCCCCTGTAACCTGCTCAACAGCAGTTTCAACCTGCTTGGTCATTTTAAAGGTATAAATTTTTTTAACCTTATTGGTAAAATCGGCATCTTCTGATTCAATCAGGCTGGCAAACACACCATTCAATACCATTGCCTGTGCCTCTCCAGCCATGAGAGATTGATAGGCAGAGGAATAAGAGGCGGCTGGTGTTGTGCTTAAGTCAACCGATTTCATCTGACTGATATTTTCGAGTAGAGCCGTGATGTTGTCTTGATCAATAGCTGTTGGAGCTAGCAGACTGGTCACTTGGCGCACATCTGTAATCTCGCTATCAACGGGAACCACAACACTCATCTCATATTCTGAGTAAGTTGAAGTGGATTGAATGGACGTTGATAAGTCTAATACGCTCTTGATTGCTAGCATGCCAATAGAGTTTGCAATCAAAGCGAGCACTAATACAACGGCTGTAAAAACCCTAGCTTTTCTTCGTACCATCAAGAAGACGGTCAGACAAGCTAGAGCAAGTGTTAATCCTGTTATCAAATGGTTGAGGTACCGAAAATCCAATATCTGGTACCGATACATGGTGAAAAGAAAGAGTCCAGCCAGTAAGGCAAACAGGATGAACAGCGCAATATTAACATACTCCAATTTTGAACGCTTGGAGTGGTTTTTTCTTTTTCTCATAACCTTAATGAAACCTTTTGTAAAAAATTTGTAACACCCTATTATAGCACAAGTAATATTTTTTCGCTACTGCTAGTAAAAAAAGAAAACGTTATTTTTGTAATAACGTTCGCCTTAAAACTTGTTTCTCAGAAAGACAACAGTGCTTTCTTGGTTCAAATCCGAACAATAAGAAAAGCCATCAAAACATAAATTCTTAACTTCCTCTAAATTGCTACAATTTTCTTCAGCTAATTTGGACAGTAACCGACCACGACCTTTTTTGGAGATGGTTGAGTGAACCTGTAACTTTCCTGCTACGGACTCCATAAACACGATACGAATCATACGTTTCTGCACTGACGGTGAAAAGACCTGTTCAAACTCTGACGACAAGAGAGAGAGAATCAAGTCATCATCTGCCAGCAAGGCATCATACTTTTTGCGCCAAAACTGTTTGAGCGATTGTTGACCGATTTTTAAACTGCCCTGAAAGTCCAAACGATGAGGAGAAATCAGTTCAAAAGGGGAAATCAGGCCATAAAAGCCGGTCGCAATCAACACTTTATCTTGCAAGTAGTCTATTTCTGACTCTGATAGATCACGTCGCTTCATATAGCGGTACATTAGACCATCATAAAGTTGCCAAGCGGGGTAGGTTTTAGCCTGCTGCGTCTGAATACGATGCCAGCGATTCTCTTCAAGTTCTGCCTTCTCTGGTTTTAATTTATAAAAAGCAGCTAATTCTTGCACAGTCATCGCTTCCATGACAGCCAATACTGCTTGACTTTCTGAACTTAAAGACTGAAAAGGGTGATTGTCAATTCTTGTGTTTAATTCTTTAGCATTTGGAAGTAAAATTTTCATACTTCTAGTATATCATATTGAGGATAATCCACTTTTTTCTTGCCTCGTTATTTAAAAAATGATATTATCTAGTTATAAAAACTAGATTGAGTGGTATGCAAAATGAACCAACTACCAAAGTGGCACCAACTGCCTGACCTGGATCTCTATCTGGATCAGGTCCTCTTTTATATCAACCAACAGACTAGCTCTGTCATTTCCCAAAAAGAAAAACCACTGACTGCCGCAATGATTAACAATTATGTCAAGCACGGCTACCTCCCCAAGCCAAACAAGAAAAAATACACCCGCAGGCACTTGGCACGTCTGATTGTTCTCACCATTTGTAAGCCAATCTTCCCTATCGCGGCCATCCATGCCATGATTGAACGATTATCGCAAGAAGAAGACTCTGCTCTTCTCTACGATTGCTTCGTTAGGTGTTTTCAGGGAGATAGTCAGGATGCCCCTATCCTCATTCAAAAAACGTGTCAAACTATCCATGCCTATCAGGAAACCTTAGCGCTTGTCCAAGAGTTAGAAGGAGATTATCATGAACTCTAATTTTAAATTCTCCATCCGTTTGTCTTTTGGTGAAGAAGTCGGTAATGCTGTTACACACGCTGTAGCTGCTCTAGCCATGTTGATTTTATTGCCGATTTCAGCTATCTTTAGCTATGAAAAAGCTGGCGCTATGCAGGCTTTCGGAGTGTCTGTCTTTATTATCAGCCTCTTTCTCATGTTTCTTTCTTCTACCATCTACCACTCCATGGCCTATGGTTCAACCCACAAGTATATCCTACGCATCATCGACCACAGCATGATTTATGTTGCCATTGCCGGGAGTTATACACCTGTGGTTTTAGCACTTATGAATAATTGGCTAGGCTATCTTATCCTCATCGTTCAGTGGGGAACTACAATCTTTGGTATTCTTTATAAAATTTTCGCCAAAAAAGTCAATGAAAAATTCAGTTTAGCTCTCTATTTGATTATGGGCTGGCTGGTCATCTTTATCCTCCCTCAAGTTGTCAGTCAGACCGGCCCCATTTTTTGGAGCCTGATGTTAGCTGGAGGTATAGCTTACAGTATCGGTGCTGCTTTTTACGCTAAAAAAAGGCCTTATTTCCACATGATATGGCATCTTTTCATCATATTAGCCAGCCTTCTGCAATACCTAGCCATTGTATACTATATGAATTAATTCTTGTATTCTGCCTCTATTTAAGCTAAAATAGAGGCAATTCATCTGTAGGGGGACAGATATGCCTAATAAGTATCAAGTCATCATCCGAGATATTCTGGAAGGAATTGAAAATCATCGCTTTAAAAGAGGGCAGAAACTGCCCTCTATTCGCCATTTAAGTCAAGTTTACAAATGCAGCAAGGATACCGTTCAAAAGGCCATGATGGAATTAAAATACCAACATCGCATCTACGCTGTGGAAAAAAGCGGCTACTATATCCTAGAAGACCAAGATTTTCAAGATAATACCGTGAAACTCAATCCAGATGATTTTCAACACCTGCCTTACGAAGATTTTCGGTCTTGCCTTAATGAAAGCCTAGTCGGTCGTGAAAACTATCTGTTTAACTACTATCACCAACAAGAGGGCTTAGAAGAACTCATTGACTCCCTTCAACGGCTGCTGATGGATTATGATGTTTATACAAAAAAAGACCAGCTAGTTATCACAGCTGGAAGCCAGCAGGCTCTTTACATTCTCACCCAAATGGACTTTGGAACCAAAGGAACGGATATTCTGCTGGAAGAGCCAACCTATCATCGCATGAAGGAATTGGTTGAGCACCAAGGGCTAGCTTATCAGACCATCGAAAGAACCTTAGACGGTATTGACTTAGAACAGCTAGAAGCTATTTTTAAAACCGGCCGTATCAAGTGTTTTTACACCATTCCCCGCCTGCATAATCCGTTGGGAACGACCTATCATTTGGAAACCAAGAAGGCCATTATCCGCCTTGCTCAGCGCTACAAGGTCTATATCATCGAGGACGACTATTTAGCTGATTTTGATTCTTCTAAAAGCTTACCACTGCATTATTTGGACACTGATAATAAGGTTATCTATATCAAATCCTTTACTCCCACTCTCTTTCCTGCCCTTAGGATTGGTGGAGTGGCTTTGCCTCACAAATTGGTTCCAGCCTTTTTAGGCTACAAAAGCCTCATTGACTATGATACCAATCTTATCATGCAAAAAGCTCTCTCCCTCTACATCGATAATGGGATGTTTGCTCGAAACAGCCGCCATCTCTTCCAACAAGTCCTGGATAAAAGGTTGCATATGGAAGCTGCCTTGGCTAGTTGCCAATTGGCCTATCCCTATCAACTGGCAACCGATTTGTTAACCATTCAGCTTCCTCACCAAACCGTCACCCCTCAGTTGAAACATAGTCAATTAGGAATTGAAATCATCAGCTGTCCTTCTTTTTCCTACTTACAACTTCCTTATAGCCAGGACTTCAAAGAAAAATTGCAACAGATTCTCACTTATTTACACTAAAAAGAACCTTCTCAGGTTCTTTTTTCATTATTCAATTTTTCCGCCAATGGCTTCAACTTGTTCAAGACCGCCTAAATCGTAGACGTATTGAAAACCCGCTTCTTTGAAGAGTTGGGCAGCTAGGGCAGATCTCCTCCCGCTGCGACAATGAAGGTAAATGGGTTTTTCTTTACTGATTTCCGGAAAGCGTCCTAGCTCTAGTTCAGAAAGCGGTAGATTTTCTGCCAGTGCAAAATGACCAGACTGAAATTCTAATGCATCGCGTACATCATAAAATTTGGCTCCATTACCCACTGCGGCTACGACTTCTTCAAAGTCGATGGTATACTTCTTAGCATCCGGACTGGCCTTGGACCAGTCAATAGTTTGAGAGCTAGAGCTTGTTTCTTTTGTCGTTGTCTGCTCTACCTTCTGGGGGCGAATGAATCCAGTGGCGATGAACCCCAGCCCCAAACATAGAACAACCACAATACTTATCAAAATAATAGTCATTCGTTTCATAAATTTCTTCATATTAACTGGAAAACAGCTCCTTCCATGATGCGACTAGATTTCATACCCCATAAGCAGGCCGTTTTCTTCTGCGTAAAAACTGCAGAGTCCAGAAGTTGGAACTATTTCAATCACAGCTGCTGGGTAGCTTGCCAGAACAAGGTCAGAAAATTGCTGACAGAACTTGTCATTATTGCGGTGGGCAATAACAATGCGTCCTCCATGATAACCAGCCTTTTGCATTTCTTCAAAAGCTGCTGAAATGGATTTCTTATGCCCACGAGCCTTTTGGAGCAGTTCCAAGGTTCCTTCGCTGCTAGCTTCTCCCACCATACGGATATTCAGAAGACCAACGACAGTTCCCAGCAACTTACTCAAGCGTCCATTTTTCACCAAATTGTCCACTTTCGCAAGGACAAAAAGCAGTTTGGTATGACTTTGGTAGGCAGTTATCGCCTCTACCACTTCTGGAAATTCTAAGCCCGAAGCAATCAAGCGATTCACTTCTTTGGTCAACAAATCCATTTCTCCGCCAGCAGAAAGACTGTCAATCAAGTGAATGTGAACATCTGGATGCTCCTCGGCATAGGTTTCGCAAGCCAGACGAGCACTGTTGAAACTTCCTGAAAGAGTTCCTGTCAGGGTGATGACAATGATGTTTTCAGCCCCTGCAAAAGCTGATTCATAAGCTTGCGGGCTTGGACAGGCAGAGCTAGCCGCCTGTGAAGAAGCATACATCACCTCCATCATGCGATCAATGTTCAAATCCGGGCTATCGACAAAGGTTTCTTCTCCAACTTGCACAGTTAGAGGGACACTTTCAAATACCGTATCTGGTGCTAGATTTTCAAGTTGTCTGTAATCACAGCCACTATCTACAACAATCTTCCATTTGGTCATGTTTCAAATCCATTCTAAAATAAGTCGTATTTCTCTACGAATATCAAAACAAGCACTTTCATAAGGAGTAAGGGTCGAATGGTTAGACCTTCTCATTAGAGGAGTTTGGTTGATTTTCAAAGAGGTGAGATATTATTTGACAAGCAAATCATCTTACCTTACAATTATATCATGAAGGTCAGGCTACTGGAAGCAAATGCTTTCGGATGTCACACAAAGGAGAGTCATGTCTACACGCAAAATTTCCCCCATTTCTCTGAAAAATCTCACCCAATCCAATAAAGAGGTCAACCAACTGACTCGTGAATCTATCGAAACTGCTCTGCTTTTTCTCCTAGAAAGAAAAGAGATGAAGCATATCTCCGTGTCAGAGCTAGTTAGGAAAGCTGGGGTTTCTCGCAACGCTTTCTATCGTAATTACAAGTCAAAAGAGGAAATTCTGGAACTTTACTACGAGCGCACTTCGCAATCTGTTAAAGAAAAATGGAATGCCCTTCAGAAAAAAGTACAACAAGACGGAGTGCAGCAAAGTTTCTCAGACTTTCTCCACCATCAGATGGAAAAGACCGACTACAACAAGGCCATCTCCAATGTTAGCCAATGGATAAAAGAAAAAACCAAACGAGGATAGAGTTTTCAGGCTCTTCCTCATTTTTTATCCCCGAATTGAGCGACAAGACTACAAAAACACCAGCCTAGTGACTGGTGTTTTAAGGAGATTATGAAAAATATTTAGGATTATCTAAAGTATACTCTCTCCTGTTTATTTTCTCATCGGTCTTAAGGCTGATTTTCAACCCTTGCACCTGATGAAGGGGTGGACTACTGTTTCCCTAGTTTTTTGGTTCGTTTCAATGCTTTTTGAACTGCATCAATGACGGCATAGCGAAAGCCTTTCTTTTCCAGAGCGACGACACCTGCGATGGTAGAACCGCCTGGTGATGTAACTTCTTGCCGCAGTTGAGCAGGGTGTTTTTCACTAGACAGAACCATCTGTGCAGAACCAATCAGAGTCTGAGCTGCCAAATAGGTAGAATCTTGAGCAGATAAGCCTGCTTGCACCCCAGCATCTGCCATAGCTTCGATAAATTGGTAGACAAAGGCTGGGCCACAGCCGGCCAGAGCTGTCGCAGCATCTATCTGCCGCTCTGCAACCTGCTTTACGTGACCTGATGATTGCATCACTTGTTCAAACAGAGGAGCTAACGCTTGGTTGGTCAAACAGTAGGTCGTCATCCCCTGTCCAATCGCTACCGGTGTATTGGGCATCATACGAATCAACTGCTGGGAAGGAATATAGTCCATCAACTGCTTCAGGTCAATTCCTGCTGCCATGGAGATCCATATTGCTGTGGGATTGCTGGCAATTTCTTCTTGTAGAGACTCTAAAACTGGAATGACTGAATTTGGTTTGACCCCAAGAAAGATGAAGTCTGCCTGACTGGCAATCTCTGCATTGGAAAGAACCTCTCCACCTAGACTGGTCTGCAGTTCCCGAGCACGTTCTTCACCATGATTACTAAGGAGCAGGTGATAACTCTCTTCTTTTGCCACTGCTTGTGCAATCGCAGCTCCCATATTTCCTAGACCGATAAATCCAATTTTCATCCTTCGTCCTTTCTAGCGCACCTGACCATTTCCTGTAATAATGTATTTATAGGTGGTCATCTCGCGAAGCCCCATTGGACCACGAGCGTGCATTTTCTGAGTAGAAATTCCCAATTCACAACCCAAGCCAAATTCGCCCCCATCAGTAAAACGGGTCGAGGCGTTAACGTAGACTGCCGCTGCATCGACATGAAGACAAAAATCATGCGCAACTGCCTGATTTTCTGTCACGATGGCTTCGCTGTGGCCTGTCGAATGCTGAGAGATATGTGCAACTGCTTCTTCTACATCTGAGACAACCTTAACAGCTAGGATATAATCCAAAAACTCAGTATCAAAATCCTGCTCTCCTGCTGGAGTAGATTGACTAAGCAGCGCTTGGCTCGCCTGATCTGCGCGCAATTCTACTTTGCCGTCCAATTCCTGCTCTAAGCGACTCAAATAAGTCTTTGCAATCTCTTGGTGAACCAACAAGACCTCTGCTGCGTTGCAGACAGATGGACGGCTAGTTTTGGCATTGATAAGAATCTGCACGGCCTTTTCTAAATCTGCATCTTTATCCACATAGATATGACAGATTCCTGTACCGGTTTCGATTACCGGAACTGTTGCCTGCTGAACCACAGCCTGAATCAGGCCCGCCCCACCCCTTGGAACCAATAAATCTACCTTGCCCTTGGCCGTCATCAACTCAACAGCAGATTCCCGACTAGTATCCTGAACCAATTCAATGACCTTCTCTGGTAAGCCCGCATCATGCAAACCTGATTTAAGAGCCTTCACAATAGCCTGAGCCGAGTGAAAGGCCTCTTTTCCGCCTCGTAAAATTACTGCATTTCCACTCTTGATAGCCAAGGCTGCCGCATCCGAAGTAACATTTGGGCGGCTTTCATAAATCATGCCAATCAATCCGAAAGGAGTAGAGCGTTTATGGATTAGAAGTCCATTGGGGCGCTCTACTTCTTCAAGAATGAGTCCAACAGGATCTGGCAGGGCAATCAGAGCTCGTATGCCATCTGCCATGGCCTGAATGCGTTCAGCGGTCAAAAGAAGTCTGTCCTGCATAACAGGTGAAATTTTCCCTTGTGCCTGAGCCATATCAAGGGCATTAGCTGCCAGAATAGGTTCTGTTTGGTCTAAGAGTTGTTCTGCCATTGCAGCCAAGGCCTGGTTTTTTTGCTCTGTACTTGCTAGATTGATTGCCGCCTTATGTTGAATGAGGCTATCTAGCAATGCTTGTGTTGTTGTCATACTGGTTTACTCTCCTTTTATAGACTCACCCAATCATTACGGTGTATAAAAATTCCTTCTGGTTTTTCTGCCGATAAGCGTTTCTGCAACTCAAACGATGAGCATTTAACACGGCCTTTTCCGATTATCCGCTGATCTCGTTGACTGTAAACTTCGACAATCTGTCCCACCTCGAACTCTCCCTCAACTGCTTTGATACCCGCAATCAACAAACTACGGCCTTGCTCCAGCATAGCCGCTGTCGCCCCAGCATCAATCTCCACCGAAGCATCTGTTCGAGCATAAAAAGCCATCCACTGCTTCTTCTGATTCATGGCCCGGCTATCTGCCAAGAAAAGGGTTCCTTTATTGTCTTGATTCACTGCCTGAAGCAGGGCAGTATCTTCCTTGGAAGAACAGATAAAAACGGGTACACCTGATTTTGTTGCGATTTGGGCAGCCTGTAGCTTGGTAGCCATGCCGCCTGTGCCGTTGGAGGAGCCTGCTCCTGCTGCCATTGCAAACAGTTCCTCGCCGATTTCTGTAATGACAGGCAGATGTTGGGCAGTCGGATCCGTAGTTGGATTTGCGGTATAGAGTCCATCCACATCTGTCAGCAACACCAAAAGGTCTGCCTTTAGCAAGGAGGCTACTTGAGCCGACAGGGTATCATTGTCCCCCACCTTGATTTCCTCAATAGCGATGGTGTCATTTTCATTGATGATTGGAATGGCTCGCTGGCGCAGAAGAACCTGCAACGCCTGCGAAGCATTTTGGTAGCGTCTGGCATCTGCAAAATCATCCTGTGTCAAAAGAACCTGGGCAGAAACAATGCCATCCTTCATCAGGTTTTGGGTATATTCTTCTATCAACAATCCCTGACCAACAGCCGCAGAAGCTTGCTTTTCCGCAATTTTGGTCGGCCGTTTGTCAAAGCCCAATCTTCGAAAACCTGCGGCGATAGAGCCTGATGTCACCAACACGATTGAATAGCCCTTTTGATGAAGCTGGGCTAGTTGATTGGTAATACGGGCGATCTTAATCCGGTCCAGGGTTCCATTTTCTTGGGTGAGAGAACTTGTCCCAACCTTAAATACAATTGTTTTTTCTGCCATTGATATTTTCAACTTCTCCTTATTTTGTGAAATTATACCATAAATCTTTTTAATTATCCATATATCAAGAAAAAGAGCCCGTAGGCTCTGGTTTGCTCCACTATGTATGGCTCGGTTTCATTTCAATCGAAAAACTCCCGCATTGCTTCTGTCAGCTCTGCTAATGGAAGTGTGTTCAAGGTATACTCTTTCTGCAAAAATTCTATGATATGACGGCCATAGCGCTTGGTCAACAGGCGGTTGTCCAATATCACAACGGTTGATTGTTGAGTAGTGGTGCGAGTGGTTCGCCCCAACGCCTGCTTGAGCTTGACCATCATCATTGGAAGACTGAAGTCATAAAAAGGATTTTTTCCTTCCCTTCTCAATCGATCGTTGACTTTACGGACAAAATGATCCTTAGGATTATCAAAAGGTAAACGGGTGATGACTAATACCATCTCTTCTTGGTTGGCAAAATCAACACCTTCCCAGAAAACACCCGTACCAAGTAAGAGTTGGCTCTCTCCCTTTTCAAATCGACGTTTGAGACTGGCTTCAGGTCCATGCTTATGCTGGGCCAAATGATCTATTTCTTTTTCATCTAAAAGAGCAGACACCGCAAGCAAGAGTGCAATTGAGATAAATAGAACCAAGATTGGTTTGCCAACTGATTGCAGGGCTTGAATTTCTTCTAAGATAAAGGCCGCATGTTCTTCTCGGCTTTTTTCAAGAATAGCCGGCATATCTGATGCCAGAAACAGCTCTTGATTGTTATAATGCCGATGACTGACACGATCAAAACTAACGTCTTTAAACCCCAAGAGGTCGGCCAAACTAACCTTCTTGCTTAAATCCAAGGTAGCACTGATACAGAATGTCTTTACCTGTGGCAAGAGAGGAGCAACATCCAGCAATTCTTCCTGACTGGCACGCAAATAGCTGACTCTCTTGTCTTCCAGTTGATGCTCCTCTAGCCAGAATTGCCGATAATCCTCCAAAACTCTGGCCAAATCACGAAATTCTTCCATCTTCATCTCAAGCAAGTTTTGCTTTATTTGACGCAGCTGTTCTGGAACAATATCTCTCTGACCACTGGAACGGTAGTGGGTGATGAGATTGTTGAGTTCAAAAGCTGTGCTTTCCAATAGACGCTTATCCAGCAGTTGTTCTGTCTTGTCCTTTTTACTTTGGAGGGTTTGGAGGATAGCCGTTAAATCAATGGTTTGACTGGCAAACTCCTCTGCCGTCAGAAGAAATTTTTGGGCTTCATCGATGACCAGCAGACGAGATTGCCAGAGGTAGTCCTGGCTCTGCAGGTGGCTTAAAAAATAAGCGTGATTGGTAATCAATACCCTGCTAGAAATGGCTTCTCTTTGCAGCCTTTTCCAGAAGTCCCAATCCATAAAGAGGCTCTTATCTTCTAACTGACCATCATGCTGAATCTCATCGAAGTACGACTGGTAGCGCTGCTTCTGCCGCAGCTCGTCCATATCTCCGGTCTGCGTTTCACAGAGCCAGACCAAGATTTGCATCTTGAAGCGATTTAGCAGACGGTTTTCATCCGCTCGTTCCAAGCTCTTCCAAAAACTATCCAATTTCAAATAGTGGGCAGGCGATTTTACAGAACTAATCGAAATGCAGAAAAGTTCCTGTAACTTCTTCCCCTCCTTGTCCATAATCTGTTGTTGCAGGATTTTGGTCGGTACAGTTATGAGAAGATTCTCCTTGCGACGTGCCAATAAGGGCAACAAGTAGCCGTAGGTTTTCCCAATCCCTGCCTGAGCTTGGATAAAGTGTACTCCCTTCTCTTCTTTTAGCCGCTCCTCAATCAGCTGAACAAATTGGGCTTGTTCAGCACGCTCATCCAGTTCAAGCAAGGCTAGATTAGTAGCAAAATCATCTGATAAATGGTAGGCTTCCAGCTGCCCCTGTGGTTTTCTTAAGGCCAATCCATGGACGAATTCTACATTCTCTGGAATACTAGCATCCATCGTCGCGAAAACCTCATCGATTATTAGCCTAGATTCATAAATCAAATGATCTCCTAAGGTCAGAATTTGCTCCACTGTTTGCTTAGGTAGACTGGCGATTTTTTCCTCAATTTTCAAGAGCAACTGAGCCGTAGCATAGGCGTCTGAAATAGCAGCATGAGCTTGCTCTAAATCTAGGTCCAACTCCTGAGCCAAATTGATGAGGCTATACTTTTCAAACTGCGGGAAAAAAACCTGCGCCAACTCAACCGTGTCCACTCGTGGTGTTCGTAATTCGTAACCTTCAAAAAAGAGAGCTTCAGCCAATAAATTAGCATCAAAGCGAACATTGTGGGCCACAAAAACAGCATCACCAATCAAGTCAAAAACCTCAGCTGCCACCTGACCAAAATCAGGAGCCTGCGCCAGTTGCTGATTGCTGATACCGGTCAACTCCTGAATATGGTAATCCAGCATCTCATACGGATTGATATCTGTTGCGTAGGTTTCTTTGATTTCCCCATTTTCCAGGATAACAATTCCAATCTGAATGATTTTAGCATCACTGCCGCTTCCTGTCGCTTCCAAATCAACGACAGCATATTTATTTGGATTCTTTCTATCTGTCATGATTCAATTATAGCATACTTTCCTTACTGCCACTAGGGAAGAAAACAGACGGATAACTTTCCTATTTTCCCGACAAATTGGATGCGGTTTTCGCCTTTTTTTGATAGACTTTAGGTAATAGAAAAAGGAGTTGCTATGAAAATACACAAATCCATCAATCCAATCGCCTATGAAAATACCTACTACTTGGAAAATGATAGCCACCTCATTGTGGTTGACCCTGGCAGTGATTGGAAAAAAATCAAAGAGACTATTGAAAAAATCGGCAAACCTCTTGCCGCTATCCTCTTGACTCACACTCACTACGATCACATTATGAGTCTAGAATTGGTTCGACAGACCTTTGGTCACCCACCGGTCTATGTTGCTGCAAGCGAAGCCAGCTGGCTCTACGAACCAGAAAAAAACCTCTCTGGGCTGGATCGCCACAGTGACCTAAACAATATCATCTGCAAACCTGCCGAGTGTATCCTCCAATACGAGGAATCTTACCATCTGGCCGGCTTTACCTTCAGGGCTCTACCGACTCCTGGACATTCTATCGGTGGTGTTTCTTTCGTCTTTCCAGAAGGGGAACTTGTTCTGACTGGAGATGCTCTCTTTCGCGAAACAATCGGGAGAAGCGATCTGCCAACTGGGAATTTTGATGAGCTAATCACAGGAATAAAGACCCAGCTTTTGACCCTTCCGGAATATTATAGTGTTCATCCGGGACATGGCTACAACAGTACTATTGCCCACGAGAAAAATCACAATCCATTTTTACGATAAAAAAAAAAAAAAAAAAAAAAAAGCCGTTTGGCTTTTTTTTATCAGTTTAAGCGACTCTTACTTTTCTCTCTGCAGCTCCCATTGGCTCACTTATCCAATCGATCCGCTGAAGTCTAGGTTTGTTTTCAAAGCCTATTAAATCTTCAAGAAGCGTCGCATGGAAATAACAGAACCAAGAGCCCCGATGACAATCCCCACAAGGAAAAGTGCACCAATCATTGCTGGAATAAAAATATTCATGCTAATCAGCGATAAGTTTTGTGAAGCAAGACTGGTGTTAACCGAAGTATAAACCATCTGATAAAGGAAGTAGACCAGAGCTGCTGGAGCAATCGCTCCTAACAAACCGACCCAGGCACCTTCCAATAAGAACGGCCCACGGATGTAACTGTTTTTTGCACCAACCAGTCGCATAATCTGGATTTCACGACTACGTGAAATAATGGTAATCCGAATGGTGTTAGAAATCAGGAAGACCGCAGTAAAGAGCAAGAGGCCTGTCGCAGCAAATCCCCAGGTACGAACCATGTCCGCCAATTTGAAGATTCGTTCTGTTTCAACTTCACCGTCCCGTACTTCTGTCACTCCATCTATAGCTGCAACTGCTGCTGCTACTGATTTGACGTATGCTGGGTCTGTGGTGTCAATAATGTAGGCATCGTAAAGAGGGTTCGCATCCCCTTCAAAGAGATTCCACGTTTCACCAAGAGTTTCTGTCAAATTCTTGAGCTGCTCATCCTTACTAGAGAAGGTCACCGTTTCTACATGCTCAAGAGCAACAATCTGGTTGTAGATAGCCTTGTAGTTTGGATTGGCAACAGTTTCCCCCGCTTCATTAACAATAGTTTCATCGTTATCTGTCGAGTTGGCACGCAAGTAGACATTGATACGCACGTTGTGCTCTAAATCAGAAGCCAATTTAGCCGTATTCAAAATAACGGAAGCAAAGATTCCGACTAGGGTTAGAGTAATAGTAACGGAAGAAACAGCTGCTACTGTCATCCAACCATTGCGTTTCAAGCTCTTCAGCGACTCGATAAAGTGTCTAAAAAATCGTCTAATCATCGTATCCGTACTCTCCTTTCTCTTCATCGCGCACCACTCGACCGTCTTCAATCGCGATGACACGGTGGCGGAGGGTATTTACGATTTGGCTGTTGTGGGTAGCCATCAAAACAGTTGTACCTTGCAGGTTAATCCGCTCCAGAAGGTTCATGATTTCCCATGAGTTTTCTGGGTCTAGGTTTCCTGTTGGCTCATCTGCTATCAACACTTTCGGGTTGTTGACAATGGCACGAGCAATCGCAATCCGTTGCTGCTCGCCCCCTGATAGTTCATTAGGGAAAGAGCGAATCTTGTGCTTAAGACCTACCAAGTCCAAAACTTCCATTACCCGTTTTTTGATGTTACGCGGCTTCTCACCGATAACTTCCATTGCATAGGCAATGTTTTCAAAAACTGTTTTCTTTGGCAAAAGTTTATAGTCCTGAAAGACCACGCCGACACTCCGGCGCAGCATCGGAACATCTCTCTTTTTAATCTTACCAAGATTGAATTTACCGACCTTCAAGGTTCCCTTGTCTAGCTTTTCTTCTCGATACAAGAGCTTAATGAAGGTGGATTTACCAGCACCAGAAGGCCCTACAATATAGGCAAATTCTCCTGCCTCTACGTTAATGGACACACCACGAAGGGCGGTTGTCCCATTTCCATATTTCTTGGAAACGTCTTTCATTTCAATGATTCCCATAAGGTTTTCTGTCAGTTGACAGTCCTTTCTATTTATTTTAGCTAATGCGCCACTTCAGATAGGCGTCGATAAATCCATCCAAATCGCCATCCATAACCTTATCTACCTGACTGACCTCAAAACTGGTTCTGTGGTCTTTGACCATAGTGTAAGGTGTGAAGACATAGGAACGGATTTGACTACCCCATGTTATCTCTTTCTTTTCTCCTTTAAGTGAGTCAACCTCCGCAGCTTTCTTCTCCTGTTCCAGCTGGTAGAGTTTGGCTTGCAAAAGCTTGAGAGCTCGGTCACGGTTGCCATATTGGGTACGATCCACTGTCGACTGGGTAACAAGCCCTGTCGGTAGGTGGGTCAGTCGAACCCCAGTTGAAACCTTGTTGACGTTCTGACCACCGGCACCCCCACTTCGGAAGGTGTCCATTTTGATCTCGTCATCACGAATCTCAATCTCAATGGTATCATCTAGCTCCGGCATGACCTCTACTGAAGTAAAGGAAGTATGCCTTCGCTTAGCCGAGTCAAATGGTGAAATCCGAACCAGACGATGAACGCCCATTTCAGACTTGAGCAGCCCATAAGCATTTGGTCCTGTAAAACTAAGAGTTACAGACTTAATACCCGCTTCGTCACCTGCCTGATAATCCAAGGTTTCCACCTTGAAACCTTTGGCATTCCCAAAACGTGTGTACATCCGCATCAGCATCTCGCCCCAATCCTGGGCCTCAGTCCCTCCAGAACCTGGATGAATTTCCAAAATAGCATTGTTGCTATCGTACGGCTCTGATAAAAGGAGGGTCATTTCATAACTGGTCATGAGTTTGTCCAACTCCCCAAGTTTGTCAACCAGCTCCTCACGAACAGATTCATCCTCAGCTAGAAAATCAAGGAGAATGTCTGTTTCATCCAACAACTCCATCATATGATGGAAATGCTGATAGGTTGCCTTCAAATCATTCAATTCTTGAGAGGTTTTTTGAGCTGATAAATTGTCGTTCCAAAAATCAGGCTCGGTCATCTTGTTCTCCAAGATGGCTATCTCTTCTTCCAGACCTTCTAAGTCAAAGAGACCTCCTGAAAGATTCTAATTTGCTAGCTAGTTCATCTTTTTTTTGTCGAATTTCTGCTGTATCCATATCTACCTCGTTTTTATACTTCTTTCTATTCTATCACACTTGTCTATTTTTGGCTATTGTCATGAATGCTTCTCGTTCTGCCAAGACATCGGGATGCTCTGTCTGAATGGCTTCTATGAAGTCTAACAAGTCGTCGTTAGGTTCTTTGACCAACTGACTGAGTGCCCAAATCGCTGTTGCCATGTGGATAGGATTTTGTTTTTTATCAATAATTTCCAATAATTTAGGAATTGCGGAGCGGTCATGGGCATTTGCCAAAGCGATGATGGCATTGCGCTGAAGGATATTCTTTCCTCTCCAGCTGGCTGCTAACTGTCCAAACTGTTCTTTGAACTGTCCATTGGATAGCTCCAAAAATGGAAGCAGCTCTGGTTGAGCCAATTCCGGATCAATAGCAACAATCGGTGGGTTACTGATACCTTTGTTGTAAGGACAGCAAATCTGGCAGATGTCGCAACCATAAATCACCGTTTTAATTTTTTTCCGAAACTCCAGCGCCATCATTCCCTTGTCCTGAGTTTGAAAAGAGAGGCAACGCCTCGCATTCATTGTTCCATCACCAATCAGACAAGAGGTGGGGCAAGCCTGAACGCAACGATTACAATCACCACAATCGTAATCAACTGGCTGGTCGGGCTCAATCTCCAGATTGGTAATCAGCTCTCCTAGAAACATATAAGAGCCGAACTCTTTTGAAATAACCAAGCCGCTCTTCCCGATAAAACCAATCCCAGCCCGTCTGGCAACGGCTGTATCTACTAGGGCTCCCGTATCGACCATCCCCTTGTATTCAAAATCGGCTGTCAATTGCTCAATCCTACGCGCCAACTGTTCCATCTTATCCTGTAAAATATAATGGTAGTCAACTCCCCAAGAGCTAGGGCTAATTTTCCCTCGTTTAAATCCTCTGTTTTGAGGCTGCTGAGGCAAGTGACGCGGATAAGCTACTGCTATGGAAATAATCGTCTTGGCTGAAGCCAAACTCAGTTTTGGACGAATACGCTCCTCGATATTTTTATGTTCAAAACCCGAAGAACGCCCCTCTTCAACTGCTGCCCGCAAGGATTTTTCCAAATAATCAAAGTCGTCTGCACTTGTAAACCCAATCTTGGAAATCCCAATTTCTTGAGCCAGATTCTTAATTTCTTCTTTTATATTCATCGCAGTACATTATAGCAAAAATAGGAGCTCTTGAAAACCTTTACATAAAAGCAACAACCAGAAGACAGTAACACACTGTCACCGCCAGAGCCAGAGCATTTAAACGACCGTAAGTTTTCTCTCTCCAGATGCTCGTCAACATATAGAGGATGTTGATCCCAATTGCTCCGCCCAGTCCATTTGCTAGCAAGTCCGTGATGTCTGCAATTCCAATCATGAATCCATATTGAATCACTTCATAAGCTAGACTTACCAAACAAATGACCGTCAGATTAACCACCCAAGAAGCTTTACGAAAGAGCATTTCCATATACATGCCAAAAGGAATGAAACAAAGAATATTGAGGAGAATTTCCTGATAGTCCAAAACGCCATTGTATACTGCTGTTCCCGCAAAAGGAATGAGATTTAAACTACGAGTGGCGTATCTGGCTTGAAAAAGGTTGGTCAAGTCCATTTTAAATAGGATTATCCAAGTCAAAAAGGAGAGATAGATGAGAAATAAAAAGATTGTGATTTTTTTAGAACCCATTGTCGAATCCCCCTTCCTTTATAAGCATTTTATTATTATAACAGAAAAACTCCCTTCACAAAGTTACAAGTTAGTGACATTTCAAGGGCAGACAAAAAGCCCTACAATGTAAGGCTGTTTATTTTGAAAGAATTAACGACCTGCTGTTGCTGCCATCAAAGCCATGTTCAACTTTTCAAGGTTAGCGCGCTTGGTAGCATTCATGATAAGGAACCAGTCAACCAAGACCCAGATTCCAAATGTTAACCAAGACAAGAACAACTTAGCAACACCAAGACCAACCTGACCGATGTAGAAGCGATCTGCTCCGAAAGAACCCAAAAGAATAGAAAAAATCAAAGCAGTTGTTGGACTCTTCAACTCTGTTGCCAAGATAAAAGCTGTTTGTGATTCATCAAGAGCATCCAAACGTTCACGAAGCATTGGAAGAGCTTCAGCTGGAAGGTTCGCAGCATTCGCTGCAAGGTAAGTATCAGAAAAACGTGACATAATAATCTCCTTAATAATCAAGTTTATAGTGTACTAGTATAGACAAAAAAGCTAATTTTGTAAAGTCTTTTTGACAAACTCTTACTGTTAGTTCCTTTATTCCGAACGTTCCTCTGAACCTTCGTCAGAAACAACTGGCTCATTTACAATCTCTTCTTGAGCCACAGTTTCTTCTTGAACCACAGCTTCTTCTTCTACAAGACTCGTTTCTTCAATGTGTTCTGTTACAATCACATCTACCGGTGCTTCTTCAACTACTTCTACCGCATCTTCTTTCACAGGCCCTTGCGTCTTAGCGACCTGGCTTTTCTGTGCCATTTTTACATAATTCAGCTGCTGGATAAGCCGCTCAAAATTCGCCTGTTTGCAAGCTCCCATGATAAGAAAAATATCCACTATCTTCCAGATATAGAGAATCGGAAGGAGGAAAAATCCAATCAAAATAAATAGGGTTACAAAAGATATGACTAGTAAACTGAGTTTTAAAATCCCTAATTCTTTATGACCAACATAAAAACGGTCAATTCCCAATTCTCCTACAAAAATAGAAATAAGAAGGGCTGTTGTTGGATTTTTTATTTCCGTCATCATCAGGGTTGTGATAGCTTGGTCATCCAGTTGTTCCACTTCCTTTTGCAAAATCGGAAGCTTATCTGCTGGGAAAGAGCTCATATTGGCCATTAAAAATGATTGTGCGTAATTCATAATTTCTCCTTTTAATTTGTTATTATAGCAGATTTTCAAGCAAATGGCAACCTGAAACCTAGGGAATTGGTCGAACTAAAAACGTATTCACTCCTTGTTATATAGTTGATACAGACTACAATGACACCCTTCCTTTCACGGAAAACCAAGCGGACAGCCTACGCTTTTATAGTGCATTGTACATCAAAACCATTTTATGCCAGCCGTCCAAGATATGGTTTAGTTGTCATGGGTTCTGACTTAAAATCACATAGACCAAAAACGACCCAATCAGATTGAGTCGTTTCCTAGTTAATCATAATAGTAAGTCACAACAAGAGGTGGCTCTCCATATCCTGGATAATAACCTGTTGCATCACCTTCTATTTCTGCTTGTATTGTACCTTCTCTGAGAATCGGTTCTGTAATATATTCACTATCAACAACACCTTCTAATACTACCTCTGTATTGTACTCAGGATTATTGCGATAGACGTGTTTTACAATAACGCTAGCTTTGAAATCATAGAATAAGGTAATGGTTTGATCTTCTGGTTTAAAGATAAAAAAATCATTTCCAGCTTCGTCTGTACTATCAGATCCGACATACAACATCCCTTTAAACTGCTTAATCGGAGCAGTGTAGGTTTCGCCAATATTGCCTCTAACAAATGTTGGAGCTGCAAATTCTACATACATGGTGTTGGAATAAAGGAAATTGATACCTGAGCGGTTTGGATTTTTAATATAGTGAACATAAACGGTGTTATCTCCATATGGTATCTCTCCACTTAGATTTCCACCCTCCACTTGATCAACAACATACTCGATATTATCTATTGGAGTAATCGTATAAGTTCCACCTGTAATAGCCTCTATCTTTTCGCTTTTTCTCAAGTTCCTTTGAAAGAAATAATCGGTACTTGTGTGTACTACCCAAAGAGAATGCTTTTTCCGTTTTAGATGATAAGTAATCGTCTGTTCTTCTGGAATAAAGTATCCTTTTTCTGGTGCACCAGTGATTTCAACTAGTTCATAAATATCACTGCCATTATAACTATTCCAACTTGTATATTGATTCCCAACATAACCACTATACGTTAATGTAGAGAGGATGTCGTTGGTTACTACATCTACAAACTTAACTGTAACAGGCCCTGCTTCTGGAAGCTCTCGGTAGTAAAGTGTCACTGTTTTAGCTTGTTCACTAGAGTAGACACCAGAAAGTTCTCCCTCATGGCGAACCAATTCATATCCATCGCTGTATGCTGTATCAACTGAGTACGGGAGACCATTCTTCCCTTTTAATGTTCTAGATTTTAACAACTGATTATCTTCGGTGAGATAGTTTACTGTCACCTCTGCCGGTCCTCTTTCCCGATAATAGAAATTAACTTCTCTCGGTTTCCGATCAAAGGTACCTGTCAAATCTCCTTCAGTATGTGTAAGTTCATAATAGTCATTCCCCTGGAACGGTTCAATAGTGTAATTGGTATCAAAGGGACCTGAAACACTGGTTGGTTCCCCTCCAGAAAGGTAGATGCCATCGCCTTTTTGGTTTAAATAATTAATCTTAACTACACCTTCTGAGAATGCATAGTTGTAGCGATAAACGACTGTCTGGGGTTCTTCTGTAAATCGTCCTGTTCTTTCTCCGCCTTCAATACCTACGAAACTATAAAAATAATGATAGACAGGATAAACACGCTCTAATGAGTATTTTTTACCCGCGACTCCTCGAATTACCTCTCGACCCAATTCTTGCCCATCCTCTGTCAGATGAAGAACTGTCAAAGAGGTATTGCGAATATCTTTATAGGTCAGCGAAACTTCTGGAATATCTTCCTTACTATAGTAACCCGTCGCAGGTCCATCAATTTTGATAAACTGATAATTATCTAGTTGAGGAATAGGCACATCATATGGTAAACCAACCAGCCCAGCCATATATCTCTTCAGTGCAAAAGCTGTTCCATCTTCTAACAGAAAGTTAGCAGCGACATAACCCTCTTGGTAGTCACTACCTTTATTGATGCTATAGTAGAAATCTATTTCCGTTAGTTCGTCCTTGAATTCTCCCCTTATTACTTCATTGTAGGAATCATAAAGTGTAAACCCCTTGATTTCTAGTGGCAGCACTTCATAACCTGAACCAATTTTCCCTTCCAACAATGTAGGTGGAGCCACCATTGTTGGTGCGTAACCCATCTCCATACTAAAGCCTGGCATGACAAAGTCGTCACCTATTAATACCCCTCCTTCACCATTTACAATCTCAAGGAGGTAATAATTAACACGAACCTTACCTTTTGGCTCTTCCGACGGAATTTGAGGCTCTTCACTAGTTGTTGTGGTGCTGGTTGTTGGTTCCTCACTCGTCGTAGTGCTGGTGCTGGTTGTTGGCTCCTCACTTGTTGTAGTGCTGGTGCTGGTTGTCAGCTCCTCAATGGTCGTAGTGCTGGTGCTGGTTGTCGGCTCCTCACTTGTTGTAGTGCTGGTGCTGGTTGTCGGCTCCTCACTTGTTGTAGTGCTGGTGCCGGTTGTCGGCTCCTCACTTGTTGTAGTGCTGGTGCTGGTTGTCAGCTCCTCAATGGTCGTAGTGCTGGTGCTGGTTGTCGGCTCCTCACTTGTTGTAGTGCTGGTGCTGGTTGTCAGCTCCTCAATGGTCGTAGTGCTGGTGCTGGTTGTCGGCTCCTCAATGGTCGTAGTGCTGGTGCTGGTTGTCGGCTCCTCACTTGTTGTAGTGCTGGTGCTGGTTGTCGGCTCCTCACTTGTTGTAGTGCTGGTGCTGGCTGTTGGCTCCTCAATGGTCGTAGTGCTGGTGCTGGCTGTCGACTCCTCAATAGTTGCAGTGCTGGTGCTGGTTGTCGGCTCCTCAATGGTCGTAGTGCTGGTGCTGGTTGTCGGCTCCTCAATAGTCGCAGTGCTGGTGCTGGTTGTCGGCTCCTCAATGGTCGTAGTGCTGGTGCTGGTTGTCGGCTCCTCAATGGTCGTAGTGCTTGTCGAGGGTTCTTCGCTTGTTGTGGTAATCGAACTTATAGTTAGGGGTTCGCTAGTAGTTGTTGTCACACTCGTCCTGGATTCCTCGGAAGTAATTTCGACCCTCTCCGGTTGAACTGGTAAAGATGGTACAAAGTAAATATAACCAATGTAGTCGTATCCCTCAATTGATTCCGGTTTATATACCATAGACTGACCTTTAGGTACATACTTCACAACGACATCCTTCAAAATAGATGATTGAGCTGATATGTGAAGCGAATAGTAGGCAGATAACCCCACTCCAGAAAGTACAATTAACCAAATAAAGCGATTCGCTTTACGATTAACTAAAGCCATGTAGATAACTGAAACAAGAAGACCTACCCCCATAAAAACAAGAGGGGCTGTGTTACTATCACTAGTATTTGGCAAATGTCCAACTAGCTTAGTCGCCTCTTCACTACTTGTCGTTTCCTTTGAGTTATCTGTCATTTCCACTGTTGTACCCGACGAAGGAGAAGTTTCCTTCATTTGGTAAACCAAAATGAATTTTTCCTCATCTGCCTTGGCAATTTCCGTAGGAAAACCTTCCTTTAACAGACGCAAATGTTCCTCTGGAATACTGGATTTTTCTGCAAAGGAATAACTTACCCTACTTGAGGATGTACTATCTTGAGCCTCCGACTTTGCAGGAGAAAAAAGGAAGATAGCAATCACAATTGACAGGAGGCCTAAAATGGTCTTATTTTTCTTTTTCAGTTTCATTTTCATCTCACACTTTACTAATTAGCAATAATTTTTAAACCATCAATTATTATAGACGATTTTCATTGATTTAGCAACCCTATAAACAACGAATATTTGTTGAAAGCCATATTTATTTAAACAACAATAAATATATGAAAAACATCAGTTTATACACTGATCTACTGCCTTTTTCATAACATTTCCCCTAATTTTTAAACTTTTATTTATTTGCCTTTTGATTGTTCAAAATTCTGTTAGTTCTACTTTCCATACATAGTAGCAATGACATCTACCTAATGTACATTTGCCTGATTAACTTTTACCCCTGATGGATACATACAAAAAGACTTAGTCTGTTTTCACAGAACCAAGTCTTTATTAGCAATTGATAAACTTCAGCACTTGAGGGTTGACTTAGATTGCCTTTTCATCCAAGCCCATTTTACGTTGAACAAATTTAACAATTTCCACAACGACAACCATGAGGCCTGAACCGATGACAGCTACCAACCATTGAGTCGGAGTCAGGATAGAAACCTTGAAGAAGGTGTTAAATCCTGGAATCACCAATGTTGACATCAGGAGCAGGAAGGCTGCCACGATAGACCAGTTAAAGAGTCTATTCTTGAATGGACCAACTGTAAAGATGGATTGGTAAACAGACTTCACGTTGAAGGCATGTACTAACTGGATCAGACCGAGGGTCAAGTAGGCCATAGTCAAAGCGTCTGCATGGATAGCGTGATTATCACCAGCGTGTTCAGGATTTAACAGGGCATATCCATAGACTCCCAGAACAAGCGCTGTTTGCAAAATACCTTGGTAGATGATAGAGCTAAGAACACCACCTGAGAAGAAGCTAGAATTGCGTCCACGAGGTTTGTGCTGCATAACACCAGGTTCAGCTGGTTCGACACCAAGGGCAATGGCTGGAAGGGTATCGGTTACCAGGTTAATCCAGAGGAGATGAACTGGCTCCAAGACATCCCAACCAAAGAGGGTTGCAAGGAAGATACAGAGGACTTCGGCGGTATTGGCTGACAAGAGGTATTGGATGGTCTTTTGGATATTGGAGAAGACCTTACGACCTTCCTCAACCGCCACGATGATGGTTGCGAAGTTGTCATCCGCAAGGACCATATCAGAAGCCCCTTTGGAAACTTCTGTACCTGTAATCCCCATACCGATACCGATGTCGGCTGTCTTGAGGGATGGCGCGTCATTCACACCGTCACCTGTCATGGCAACAACCTTACCTTCGTTCTGCCAAGCTTTTACGATACGAACCTTGTGCTCAGGAGATACACGGGCGTATACAGAATATTGTTTGAAGACTTTTTGGAATTCTTCATCAGACAGTTCATTAAGTTCTGCACCAGTGAAGACATGGTCTTCGGCATCGCCTTCTTCAATGATGCCCAAACGTTTGGCAATGGCTTCAGCTGTATCTTGGTGGTCACCGGTAATCATGATTGGGCGAATACCCGCTTCTTTGGCAACACGGACAGCTTCTGCAGCTTCTGGACGTTCTGGGTCAATCATGCCGACCAAACCTGAGAAGACCAGATCGCTTTCAAGAATATCTGATTCCAATTCTGGAATGGCATCGACATACTTGTAGGCCATCATGAGGACACGAAGAGCTTGCTTGGCCAAGTCCTTATTGGTTGCCAAAATGGTTTCTCTGTCCGCCTCTGTGATTGGACGGATGTTTCCATTGTCTTCAATCTGAGTAACACGCTTGAGGAGCTGATCAGGCGCCCCCTTGACAGCTACCAAGAATTTGCCGTCTGCCTGCTGGTGAACAGTAGACATGAGCTTACGGGTCGAATCAAATGGCAACTCTGCTACACGAGGCTCGTTGACCAAGGCGTTGCGGACATCAAAGTTTTGGTCCAAACCGAATTGCACAAGAGCTGTTTCAGTTGGGTCACCAATCAATTTACCTGAAGGATCAACTTTGGTATCATTGGCAAAGTTCATGACACGAAGGGTTGTATTGGAAGCATCAAAACTTTCTTTGGCGTCCAAGAGTTGACCATTGGTATAGACTTTCTCAACAGTCATCTGGTTCATGGTCAGGGTACCGGTTTTATCCGATGCGATGATTTCAGTGGAACCAAGGGTTTCAACCGCTGGTAACTTACGGATAATGGAATTTCGTTTAGCCAAGACCTGGGTACCAAGTGACAGAACCACTGTTACAATCGCTGGCAGACCTTCTGGAATAGCCGCAACCGCAAGGGCAACAGAAGTCATCAAGGCTGGTAAGATTCCTTCGCCACGAACAAAGACAGAAACTGCCATGGTAATCAAGGCGATAATCAAGACCGCATAGGTCAAAACCTTAGACAACTGGTGCAGGTTTTGCTTGAGTGGCGTGTCTGTTTCATCCGCATTAGCCAACATGCCTGCAATGTGACCCACTTCGGTAAACATACCAGTATTGGTCACCACACCCAAGCCGCGACCGTAGGTCACGTTAGAGTTTTGGTAGGCCATATTGACACGGTCACCAATCGGAGCATCTTCTGCCAATTCTTTCGACAAGTCCTTGTCAACTGGCACAGATTCACCAGTGAGAGCCGCTTCTTCAATCTTCAGAGAGTTGGCTTCTAGGAGACGCATATCGGCAGGAACCACATCACCTGCCTCCAAGAGAACGATATCCCCAGGAACCAGCTCCTTAGAGTCCACTTCCACGACATGGCCATCACGCAAAACACGCGCAACAGGACTGGACATGGATTTGAGAGCCTCGATGGCTGCCTCAGCCTGCCCTTCTTGGTAAACACCAAAAGCAGCGTTCAAGACAACCACGGCCAAGATGATGATGGCATCGGTCAAACCATGACTGCCTTCTGTGATGACGGTCAAAATGGCTGCTGCAATCAAGATGATAATCATCAGGTCCTTGAATTGGTCAAGGAATTTCATCAAGAGGGTGCGTTTTTCCCCCTCGTCCAATTCATTGCGGCCATACTCAGCTAAGCGCTGACTAGCTTCTTGACTGGACAAACCCTCTTTAGAGGAGCCCATGGCTGACAATACTTGCTCTTCATCTTGTGTGTAAAACAAATCGCGTTTTTGTTCTTTTGACAATTTTTTCTCCTTCTCGGTCTCTTTTTCAATAAAAAAGAGACCTGTTTTGATGAGAACCTATCTTCACAGCTCGGCACTTCCAAAAAATACCTTACTTGCGAAGACAAGTTCTAAAACAAGTCTCGCTATTTAAAATATTGCCGGAAACATTTTCGGATTGACGACAATACCACGGTCGAAACCGCCAGCTACTCCCTCGATTTGTTTTCTATTATAACAAATTTCAATCGAAATTCAAATAGAAATCGAATTGAAAACGTTTTTACCAATAGACTAACGCCAGGATATGGTCATCCGGTAACGAGCAAATAGTTGCCCCGTTTCAAGTGTTTTGAGGTCGTAATCCAATTTGATTTCCTGCTCATTTCTGTCTAGGCCATACCGATGAGTCGACGTCACAAAATGTTGAATCCCAACAGGAGTAGGAAGACTAATAACTGCATCCTTGTCAGCTAGAAACCGCATGATGGACTTGGGATCAGAAAAGCGGGTCATGACCAGTTCGTTTTCGCCACTCTTGATTAGGACTTTCTCCTTTTCTTCATTAAGAAAAATAAGATAGAGCTGATTGTTCTTTTCTGTGACCTCTACTGGATAGACCTGATCGATGACTTCTAACTGCCCATCGAGGTCAATTTCATTTCGTAAACGGATCTGCATACTCCACCCCCTAAGTTTTGGCAATCGTTTTGACAAGCGACGAACGCAAGAGAGTAAAACCAGTATAAGAGGCGATAAAGATAACCAATACCTTCAGGTGATTGACATCTAAACTTGTTAGGAAAAAGGCCGCCGTCAAGACACCCAAGACACCGCCAATAATAATCCCAGGAACTCCTGGCCAGTTGACACGACCAGACTGAATAAACTGCTTGGCTCCCGCTGTCATAATCATGGCCGCATTAAGCATCATAACTGGCAAAGCTACTGCTGGACTAATGCCCATTAGTGAGAAGAAAATCAATTCAGGGGCATAATTCCCCAGTCCCATACTCATCAGCATACCAACCATGAAGTCAAAGGCAATTCCGACTAGTAGTTTGAAACCAGTCAGTCCCTTGACCTCGTTCGTCAAATCAGCCCCAGGATTCGTTAGCATTCGATAGACCATAAAACAGGCAGCAATGATGAGAAGAATCCCTAAAATTCGCTGCACCTTCCGTGTATCCCAATTTTGCGTTACACGCGCACCGACAAAGGCTCCGGAAAAAGCAGCTGTTGCCATAGCAATAAGGGTAACCAGATCGACCTCTACAATCGTAATAAATAGCAAGGCTTCTACCAGAACTGGGATGATGTGAGCCGTTGTCATCGTTGCTGGAATTTTTCGATCATCTTCCACTAACTTGGTTGCCTTAAACAAGGTGGTGGTCGTTGCAAAAGTTCCAATCCCCAAGGTATCTAGCAAGTCAGTCACATAGCCAATCCCAAAGCCTGTCCAAAACCGCTCTGTTAGTTTTATCTTGTGCTTACGAGTGTAACTAAGAATGATATAAAGCATCCAGACAATCAGTCCGACGATAAAAACTTGAATAATTCGTAAAATAAGTTGATTTGTCATTCCTCTATTATAAAACAAAGAGGTTCTTTCGTAAATAGGTTTTCTTACTTTCTTGTCTATGACAGTTCTAGCAGGCATATCCACAGTTTTTTTGCTATAATGAAAGCATGATTGAAAAAGTATTTCGAGACCCTGTACACAATTATATTCATGTAGACCATGAACTGATTTATAATTTAATCAACACAAGAGAGTTTCAGCGACTACGCCGCATCAAGCAGTTGGGAACCACTTCCTATACCTTCCATGGTGGCGAGCATAGCCGCTTTTCGCATTGCCTTGGTGTCTACGAGATTGCGCGACGCATTACTCAAAAGTTTGAAGACAAATACCCCGACATCTGGAATGCGACCGAATCTCTAGTGACCATGACTGCTGCCCTCTTACATGATGTCGGACATGGTGCCTACTCCCATACCTTTGAGCGACTGTTTGACACCGATCACGAAGAGATGACCTGCCGCATCATTACTAGTCCTGATACTGAAATCAATGCAGCTCTCTGTCAGATTTCCCCTGATTTTCCAGACAAGGTAGCCAGTGTCATCAATCACACCTACCCCAACAAACAGGTGGTTCAGTTGATTTCCAGCCAGATTGACGTTGACCGAATGGACTATCTCCTGCGCGATTCCTACTTCACTGGAACCAACTACGGAGAGTTTGATTTAACTCGCATCCTGCGCGTCATTCGCCCTACTGAAAACGGCATCGCCTTTAAAGAATCAGGCATGCACGCTGTCGAAGACTATGTGCTCAGTCGTTATCAAATGTATATGCAGGTCTATTTCCATCCTGCTAGCCGCTCAATGGAAGTCCTCCTGCAAAACCTTCTGCATCGCGCAAAGATTCTCTACCAAGTGCATAAGGACTATTTTTCAGTTTCATCCCCACGTTTGGTTCCATTTTTTGAAGGGCAAATCAGTTTGAAAGACTATCTGGCGCTTGATGACGGTGTTATGAACACATACTTCCAATCTTGGAGTGAAGGGCCTGATAAGATCTTGTCTGATTTAGCTCAGCGCTACGTCAACCGAAAAGTCTTCAAATCCATCACCTTTAACAAGTCTAACGAAGAGGGTTTGGATACCCTAAGAAGCATTGTCAAAAATGTTGGTTTTGACCCACAATACTACACAGCCATCCACCACAATTTTGATTTGCCTTATGACATCTACCGCCCAAATGCTGAAAAGAAACGGACTCAGATTGAAATTATCCGCAAGGATGGCAGTATGATTGAATTATCTCGTCTTTCGCCTATCGTTCATTCCCTAGCAGGAACCGTTCACGGTGATAGCCGCTTCTACTTCCCGAAAGAAATGCTGTCTGATACTGGTATTTTTTCTGAACATACCCAATCTTTCACCAGCTACATCAAAAACGATCAATTTATTTACGGAGAATTACATGACCATTAAACTTGTTGCTATCGATATTGATGGCACCCTGCTCAACAGCAAACATGAAATCACACCTCAAGTCTATTCGGCCATTCAAGATGCTAAAAAAGCTGGCGTTCATATTGTGATTGCGACCGGCCGCCCCATCTCAGGTGTGGAAAAAATCTTATCTGACCTAAATTTAACAGACCGAGGAGATTATGTCATCACCTTTAACGGCGGCTTGGTGCAGGATGTTGGAACAGGTCAAGAAGTTGTAAAAGACCTTTTAACCTATGAAGACTATCTGGATATTGAACTAACAGCTCGCAAGCTGAAGCTGCCAATGCACGCAAGTACAAAGGCTGGTATGTACACCGCCAACCGCAACATCGGAAAATACACCGTTTATGAAGCCATGCTTGTCAACTCGCCTGTCTTCTATCGCACTCCTGAGGAAATGATGGACAAAGAAATCATCAAGGTGATGATGGTCGATGAACCACATGTCTTGGATGCTGCCATTCCTTCTTTACCATCCAGCCTCACCGAGCGCTTCAACGTAGCCAAATCGGCTCCTTTCTATCTTGAAGTAACGCCTAAAACAGCCAATAAGGGACTGGCCATCAAGCGCCTGGCCCAACAACTGGGCTTGACCTTGGACCAAACCATGGCTATTGGAGATCAGGAAAATGATCGTCCTATGCTGGAAGTCGTGGGCGCACCAGTTGTCATGGAAAACGGGAGTGCTGAACTGAAAAAAATCGCCAAATACATTACCAAATCCAACGACGAAAGCGGCGTTGCACACGCTATTCGAGAATGGGTTTTGAAATAAAAAATTGAACTACACCCCAACAATTAGACGCGATAGCAACTGTTGGGGTGTTTTTCTATGGAATACTCGGGTAAGTATCTCTTGTCACTCATTCTATAAAGTCTAATTGCTGACTTTTTTACAAAACAGAACCGATAACCAACAATAAGAAAAGGACTTAGCCCTGAACAATACAGAACTAAATCCTTTCCTAAAGTAATCGAACTTCCGTTTTAAAGTATAGGTTTCGTTTCTACCAAATCTTGTATCACTTAGTTGGTAAAGCGATTGGTGTAGTCAATATTCAAATCGAAGAAGGAACGACCAGGTAGCAGACGAGACTGTGATGTAAACTGCCAAGCTGCCGTCGAAGAGTGTAGATTCATCTCCCCAGCTTCTTTCAAGGTCATACCACTGTAATATGGATATTGAGCCACCCAGAAATTCTTAAGTCCAAATAGGCTGGTTTGAATTGGCCCTTTAACACCTAGTGTATTCACATCAATCCAGCTAGCACCTGTGTAATGCACGAGGTTATTGTAGCCTAGACGACGCATTTCTGCTTCCCAAGCCTGCATATTCGCATTGATGTTATTGCGGGTTTTATTTTCCTCGATGTCATTCACCATCACTACTGAGTTTGGCAAACCAAGACGTTTGGCTGCTTCAACAAAGTAACGAGCTTCCGCTTGAGCTTCTGCTGCACTTGTAAAGTGAGAATAGTGATAAACAGAAACCTTGAGTCCCACCGCTTGAGCGTTGCGAATCTGCTCTGCTGCAAATGGGTTGAGGTATTCGACACCTTCTGTCAATTTAACAACGACACCTGAAACCCCTTGATTCATCAAAGTGCGGTAATCTGCCATTGACAGGCTGCCGTTGTGGCTGCTGACATCAATAAAGGATGGTACAGATTTTTTTGTATAGGTCATCTGTGAGGTAGTTCCTCCAACGCCAAGCTGTTGACCACCTGTTGTGATGTAGAGATGGGCGTGGTAAAGACCCGTTTCATAATTGTGGTTTGCTAGACGAACCATGAGGCGGTAGGTGCCGTCTGAATGTGCAATTGCCTCATACCAGCGAACATCGTTTTGTCCATTTGCTTCTGACCAAACAGGAACATGGACAGCTGTTACACCTTTTGGAGCAAAAACCTCCGAAACAACAACTTCAAAGATTCCGTAAGTTGAATTGATATTTTCAATTGAAATCTTAGCTCGTGGGTTCAAACTAGTGATGTCAACAGAAGTAACCGTTGAATCGGCACCAACTGTCTGATTGTCAGGTGTCTTTAGATAAAGATGAACATGATAATTCCCTTTACTGTAGCCGTGATTTTTAGCTTGAATAGATAGTTTGTAGGTATCGGCTCCCTGTTTTTCAGCACCATACCAAACAATGTCATCTTGACCATTTACTTCTGACCAAACCGGTATCAGAACACTGGTTGCTCCCTTTACATTTGTAACAATGATGTCAAAGCTTCCTGTACTGTTGTCCTTATTTTGGATAGACAACTTTCCTGCAGGTTTCGCTTCCTCTAATTTAGTTGTAATCCCACCAGCTCCTTCTAAACTACCATCTGTATGGTTGTAATAAAGGTGGATGTTATAAACTCCGATGCTGTTTTTATGATTCTTTTTATCAACAGATACCTTATAACTACCATCTGTCTGCTTCTTCGCTTCATACCAGACAATATCGTCCTGACCGTTGGTTTCCGACCAAATTGGTACAATCACCTTGTTCAGAGTCTTAGGAGTAAATACATCTGCGATTCGCACATCAAAGGTTCCCGTATCTTGGTTGAGATTTTGAACCGTTAGTTTTCCATAAGGTTTCGGTTTAGTTAAAACCAGCGTCTTAGCAGATACAGCCTCTAAAGCACCATCTGTATAGGAATAATAAAGATGGGCATGGTAAACACCGGTACTGTTCTTATGATCCTTGATATTGACTGGGAGCTTATAGGTTCCGTCCGCCTGTTTGGTTGCGGTATACCAAATAATATCGTCTTGACCATTTTTTTCTGACCAAACCGGCACTTGAACTTGCTTCAACGGTTTTGGTGCATAAATATCAATAATCTGAAGTTCTGCAACATCACCACGCTGGGGATTGTAGGTGACCTTTATCTGACCAGATGGCTTTGTTGCCTGCATAGTAACTTTAGTCGCATCTAAGAACTGGCGAGTACCATCACGGAAGAAATGGTAGGCATGAACATGGTAGACCCCCATGGTATTCTTGTGTTTGCGTCTGTCAATTGTCGCAACATAATGCCCATCTGACAATTGAGTTGTTTGATGCCAAACTAGGTCATCTTGACCTCCTGCTTCAGACCATACAGCCACTCGTACAGGAGAAAAGCCACCCAGTTTGGTTGATGTAACATCTGTGGCGTGAACTTCAAAGCTTCCTGTTTGATTATTCTGCTTTTGAATCGATATCTCACCAGTAGTGAATGCCGGAGATAGATTTACCTTAATGGCTGTCACAAATGATTGACCACCGTCACTATGGCGAAAATAGACATGAACATGATAGATACCAATGCTATTTTTATGGTTAACTCTATCAACGCTGATCTTGTATCTTCTGTTCGGTCGCTCTGATGCAGTATACCAAGTCAAATCATCTTGACCACCTGATTCGGACCAAACAGCCATACGAACAGACTCAACAGTCTTGCTAGACTGGATATCTCTTACCAAAGCATCAAACCTACCCAGAGTATCATTTTGGCCAAGAATATACAAGTAACCTGTTGGCCTATACTGCGCCAAAACAGGCTTGGCTCCAGCAACAATTTGCTTGCTTCCGTCTGTATAGTGATAGTATAGGTGAACATGGTAAAGGCCTGTGCTGTGTTTGTGTCTTTCCTTGTTAATGGTTACCTTATAGCTACCGTCTGCCTGTTTTGTTGCAGTGTACCAGACAAGATCGTCTTGACCACCGGCTTCTGACCAGACAGGAACCACTATTGTTTTAAGGGTTTTATTTGAGGAGATGTTCGTAATGCGAACATCAAAACTGCCAACCCCATCGTTAAGATTCTCAATGGTAATCTGCCCGGTTGGAGTTGTACCTGCTAAAACAGGTTTAGCTCCCGCTACAAATTGCTTACTTCCATCCGCATAGCGGTAATAGAGGTGAGCATGGTAAAGACCATTGCTATTCTTGTGTTTCTTTCTGTCAATGACAACTTTGTAAGTTCCATCCGACTGCTTGGTCGCAGTGTACCAAACAAGATCATCTTGGCCATTGATTTCCGACCAAACAGGAACCACTACCGAACTAATGGACTTGGTAGAGGAAACGCCAGATATTCTTAGCTCAATGAGCCCTGCTGTATTATCTTGTTTTTGAATAGTCAGCTTGCCTGCTACTGTTGCAGGAGTGGAGCTTGCACTTGCGCTTGCTGGCCGTGGCTCCTCCAAGACTGGTTTAACCCCAGTTACAAACTGTCGGCTGTCATTTGCATATTGGTAGTAGAGATGAGCATGATAAAGCCCTGTATTATTCTTGTGCTTGGTTTTATCAACTATCACCTTGTAGCTGCCATCTCCCTGTTTGGTTGCAGTATACCAGACGAGGTCGTCTTGACCGCCTGTATCAGACCAGACAGGAACGAGGATTGTCTTAAGAGAGTGTGGGCTAGAAACGTCTGTGATACGCAATTCAAACATCCCGGTTTGATTGTTCTGGTTTTGAACAGCAATATGACCACCCAACTTTGGCTCTTCCAAGACTGGTTTAGCTCCTGCTACAAACTGCTGGCTCCCATCTGCATAACGATAATAGAGATGGGCATGGTAAAGCCCTGTACTATTCTTGTGCTTGGCCTTATCAACTGTCACCTTGTAGCTGCCATCTGCCTGCTTCGCTGCAGTATACCAGACCAGATCGTCTTGACCACCTACGTCAGACCAGACAGGAATAACTACTGAGCTGAGTGTTTTTGGACTGGAAACATCCGTTACAACAAGCTCAAACGTTCCGACTTGATGGTTTTGACTGAGCACTTTCAACTGACCAGCTAAGGGAATTGGAGTATCCGACTCCAGCTTTTCGCTTGTTGGTTCAGAAAGAGTTGTGCTACTGCTCGGAACGGTTACAGTGCTTGTACTTGTTTCGGTGCTTGCACTCGTCGATGAATCAACAACAGAAGTTGTCGCTAGTGTTGTCGTTGACTCCACTAGCCAATTAAATTGGTAGGTTGTAAAAGTATGACGACTTCCATCTACCATTTCTGCAACCAATTCAATATGAAAATCCGTTGCCTCTGTGGTGTAACCCAGACGGTCTAATACTGAAGCGTAGCTCCCTTGCCCTTCTGCAAAAAAGGAAAATACACTTGCATCGCTTCTATCAGACTTAGTCCAGACAGTTGCATAAACCTGATGAACATCACCTTCTAAGCCACTTGCAACCACCTTGACCCCTTCAGCCTGCTTTGCCACCTCAATGGTAGCTGTACGGTTTGAATGAAGCTGAGAGGTGACGGTTGCGGTATTGGCAGTAATCGTATCCGCCGCAATAGCCTGCCCCCCAATTGTGAGCGTTGCTAGAGCTAGCAAGATTAAAAATGATTTCTTTGTCATAATCTCTCCAATTAGAATAAAAAACTCCTAGCTATACAGTTAGAAGTTTTTTATCCATCTTATCTAATCCCTAGATATTTAGAAGGCAAGCAAAGCCAAGAAGCTTTCCGCTTCAAGCGATGCTCCACCTACGAGGGCTCCGTCAACGTCTGGGCAAGCCATGTATTCTGCGACGTTTGATGGATTTACAGAACCACCGTATTGTACACGAACCTTGTCAGCCACTTCTTGACCGAAGTCTGCTGCAACAACATCACGAACCGCTTTACACATTTTTTGTGCGTCATCTTTTGTAGCTGATTTACCCGTACCGATAGCCCAGATTGGCTCATAAGCGATAACCAGCGAAGCTACTTGTTCTGCTGTCAAACCTTTCAAAGCAGCTGAAACTTGCACAGCAACGAAATCTACTGCTTTCCCTGCTTCGTAAGTTTCAAGCGACTCACCACAACAGATGATTGGAGTCAAACCATTGCGGAAGATGGCGTGAGCTTTTTTATTGATATCTTCATCTGTTTCATGGAAGTAATCACGACGCTCAGAGTGACCGATAACAACGTAGTTTACGCCCATCTCAGCGAGAACTTTAGGAGATGTTTCACCAGTGAAGGCACCTGCATCTTCAAAGTAGCAGTTTTGAGCTGCAACTTTTAGGTCAGAATCTTTTGCGAACCAAAGAAGTGCATTTAAATCAACGGCAGGTGCTGCGATTGCTGCTTCTACCTTATCAGCTGCTGGCAATTTGCCTGCAATAGCCTCAACGAAAGCTTGCGCTTCTTGAGGGTTTTTATTCATTTTCCAGTTACCTGCAATAATTGGTTTTCGTGACATTTCACATACCTCTTCTTTTTTATTTTACAAATTCCATTATATCATAGTTTCATTTATAATTAAAGCCAATTATAAGAAATACTGATAAAAGTCTCTGGGACTGGCTTGAGGTTTATCAGAGGTGAACTTAGGTCACTTTTTATCAGCAATGACCTTACATGGAGGTTTCTTATTTTGCAACAATCCAAACCCCCTCGTTGTTAACATAGTATTTATTTATGTAGGTATTTCTAGCCATATGACCTGATGGGTAGAAATAATACCACTTATTCTTAATATTTCTCCACCCTGTAACCATGTAACCCGAACCATCAAAATAATACCATTTTTTGTCAATGAGTCTCCAAGCATTTTTAGGATAAGTCGCATCTGCATGTTGGTACCAGTAACCCTTGGCATCTTTTTTCCAGCCTGGGCTTGCTAATTTCTTAGATGGAATCCATTTACCGCTGATGTCAACATAGTAGGTATGGTCTATCCACTCATTAGCAGCCATTGCTCCTGAAGATTTGAAGTAATAATGCCTACCTTCCACTTTTTGCCAACCAGTGGACATATAGCCTGCACTATTGAAGTAATACCATTTGCCGCCGATCTGCTTCATACCATTCTTATGATAGGTTGCATCAGCATATTGATACCAATATCCTTTAGAATCTTTCTTCCAGCCTGGTGTAGCCAGCTTCTTAGATGGAATCCACTTGCCGCTGATGTCAACATAGTAGGTATGGTCTATCCATTCGTTAGCGGCCATTGCACCTGAAGATTTGAAATAATAGTGAGTGTTTTCTACTTTTTGCCAACCAGTGGACATATAACCTGAGGCATTGAAAAAGTACCATTTGCCATCGATTTGCTTGATACCATTTGTATGGTACCTACCATCAGCATACTGGTAACGACTGCCCTTGGCATCTGTTCTCCAGCCTGGCGTAATCTTTTTATTTACTGTCACGCGCAAAACGGCAATCTTATCCCCTGCCAAGGTTGTTACGATAATATCAGCCTGCCCAGCACTAACAGCTGTGAGTTCTCCATTGTTCACCGTGACAATAGAAGGGTTCGTTGATTTCCAGCTAACTGCCAAGCTGCTAGCATTTGAAGGAGATACTGTGGCTGTCACTTTTCTCTTTGAACCGACCAACATGGTTTCTTCGGTCGCACTCAGTTTGATAGACTGAGGTTCCGGTGCAAATCGCCAAAGTTGATTCGGGCCCTTGTGTCTGATATATAACTGCACATTGCCTCCTTCTTTGGCAACCCCTGCAGAACCATCTGTATCCAAAGCCATATTTTTCTTCTTAGAGATAATCTCGAAGAAGCCGCCTCCAGCATCTTTGATAATCCACTGTTGGGCTTCACTGTTATTGGCATTATGAAAGACTACATTGCTACCATTGTGACTGCTGTTCCCAAATGCATCCAACTGTCTTCCTGTGGTTTTTGAAATGATAGTATAGTATCCATTTCCCAAATACTTCACGTCAAATTTCTGTTTGCTATCTAGCAGATTAGAATTGATTTGGGCATTTGAATAATTCTCTGTTCCACCACCTGCTTCATTCAAGCCCATTTGCTCATTGAACTTGCTGATGATGTGGTAGGTGCCATCTGCAATCGTCCGTTTCGCATCGGTATCTACCGAAACAAATTTAAATTTTTGCGCAATGCTATTGTTTGCTTCCCATAGTTGAATATTTGTTCCCTGAGCAATTTTTCCGCCTGCAATATCTAGAACCAAGCCACTGTGACGGTTGACAATTTCAAAAGAATCACCATTTGGTTTCAAAATCCATTGCTGGTTAACGGCACCATGCAGGGCGTAGGCATTGACATTCGCACCTGGCTCTGCTGAAGTTGCATCCATGGAGTTTCCTGTGGCTTTATGAACAAGCGTATAGCTTCCTCCACCCAGGTGCTTAACTGTTATTATCTGATGTGGAGAGGTGACACTATCCCAGAGCCAAACATTCGTTCCATTTGCAGGATTCGCACCTTGAACATCCACACCCAAATTTTGATCAGCTGTTGAAACTATGTGGTAATCACCATCCGAAACAGATCGCCCAACCTGTGCAGCCAACTGTTCACCGTTGTAACGGTTAACGGCCGGAGGTGGTGGGGGAGCTGGTTTTTCTCTTAAATATACATAACCGAGAAATTTACCTGCAATTCCTGCAACTTGTGACTTGCTGTAACCCTTATTGGAAACTCCTAGATGTCCTCCCCAGTTCCCCGGCACTCCCCCTTGAGAAATCGTTACATGATCACCATTTACATCCTCAACAAAGGCAACATGCCCATAGTTATTAGAACCATATACCGCAACTGGGTTATGCTCCCACACAGCAACGGCATTCTTAGCTGGTTCTGATCCAGTTTGATAGCCGTACCTTGGCAATACTGTCCAATAAGCTGATGCTCCCGGAAGTCCGTATTTATTATACCCAGTGTTAGGCAATACAATTCCTAGCAAGGTTCGCGAACGATCCTTTACCCATTGGACACAACCAGAATATCTATAATCTCCACGAAGGCCAATTGAAGGAGTTCCTGCACTTAATAACGTAGTTGAATCTGACTCTGGTATAAGAACTGTACCATCTTTTTCCTCAGTTGTTACTAAAAGCTCCTTCAAACCATTCTTGTCTGTTTGAGTTGTTTTGGGTTCTTTTACAAGCTCTTTAGAATCTTTCGTTTTTGTTTTTTCTGCTGATTCAGCCTGCTCGGCCGTCGTGGTTTCCGATACGTCTTTAACTCGGGGTTCTTCTACACCCTTATCACCTGTCGTTGATAAGGTTGTTCCAACGGTCGTTGTCGTAGTTGACTCGCCAATTGTCTGCACAGAGCTGGTTTCGGTTGTTAGTTGAACCTCTGATTCTTCCGAACTCTCAGTACTTGTTGGAGTCGTTACAGGTTCATTTGACAACGTCGTACTAGCCGGAGCTTCTTCTGAAGTTACAGAAGTATTTGCTGTCACTTCTTCTGTTACAGGCTGACTGATATCAGCAGTTGTGACAACTGGTAGTGCAGTTACAGATTCCGTATCGGCATAGATCGATACAGAATCACACATACCGACCGCACCAATGGTGACGCTAGCAAGTCCTGCTACTGCAAATCTTGCCAATTTAGCCTTTTGCCTAGCTTTGCGTTTAAAGCGCTTTCTTTTTCTTTTAAACATAAGCTCCTCCTTATATTTTTTATCATCCTGATTATACCAAATATAAAGAATAAATCAATTATATATGTGCTTCTGTTCGGTTTTTCCTTATTTTCTTCTGCTCATAAAAAATTGAATTTAGTTGGTTCTATTTAAAATCAGCAAACATCTCACGATGAGTAATGAAGGACGATTTTCTACTGCTAATCCTTTCTTTGCTGTCTGGTTCAGAAATGCCTGTTCAACACTAGATTTATCAAATATTGAACAAAATACTGTTCTCTAAAATGTTATAAAAAATTAACATTTTACTTGACAGCACTTTCTTAGTGTGATATATTTATAACAGAAAGAGTTAGAAATAAATAACATTTTAAAAATGACGAATTGAAACTAGCTCAAAAAAATAATAAAGGATGATTCTCATGCTTAAAAAATACGCTTGGCTTCTAGCCTCCCTCATCCTAACTGGGGCTATCTGGTTTCTGACCCCTGCTTCTGATCCTACTTGGATAAAAAACAGCATCTTTGCAGGTTTTCTTATCTACCTGCTTCTTCTCTTCCTCTTCTTCTCCAAACTTCCCAAGCCAGACCCAGAAACATTCTATTTTGGTTTGACAGAAAAACTCTATACGGTGACACTCTTAGCTGCCATGGCAATCTATGGTAAAGGTATTTGGGTCATCACTCCCGCTACAAATCCCAGCTGGATTAAGGATGGCTTCCTAGGATTTGGACTCTTCTTGTTGCTGGCTTTCTTCCTCTACTTTTCTTTTAAAAAAGTGGACGAGAAACCAGACGATCGCTTCTATACCAATCTGGCCAAGGCCGCTTGCCTAACCCTGTGCCTTGTCCTTCTTAGCCTGATGATTCTGACTATCATCACCTTCTTCCAGCCCTTCACACTCCAAGCTGGCATGATTCTGATTTTCAGCGCCGCCATAATTCTCGCCTTTGACTTCGCCTTTTTCTTCTTTGAAAAGAGAGGTGGTTAAGATGGCCAATATCATCACCAATCTCAAAGAATACCGAAAAGCAAGGAAAATCAGCCAACAGGAACTGGCCCAACTGGTCGGTGTCCGTCGGGAAACCATTGTTCATTTGGAAAACAATCGCTACAATCCTTCTCTCGAGATGGCCTTAAAAATTGCGGAAATTTTTGATTGCCATGTCGAAGAACTCTTTCAACTCAAAAAGGAGGCAGAAAATGACTAAATCCATGACTTGCTCCTATTGCGGAGCTTCCGACACCATCCTATGTAAACAGCCACACGGCTATTCTAGCGTAACTCCTGCGGATAAAAAAATGGCCTTCAACGGCCAAACCCTTTACCATGACATCTGCAAAAATTGCGGCACCGTAGTTCGCTCTTTTATCAATGGACCTGAAAAATTGTAGAAAAGACAAGAATCCCTAGAACAGAAGTTCTGGGGATTTCTACTTTACAATCCAATTCTGCTAGGCTATTGGAATCACAAAAGACTCACCGCCTCGCGACAGTGAGTCTCATTTAAGTTGTCTGACTTAAATTGTTATTTCTGGGAACTTAATCGAATTAAGCTTCGATTGATGTAACCATACCTGAACCAACAGTACGTCCACCTTCACGGATAGAGAAAGTAGTACCTTGTTCAACGGCGATTGGGTGGATCAATTCAACGTCGATAGTTACGTTATCACCAGGCATTACCATTTCAGTACCTTCTGGCAATTTGATTGAACCAGTTACGTCAGTTGTACGGAAGTAGAACTGTGGACGGTAGTTGTCGAAGAATGGAGTGTGACGTCCACCTTCTTCTTTAGTAAGGATGTAAACTTCACCTTTGAATTTAGTGTGTGGGTTGATTGAACCTGGTTTAGCAATAACTTGACCACGTTCGATTTCGTCACGTTGAACACCACGAAGAAGCACACCAACGTTATCGCCAGCAAGACCTTCGTCCAATTGCTTACGGAACATTTCAACACCAGTTACAACTGCTTTAGAAGTTTCTTCCTTGATACCAACGATTTCGATTTCGTCGTTGACACGAACAGTACCACGGTCGATACGACCTGAAGCAACAGTACCACGACCAGTGATTGAGAATACGTCCTCGACTGGAAGAAGCAATGGCTTGTCAGTGTCGCGTTCTGGTTCTGGAATGTACTCATCAACAGTGTTCATCAATTCCATGATGATGTCTTCGTATGCTGAGTCACCTTCAAGAGCTTTAAGAGCTGAACCTTGGATAACTGGAAGATCGTCACCTGGGAAGTCGTATTCTGACAAGAGGTCACGGATTTCCATTTCAACCAACTCAAGCAATTCTTCATCGTCAACCAAGTCAACTTTGTTCATGAAGACGATAAGGTGTTTAACACCAACCTGACGAGAAAGAAGGATGTGCTCACGAGTTTGTGGCATTGGACCGTCAGTAGAAGCTACTACAAGGATCGCACCGTCCATCTGTGCAGCACCAGTGATCATGTTTTTAACGTAGTCCGCGTGTCCTGGAGCGTCGATGTGGGCATAGTGACGTTTTTCAGTTTCGTACTCAACGTGTGCAGTGTTGATAGTGATACCGCGCTCACGTTCTTCTGGAGCAGCATCGATAGACGCATAGTCTTTAGGTTGGTTAACTGATGAAGGCAAGCGACGTGCCAATACAGTTGTGATAGCTGCAGTCAAAGTAGTTTTACCGTGGTCAACGTGTCCAATGGTACCAATGTTAACGTGTGGTTTACTACGATCGTATTTTTCTTTTGCCATTTTGGTAAAAGCCTCCAATAAAATATATTTTATAGATAGACAGTAGGCAATACGGTCTAACTTTACCTTACTATTCTATCAAATTGTAGCAGAAATGCAAGCATTTTCTATCTTTTTTCTGATTTAATCCATATCTAGCCGCAAACAGCATGGATTAAAAGCAGGAGCATCCGCCTCAAAAAAGTCCATCTCTTTAACTAGCTGAACGATACGTTTCTTCTCGGCTCACCACTACTATTCCTTGAGGCAGCAAACTGAGTCTTTCCTTATCTAGTTGACACAAATTACTGAGGAGGACTTGCTCCGCTTTTTCTAGGAAAAAGATCTGATTGGTTTGATTGAAATAAGCTTCTAGTCTACGGCCATGGTAGTGATAGCTCAGCAAGACGACACCTGCCTCTAGGACATCTAGTCTGAACTCCCCCTTCTGGATACTGTCTTGCTGTTTTTTACGAAGTTTTATCAGTTGCTTCATGAAGGTCAGGAGTTCTTGATCCTGCTGGTCTGTTTCCCAAGGCATGACCCGTCTGCAATCGGGGTCTTCCCCTCCAAGCATGCCCACTTCGGTTCCATAGTAAATACACGGGGTACCTAACTGTAAAAAGAGGAAGGTTAAGGCAGCTTTGACTGCATCCTTATCGCCTTTGGCAGTCGTCAGAATCCGCTCTGTATCATGAGAGTCCAAAAGATTAAACAGGACTTCTGTTGTTTGCCTGCGGTAGGTCAGCAGCTGACTGTAAATATGAGATTGAAAGGTTAAGGCTGATAATCTCTTCGTTAGGAAATAGTCCTTGATTGATTGTGAAAGCGGGTAATTCATCACCGCATGAAACTCGTCGCCACCCAACCAAGCATGGGCAGAGTGCCAAATTTCCCCTAGAATATACAAGTCTGGTTTGATGGCAAGAACCGCCTTCTGAAAATCTTTCCAAAAACCATGGTCGATTTCGTTGGCCACATCAAGTCGCCAGCCGTCAATATCACATTCCTGAATCCAATAGGTAGCTACCTCAAGTAAATACGCCTTAACCTCTGGATGACTGGTATTGAGTTTGGGCATTTTCCCTTGAAAAGCAAAGGTATGGTAGTTGAGTATTTTGTCTTTTCCTACCTCTTCTACTAGAGGGAATTTTTTAATGTGAAACCAATCTTTGTAGGGTGAGGCTTCACCCTTTTCCAATACGTCCTGCCACTGGGGAGAAAGGCTGCCGATGTGATTGAACACCGCATCCAACATCACTTTCATGCCTCGTTTATGAGCTTCTTGAACCAGTTGCTTAAAGAGTTTCTTATCCCCGAAGTACGGGTCAATTGAAAAATAGTCCGTCGTATCATATTTGTGGTTGCTAGGAGCCTCAAAAATCGGACAAAAATAAAGACCTGTAATTCCTAGTTCCTGCAAATAATCCAACTTGTCCAAGACCCCTTGAAGATTGCCACCGAAGAAATCACGATGCCCCGGTTTACGATTTGGATCCCATGCCAAACAGTCCTGAGGAGAAGAGTTTAGAGGCCCTTTGGCAAAACGTTCTGGAAAAATTTGGTACCAAATTGTTTCTGCAACCCAGCTTGGTGTTTTGCAACAATCTGCTTGATGAAGATAAGGGAGTTTAAAGCCGTTCATATAAAAGGAAAGATTTTCTTCCGAATAAGGTAGGGCCCCACGGTCACCAAATAAGATGCGGTCGCCATCACTTGACTGGATGTCAAAGAGATACTGAAGCCGGTTGTAATCGGCCACTACTTCAACCTGCCAATAGTCAAACCAGTAGTCTGCTCCAATTTTCTTCATGGCAGTCTGGTATTGGTAAGAGGATTGGTAAAAAATAAAGGGGTCGCCATGGTGTACAAGAACGGTTGTTACTTCATCTTTTTTCGTCTTCAGACGGAGATGGACCTTTTCTTCATCATAGAGGTAGCCGTACTCTGTATCGGGCCGGTGGTAAAGGGCTGTGATAGAGATAGTCATGCTAGATTCCTTCTTTCTGTTTGAAACACCTCTAGTCTAGCACAAGCAAATAAATAATGCAAACGTTTTCGTAAACTGATTAAAAAGAAGCAGCCTCGCTGGGGCTGCTTCTGCTATTATGGGTTTAGGTGATGGTAGGGCTGAAGTTCCAAGGTTTGACCAATATTTGAACCAAAAATCCAATCCGCTCCTTCAAGGCCGGCAAAATCTTCTGTCCGACCTGTTAGGATTACACCGGCAAACTTAGCAGACTGGCCATCCTTATTGGCTGCTAGGTAAGTTTTGATGTCTGTTTCGAGATCAAACTCTCCGTTGTTAACAGTATAACCCGCCCATCCCTTGTCTAGGGCAGTTTGGAGGTTCACTTGGAAGAAGCTAAAATTGTTAGAGAAATTTTCCTGTGCAGTCAAAGCTGCTACTTCCTCTTTGATTTTCTCCTGCTTTTGTTGAATCTCTTCGTCAGATAATTCTTTTTTCGCTTCTTCAGCCAGTGCCTGTCGGTTTTTTTGCGCTTCCTCATAGCTTTCAATTTGGTTTTTGACTGGTGAAAAACCGATTTGAGCATCTAAGGGGAGTTCTTTTGTATCGTATTGGCTTTCTGTTCCAATCCAGTACCAGTTGATTTTAAGCTTATCCGGTATCAAGGCTTCGATTTCTTCAAAGTTATAGGACTTGTCAAAAGTCACAGCTACTTCTACGGCTTGATTTGACTTCTGTGAAAGCAGCTGAATGTCCTGAGTGGGCAGCAAAGAACCATCCTGTGAGTAGTTAAATTTTGTGTTGAAAAATACGGGAACCTTAAAACTTGAACCATGTGTGTACTGGGCTGTACCGTCTTCTGACCCGTAAATATTGTCAGCCTGGCTTCCCTTGTATAGCCCCGAACGCAGGCCGTAGTAACTCTCATAGTCCTCGAAAGGAAGACTAATCCCCGCAAGATCCTTCACCTGATCAGAACGATAGACTCCCGTAAAAGACGAAGTGGGAATAAAAGACCAGTTGATGCTTTCAATGTTAGGATAGCTGATCGCGTTTTTCAATTCATGAAAACGCTGAATTTCCCAAGCATTGTCAGAAGTTATCTTGTTTAAAATCCAATAACCGCTTGAAAGAATTATCAGACTCCCTGTCACCGATAAAAGAACAGCTTTGAGAAGGCTCTTTCGCTTGCTTCTCTTGGTTACCACTTCAAATGTTTTCATATTCGTACCCCTTTTCTTTTAATAGACTAGCTAATTTTTTTCGGCCTCGATAAAGATTGATTTTGACTGCACTCTGGCTGCTCCCCAAAATCTGGGCAATTTCCTTGATAGACATATCCTGAAAATAGTAGCAATCAATCACTGCCTGATACTTGGCAGGCAGCTCCTCCACCGCTTGATAAAGATCTGCATAGTCCTCATGGTCAAATGGAACAATGCCTTCTTCTTTAAAGAATTCCTTTTGCAGAATTTGGTGGTAGCGCTTGTCCCGTCGATATTTATCGATATAGGCTCGGATGGCCGAGCGATAAAGCCAGGCTCTCAGTTTCGGGAGAGGAAGGACAATATCAGCTTCAAGAATTTTGACCAAGACATCCTGAGCAATATCGTCACTGTCTGCACGATTGGCGCCTGATTTTTGCAGATAGTAGGAAATCTCCTGGGAGATAGCCATGACTTCTTTTTCATATTCATCTAACTTGATTGTTCTCCCCTCCTTTCACTGATATAACGAATAAAGTGGTAATTGGTTACATAAACTTACTGTCTAAAATGGAAGCCCCGAGACCTCTCTCCTCCTTGCTTCCAATCGTTAGCTGGGCAAGCTCTGGTGTTTAGTGAGTTCGTTCTCTCAATCTAGCATATCATGTTTTTGCTTTTTTTAAAGATGAAAAAAATGGCCCCAAGGACCATTTTCTTAACCGGAATTACGCAGACCGGTTGCTATACCGTTGATGGTGATGTGAATGAGATTTTCCTGTTCTTTACTCAACTCACCGCGTCGCAAGCGGTTGATCAGCTCAATCTGGATATAATTGAGAAGGTTGAAGTAAGGCATTCGATAATCTAAGCTGGCCTTGAGAGAAGGAAGCTCTGCCAAGAGTTCATCATGTTTCTCAATCTCCAAAATGATATTCTTGGTCAATTGCCACTCGTCCAAGATGATGTTGAAAACATGGCGAACTTCTTCGTCTTCACACATTTTTGCATATTCAAAGGCGATATTCATATTGGATTTTGAAAGCACCATATCCACATTCGACAATAGCGAACGGAAGAAAGGCCACTGTTCATACATGTGTTGCAGCTGGGCAAGGTTGGCTGGGTCTTTATCGATATAGCGTTTAAAACTAGAACCTACTCCATACCAACCCGGAAGCATCACGCGGTTTTGTGACCAAGAAAATACCCATGGTATGGCGCGAAGACCACCAATTTCTGTAATCGTCTTACGAGCAGCTGGCCGAGAACCGATGTTGAAGCTGGATACTTCTCGAATCGGACTCGCTGCAAAGAAGTAATCATAGAAATGCGGGTTATTAAATACCAAATCGCGGTAAATGTGGTAGCTATCATCCACGATGTCATTCATCACTTCGCGGTAGCCATCAATTTGATTTGGATCTGCAATCATCTGTGTTACCATGCGATCCAAGGTTGCCGACATCAGCATTTCTAAGTTGTAGTAGGCGGCATCCTTGTTCCCGTATTTATTTCCAATCACTTCACCCTGTTCAGTCAAACGAATACGGTCTTTGATGGTGCCAAAAGGCTGGGAAGTAATGGCTTCATAAGATGGGCCGCCACCGCGACCAACTGTTCCGCCACGACCGTGGAAGAAGGTGATTTTTACACCGTTTTCTTCACCAATTTTGGTCAGTTCATTCTGAGCTTTATAGAGAGTCCAACCTGAGGACAGATAACCGCCATCCTTATTGGAATCAGAATAGCCCAGCATGATTTCCTGATAATTGTTATTGCCGGTAATCCAATTGCGAGCAAGCGGAAGCTGAAGGTACTGGCGCATGGTGTCTGAGGCGTTGTCCAAATCTTCGATGGTTTCAAAGAGAGGAACGATCTGCACACGCGCCTTCTTGCTATCTACCAGACCAACTTCCTTGAGAAGCACAGCTAATTCTAGCAGGTCTGACACGCTTTCTGAGTGAGAAATGATGTGTTGTTTGATGACCTCTTCTCCCAGCTTATCCTTTAGCTCACGCGCGGTGGCAAAGATGGCCAACTCTTTTTGGAGCTGTTCAGACTTAGGCGCATGGGTAGCCGAAAGAATCCGTGGATCTTCCTCCAATTCCTTGAGCAGGACATGGCACTTGGCTTCTTCCGACAAGCTGCTGTAATCCATAACAATCTTGGCAGAAGCCAACAATTCTGCTACACTGGCTTCATGAACAGAGGAATCCTGCCGCATGTCAATACTAGCCAGATAGAAACCAAAGGCCTCAACAGCTTCTAAAAGTTCTGTGAAGTCACCCTTCAACAAAGCTGCTGTCCGGTTTTCTTCCAAGGATTCCTTGATAGCAAACAAGTCTTCCTTAAATTCCTGAACATTGGCATAGCGAATCGTATGCTTCTTATCGTGGATTAAATAATCCTGAGTATTCGCTAGCTTCATCTGAATATAGTGGAAAGCGCGGCGGTAAGGTTCGTGTTCGCGATAAACAGATTTATCCTCTGACAAATCAGCCAGTGCTTGAACAGCTGGACTGACCTTAACGATTGTCGTAGATAGGGAGAAATTCCGATAAAGTTTATAGATTTGCTCCTGATAATAATCCATAATCACTTGACACTGGGTCAAGGCAGAAAGTTTCAGGGTTTCGGCTGTCACGAAAGGATTGCCATCCCTGTCACCACCGATCCACATTCCCATGGTAATCGGTGTGGGATTGTTGAGGTGAATTCCTTTTGCTGTAGCCAGACGTTTATACTCTGTTTGCAGCTTGGTCACTGCCTTGATAAAGGAACTATTGTAGTACTCCATCACATTGGTGATTTCATTGGTGACCTTGAGCTTTTTCTCGCGAATCATCTCCGTCTGCATGATAATCTCAATGTAGCAACGAAGCTCATCTTCCCATTTGGTTTTATTGAGAAGGCCCAGCTTAACATCACGGTAGCGGCGGAGCAGCTCATGGATATGTTTGGTCAAATCCAACATGGACTGACGTTGCACCTGAGTCGGGTGGGCAGTTAGCACCGGTACTACGTTGAGATTTTCTAAAATTTCAGCAGCATTCTCGTGTGACGCAACCACATCAATGGTTGTTGAAATCTTACCTAGATAGTCGTTGCCGATGTTATTTTGGTGGTTAATTTCATAAGCCAAATCCACATCTTCTGAAATGTTGATTAGAAGCGGCAAAACGGCAAAGTAACGAGCGATAACAGCCAACTCATCGTTGGTTAGCTGACTGATAATTTCTAACAAACGTTGGTAATCGTCTTCGGTCGCTAGGTCTGCCAATTCAATGATTTTGTTAAAGGCTTCTTCTGAAAGCATCTGACGGGCTACATCCTGCAAGGTTGTCGTCAGGATGGTGATTTCTTCTTTAATGGTTTCTTTGTTGTTGTAGTTTTCTAGTTTTTGAATAGACATCTCACTTCCTCTTTTCATAGATTCAGGACTTAGGTCATGGTTCGCTCAATCTCTTCAACCAAGAGTACCCGTTTTTCGTTGGCATCGATATTGAGTACAAAGGCGATACCAATAGATATAATCAACAGACTGTTTCCCCCTTGAGATAGGAAGGGGAAGGTCACTCCTGTCGCCGGAATCAAACCTGAAATTCCGCCAACATTGACAAAGGTTTGAATCAAAAGCATACCACCAATCCCTAGGGCCATCATCGCATTGAAGGGATTGCGGGCTCGAATCCCCACGATAATAATGCGGAGAATTAAAAAGAACAAGAGGGCCAAAATCAGACTGGCACCAACCAGACCCAACTCCTCAATCACAATGGAGAAGGCAAAGTCTGTATGGGCTTCTGGCAGGTAGCCATTTTTTTCGATTGAGTTGCCCAAACCTCTGCCTAGCCAGCCGCCATTACTCATGGCATAGTAGGAGTTAGCCAACTGAAGCCCTGCTCCTGTTTCATTTTCAAAAGGGTTAAAAAAGGCAGAGAAGCGTCGGGCGATATAGCCAAAGACGGGAATCTTTTCTACAACTTCAACCCCTAAGGCCCAGATAGACCCCAGCAATGCGGTCGAGCCAGCTACAATGGCTAAGAGAATCGTTGAAAACCAACGATAGCCGATTCCACTGACTGAAATCATAATCACAACAGTCAGAGCCAAAATTGTTGCATTCCCCAAATCAGGCAGGGTTCCGACCAAGGCAATGAACAAGAGAGATACCAAGCGCCAGTCATTCAGATGATTGGGAATCCAGCGCCCCTTGGTCAGGGCTCGGTAATCATAGGTCCGAATCTCGGGCTGCATGCGAGCAAATTTGTGGGCCAGATACCAGACGATAATCAATTTTAGATATTCTGCTGGCTGCAAGCCAATGAAACCAAACCGTATCCAACCATGGGCTCCATTGACGGGTTCAAAAAAACGAGAAATAACCAATAAGGCGACTTCCACTATCAGGACAACCTGAATCACCTTAGCCTGCCGTAAAAAACTCAGCTTCATGCGATAAATAACAAAAATGGCAGCCAAACTCACTATCCAAAAGAGAGATTGGTTAATCACTTGGTAAAAAGGGTTGCTCCCTTCGCGAATCAGGTTGGCGCTGGTGGTAGAATACACCATAATCAAACCGATTACAGAAAGCATCAGATAGGGAATAAGGATAGACAAATTCAACAAATGTCGTTTATCAATGTTCATGTAAACTCCTAGTATGACAGGTACATCATGTTCTTAGAATATTTTATCTATTATAGCATACTTTTTGAGAGATTGGCGGCTCTTTCTGCAGGAAAACGTTTGACAACTACAAAAGAGAGCGGAAAATCCGCCCTCTTACTCAAAAGTTTCTAAATAGAATTCTATCTTGTCGCCCTCAGCTACCAACTGACTTTCTGCACCTTTTTCGGCTAGCTCACCGTTGATGGTATACATCCAGTAAGTGTTGGTTGCGGGATCTTGGCTTACACCGTCAATAGCTGTTACCATGCCATTGGTTTCTTCAACCTGATGGTATTCTTCCAAGACATCCATAACTGTATCACCTTCTTCAAAAACAACCTCTTGACTGGTGGTGTCTTGGGTAAATACTACTGCCAGATTGGCCTTGTAGGTTTTTTCAGCTGTTTCTGTTTCCTGCTGAGAACAAGCCGTCAAACCCAGAAAAACAAACACCAATGAAAGAGCGACTAAGAATTTTTTCATTCTAAAAATCTCCTAAAAATATGATAAATAATAGGGTAGAACAAGGCAGTGGAAAGAACGTGTAAGAGGTCAAACGTCAGGCCATTCAACCAATATACAAAGGGATTCACCCCATATTGGACAGCTGACAGCAGACTAATCAGAAAGCCGTAGAAAAACATGGAGAAGCCTGCCAAAAAAGACTGAAGGGGTATAGACAACTTCCCGCTCTTTATAAGGGGCAAAACCAAGTATTTCCATAGCAACAAAACCCCAGCAAAACTAAGGATTTGCCAGCATACTACTATTCCAAAACCAAAAAGCAAGCTACTCCCCAACATCGTTAGTGTCATAATCAAAAGACTATCAAACAGAGGGAAATACAATAAACAGATGAGAAATATAGCTGCAATCGGTTTGATATTTGGGAAACTAGCAAATGCAAACCGCAAGGCAATCGCCAAAGCAGCTAGTATAGCCACCCGACTCATCCGTTTTGTTGACATCTGGCACTCACTTTCCACACATTATTCTAGTATAAGACTATCCTATTCTCATAAACCTGTCAAGAAAGCGCTATTCTTTTTAGACGCTTATTTTTGATTTTTTCGTTTATTTACGGTAGAATGGGAACGATGAGAAAGAAAATAAAACCTATTTTTGTTGTTATCTTTTTCCTATCATTTATTAGTCTTCTTCTTTATACGAAGGGTCTGGGACAAGATACAACTCAGCAATCGGTTGACCTAGGGCAGGAAACAAGTCCGTCTGGTACGGCTACAACCACCGCCAGTTCAACCTACTATATTGAAAATTCCTTAGACATGAAGCCGATTATCGACCTTTCAGCATGGCAACGTCCTGCTGAAATTGACTACGATGTCCTTTCATCGAATATCTCTGGCGTCATTGTTCGCATTCAAAGCGGTTCGCATACAACCAACGATAATACTGCTTCTGACGAAAATGGTTTGGACAAGTCTTACAAGACCCACATTGAAGAATTTCAGGCTAGGGGGATTCCGGTAGCTGTCTATGCTTATGTTACTGGGGATAGCATCGAATCGATGAAAAAAGAAGCCCAAAGTTTCTACAAGGCTGCTTCTCCTTACAACCCAACCTTTTACTGGCTGGATGTAGAGGAAAAGACAATGGAAGATATGGATGCTGGTGTTGAGGCCTTTCGCAAGGAATTGAAAAAACTGGGTGCCCGTAAGGTAGGTATTTATATTGGAACCTATTTTATGGAAGACCATAGTATTTCAACCAAGCGATTTGATGCCATCTGGATTCCAACCTATGGGACGGACTCTGGCTACTATAATGCTGCGCCAAGCACCGATTTAGACTATGACCTACACCAATACACTTCCAGAGGGTATGTGAATGGCTTTCCCCATCATCTGGATCTAAATATCATCACAACCCTCAAAGATCCCAATGAAGTTTATCAAGAACTATTTACAAGCCCGTAATAATAGGGTATACTAACATCACTAACATATCACAAAGGAGTGCTTCGGCTGAGATCGCTTTTGGCGAAATCCTCGAACCTGATCTAGTTAAAACTAGCGTAGGAATTGTGCTTTATAGGTGGTTTCTTTCTTAGAAACCAGTCATTATAAACCATTCGAGCTCCTCTGTCGTACAGAAAAGGAGTTTTTTTATGTCTCAAAACAAATTGCGTGTCCTAACGGAACTGGCTATTTTTTCTGCCATTGCTTTGGTATTTGATAAACTGCCACTGTTTACCATGCCTCAGGGCGGCTCTGTTTCTCTGGTAATGCTGCCTATTCTTCTTTTGGCTCTGCGCCACGGACTATCAATGGGGATCCTGTCTGGAGCTATTGTCGGTATCATCCAGCTCTTTTATGGCGGTTATTTCCTCAATGTTTTTCAGGTCTTCCTAGACTATGTTCTCTCCTATGCAGGCATCGGTCTCGCTGGTTGCCTGGCTGGTCAATTAGGCAAAAAGAGCAACTTCTCTCAACAGGCGCTTATAATCGGCCTGGCTGCTACTTTGGGTGGAAGCATGCGCTTTATAGGCAATTTCCTTGCAGGGGTCATCTTCTACGGAGATTATGCCCCAGAAGGAGTGCCTGTTTGGCTTTACTCTTTCCAATACAATATCAGCTACATCCTGCCAGCCACCCTTATTGCAATTGCGGTGCTAATTGTTTTACTCAAAGCCCAACCAGGATTTTTCAAGCCAACTTATAACAAAGGCTAACCCTATCTGCGCTGTGTGAACAGCGTTTTTCTTTATTTCTTTTTGAGAAAGCAAAAAGAATTCATTAAATCTGCCAGTCTGCTGCAAATGTGCTATAATAGGAACGTTGTAATGATTGATTGGAGGAATCAAATGACTTCTTGGATTGCAAGATTGATTAAAGGAATGATTATCGCATTGGGCTTTATCCTGCCCGGTGTTTCCGGTGGTGTGCTTGCTGCCATCCTCGGTATTTATGAGCGGCTGATTGGTTTTTTGGCCAATATCCGCAAAGATTTCAAGGAAAACCTGCTCTTCTTCGTGCCTGTCGGTATTGGTGGCATTCTGGGGATTGCCCTTTTCTCTTATCCTGTTGAGTACCTGTTGGCACACTATCAGGTTCCTGTCCTCTGGGGCTTTGCAGGAGCTATCATCGGAACCGTACCAAGTTTGCTGAAGGAATCTACCCAAAAGAGCAAGCGCGACAGCCTTGACTGGGCTTGGTTAATCGGAACCTTTATCATCTCTGGCCTCTTGCTCTACTTCCTGAATGACTTGGTTGGCACATTACCGGCTGGATTTGCTAGTTTTGTCTTAGCAGGTGCTCTTATCGCTTTGGGTATCTTGGTTCCTGGTCTCAGCCCATCCAACCTGCTCTTGATTTTGGGGATTTACACTCCAATGCTCAATGGCTTCAAATCGCTAGACTTGTTTGGTACCTTTTTACCTATTGCAATCGGTGGCGTCTTAGCTATGGTCGCCTTCTCAAAAGCGATGGACTTCGCCCTTAAAAACTACCATTCCCGAGTCTATCATTTTATCATCGGCATCGTCCTTTCCAGTACCATCCTAATATTGGTGCCACAAGCCGGAAATAAAGAAGCCATTTCCTATGCTGGGGCGGGTGTGCTAACTTGGATTTCAGCCCTAGTCCTCTTTATTCTAGGCATCTGGCTGGGACTCTGGATGAGTAAACTAGAAGAAAAATACAAATGAGTAAAAAAGCCAAATTAAAGAAAACCCTAGTAGACCAAATTTTAGACAAGGCTAACATTCCCCACGATAGCCTTGTTTTAAATGCCCTGGATGGTCAGCTGCCTGACGGAATCCAACCAAAAGATATTTACAAAACCCTAGCCCTGACAGGCGACAAGACTGGGCCCTTGATTGGGATCCTGCCCATCACCCAGCATCTGTCTGAAAAGAAATTAGCCAAGGTATCTGGCAACAAAAAGGTTAGTATGATTCCCCAGAAAGACTTGGAAAAAACGACCGGATATATCCACGGGGCCAACAACCCTGTCGGCATCCGGCAGAAACATAAATTTCCTATCTTTATCGACCAGTCTGCTCTGGAGGCGGGAAGCATGATTGTTTCTGCTGGCGAAATCGGGCGCTCCATCCGGATTGATAGCCAGACCCTAGTGGACTTTGTAGGAGCAAATATTGCCAGTATTAGTGAAGGAGAAGAAAAACATTGAAAATTTATTTTGTACGACATGGAAAAACAGAATGGAACTTGGAAGGACGTTTTCAAGGCCAACGCGGTGATTCAGCCCTCTTGCCAGAAGCCTTTGAGGATATTCAGCTCTTGGGAGAACATTTAGCAGATGTGCCTTTTGACCGCATCTTTTCCAGCGATTTGAAGCGCGCTCACATCACCGCGGAGCTAATCCATCAAGCCAACCATCACTCAAAAATCGTTGAGACCACTCCCCAGCTTCGGGAATGGGATTTCGGTCGCCTGGAAGGAACAAAGATTCGTCTGATGCAGGATATTTATCCGCAGCAATATACTGCGCTCAAGACCAACTTGGCCCAGTTCAACAGCAGTATGTTTGAAGCCGAGACTGTTTACCAAGCAACCCAGCGCATCATTCAGTTTGTCAAAGACCTTAAGGATAGCCAAGCAGAAACCGTCTTGATTGTTAGTCACGGCGCTATCCTGACCGCTTCTATCCGTAGCCTACTTGGTTTTGAACCTGCGCAACTGCGTCATAGAGGTGGACTAGATAATGCTTCTATTACGGTTCTAGAAACTCAGGATTTTGAACATTTTACAGAACTCATCTGGAACGATACCAGCTACAAATTGACAGAAGCCGCAGCCGTTGCAGCTAGTTAAGATAAACTGAGATAGGCTTAGCTGTCTCAGTTTTTTGCCTAGAATACATATTCTTGCTGATTTTTCACCTATTCTATGATAGAATAAGACTAACAGACTTTGGAGGAATGAAATTTTTATGTCAAATGAACATCTTGCTGAGTTAAACGACCAGCAAATTATCCGTCGCGAAAAAATGGCTGCCCTTGCAGCTCAAGGAATTGATCCCTTCGGCAAACGTTTTGAACGTACTGCTGATTCTGCCCAGTTGAAAGAAACTTACCAAGATAAGACAAAGGAAGACTTGGAAGAACTCGGTGAGTCAGCAACAATCGCCGGCCGTATCATGACTAAACGCGTGAAAGGAAAGGCTGGCTTTGCCCATATCCAAGACCGTGAAGGCCAAATTCAAATCTACGTTCGCAAGGATGATGTGGGTGAAGAGGCCTACGATATCTTCAAAAAAGCTGACCTTGGTGACTTTATCGGTGTCGAAGGCGACATCATGCGTACCAACATGGGAGAACTCTCTATCCATGCCCGCAAGCTCACCCACCTATCAAAGGCCCTTCGTCCGCTCCCTGAAAAATTCCACGGTTTGCAAGATATTGAAACGCGTTACCGCAAGCGCTACTTGGATTTGATTACCAACCGCGATAGTTTCAATCGCTTTGTGACCCGCTCAAAAATCATTTCAGAAATCCGCCGCTATTTGGATGGCCTTGGTTTCTTAGAAGTAGAAACACCCGTCCTGCACAACGAAGCTGGTGGTGCGGCGGCTCGCCCATTCATCACCCACCACAATGCACAAAACATTGACATGGTGCTTCGTATCGCAACAGAACTCCATCTCAAACGTTTGATTGTCGGTGGAATGGAACGCGTCTATGAAATTGGCCGTATCTTCCGAAACGAGGGAATGGATGCGACCCACAACCCTGAATTTACTTCGATTGAGGTTTATCAGGCCTACGCAGACTTCCAAGATATTATGGACTTGACGGAAGGAATTGTTCAGCATACTGCTAAGGCTGTCGTGGGCGATGGTCCTGTAACCTATCAAGGTACGGAAATCAATATCCATCTTCCATTCAAACGCGTTCATATCGTTGACGCTATCAAGGATTTGACTGGAGTTGACTTCTGGCAGGAGATGACTTTTGATGAAGCTAAAGCTGTTGCCTTGGAGCACAAAGTCCCTGTCGAAAAGCATTATACAGAAGTCGGACATATTATCAATGCCTTCTTTGAAGAATATGTCGAAGCTACCCTCATCCAGCCAACCTTTGTTTACGGTCACCCTGTTGCTGTATCTCCTTTGGCTAAGAAAAACGATGATGATGCTCGCTTCACTGACCGTTTTGAGCTCTTTATCATGACCAAGGAATATGGTAATGCCTTCACTGAGTTGAATGACCCAATTGATCAATTGGAGCGCTTTGAAGCACAAGCCAAAGCCAAGGAGCTCGGTGATGATGAGGCAACTGGCGTAGACTACGACTACATTGAGGCTTTGGAATATGGTATGCCACCAACTGGCGGGCTCGGTATCGGTATTGACCGCCTTTGCATGCTCTTGACAGATACAACCACCATCCGGGACGTACTCCTCTTCCCGACGATGAAGTAACATTCTAAACATCACCAAAGAGTTGGTGACACCTCCCAACACAAAAAGCTCTGAACCAAGCTTCCTAAGAATATGGTTCAGAGCTTTTTATTTTTTCAATTTGTCGATGGAGTTGGTCGTCATCACGGATTGTCTTGACAGCTCCCTTGTAAGGCCTTATTTGTAGATTTTTAAAATGTTTGAGCTAGATTGGTCAGTTCTTCTACGGCAGCTTGCAGGATGGCTTCTGCTTCTTGTGGGGCGTAGGCATGACCTTCGATATAGACAGATTGGATGTCGGTTAAGCCTAAAAAGGCAAAGACGGAGCGGATATAGTTAGAGGCTGGGTCAGCTCCATTGTAGACTCCACCATTGGCTTGGATGTGAAGTAATTTCTTCTCTTTTGCTAGGCCGACAGGGCCGTCTTTGGTATAGGTAAAGGTCTTGCCAACGACTGCAATGCTATTGATCCAGGCAACTAAATGGCTGGGAACCTGCAAATTCCACAGGGGATTGGCAATGACGATCTTGTCCGCGTCCAAAAATTGCTGTGTATAGGCATCAAAACGGGTTAACAGTTCCCTTTCTTGCTGACTCAAAGGCAACCCTTTTTTAGCTGATTTTTGAGCTTCTAAGAGAGCCTTGTCTAAAACCGGTAGCTGAGGGTCATAGACATCTATATAGGTCAGAGAATCATTTGGATGAGCTTCTTGGTAGGCTTGGACAAATTGCTTCAAGGCACGAAGGGAATAGGATTGACTTTCGTCCAAGGGATGAGCTTTCACAATTAAAACTTGGGCCATGGGCATCTCCTTTTATCACTAATTAGCGTTTTGTTTATTATACTACTTGCTTCTGATTTCTCAACTCATTTGCTCATTCGGATACTTTTCGCAGATAAGTATAGGCAACACAGTTCAAATCACCAACAGCTGTGAAACCAAGGTCTTCGTAGAAAGACCTCGTTTTTTCATCATCGTAGGTTAGAAGATGAAGTTGATATACATCCGGAAAATGAGAGAGGGCTTGCTCCAGGAGAGTTCGACCAATGCCACTGCGTTGATAGGCTGGTAGGACTAAAATATCCTGAATAAATACAATCGAATGCCCATCACCAACCGCACGCAATAAGCCGACTAAACGGTCACCATCAAAAGCGGCAAGAACCAACAAGGTATTGGCAATAGCCTGCTCTAACATCTCTGGCCGAGAGGTATAGTTCGCCCATCCCACGGAAGCATAGAGGTCTAGGACAGATTGCAAATCTAGTTGAGGATTGTCTTTGTAGTGAATCATTTTCTTCCCCTTCTTTGCAACTATTCTTATCTTAGTATAACAAAAAACGCCCCAATCATGAAGCGTTTTTGAAACGAAGCCTGCCGATCCCCTGAAAAGAATCAATCAGGAAAACGGTCAGCCTTCTATGTTGTGTTGGGATAAAAATGCCTTTTGCTCTGAAACCGCCTGATCAACAAGGGCAAACCAGATTTTCTGTTTCTTGATTACTTCCTTCTGGTCTTGTCTCGGTTCTACTCCTTCGCGGCCCATAGACAAGGAAATCAGGTCACTTTCTTTGTTCCAAACATGTTGACCTTGTTCCTGCTGCTTCCAAGCCTGAGAATAAATGAGGGTTCGATTGGCTCCCGTAGCAACAATCGTGATGGCTAGGAGTTGACCGACTAAAATCAGACCGATAATGCCTTTGACAGGAATTTGACCCTTGATCACCTGCATCAAATGGACTTTTTTAATAGTGACTGTAAACAAGCTCGCAAAGAGCAAGGAAATCATAAGGAGGCACAGGTTGTAAACAAGCAAACCAAGACCTAGGGGATAGAAGGTCACAAAAGGAAGGGAGACCATTTGCCCCAAGATAAGTGCCAGGCCAAGCCCTGCGACACAACCTGCCAAAGCATTAACGAGGTCTTGGCGAAGCGGTCTGAGAAAGATTTTCCAGCGACTTTCACCCGAGATCAAGCGAATCCCTGCCGTTCGCATGGAGCGAATTTGGCTAATTAAACTAAGGGCGCCAAAAGTAAGGAAAAAAATCAATAGGCAGATACGCTGAAATCCGCTACTAAATAAATTAGCCAAGGTGTTCAAGCCAGAGGGGCGATAGGCATGTAGGTTCATCAAGCCTGCTTGGCTGAGCCTATCTTTCAAGTGCTCGACATCTACGTTTCCACGAAAGACAAAGTAATTGGTTATAAGACTGCTATTTGCGGCTTCTTCAAGATGTTTTTCTGTTAAACCATCCGGCAATTCCCCTCTTCCGAAAGGTGTGTATGAAAAGACAGGGCTTCCTGATGAGCCGGGGTCCTGATGTTGAATAGCAATCAGACTGTCCGTTTCCGTCGCGAGCTCTGTTAATTCTTCTGAAACTCTTGTGAAGCTACTATCAGGGGAGGAGCTCAAAACAGCGACATTGGGATAGTAATAAGACACATAGGTATCCGACCAAATTGTCAGTATCCATACAAAAAATAGGCCGGTCAGTAAATTAGATAAGACTACAAATACTCTCTTCATAAACATGCCTCTTTCTTTCAGAAAACGGCAGGAGTATTCCTGCACCAAAAGATTAACTACACTGTCATTTTTTGTATCTCATACAATAGGATTTTCTATTTTCCGCCAAACTCACACTGCCTCAACCCACACCCTTGTAAGATGATAAGAATGGTTCGTTACATCTGCTGAGTCTGTCTTGCTTTTTGAGATCTAAATTATATTATTGTGTTTTTGCAACAGGGCGCTTTCTCAGCCCTTTTTTGACCATCTACTCCTTAATCTTAGTATAGCAAAAAACGCCTCAATCATGAAGCGTTTTTGAAAAACTATTTTACTTGTCGCCCTTGTTACGGATAACAAATCCTGTCTTCTTTTCACTGGAAGTGCGTTTGTGTGGCTTCTTGCTATCCTGACGACGGTTATCGCGTTTGAACTTGTCGTCACGGTGATTGCGGTCAGGGCGTTCCCCTCGGCGACCACTACGATCACGATTGCGTTCTCCGTCGCGACGGCCACCACGGTCACGACCGCTACGTCCGCCCTTGCCCTTAGCTTGGCCTGGAGCAAACTTGAATGGTAATGGTTTTTCGCGCGCAATCTCCACTTCTGGTAAGCTGTCTGGATCTTGTACGGTCAGGCTGAGAACGTAGAGGGCTAGTTCTTCTGGACTAAACTCTGCTGCCAATTTAACCGCGTCTTTTTTAAACTTATCAAAATTAGCACGAATGCTCTCATCTGCCAAGTCGCGCTCAATCTTTTTCAAGGCAACTTTTTTCTTAGCTTCAAAGGCTTCTTGAGCTGTCGCAGGTTTCATCCCTTTCATGCGTTTCTTGGTCAAATCTTCAATGATGGCTAAATAGCCCATCTCATTTGGTGAAACGAAGGTAATGGATTGGCCTGTTTGTCCAGCGCGGCCGGTACGACCGATGCGGTGAACATAACTTTCAGGGTCTTGAGGAATGTCGTAGTTGTAGACATGGGTAACTCCCGAAATGTCCAATCCACGCGCCGCAACGTCTGTTGCAACAAGGACATCTAGGTTGTCACTTTTGAAATCACGCAAGACACGAAGACGCTTGCCTTGATCCAAATCTCCATGAATTCCTTCTGCACGGAAACCGCGCAGTTTAAGACCGCGGGTCAATTCGTCTACACGGCGCTTGGTGCGGCCAAAAACGATAGATAATTCAGGCTGGTCAACGTCCATCAGGCGGGTCATGGTATCAAATTTTTCATTTTCCTTGACGCGGATATAGTACTGATCGACCAATTCCGTTGTTAATTCTTTGGCTGCCACCTTAACGTGTTCTGGCTCTTTCATGAACTTCACACCGATTTGCTTGATAGCCTCTGGCATGGTCGCTGAAAAGAGCAGGGTCTGACGGCTCTCTGGCACACGCTCAATAATGGCTTCAATGTCATCTAGGAAGCCCATATTCAGCATTTCATCTGCTTCATCAAGGATAAGAGTTTCAACTGTATTGAGTTTGAGAGCCTTGCGGTTAATCAAGTCCAACAAGCGTCCAGGAGTTCCTACCACAATGTGGGCACCTGACTTGAGGGCCTTGATTTGTTTTTCAATGCTAGAGCCACCGTAAACAGAGCGAACCTTAACGCCTTTCTCGCGTCCAAAGCGGAACAGTTCTTCCTGACTTTGCACCGCTAATTCACGGGTCGGAGCAATCACGAGAGCTTGTACTGCCTGATTCGCCACATCAATCTTATTGAGGGTTGGCAGACCAAAAGCTGCCGTTTTCCCTGTACCTGTCTGGGCTTGGCCGATGACATCCTTTCCTTGCAGAGCCAATGGAATGGTCTGTTCTTGGATAGGGGACGGTGTTTCAAAACCTGCCTTTTCAACGGCAAGTAAAATGTCTTCTGACAATTGTAAATCAGTAAATTTCAATGGTATTCTCTTTTCTAAAAGGCAGTGCGAAGCTACCTTATCTCACTTTTTTGTAACAAAAATTTCCACTGGGAGCGAACTACTATTCCATAAACATCAAGTCCAAACAACAACATAGAGGGCTTGACCTTCAAAGAATACACCAGCATCAGGCTTGCAACTTATCTAGTATAACACAATTCAGAAAAATAGATAGACTTTTACGTTCAAAAACAGAATAATACGTTTTCATGGGAGAACTCCTCTAACATGGTGAGTTAAAAACAATTTAACCAAATCTGTTTGACAAAAGCTAAAATTTGCCTTTATAAATTATATAGCTTATTTTTTTATGCTATAATATTAACAAGAAATCGTATTTAACCCCTCAAGGAGGTTTCCATGAAAAAACGAACAAAAATAATTGCAGGTGTGGTCACCCTAGCTCTAATCGGAGGAGGCATTATGCTTAACAATAATTACAAGACCAACGGCAATATATTTGATTTCACCTCCCGAGAAGACCGCCAGCTAGCCTATCTCAAGGAACATGAGCAGGAGATTGTTGACTTTGTCAAATCGTTGAATCCTAAAGTGGAATCGGTTCAGATTGATTGGAATGATGTCCGCTGGGGAAAAGGTGGCGGAATGTTTGAAACTACCTACTATATTCGAGTTTTTGGAAAATTTAATAATCAGTTTATAAGCTCAGTTTATAGCTTTGAAGAGCAAACAAAAACAAGGCCAGTCTTGACCTTGTTTTGCTTCAATTAAAATGTGGATTCTTTCCAATGAACAGTACAGTCCAAGACCTGTTGCCGTTCTTCTTGATGCCGACCTTCAATCTGATCGATAAGCATCTTGGTTGCTTGCAACCCCTCCTCAAAGGCAGGTTGCACGATGGTAGAAACGGTAGGCGATGAGAAATTGGTCCACTCAGTGTTGTCAAAGCCGAGAAGCCCAACCTGAGGGAATGGAAAATTCAGTTCTTTCATGGCATTGAATACCAGAGGGAGGGCCCAGCAGTTGGGAACAAAGACCAAGGTTTTCTCTTGCGGTTGGATTTCCTTGGCAAGAAATTGTTTTATTTCCTCAACATCAGTGTGTTCATCGGCAATCGTTAAATCCAGGTAGTCCTTCTTACAATCTGATAAGGCGTCTATAAAACCTGTCGCCCGTTCAATTCGGGTACTAAGTCGGCTAATATCCGCTGTGATAAGGATAAATTTTTGGTAGCCCTTTTCAATACAGAGCTGGGTCGCATCGTAGACCGCATCATAGTTGTTGGTCTTAATCCAACTAGTACGGTGTTCGTAGAGCTGACTGTCAAAGAAAATCATCTGCTTCTTCTTTTCTTCAATGATGCGGGAATACTTTCTAAAGTGCGAGGTCGGCTGAATGATAAAACCATCAACACCAAGCATCAGCATACTCTCAATATACTTATCTTCGCTTTCTTGGTCGTAATTACTGTTCCCAATAATTACCTGATAGCCATTTTTGTGAGCTGCTTCTTCGATACCCTTGACAATCTGGTTAGAGAAGGTATTGGTAATATCCCCAATCAAGACCCCGATTAACTTGGTATTCTTCGAGTTCAGGCTTCTGGCTACAAGGCTAGGTTTGTAATCTGTTTCGCGGATGACCCTCTCAATTCGTTCTCTGGTTTCCTTGGACATCTTTTCATATTTGCCATTTAAGTAAAAGGAAACTGTTGTTTTTGAAGTCTGAGCCAGTTCTGCAATATCTTTGATGGTAAACTTCCCTGACATCTTGCCGATACCTCCTTTAGTTACTTTTATTCTACCACACTATCTGTACTTTAGCAGGTATTTCGCATGGAAATGACTGCATTTCATGTCTTTTCTAATTTTTCAGTCGGATAATTTGCTGCTTACTCCTATCCACTACCAAGCACTTTCCTCTCAGCCTATACTCTTCGACCTGAAGTAATTTCTCACCCTTGTAAACCTCCTCATCAGAAAGCAGCAAAAGAACATTCACCCCCTTTCCCTCGCAGCTAAAAGCCAAGCCTTTTTCCACCAAACGGTGGTCTGTCTGGTAAACGGGCAGCTGCTTGACATGAATCACTTGATCTGCTAATAGAGTAAACGTAAGCAAGCAATCCTGAAAGAGTTCTTTTTTTACCAATTTATTGGTCGCAACTTGTTGGTTATAGCGGTGAGAACGTATGGTTTTCTCTACCTCAAAATCCCTTGGGCTATATAAGCGAAGATCATTTAACCGCTCTTTTCCAAGCGTAACTCTTTCGTCTAAAATCAATTGACTGGTCAGCTCATGCTGGCCTGAACAATCAATTCTGTCCACTATCAGCAATAGATCGCCCCCGACCATGAGGACTTGCCGTTTATGCCAATAAGGCAAGCCTTGGCTGGTCTTGGCCTGATAAACGCCTTGCATCCAATGACAGTGTTCAAAACTCTTGTAACTGTGGCTGATAAACTGGGGGTAGGTATCATACTCCCAAGAACCTTTTATCTGCTCTGGAGAATAACCGTCAAGGATACAAGTGCTGTGAGCCCAGGCACTTTTAAGCAAATAGCGCTCCTCACATTCACGGTAGCTGAACCGACCGCTGTCGATGATTATCGGTTGTCCTTTGTGGTAAAAGCACAAGCTGTTTTGGTCAGAATGACTGTGGGCACTTCCCATGGGCCCGGCCTTGAAACATAAATAGCTATCCCCTTCTTTGACAACACTGTGACCTGATTCAGAAAAATGCTGCCCTCCTGACGATCTTGGTTGAGCGGTCAGGTGTTCAAATACGCGCAAGCCATTTTCTCCGACCAGGAAGAGAACACCTAAATCTAGCTTGGAGTCATCTACTAGGTAGGTGCTATCTTCAAAGAAAATCGCGGTCATCTGTAAGATGTCAGAAGTACAATGAACATCGCTGTCGCCAAGAGCCACACTTTTGCCATCTGGCCCCGTCATCTGTAAGACATAGTCTGCCATTTTCTTTAAGACAGGAGTCCATTTTTTTCGATAAGCCGGTAGCAGAAAAGCCAGCTCTAACAAGAGTTTGTAGACCTCCACATGGTAGAGAAACGACTGCTCAAACTGAGTTCCATCTTCCAATATCTGAGTCTGAATTTGCTCTTTGATTTCCTGATGAGCAAAATGGTGAAGTTCTTCTAAATCCACTTGGTCGCCGATATAAGTATAAGCCAAGAGCATCGCCCCAGTCTGGAAAATCCCCCAGTTACTCAGCCTATCTTTGGCACGATAGTGGCGACGGAGATAGAGTAACTGTTGTTGAATGGACGCTAGCAGTTTTTTGTATTCATCTTCACTTAGCCCACCCCAGTCAATTAAAAAGGGGAGAATATTGAGCCAGCTTAAACAACGGATAGCTGTGTCTAAGGTGCGACTGCTCGTTCTTTTGGGATGCCAATCAGTCACTTCTTCTATCCAGCTAAAGATAAACCGTTTGACCTTCTCCATGTAGCGCGAGTCTTTTTCAAGCAGATAGGCCAACGCCAATTTCCACAAGTATTCCTGCCGATTGAGCATGAAGGTCCATTCCTCATCCCCATGGCAGTCAGCTGTCCAGTCAAGAGGAGCAAGATGATACCCGACCGAACAAGGTTCCATATCCCAATTGTCTTCAAAGATAAACATGTCATCCAATAAATTTTGGCAGGAATGGAGAAGGTGATTGTAGGCTGAAACTTGTTGATTGAGAATATAGGCTTTGACCGACTCTGCTGACTGATTAGCCACTGTTTTTCCGAATTTTGTTTGCATAACAAATCCTTTCTCTGCCCCTCCCCCAAAAGAAGAGGAGTTGCACAACTCCCCTTCACTAACCAGTTTCAATTAGGAGTGCGGTTTGCGGCGTTTGAATGCCGCTACTGCACTCAAGGTCAGCAAGCCTAAGAAACTAAGACCAAAACCTGCTTCTTCTCCTGTATGGGGCAGGCGTTTTTTAGCTTGCTTATTGTTTTCAGCAGCATGATGAACCACTTGTTGCCCATCTGGACTTGGTTGGTTTTCCTTGAGTTGTTTTTCTTCTTTTTCTGGTTTTTCGACACTTCCAGTTTCTTTATCAGAACCTTCTGGCATAGTAACCTTCCAGACAGTGGATGGATAAGCCGCCGTTGGCTCCATCTCAACAGTCAGGCTGGAACCTGCCTTTGTCAACTCAATGCCATTCTTTACGGTTCGGGTAGACGGATTGTAAAAGGCGATGCGATAGCCACCTTCGACTTTCTGAATAGTATACAAACCGGCATCTGTCAAGCTAAGGCCATCTGTCAGCTTGTAAGCTGTATCCGTGTATTTCACAACGCCCCAGACATTCTGTTCTTGGTCATATACCACTTGCAAATCCCTGTCTTGATGAAGCAACTTCACACTAGCAGCCACCTGATTCACTTTTTCCATAGATTGGTTTGGAACAAGGACGTAAGCATAGTTACTTGAAGTCTGTGCATGTTCATGCCATAGGCTAACAAAGGAATTGCTCACTTCTTCTTTCGACTGGTTGTAGTTGATGTCACTCCATTTGCCAGTTCGCTGGTCTAATTTGGCATGGGTCGGCAGTTGGTTCAAGAAGACGTAACCGATGGACTGGTTGTCCTTACCATTGGTCATGTAAAAGGATTGAGTCTTATCTGTCACTACTTCTTTGGACAAATCAACTGGCTGGCCATTTATGTAATAGCTATATTTTTCTCCGGTCAAGAGTTTACGATTTTCAATCGTTGTCACGGCGCCTTGAGCAGATTGATGCTGTATATCAGTACCTAGGAAAACAATCTTATTTCCCAGAACAATCCAAGCCTTACGAGCAGTCAGACTATTGTTCCAGTTGTTGAAATTCATTGCAATCGTCGCTAAGCGGTTGCCTAACTGGCTTGCTCCAACAAAATCACTTGCAAGAGTTACCTCGCCACTGCCATCTTCTCGTTTGTCCTTGGTCGTTGTCGTTCCCGGTAAGCGATACGGGTCAACTGTTGCCCAGTAGTGGTTACTGTAATGACTCAAATCATCATTGTAGAGGTAAACCATGCCATCTGCTGTATACCAACCCTTGCGGTTTTCATTGTTCATATCTTCATAGTTTTGAGTTCTAGAAGAGTACATAGACAAGGCAAAGGTAAAGCCTTCTTGAGCGCTTCGATAAACAAACTTATCCATATTGTTGAAGGCTGCAATATAATCTTTATCTACTTCAGCAGGGATTTGATTATCAGCTAAAAGCTTGTTGACCAAATCAATATCCTTATAGGATTTGAGGCTACGGTAGCTGTCATAGAAGGTATCAGAGGTCAGCTGCGCCTTAACAAAGGAGAGAAGTTTGGTTTTTTGCTCAGGCTGAGCCGATTCTGCAATGCGGACCAAAGACCTTAAAATCTCCATAGCCTGAACATGTGATTCACCAGCTGCCCGACTGATGGAACGCCCCCGAGTCATATCCATCAATTCACCGCGAACCAATATTGGCATAAAGGCTTTTTCAATCCATTCATAAAGAATGTTGGTCTGTTCTTCCTTGAGGGCAAACTCCGTTGGCTGAATAACCGGTAGTAACTGTGAAAAACCTTCAATAAGGACATTTCCATACGCCCCTGTGTAGGCAACATTGGTGTGGTCGATAAAGGAGCCATCCTTGTAGAAGCCCTCTCCCTTGTCTACAAATTTCATAATCGTTGTCAAACCTTGCGCACCAGCCCTCACACGGTCAGCATCTTCGCGAAGAGCTCCTTCCAAGATGGCCACCTTGCTCAAATCCGTCTGATTACCGCCCACTGCTGGAACAGGATTGTCCAAGGTTTTACGGATAGTGGTTGGATCTGGCACAAATTTTGAAATCGGTTTGGTATAGGTTAGAATATCCTCCTGACTAAAGTAGGGATGCATGTAGATCAAGGTGTTGACAACCGCACGCGGAGTTCCAATTTCATAGTCCCACCAGTTGCCGACAATTTCTTTTTGCTCATTATAGACGTTGCTATAAAGCCATTCCATTCCTTTTCTGACCAAATCGATAAGTGAACGGTCGTGGTAATAGGCTGAGTCAGGATTCTCAATTACTTGGGCCATCTGCTCCAAGCGGCGATAGACCGTTGTCAGGTGGCTGGATTTACTAAAGTCAATATCGTTGAAAATCGTTTTGCTCTGCTCTGTTGGTTCAACCCATTTTTCAAGAGAAGAAGCTACACCGGCATCTAAACGCCCTAGAAAGGCTTTCATCTGAGCATCGTTAGATTGGTAGCGTTTATTGGCTAAAGAAATATCTTCCCAGTTGTTCCTTAAGGTATCAAAGACTGTTGCCTGATGCTCCGTAACTGTCAGCTCGAAACTAGATAGCTTGGTGTCCTTATCATAGACATCTACCTGAGTCTTTCCAGCCGCAAGCGGACGAATCATATTTTTCTCTACTGTGGCCACAGCCGCATCCGCAATCCGATAGGTCAGGTCTGGCCGAACAGGCAGGTAGACCTTGTTGCTGGCAAGACTTATTTGCCCTGTTTCAGGTTGGACAAGTTCTGGGCTTGGCTCTGGTGTTTCTGGTGTCTTTTCTACGTATTCGACCAGCGAGATGTTATCCAGCCAGGCTTGGCCGACACTATTCTCAAAAAACAGTTCCACCTTCAATTTACGAGTTTCCGGAGATACCGTCAAGATCTGCTCTATGTGCTCCGCCTGACTTCCATTTTTATAAGGTGTATAGGCAAATTCTTGTGGACTCAAGTCCTTACCTTCTGCAGTCAAACTACGCAAGCGAACACGAACACCGCTCCCCTTCAGGTCCTTGGTTTCTACATCATAGCTAAAGAGATAGCGCTTGTTAGGATCTACATCCACTGTTTGGTGCACTGCCACTCGATAGCTAGCTGTTGAAGAGATATGCAGCCGTCCCTCATCAATGCGAACCTGTCCGTTTTCTTTCTTCACATTTGCAGGAATCCATGTTTCCCAGTTTGTAGCTGCCGGATCTGCCCAGTTTCCTGATGCTGCTGTTGTACTGGCGAACTCCCCGTTGGCTACTAGGTTCTTCTCTTCTTCTTTTGTCGCCTGAACAGCTTGCGGACTAGCAAGAGTTTCTGCAGCGGTGCTTGAAGGCTGGGTTTCTGTTGATGTAACAGGACTAACCTCAGAGCTGACCTCGCTTGTCGTTACTGCTTCTGTCGTAAGATTAACTGCTTCTGTCGTTTCTGGAGTTTCTGGAGTTGTTTCCACTAACTGACTGCTTTGTGGACTAGCTGTTTCTGTACTTGGCAGCTGATTGGCTGCAACCCTTGTTCCCAAGATAGACAGCGCGATAAGGGCGGAGCAGACACCCACCTTATATTTCCGGATGCCGTAATGCTGCTTGCTTTGACTGATAAAAAATCCCATTGGTGTTTCCTTTCCTTTTTATGCGGGGCAAAACAATGTCCCAGGGGTATAATTTTAATCCTGCAACCGCTTCCTTGCGGAGGCAAGAAAGAAGAACTACTTCGTAAAAAGTAGTTCTTTGGCTTTTCCCATAATCGACTCTTTTTCAACGTAAACAAGAACACCTTCTGCAATCTGCAATTCTACCAAGCTGTCTGTTAGTTTGATGATTTTCCCATGCAGCCCAGAGAAGAGGATAACCTCATCTCCAGCCTGTAAGGTTGATAAGTAGCGTTGGCGTTTTTCCAGTTGCTCCTCAAGTGCTTTTTGTTGTCGCTTACGATTGACATAAGAAGTGAGTACAGGAAGTATGGTCAATAGAGCTACTAAAATAATTAGTACATAGTAGAGAGTTTGTTGTTCCATAGGCGCTTATGCAAGGATGCCCAGCCAGCTACCCAAAATACCGATGATAACTGTCAGGATAACTAGTTTGTAGGTTGTCCATTTCTTGTTCTTGATGAGATAGTAAACCAAAATCGTAAACAAGGCTGGAAGCAATGCAGGAGCAATCTTATCGAGCATTCCCTGGATGGTCACAATTTTCTGATCTGCTCCTTCTGTCAATTCACCTGCTGCAAAGGTAATTGGCACTGAAATTTTTACAAAGGTTACCGCTAAACCAGAGATGACTGTTACTCCGATGATATTGGCTACCTTGGAAATTGTTGCCATTTGGTCACTCAACTTATCAATCACGCTGGTGCCAAATTTATAGCCATACAAACCAGTCAACAACTTGATAGAGGTCAAGATGATGTTCATTCCAAGGAAGAAAAGAATCGGCCCCATAACCAGTCCTTGGCCTGCTAGAGAGGCAGCAATCGTAGACAAAAGCGGTGCTAATACAAATTGTGAAAGCGAGTCACCAATTCCTGCCAAGGGCCCCATCAGTGCCATCTTAATCCCACGAGTTTCTTCTTCAGGAAGATTGTTTTCTAGCATAACCAAGTGAAGGCTGGTGATAAACGGCAGAAAGTGCGGGTTTGTATTATAAAATTCACAGTTGTCTTCCAAAGCCTTAGTCAAGCCTTCTTTGTCATCTCCAAAGTGCTTTTTAAAAGCTGGATACATGACATTTGCATAGCCAATTCCTTGATAATTACTGTAGTTGAAGCCATTCTGTAGGAAGAAGGCCCGTAAAGAAGTATTGATATAATCTTTTTTAGTTAGTTTAGATCCAGTCATCGTGTGCTTCCTCCTGTTTTACTGCCACTTGTTCTGGCTTATTAAAGAATTCCTTGAGTGCAAAGATACTACCAACAATCGCAATACCAATAACAGGTAGTTGCAGATAGGCTGCACAAACATATCCCAGTAGTACAAACGGAATCAATTCTTTCTTAGCCATTACAGACAAGATCATCGCAAAACCGATAGCTGGGAGCATCTTACCTGCAACGCTCAAACCGGTCAACAATACTGGTGGAATCATTTCAACCAGTTTCAGCAGGGTGTCCATAGAGTAAGCACCGAGGAAACCAAGTCCAAAGCCGATAAGGGCAAAGGTAATGATGGTGCCATTTGCAGCGCGTTTAAACTTGGAAAGGTTGCCTGCTCGAAGATGTTTCACTGCAGACTCAGGAGCACCTGCATGCAAGGTATAGGCAGAAGTTTGTAAGAACTGAATCCCTACGGCAATAGGAGTTGACAAGGCAAGGGCAGCTTCTGGTGTAACCTTACCAGCACTTGTAATAGCCATTAAGGTTCCAAAAATCCCTGGCCCAATTGGATTTGGCGGTACTGTTCCACCAGCACCAACACCAAAGCCCATATAGGCCAATTCGCTGATGGCTCCCATCGCCAAAGCAGTCGGAAGGTCTCCTAAGATAATTCCCACACCAAACGAAAGAACAATGCATCGGTTGGTATAGAGCCCCAATAAGAGCCCGCTGAAACAGAAAGCTGTCCACAGACCGATGAGAACGGCTTGAAATAGACTGATCGTCATGATAATTCTCCTTGTTTTATTATTTTAAAGATAATCCAATACATTAACCTCGGCCGCACCGTCATTACCTGATGGTGTCGTCTTGGTATTAAAGCGAACCTTGTAAACATCGCTCAACTCTTTCACCACAGCTTTATCTTCTGAACCGAAGAAAATAGAGCGAGTAACCTGCGTTTTACCAGGCGCATTGTGAATATTGCCAATATTTAATTCTGTAATTGGCACCCCGCCCTTGACAAGGGTCAAAGCATCAGGCAAATCCTTGATAACCAAGAAAATCGTCTGGGCCGGATTAGCCTTGTGAATCACATCAATGACCTTTTGCAAGGAAAAGAATCGCATTGCAACAGAGTCTGGAATCACTGTTTTCATCAAGGTTTGCTGGATTTTGTCCTCACTAACCTTGTCATTTGCAACAATAACTGTGTTGCACCCTAACGATTTCACCCACAGCTGACCTTGCCCATGAATCAACCGTTCATCCACACGGGCCATAATAATATTTGGTGTAGCCATTCGTATCCTCCTACCAATATAATTCCCAATCTTTATAAAAACGAAGCAGAGCTTCTAAATAGTAATAATCGCCCCAGACATTTCCTTCGTCCACACCTTTTCCTGAATGCCAAGAATAGACACCGTGTAAGAGCAGAGGACGACCCGGCTGCACATCCCGGTTAGCATAATTATCTATCAAGGAGCGCAACATGGTGTGCATAGCATGCTTGTAGGTATCCTTGTCTGGATCCACCTCTGGCAAGTATTTCAGCATTTCGTGAATACCGCAGACCGCCACTGCTGTCGCAGAAGAATCACGCGCCTGACCGCTACCATCATTAAAAATCAAATCCCAATAGGAAACCTTATCTTCCGGCAACCGATTGAGGAAGTGGTTGGTCACTCCTTTAAACAAATCGAAGCAAGCTAAATCTCTTACCATACGGTAGGTCAAAGGAATACCGTAAACTCCCCAGGCTTGACCACGCGCCCACGAAGAGGCATCGTTGTAGCCCTGCCGTGTCACCCCCTTGAGCGGTTGACCTGTTGCAGGATCAAAATAGAAGGTATGGAAGGTGGAGGCATCGTCACGAATAACCGTGTTGACTGATGCATAGAAATGATTGACAGCTATATCATAGTACTCTTGCTTGCCCGTCTGTTCATAGGCAAAAAAGAGCAACTGCAGGTTGAGCAAGCAATCAATAATCAGACGATAATCCTCAGCTTTGCCCAGCTGACCCCAGGCTTGAATAAATCCTCCCTTCTCTTGATAACGTTCAATCAATTTATCCGCAGCCTTTAAGGAAGCTTCGAGTGCAGCAAGACTGCCTGTCAACTTGTAATCTGCTACGCACGAAGGTGAATAAAGAAAGCCCAAATCATGGTGGTCCAACTCAACCCGGTCGATAACTCGTTTCAAGAAGGAAGCTGTATTGGCTTGTGCCAGAGCTTTCATTTTTTCACTTGCAGAATACTCATGCCCCAACCAAAGGACTCCTGTCCAAAAACCGTTTGTCCATTCGGTATTGTCCATCTTTGGATAGATGTTGTTGAACGTTGCCGGAGTTGGGAAGTCTTCTCCAAAATAATCCAAGTTCAACTCCAACTGCTGAAGAGCCAACTCAATCGCAGCCTTTACTTCTTCTTTGGTCAAAAGCGGAGTAGATTTGAACTCTTCTTTTAGCCGAATCGGCTCGATTACTACTTTTTTTATCATCTTGTCTCCTTCAAATGCCATCCGTGAAGCATTCCTCTCCGGATGTGCTACCTTGCTCCAGAAGGCTGATAGAGTCTACCACTCCTTCTTTAGCTACATTAACTAGTTTACTTACCAAGGGCTCAAATTCGTCTGTCAAGCGGGAAAAACTAGCATCCAGCAACATAGCTAAGTTGAGTCCAGATATGACTGCAATAGTTTGATCTGGATTTTCGGCAGCCAACTCTACACTGACTTTAAATGGGGTCCCACCCAGCAAATCTGTTAGAACCAACACCTCTTCTTCACTTGATATTACTGACTTTATCCGCTCTTTTACCTCTTGAGCTGACATCCCTTCAATAAAGTCAATGGCCTCAATTTTTTCGACTTGACCAGCTATTAACTCAAGAGAAGTGAGAATGCCACTAGCAAATTTCCCATGTGCAACAACTACTAATTGAATCACAGGTGTCTCCTTTTTCTAACTTTACCGGTTTACTTACAATTTGTATTTTAGACTATTGATTTGAACTTGTCAATAGGTTTTCGAAAAAAATGTAAGCGTTTTTTGTATTCCTTTTCATTTTTATGACGAAACGACCATACCTGCATAAGCAGCAGCCATCTCTTGGATACGATCAAATTGCCCCTGGGCTGCAAGCTGGTTGAACTCACCTCCAACACCAATTGCATCTACACCTGCTGCAAACCAGGTCGAAGCATTGCCTAGATTGACTCCGCCAGTCACCATGATAGATACTTGAGGCAGAGGAGCCTTAATCGCTGAAACATAGCTTGGCCCAAATACACTAGCAGGAAAGAGCTTAACCATCTCACAACCTGCTTCCAAGGCCCGAGTAATTTCTGTCAAGGTCATACAGCCCGGAATGTAGGGCACTGCATAGAGATGACAAAGCCTTGCTACTTCTTCGTTAAAGGAAGGAGCCACAATAAATGATGCACCTGCCATAATGGCCTGACGAGCAGTGACCGGATCCAGTACCGTTCCAGCTCCGATCAGCACATCAGGATTTTCCTGATAGGTCTGACGTAAATCAGCAATAATCAGATTCGCATCTGGGTTGGTGTAGGCCACTTCGATTGCTGATATTCCACCTGAAATACAGGCTTGCGATGCTTTTACACCATCTTCTTTCCTATCACCTCGAACCACGACAACTAAACCTTGTTTTCTCAACTGAGAAAGGATTTGTGATTGACTCATTTCTACTCCTTTACCGTAGCAATTCATTCTTTCCGTCTAAGAGGGTCCTGACCTTAGCGGCAGGCTGCATCATCTGATCCCCTTCTAAACTGCATTTATAAACTCCACTAGCGACAGCAAAGTCCAGCATTTCTTCAAGAGAAGCCTCTTCCAGCAACTGATACAGCGCTCCTGCTACAAATGCATCGCCACTACCAATCCGTTGCAAGACCTGAGTCGTTAGCTCAACTGAGCAGGAAAATTTTTCCGCCAAACCATAGGCACGATAATGATTTATTCCTTGATTATCCAGTTGACGGACTGTATGGAAAACAGCTTGGAAACCATAAACTTTCTTTAGTGCTGACATCCGCTTCTCAATATCGCAGCGTTCGGCCCCATCCTTCTTAAACATCTTCCAATCTGACTCGTCCACCATAATCGGCTCTATCCCGAAGCAATAGTCCGCATAGGCAGCAAACTCTGAAAAGAGTTTCTTTGCTTCCTTCTGTCCAATCATTTTGGAGCGCCAGTTGAGATCAATGGAAATCGGAAGCTGCCGTTTTTTGGCTTCTTCTAACACTGGTTTTAGCCAAAGGGTGACAGCCGGGTCAACAGCCAAGGTGATGCCGCTAAAGTGAACCATGGCCACATCTGAAAATAAGTCATCCATATCCAGTTGACTGATCTGGATGGCTGCTAGACTGGACTGGCTTCGATCATAATACACCTGACTAGGCCGGCAGCCAAAACCAGTTTCCATATAGTAGAGCCCAATTCGTTCACCAACCCGCTGAATCGTACTAGTATCAATTCCACGACCTGTCAAAAAGGCCAAAAACCGCTCACCCAGTTGTCCTTGTGGCAAGGCTGTCAAGAGCTTGGTTTGGCAACCGAATCCTTGGAGGCCACAAGCAATATTGATTTCTGAACCACCGAAAAACAACCGGCTTTCCACACCATCTGCAATTTCCTGATAATTTGTCGGCGTTATGCGAATCAAGGGTTCACCAATCAGCAATACCTTCTTCATAACCGCCCCTCTCTCTTTAACTTTCTAATACTGTTCTCAAATAGGCTGCAATCGCCTCGTCCTGACAGTTAGCAAAGAAATATTCTTGGAACTGTTCTCCAGAAATAGTTTCCTTGAGAAAATCTTGGTCTATTTCCTTAAGAACGGTCAATAAATCCTTGTAGGTGATAGCTTTCATTTCATTTAGAATGCGTGCATTGCGCTGTTCCGGAATAACCCGATCACGTGGATAGCCACCTCCCATTTCCTCAGCAAAAAGCCGTTCAAAGAGGAGTTTGAGGTTCAACTCCGCTCCCCAACCAAATCCCTTCGCAAAAGGCAAGGATAGGGCATTTCCCCCATTGATTTGTGAGAATAAGTAGGCATCTGTCGGGTCTGCCGCAAAGCCACAAGTTACACCCGGGAAACTATTGGCCGCAAGCATGGCACCAACTCCCGTACCACATCCTGTGATAACAAAGTCGGCTGCTTTGCTGACTAGAAGAATGGACGCCAATAAACCATTTTGAACGTAGGTCAATTGGCTTTCCCCTTCCTTGCCATACATACCATAGTTAAAAGCTTGATAGCCTTTGGTATCTGTTACTTCTTTCAAGGTTTCAAAAATAAGACTGTTTTTAGCCGCCTGGCTATTTTCGTTGATGAGTGCTATTTTCATAGATAATCCCTTCTTTGTTTATTTTTATTCTCCTGGTTGTTTCCCGATGTAGGCCAAGATCCCTCCATCTACATAGAGAATATGTCCATTAACAAAATTGCTGGCTTCGCTCGCTAAAAAGACCGCCGGCCCCATCAGATCTTCTGCCTCACCCCAACGAGCTGCCGGCGTTTTGGCAATGATAAATTGGTCAAATGGATGACGCGAACCGTCAGCTTGCCGCTCCCGCAAAGGTGCTGTCTGGGGTGTAGCAATATAGCCCGGCCCAATGCCGTTGCACTGAATGTTGGCTTCTCCGTACTCTGACGCAATATTTTTTGTCAGCATTTTTAACCCACCCTTGGCTGCTGCGTAGGCGGAAACCGTTTCGCGCCCCAACTCGCTCATCATCGAACAAATATTGATGATTTTTCCGTGGCCTTTTTTAATCATGGACGGAATAACAGCTTTGGATACGATGAAGGGAGCATTTAAATCAATATCAATGACCTGACGAAACTGAGCCGCTGTCATTTCAACCATAGGAACACGCCGAATAATACCTGCATTGTTAACTAAAATATCAATGATTCCTACTTCTTCTTCGATTTGAGCAACCATAGCCTGAATGCCTTCTTCATCTGTTACATCACAGACATAGCCATGCGCTTCAACCCCTTCAGCCTGATAGGCCGCCAGCCCCTTGTTGACCAATTCCTGACTGATGTCATTAAAAACAATAGTCGCTCCTGCCTTAGCATAAGCTAAAGCAATCGCAAAACCAATTCCGTAAGAAGCTCCTGTTATGAGGGCGATTTTCCCTTCGAGGGAGAACTGTTCCATTGAGAATGTTTGACCCATATCCTTTACTCCTTTGTCCTTAAACTTGTAAAACGTTTACAAAATCATTGTAATATAGTAAACCGGTTTTGTCAATGTTTTTTCTGATTTTCTTAAAAAATAGTTTGAACAAAAATCAACAAACCCCTTTGAAATCAACTTTTGTAGAGGAGAACTCTATTCTATCTTATTTTTCAAACACTCTTTTCTTCTTCCGTTTTAACCTTTTAGCTACTTCTTTACTGAACGGTTTACCTATTTTGGTAAATAAAAAAGACTTGGACTAAAATCCAAGCCTTCTTCTTCCTTACTCTGAAGCTGTTTCAACCGTCTTAGGCTGATTGTTTTCGATACTTCCTCCCTCAACAGATGGGAAATGCTCTGCGATGGCAGACGGAATTTTATTCTCGTTCAGAGTCAGCTCCTCTTTTGGAATATGGTTTTCGCTGACATCAATGGTTTTCAAGCTAGTATTTGGCTCTTCGATAGCAAGGGTTTCAATATCATTCTTGGCTGCGTTTAAGTTTTCCAACGCCTTATAATCGTTGATACCTTCCAGATTTTCCAGTTGATTGCCAGCAACGTTTAGTTGTGTTAGAGATTTCTGTTCTCCTTCTATCTCTAAACTCTTGACCTGATTGTTTTCCAAGTCCAGACTAACTAGTTTTTTAGCCTCTTCAACCCCTTGTAAACTAGAAACCTGATTATTTTTCATAGTTAGGCTCGTCAGATTTGGATTATCTTTTACAAACTGGAGATCCTTCACATTGCTTTCGTTCACCGTTAACTCTTCCAGACTCTCTGTCTTCAAGGTTGAAAGATCCAAATCCGGATTCTGAGAAAGATAAAGTCGCGTCAGTTTAGTCTTGTTCTGAAGGGCAGACAGGTTTGAAAGATGGTTGTTGTCTAAACTGATGGCAGTCAGGTGAGTCAAATCCGTCAGAGCAGATAAGTCTGATACCTCATTATGGTCAAGGTTCAAGGATTCAAGAGCCTTCAATTTAGCCAAGACACTAATATCCTTAATCCCATTTCCTGCCGCAGATACAACTTTCAAGTGAGGATAATCCTGTAAGAAACTTAAATCCGATACCCCATTTTGTGAAAGGTCAATCCCCTCCAAGCTCGGAATTTGCTTCAAGAAACTATAATCCGTCACACCTGTTTTAGTCATCCACAGCTGTTTTAGTTTCTTAAATTGAAGAACCGGACTGACATCATCAATCGGGGTAAACCCAATTCCCAGAACTTCTATATTTGGCATCAAGTCCAGACCAGCTCGTTTGAGCGGATCCTTACGCTGACCGATATTCAGGTATTTCACCGTCTTGAGCCATTCCTTCATCTTTTCAGGATCTTTTTCATTAGATGGGAACGGACTGTCGGCTGTCGCATGCAAAATATCTTCAATAATTTCGTCGTCAAAGCCCAGCTCTTTCAAAGTGGCCATACCAACCTTGTCATGTGCATGAGGATCGCCGTGAGGATCTTCTATTGGCTTACCGATTTCCACCTTGTCAACCAAAATCGTATGAGAGTGATCCCCATGCGGATACACAAAGGCTGGTCCCTCATCTGTTTCGATGAGCTGAATAGCCTCCTCTGATACTTGTAAAAGCTGAGCTAGATAGGCTTTTTTAGCGGCTAGTGCCAATACTTCAGGCTTTTCTTGCTCTGTTTGAGGAGGTTGAGGCTGAGTCTGTCCGGAAGAATGGGCGAGATATTCTGCCTTGGCTGCTTCCAAATACTGAGCTGGAATATAGGATTCCCAAGGACTGGCGATTAGGTGGCTATAAGGAATCAGATGGGTATGAGTATCGTGTCCAACCAAGAGTCCTAAACTGGTTTGACCACGAACCCCGCTTCCATCAAAGAGAAAACCATCACTGGTCGGATAATCAACACCCGGAAAACGCTTCTTCTCAGAAGGAGTCACCGTTCCTGAACCTTGACCTACGCTTGAATCCGGTAAAATCGGGTTCGGATTCGGTAAGGGATTAGGATGAGGGTGGTTGACCAAAGGAAGAGTTCCCTCAACACTCCCCCCCTGGTTAGGCTTGCTGCCTGACTGGATACTTGACTTCCAAATATAATGGTAATGATCACCGTGTCGCACTGTATAGCCATTGGCGTCTTCTGCCACAATGTCTTTTGGATCAAACACATAACCATCATCTAGGGGTTGGGTGCTTAGTAACTTCTCACCACCATGTGCATTTGTCTGGCTATTTTCTTTATAGTCCGTAGGGATCAGATAAGACCACTTGCTATTTTTCAAATCCTTGTAGAAGATAAAATGTGAGTGACCGTTATGTTCCAAAACGAGACCGTCACCTGTTTTAGACAGAATTTGTCCTTCATTTTCAAACAAAAAACCATCATCTGTTGGAAAATCAATACCAGCAACACCTGATTCAGCTTGAGTGAGAACTTTCTTCTGATTCTTGGTGATTTTCTTGGCCTCAGCAAGTGAGACAACATGGGCATCCTTGGTAGTTGGATAATAAAAATAATTATTTTTAACCTTCACAATGTACCCTTTTTCCAATTGGTATTGAATGTCTTCTTTTTTGAACTGATAGTCTGAACCAACCAAAGTATCTTTTAGAAAACGAGCCGCATAGGGAACCGGACCCTCAACATAGTAGGATTCATCCCCATGTAAGCGCATATAGCCCTTTGGACCAATCTCAGAAACCACTACCAGTTCCTCATCAGGTATCGCTAAGCTACTGTCTTGCATCTCCTGCTGCGGAGCTGTTTCTTGCCCTTCCTTTTGACAGGCAGCCAAGCATAGATGACAGGATAAAACAACCCCTGCCAATGCCAACATCGTTATTTTCTTCTTCATCAGTTTCTCCTTTTTGTTATTTACTTAATTAGTTAATAATTAACTAGTATACTTTTTAATTGCACTTTTGGCAAGCAAAAAATTAAAAAAACAGATGAAAAACAGACGCGCATAAAAAATAGAAAGCCGAAGCTCTCTATTCCTACTTAATCAATACAGCAGCCGCCAAGGCTTTCTGGATGTCAATCACATTGCGATCACTCTTAAATTGCAACACTTCTGCTGGTTCAAGAGCCGAAGAAATCCAAATCTTCAACTCCGCATCCATATCAAAGTGACCAGATGTTTCGACCGTAAAACGAGAAATAGAACCGTAAGGTAAGGACTTGTAGGAAGCCTTCTTGCCGGTCATCCCTTGCTTATCAACCAAAATCAAGCGATAATCTGTAAAGACAATCAAATCCCTAACCAGACTGTAAGCTAGCTGCACCTGCTCGCCCTCAATCAAAATTGCCTCCAATTCCTGCTCAACTGCTTCATTGGATTTCTGTGAAGCATTGCCCATCAAACCTGAAAATAAACCCATGATATGACTCCTTTATTTTTTTATCAGTATATCAAATTTTCCTAACCTTTGCATAAAAAAACCTTGCTTTCACAAGGCTCATTCTAAAACCAAAGAACTGCTGTCAATGCCTGTTTCCAACTAGAAAAGGTTCACTGAACCTTAGCCATTGGTAAGCCGACTCTCGTCGGCTCTCATCTCCAACTAACAACAGTCCCCCGGACTGTTGTTACATCTTCTCTTCCAACTCTACATCTGGATACTTATCCGCGAACCAGCGCAGAGCAAAGTCGTTTTCAAAGAGGAAGACGGGTTGGTCAAAGCGGTCTTTGGCTAGGATGTTGCGGCTTGATGACATACGCTCATCCAGGTCTTCTGGCTTAATCCAACGGACAGTCTTTTTGCCCATAGGGGTCATGACCACCTCGGCGTTGTACTCGCCCTCCATGCGGTGTTTAAAAACTTCAAACTGGAGCTGGCCGACAGCACCTAGCATATACTCGCCTGTTTGGTAATTCTTGTAGAGCTGAATGGCTCCCTCCTGCACCAGCTGCTCAATCCCCTTATGGAAGGATTTTTGTTTCATCACATTTTTCGCAGAAACCTTCATAAAGATTTCTGGGGTGAAGGTTGGCAGAGGCTCAAACTCGAACTTGTTTTTTCCAACGGTCAGGGTATCACCTACCTGATAGGTTCCTGTATCGTAAACCCCGATAATATCACCCGCTACTGCATTTTCCACATTTTCGCGGAATTCTGCCATAAACTGGGTCACGTTGGAGAGCTTGGCTCCCTTACCTGTACGAGGTAAGTTGACTGCCATTCCGCGCTCAAATTCACCCGAAACCACGCGCACAAAGGCGATCCGGTCGCGGTGGCGAGGGTCCATATTGGCTTGAATTTTAAAGACAAAGCCTGAGAAGTCTTTATTGAGCGGGTCAATCACCTCTCCCTCAGTCGTCTTATGGCCGTGAGGTTCTGGAGCAAATTCCAAGAAAGTATCCAAGAAGGTCTGCACACCGAAGTTGGTCAGGGCCGAGCCAAAGAAGACTGGCGTCAGGTTCCCTTCCAAAATAGCTTCCCTAGAAAATTCATTTCCAGCCTCTTGAAGAAGTTCAATATCCTCCAGAACTTGGGCGTAGAAAGGATTGTTGCCAAAGAGCTGTTCACCATCCTCCAAGTTTGCAAAGCGCTCCTCCTTGCGGTAGAGTTCTAAGCGTTGATTGTGGAGATCATAAAGGCCTTCAAAGGATTTCCCCATCCCGATAGGCCAGTTCATAGGGTAACTTGCGATACCCAGCACTTCTTCCAGTTCCTGCAATAGATCCAGCGGCTCCCGTCCATCACGGTCTAGCTTGTTGATAAAGGTAAAGACAGGGATATTGCGGTGTTTGACAACTTCAAAGAGTTTTTTGGTCTGGGCCTCGATACCCTTAGCAGAGTCCACGACCATAACTGCCGCATCCACCGCCATCAGAGTCCGATAGGTATCCTCAGAGAAATCCTCGTGTCCAGGCGTATCCAGGATATTGACCCGCTTGCCCGCGTAATCAAACTGCATGACAGATGAGGTCACCGAGATTCCTCGCTGCTTCTCAATATCCATCCAGTCAGACTTGGCAAAGGTTCCCGTCTTCTTGCCCTTAACTGTTCCCGCTTCACGAATTTCTCCCCCAAAATAGAGCAGCTGCTCAGTAATGGTGGTCTTCCCCGCGTCCGGGTGGGAGATAATCGCGAAGGTTCGGCGTTTCTTAATTTCTTCTTGTACTGACATAATTGTTTCCTTTTTCTTTTTGGAGAAAAGCAGAGCTAAACAGCTTGAACATCCACCATGCCTGCCTCCTCAATCTTATCTAGTATACTCAATTTCAATGATTTTTTCAATATTTTCGGCAGCAGATTAGCTGTTTTAAGAGCCTAACTCTTACAAGGAAAAGTCTAGTTTTTTACTTGCTTTTTTAATCTCTCTAGCAGGTGCTGATGATTGAAAATCCAATCAAAGAGCAGCAGAGTACCAATCAAAACTGCAGAAATCAGAACATAATTCAAGACCAAATCCTGACTTTGGATAATTGGCGAGCGGCTGAGTAGGCCGTAATTTCCTCCAGTTAGGAGGTTGACAGCAACCAGACAGGCATTCATCAGCAAGGTGTAGCCAACGATTTCCTTTATCGACAAGATTTTTCCCTTAGCCGGCTGCAACAAATCGTTTAGACTGTTGACGTAGAGAGCATAGTGCCCCAGTAAGAATGAAAAACTGGTGATATGCGGAAAATCATAGGGGTCAAATACTGGATACCCCAAGGCAAAAATCGCACCACTAAGCCCGAGCAGAGAAAAATAATACCTTACCTTGGACCCTTTCGGACATAAGAGCAAGGCAAACATAGCCATGCGGCAATGATAGAAAGGCAGGCTGTTTGCCAATGGAATCTGATAAGAAATGTACCATAAATAAAGACAGGCTAGCTGAAGTAGCTGTAAGCAACGAAACAGCTTGACAAATCGCGGATTGTCGTGGTATTTCCAGCTGGCATAGCCCAAAATTACCAGCAAGAGCATCATGATTGTAAACCAAAACAAGGAAATAGGCGGTGGTACAGTTTGCTGCCTCGTTAAAAAATCACTCATCTTCCTTCCTCCCCTGTTTAGCCTTTTTCAAGTTCCTCTACTAGCTTGGCCAAGTTCATCGAGTTTGAACCTTTAAGCAGGATTTGATCCTTGTCACCAAGGACATTCTTGACTTCTTGGAGCAAGTCGTCAAACTGATCTATCTGTCCGTCCTTTTTGAAAAAGTGGACCTTGTCTGTTGGAAAGATCTGGCTAGCCAACTGAGCCAAGCCTTCAATAGCTTCCCCATAGAAGATAAGGGTATCTAAAACAGTTGGTGACAGACTGCTGATAATCCCTTCATGTAGAGCAACCGACTCTTGACCCAACTCCTTCATATCTGCCAAAACAACGATTTTCTTTCCACCTTCATTGGCAGGAATGCTGGAAAAGGTTTCTAAAATCAAACGCATTGCTGTTGGGTTGGCATTGTAAACATCGCTGAGAATATCCGCGCCAGTTGCTGCCTTCTTCCATTCTGTCCGATTACGGGTCAGCTGCAGATTGGCTAGGGCAGACCGAATGGCCTCATCTGGCACTCCCAGCCACTTGCCGACATAGCTAGCCAACATGGCGTTGGTCGCATTGTATTTGCCTGTTACGGGTAGGTAAATCTCCCCATCCATAAAATTAACCGTAAAGGTCAGGCTATCTTTTGACTCGACTAGGCTTGTCACCTGCAAGTCTGAATGGTCTCCAAAGCGAATCAGCTCTTGTTTTTCAGGGAGAAAGGCATCTGCTATTGGATCAGCCGGAAGCAGGAGCTTGCCTCTCGGAGCCATCCCGTCGGCAATCTGAAGTTTGCCTTTGGCGATTTCTTCTCTGGAACCAAAAAATTCCAGATGGGCCTCACCAAATAGGGTAATAACGGATAGACTTGGTTTGGCAATTTCAGATAACAAATGAATATCCCCCAAGTGATCCTGTCCCATTTCCAAAACCAGCTTTTCTGTGTCCTCAGGTGCGTGAAGAATGGTGTAGGGCAAACCGATTTCATTATTGTAGTTGCCTTGGGTCTTGTAGGTCTTATAGGTTGTAGCTAGGACATCATGAATCATGTCCTTGGTTGTGGTTTTACCATTTGAACCTGTGACTGCAATGACTTCCATACCTGTTTTTGCTAAGTAGTAGGCCGCTAATTCTTGCAGCGCAGCCAGACAGTCATCAACTAAGATATGGGGAACATCCAGATTTTTCTCAGATACGGTCACTGCGCAGCCTTTTTCAAACGCAATAGGGATAAAGTCATGGCCATCACGCGCTCCCTTAAGCGGAACAAAGAGATCGCCCTGTTCAATCAGACGACTGTCAAATTCAACCTTGTTCAGGGTGCAGTCTGGATAACGGGTGACATCATTTTTGGCCTTCAAAACGGAGGCAATTTCATGTAGATGTAAGTTCATAATCTCTCCAATCTTTCGCACTCAAAAAAGAGTGCCAGTAAGCACTCCCTATTATACCATCTTTTTACTGAGTTTGCAGGGGGAACCCACCTTAGACTTCCTTGTAAAACAGGACTCCTATTTCCAAATACGTCATTTCTTAGTATTACTGAGACATTATCGATGACCGAACAATTTTAACATTTCCAAGATTGTCAAACGAATAGCGTTGACTCCCCTTTTCAAACCAAGTCTTGAGAACGACATCATTCAAAATATAGGATGATTTTTCCCTTAACCAAGTAGCATCTATACCATATGGTTTTAAATAATTTAATAGTTCTTCTTTTTCAGTTAGTTGCAAAGTAGGGAGGCCTTTGGAGGAAGAAAACCAATAGGCACTCTCTAAGTATTCTTGCAGATTGACCGCTTCACCCCTTTTTTTATCTATCCAATAGTCAGACTTAGCCCATACTAAAGAACTATTTGAATTAGAAATTTCAATGCTTCCTAGCAATTTCTTATCCCTATACTCATAGTCTATATATAAATAAGTATCATTCCCTAATTTTTTTGAATACTCAATACTGAACGCTTGTTCCAGACCAACAAATATAGATACCTCTCCTCCATCAGGGTCATTAACAAGGACGGGCAACTCTGTTATTCTATCCGGTTCTCTAAATGATTGCGAACTTTCTAAAACAGTACTCAAATCTGGTAAACCTTCCAAGGACCCACTATCTACCTCTGCATAGTTCATTTCTAAGAATACATTGTCTAGTGAATGATATATACTCTTTTGATTGTAATAATTTAAAACTTTAGAAAGCAGAAACAGGGTCGTGACGATGATGACTATGACAAAAACATTTTTTAACCGTTGGTTTTTCAAACTACCCTCCGCATCGTGGCTTTTACTGAGTTTACAGGGGAGCTTAATCATCCAACACCGCAAATTCAATTGTATATTGGAGGTCTTCTCGCAGTAGGGCCTTTACCTTACACTTGGTATCTATGTAGGCTAGAATTTTCTCTTGCTGAGCGGCTCCAATTTCTTGTTCCAAAAAAATACGCAGATGAAACCCATCTTCAAAATGGTGGCATCCAACTTCCACTGGCACCTGTTTCTTTTGTTCCTGACTGGCATAGTAGCCTTGAACACACATCGTAACACAGGCTGCAAGAGCAATGTTAACGAGGCTGACTGGGGTTTCGCCCTCTTGAGTTCGACCAAAGGTGGTAATGGGATTACCATAACCTTCTGCTTGGGCTTTAAACAGTTCCAAACCCTTGACATGTGACTGGTACATGAGTTCTCCTTTGCGATAGATTAGGAAAGCCCCCTTAGATAAGGTGGCTTTCTCGTTTTTCAAACATTTCCTTGGCCAAACGAACCAACTCTTCGATTAAATCAGGGTACGCAAGCCCCATATTTGCCCAAAGCAGAGGGTACATAGACCACTGGGTGAAACCTGGCATGGTATTGAGCTCATTGAGGAAAACCTCTCCTTCTTCTGTTAGGAAGAAATCGCAGCGGGATAGGCCACAACCACCGATTGCACGAAAGGCTCTGGCTGCATTGTCACGCATGATATCCATAACCTTCTGATCAATCTTAGCAGGAATTTCCATAGTAATCTTGTTATCAATGTATTTGGCATCGTAATCATAAAAGGCAACGTCTTTCACTACCTCACCCGGAAGTGTGGTTTTCACGTCAGCATTTCCCAAAAGCCCCACTTCAATCTCACGCGCAACAACTCCTTGCTCCACCAAGACACGGCTGTCGTATTTGAAGGCCAAATCAAGGGCTACTTGCAGTTGCTCTGCATTATCAGCTTTTGAGATGCCGACACTTGAACCCATGTTGGCAGGCTTGACAAAAACGGGATAGGTCAGGGTCGCTTCAATAGCAGCAAGACGCTCTTCCAAATCTTCCCCTTCAATCACAGCAAGGTAGGGAACTTGTGCAATTCCTGCTGATTCCAGGACGCGTTTGGTCGTGATTTTATCCATGGCTACCGCAGAAGCCAAAATATTGGTGCCCACATAAGGCATCCGCAATACTTCTAAGAAGCCTTGAATGGAGCCATCCTCCCCCATAGGACCATGAAGGACTGGAAAGACCACCGCATTTTCTTCGTAAATATCGCTAGGTTTGACAACCTGACGTTCATCGAAAGTTTGATTGGTCATGAGCTTCACATCAGTTGACGGAGTTGTGGCAAACTCCTGCGTCTTTACAAACTCACCGCTTTGACTGATAAAGTAGGTCTTCACAAAAAATGTATCGTAATTGACCGCTCGCATGACACTTTCAGCTGACAAGACGGATACTTCCCGCTCGGCTGAACGACCACCATATAATAAAATCAAGGTTTGTTTTGACATATTGTTTCCTTTTCTATCGTTTGGTTTCAGTTAGAATGTTATACACAAGTATTCAGTAAGATGAACTGTCTTGAATTAGGCCTTAGCCATCACAGCTCCGTCCTATTTTCAATGGCTCTCAGCAAGGTTACCTCATCAGCATACTCAATATCGCTGCCGACCGCTAGACCTCGAGCCAGACGAGTGACCTTAATTCCGGCAGGCTTTAGTACCCGCGAGATATACATGGCTGTTGCTTCGCCATCAGCGGTAGCATTGGTTGCAACAATCACCTCAGTCACTTGATTGTCCATCAGACGGGTCAGCAGACTTTTTAGGTTAATGTCGTCTGGGCCGATACCGTTCATTGGAGAAATCAAACCGTGGAGAACATGATAGAGGCCATGGTATTCTTGGATGTTTTCCATGGCAGATACATCCCGGCTGTCTTCAACCAAGAGAATAGTTGTTTGATCCCGTGTTTGATCTTGACAGATGGCACAGGGATCCTGATCAGTCAGATTGCCACAGATACTGCAATAAGACAAATCTCGCTTGGCTGCAAGCAGGTTTTTCGCAAATTCGTTAACCACATCGTCTTCCATACCAATGGTATAAAAAGCCAGACGGGTTGCTGTTTTTATGCCGATTCCTGGGAGTTTTGCATAACTCTCAATCAGCTTGGCAATAGGGGTTGGATATAACATAATCGTCCTTAATTCATAGGATAAAGAGAGTGATAGAGATTGATAATCTCCGTCACAATGGTTTTGCTGGTAGAGGAGTTCAGGTTGGTTAGGGTTGGCAAGACTACCGCTACTGCAATTTTAGGATTGGTACTTGGAGCGTAGGCAACGATGTTCGTATTGACAGCCTCTACCACTGAACCAGAAGAAGTCGTTACAAAGGTTTCAGCCGTACCTGTCTTTGCACTGATTGGTACAGCCGCGCCAATTCCAATGCTACGTCCAGTAATTAAACTGCCGCTGCCATTGACCACTTGATAGAAACCTTGCTGAACCAAAGCCATCTCCTCAGCAGAGATGTTCACTTTGTTCATTTCTTTCCCGGTAACGGTTTCTATCAGTTCACCTAGACCGCCTTGGTCATTATTGCCATAAATCCCTTCCACCAAGTGCGGAGAGATTCTGGTCCCGCCATTTGCAACTGTCGCCGCGTACTGAGCCATCTGCATTGGAGTATAGTTGTCAAACTGTCCGAAAGCATTGGTAATGAAATTGGCTGCGCTATAATCTTCTGGGAGAAAACCCGTAGATTCTAGCGGCAAATCAATACCCGTAGCAGAACCCAAACCGTATTCCCCAAAAGTTGTTCTCAGTTTAGACATAGCCTGCTCAAGAACCTCACCATCGTTGAGGTACATTCCTGGCGTATAAGACTGACCCAGCAGTCCCAAGGCAATTTTTACCATGTAAACATTGGAAGAAAATTCCAAGGCATCTGTCGCACTGATGCTGTAATTTCCGTAGGCCGCATACCACGACTTGATGGGAGCTGAGCCGGCAAACTGAATCGGTTCATCCAAAACAACCTGATTGCCTTGAATAACCCCATTTTCCCAGCCTGCACTGATGGTTGCTCCTTTGACGATGGAACCTGGAACAAAAACACTGGTGATGGTTCCAAGAGCATCTTCCTTGACTTCGCCGGTTCCCTTAGCATGGCTGTACCCAGACATAGCTAGTACCGCACCAGTGCTGGGCTCCAGAGCTACTGCATAAATTCCGTCAGAATACAGGGCACTACCGGTTGCTAGTTCACTGTCAAAATGCCGCTTCAAAATAGCATTGACACCATCTTGAAAGGCTAGGTCAATGGTCAACTTGATATTGTTCCCCTTGCTGCCTTCTTGGATAGTGGTGATGCTTTCGACATTTCCATTACGATCCAGATTGATTTCTTTCTTCTCCCGCTGACCCTGTAAGACTTCTTCGTACTGCTTTTCCAGATAGGCTGTACCTACACGGTCATTGGGTAAATAGCCCTTGGCCAAATATTCTTCCGCATCTTCTTCTGGAAGCCCCGCCTTCTGACTGGTCACCGTACCAATAATCGAGCCAAGCGAGGTGCTGAGTACTTCCCGATTCCAGCTATTGGTGGTCGAAATCCCTGGCAACTCTTCCTCGTGGGCCGCAATCTGAGCCACCTGCTCAGCAGTCAGGGCATTGGTTACAAGATTGACGGTTTCAAAATAAGCCGCCGCATTCATCTGAGTAAACAGTTCGATAGCCTTGCTTTCTTCTTCCGAGTAGACCAACTGCTCATCTGTCAGACTGTCTACTGCGTTGGAATAAACAATGGACTCGCTGAGGTTATTGCCATCGGCATCGTAACGCTTATCATCGGGCAATCCTTCAACAACAGAGCGGTAAACTTCTTGATCCGCCAAATAGTAGTCTGCCTTATCGCGTTTGGATAAGTCCACCTCAGATACACCAACCCACTGCAAGAGTTTGTTGGCAATTTCCTTCATCTCCTGAGCGCTGATTTTGTTAGAGCGAGTAAAAGCTACAACTTGCTCTACCCGATTTTCCACCAAAGGCGTTCCCTTAGCATCATAAATCTGCCCTCGAACCGAACTGGTTGAGATAATTTTCTTACTGACCGTTGCCAGTTTATTCGTATAAAAATCACTATTGACAATTTGCATGTCCGCCAGCCGCGCTATCAAAATAGTAAAAAGCAAGATAACCAGACCAAACAGGATATTCAAGCGACGGGGGATGAATCTATCATCACGCCCAGTTCGCGAAGATCTTTTCTTATTCACTGCCATAAACCTCATTCTAGAAATGTTACTTTTTATTATACCACAATCCTCTCTTTTTTCTCATCATATCTGCCATTCAAGGTGAGTTTTTTGCAACAGAAAAAGCCATGTTCCCCATGACTTTTCTTCCTGCTAAATTCTGGTCAATTTGGTTGCTGTGTCTGGCGATGTGTCATAGACTTGAAAGTCACTGCCGACAGCCAAATCTGCTTGGGCCAATTGATTGACCATGGTTAGGTGAGCCAGTTCCTTGATATTGTTTTCTTTGGACAAATGCCCTAGATAGATTTTCTTGGTGCGATTGCCCAAAGCTCGAATCATGGCATCTGCCCCGTCTTCATTACAAAGGTGTCCCTTATCGGACAGTATCCGCTGTTTGAGACTCCATGAGTAGGAGCCTGCCCGTAAAATATTGATGTCGTGATTTGACTCGATTAGATAGGCGTCCGCATTTTCAACAATCCCCACCATGCGATCACTGACATAGCCAGTATCCGTCAGCATGACAAAACTCTTGTCATCTTTCATAAAGCGGTAAAATTGAGGACAGGCTGCATCATGGCTGACCCCAAAGGATTCAATATCCAAATCCCCAAGGGTCTTTGTCACTCCTAGTTCAAAAATATGCTTCTGTGCTATATCGATCTTTCCTAACTTCCCTTCCATAGCTCTCCAGGTAGGCTCGTTAGCATAGATGTCCATCCCGTATTTACGAGCCAGCACTCCTATACCATGAATATGGTCGCTATGTTCATGGGTTACCAAGATAGCATCAATATCCTCTGGCTTGCGGTCAATTTCTGCCAGCAGGCTGGTAATTTTTTTCCCAGACAGACCTGCGTCCACCAAAATTTTTTTCTGGTCGGTTTCCAGATAGAAGGAATTTCCACTGGAGCCCGAAGCTAAAATGCTATAATAAAATCCCTTCTCTGCCATTTTCTCCTATTCTTCCTCTGTTGCATCATCCCATTCATCCATTGTCATATCCTTAGAATATGGCAGGACGATTGTAAAGGTAGAGCCATGACCGTATTCACTTTTAGCCCAGATAAAGCCCTTGTGCTGTTTGATGATTTCCTTAGCAATGGCCAAGCCTAGACCTGAACCACCCTGTGCCCGTGAACGTGCCTTGTCCACACGGTAAAAACGGTCAAAAATCTTAGGCAAATCGGCCTTTGGAATACCCAGACCCTGATCGGAAATGGACACGATTAACTGGGTTTCGGTCGTCTTCATACTGAAGGTAATCTGACCACCATCTGGTGAATACTTGATAGCGTTGTTTAAAATATTGTCCAAGACCTGCGTCATCTTGTCTGTATCAATCTCAACCCAAATCGGTGTAATCTGGTAATCTCGAATGATGGTATAGCCCTTATCATCGTCCTTGTTTTTCATCTGGTCAAACCGGTTGAGGATGAAGGTCACAAACGCGGTGAAGTTGATTAGCTCGACATCAACTGAGCCAACTTGGTTATCGATGCGCGAAAGACTCAACAGATCTGAAATCATCCGCATCATGCGGTTTGTTTCATCCAAGGAAACCTTGACAAAACTAGGAGCGACAGCTTCCTGCAAGGCACCTTCGTCTAAAGCCTCCAGATAGGATTTGACCGAGGTCAGAGGGGTTCGCAACTCATGGCTGACATTGGATACGAAAAGTCGGCGTTCGCGCTCTTCTTTGGCCTGTTCGGTCATGTCATGAAGCACCACTACAAGCCCCGAAATCAGACCGCTCTCACTTCGGATCGTGGCGAAATTGGCGCGCAGAGTCAAAAATTCCTCGTTTTCATTCACATGGTCTAAGACAACCTCTGGTGTTTGGGCCAGCAAATCCCGAAAACTATAGCGATCACCAATATCCAAGATGGACAAAAGGTCTGCTTGCTCAGTGTCTTTGGGAGATATCCCCAACTGCTTTTGTGCCATATCGTTAATCATAATGATACGGCCCATCCGATCCGTGGCAACCACTCCATCGCTCATATAAGACAAGATGGAGCTCAAGCGGGTCTTCTCCTGCTCCAAACTGTCATGGGTCAGGCGAATCACTTCTGACAAATCATTGAGCGAGTTGGTCATATCGGTAATCTCAGGACTCCCCCGCATGTCTAGGACATCCGAATAATTTCCTTCAATCAGTCCCTTTACCTTTTGATTAAGAATCTTGATTTGCTTATTATCCCGATAGTTTTCAATCAGCAAAATTGCCAATGCAATCACAAAGCCGATCAGGATAACAACAAACCAAAATTCCGTTGTAGTTACTAAATAACGTAGTTGATTAATCATTTCCTTTTACATAATATCCGACACCCCGACGGGTCAGAATGTATTCTGGACGACTCGGTGTATCTTCGATTTTTTCGCGGAGGCGACGAACCGTTACATCAACCGTACGGACATCACCAAAGTAGTCATAGCCCCAAACTGTTTCCAAGAGGTGTTCCCGGGTCATGACCTGGCCCAAGTGCTTGGCTAGGTGATGAAGCAACTCAAATTCACGATGGGTCAACTCCAACTCCTTGCCATGCTTTTTAGCCACAAAAGCGTCCGGCACAATCACCAGGTCGCCAATAACCAATTCAGGAGTTCCCTTGGAGAGCGATTCGACCTCCATCTGGGTTTCGGTCAACTCACTCCGGCGTAGAAGCGCCTTGACACGCGCCTGCAATTCACGGTTGGAAAACGGCTTGGTCACATAGTCATCCGCTCCGATTTCAAGTCCGATAACCTTGTCGAACTCGCTGTCTTTAGCCGACAGCATCAAAATAGGCACATTGCTGGTCTTACGGATAGTCCGAGCCACCTCTAGGCCGTCTATCTCCGGCAGCATCAGATCCAAAATGACAATATCAGGGAATTCGGCCTCAAATACTTCCAAGGCTTCCCGTCCGTCAAAGGCAGTGACAACCTCATAGCCTTCCCGAGTCATATTGAACTTGATAATATCTGAAATTGGTTTTTCGTCGTCTACAATTAAAATTTTCTTCATATTACTTATTCACCTTTGCATTTCCTGCCCATATTATACCAAAACTGTTAAAATTTTTCACTTCACAAACTTGTGTCAGATTTTATAACATCGCTTGTATTAAATTGTCAGAATTTACTTGACTTTTAATTTTAGCAATGCTATCATAATTCTACCTTAAATTGAACAGAAGGAGAATCCCATGGCTTTAGTAGAATTTCAAGAGGTAAATAAGTATTACGGCGACTATCATGCCCTCCGCAACATCAATCTGACTTTTGAACCCGGACAGGTGGTGGTTCTCTTAGGCCCATCTGGTTCCGGCAAATCCACCCTCATCCGAACCATCAATGGACTAGAATCCATTGACCAAGGCAATTTGGTTGTTAATGGCCATACGGTTTCTCAGGCCTCCAACAAGGATTTGGTGGCTCTTCGCAAGGAAGTAGGTATGGTCTTCCAGCATTTCAACCTCTACCCCCACAAGACAGTGTTAGAAAATGTCACTCTAGCACCCATCAAGGTTCTCGGCATCGACAAAGAAACCGCCACTGCAACAGCTAAAAAGTACCTGGAGTTTGTCAACCTCTGGGACCGCAAGGATTCTTATCCTGCCATGCTATCTGGCGGACAAAAACAACGGGTTGCCATCGCCCGCGGATTGGCGATGCAACCTGAACTCCTGCTCTTTGACGAACCAACTTCTGCCCTTGACCCTGAGACCATCGGTGATGTCTTAGCTGTTATGCAAAAGCTAGCTCGCGATGGTATGAATATGATTGTCGTCACCCATGAAATGGGCTTTGCCCGCGAGGTGGCTGACCGCATTATTTTCATGGCTGAAGGGGAAGTTTTGGTCGACACGACCGATGTCAACGGCTTCTTTGACAATCCGACAGAGCCTCGGGCCAAACAGTTCCTCAGCAAGATTATCAACCACGAATCCGACAAGGTTATACTTTAGGAGGTCACTATGAAAGATAAAAAAGTAGGACTTTTCCTAGCTATTCGACTGCTACTGTTTGCCTGCCTCATCCTCTTTTTTAGCCACCAGCCCGTTGCTAAAACAGAAACAGCAGCTGAACTTTCCACTAGCGATCAAATCCAGGCCATCATTGACCGAGGAGTTCTGCGAGTCGGGGTCAAACAGGATGTTCCAAACTTCGGCTACCTCAATCCCGACAGCAACCAGTTTGAAGGCATGGAAGTAGACATCGCCAGAAAAATTGCCAAAGAGCTAGGGGTCAAGATTGAATTTACACCGGTAACTGCCCAAACTCGCGGGCCTTTGCTGGACAATGGACAGGTCGATATGGTTATCGCTACCTTTACCATCACAGAAGAACGCAAGCTCCTCTACAACTTTACAACTCCTTACTACACTGATGCAGTTGGCTTTCTCGTCAATAAGGATAGTGGCATCAAGACTCTCGAAGATCTAGATGGTAAACATATCGGAGTCGCACAAGGTTCCAATACCCGTAAACTCATCACGGAGTTAGCTACCAAACATAAGCTTGATGTCACTTTTGCAGAATTGGGTTCGTATCCAGAATTATCTGTTTCCCTTCGTGCCCACCGAATCGATGCCTTCTCTGTGGACCAGTCCATCCTATCAGGGTATGTTAGCTCAAAATCCCAACTTATGGATTTCAGCTTCTCAGCCTCCCAATACGGAATCGTGACCAAATTGTCCAATACAGAGCTAAACGACTACCTGAGCAGTCTGATTGACCAATGGCTGACCGATGGCAGTCTACAAGTTATCTACGATAAAAACGGGCTTAAACCCGTTACCCAAACAGATGAATAGAAAGGAATGTCTATGCTCTTATTGACAACAAGTCCCTACGCATGGGAGAACTGGGTGAGTTATTTTAAAGACTTTCCGCTCTTCTTCCAAGGCCTGCTTTTTACCTTGGCCATCTCTCTGGGTGCCTTTATGCTAGCCATGTTCTTGGGCATACTCTTTGGAAGCCTGTCTTCTACTAAAAATCGCTTCCTGCGCCTGATTGCCCGTGTTTATGTGGAGTTCTATCAAAACACCCCCTTGCTGATGCAGTTTATGATGATTTATTATGGTCTGCCCTTGATTTCTAACTATGTCCTTATGCCATCTATTTACTGGACTGCGGTTATCTGTGTTGGCCTCTACCACGGGGCTTATATTTCCGAGGTGATTCGTTCAGGAATTGAGGCAGTACCGACTGGACAAACAGAAGCCGCCTTATCACAGGGCTTTACACCTGCTGAAACCATGCGCATCATCATCCTGCCACAGGCTATCCCCACGATTCTGCCACCACTGACCAACCAAATTGTCAATTTGATTAAAAATACAGCGACGGTTGCTATCATTTCTGGCGCCGACATCATGTTTTTAACCAAGTCTTGGTCAGCCATGAATGCCAATTATATTCCAGCCTTTGCTGGAGCTGCCTTCCTCTACTTCTGTATGTGTTTCCCTGTTGCAAGCTGGGGGCGTCGCATCGAAGAAAAGAACAAGGTTGCCTATTCTCATTAAGGAGGTTGATGAATGAATAGTATTTTTGAATTGTTCAAACCCTCAACCTTTCAACTTCTCTGGCAAGGGTTAGGGTTAACCTTGTATATTTCTAGTATTTCTGTTGTCCTTTCAATCTTGTTTGGTATGATTTTGGCGGTGATGCGAAACGGAAAAAATCCGATTTTTAAGTGGCTTGCAACGATTTACATCGAGTTTGTCCGCAACGTTCCCAACCTACTGTGGATTTTCACTGTTTTTCTTGTCTTCCAAATGAAGTCAACGCCTGCTGGTATTACAGCCTTTACCATTTTTACCACGTCAGCCATGGCCGAGATTATCCGTGGTGGTCTCAACGCTGTCGGACCGGGCCAGACCGAAGCTGGTTTGTCACAGGGTTTTACCTCGGTACAAATCATGATCTACATCATCATGCCACAGGCCATTCGCAAGATGTTGCCGGCCATCATCTCCCAGATTGTGACAGTTATCAAGGACACTAGCTTCCTCTACTCCGTCATTGCCCTGCAGGAGCTATTTGGCTCCAGCCAAATCCTGATGGGACGTTATTTTGAGGCCGAACAAGTCTTCGCCCTCTATCTCATGGTTTCCCTCATCTACTTCCTCATCAACTTCGCCATCTCCAGCTTTTCTCGCTACTTGGCCAAGTCATGGGCAAGCAGTATGGAATAATTTATATTGTAAAAAGACCCAAAGCCAGCTCTTCTCAGCCTAGCTTTAGGTCTTTTCTTGTGTCTATCTAAGAATTCCTCTTTTTGACCTGCACCTGCATACGGATAAACATATCGCGCTGGTTTTCCTGCAATTGGGGCTGTTCATGAATCACCTCGCAAATATAAGGGCCGCAGGGCTGATAACCTGCTTCGTGAATCGCCTGATGAAAATGAGGTAAGGCATCTATTTCGGCCTCAAAAGAAACTGAGTAAGCAACAGCATATTCTCCTGCCGCCAAGCTTTGAATGCTAGTATTGGGCAGGTGGATGGTCTCGTGCTGAAAGAGCAGGAAATGTTTAGAAACCCAATTTTTCTCTTGAAAATCTTCTGCCGCCATCAGAGAGCCCACTCGGCTCAAGTGATGGTAATAGGGATTGTGGGCGTGAATGGCCTGTTTAAAATAGCGCAAATAAAATTCATACTCCTCCGTTGACATCTGGTAGATATTGCGGTCAATCTCAAAGATCAGGATTTCCCGCTGCGGAAAAGAGAGGATTTCCACCTTCTTTTGCTGCTTGGCCTGATGATAGAGCTTGGCCCCTGATTGAAAGACCTCAATCTCCTTGATTTGCTCCTCCAACTTTCGTTTTTCAGCAAGCAGGGCCTGCCGCTTGTCCTCAATCAAATCCTGCAGATGATGGGACTGCTTATCTGACAGTATCTCCTTGACCTCTTCCAGGGAAAAGCCCAGCTGGCGCAGGTACTGGATGGCATCCACCAGTGACGACTGGTTAATGTGGTAAAAACGGTACTTGCTGTGAGGGTCAATTTTGTAGGGTTTTAAAAGGCCAATCTGGTCGTAAAAGCGCAAGGTTTGGATAGAAATGGCGTTGATTTTGGAAAATTCACCGATACTCAAAATAGTCTTCATATCTTGCCCTCCCTGCTTGACTCTCTAGCTACTATAGACATTATAATATAGTTGTGAAAAAAATAACAAACAAAAGGAGGCTTCACAATGAGAAAGACGAAAATTCGTGCCGTCCAGTACGGCTGTGGTAAAATGTCTCGGGTTATTCTCAAATATTTAGTTGACAATGGAGTAGAAATTGTCGGCGCTATTGATAACAACCCTGAGATTATCGGACAAGATGTCGGTGATTATGCTCAATTGGGCTACAAAACAGGCATCCTCATCTCAGATAATGCTGATCAGGTATTCGCTGACTGCGATGCTGATATTGCCATTGTCACCATTTTTTCCTATATGCCTGAGATGTTTGCTTTCTATGAAACAGCCATCAAACATGGTGTCAACGTGATTTCAACCTGTGAAGAGGCCATCTATCCATGGACGACCTCTCCTTCAGAAACCAATCGGCTGGACAAACTAGCCAAACAGCATGGCGTCACCATCATGGGATCAGGCATGCAAGACATTTACTGGATCAACATGCCCTGTCTGATGATGGCCGGCATGAACAAGATTCAAAAAGTCAAGGGCATTGCTAGCTACAATGTAGAGGACTACGGTCTAGCCTTGGCAGAGGCCCATGGCGCTGGTTACGATGTCCAACGTTTTGAAGAAGAAATCGCATCCGCCGAAAGCCTTCCATCCTATATGTGGAATGCTGCTGAGGCCATCTGCTCCAAGATGAATTGGACCATCAAAGACATTTCCCAAAAGAGCGTGCCTTATATCCTGGATGAAGATGTCTATTCCGATACACTTGGCCGTACCATCCCAGCCGGTCAGGTGACTGGTATGTCAGCTGTTACGACCATCCATACCCACCAAGGTATCGAACTGGAAGTTGAATGCATCGGCAAGGTTTACCGTCAAGATGACGGCGACATGTGCGATTGGGAAATCACCGGCGAGCCAAATCTGGTCTTCTCCGTCAGCAAGCCTGACACAGTTGCCCTGACCTGTGCCACCATGGTCAATCGGATTCCATCAGTCATCGACGCCCCTCCAGGCTTTGTCACTTCTGAAAAGGCCCGCTGCCTGACATACCCGACCTATCCGCTCCACACTTATGTAGAAACAGAATCCTAACTCACCGCTCAGCCTTGGACCAAGAAATCTTGGCCCAAGGTTTTTTCTTGGGCCATCTGTTTCACGAGGTCGGAAATAGCAGCATCTTTCTTATACCGCATCTCAATGTCTAAATACCTGATCCAGCCAGTCAAAGACGACATGATGCATTAGACGAAAATGATTCACCTGACAGTGGGCATCAGCACCGCTGGCACTGGAAAACTCCCTTAGGCTTGCCTCAATCCCCCTCTTCCTTAAATCTTCATAGATGACTTTGGTCTGCCTTATCAGCTCAGGACTCTCGCCGGCTCCGACTAAGAAGAGGCTGGGAATCGCGATTTGGTGATAGTCAACTGGCTGTGCCAGTTCTAAAACCTTACTGACACTGGTCAGAAAATCCTTCTGGCCAAACTGCCAGGCATATTTTTTCAGATTGACCTCGGCGACTTGATTAACAGTCATCATCAGTTGGCTTACCCAATTCAGCAGTTTATTGGGGACCTTTAGAGTAGCCGAAAAGGAGGTGCGAAAAACTGCTGCCACATCGTAGATGGCGGTCGAAGCAATCCAGGCCTTGATGCGCTTATCTTTTTCCACCCCCTGGGCGGTAAAGTAGCCGCCACCGCTAAAGCCTGCAAGGGCAATCTGATCAGTCGGAGCCTGATACCAATCCAAAATGGCTGAAATAGCTTGTCCCGCATCAACAGTAAAACAAAGACCTTGGGCCGGATTCTTTCCCTGACCAGGCAAATCTACCATCAGGACATTATAGCCATGCTGCCAGCCCGCATACCCCAGAAAATAGAACAAATCCTCTCCGCTGGTATCCCCGCCACCAATGACAATCACGGTAGCTCGCGGGCGATCATCAAAAAGAATGGCGTAACCTGGCAAATAGCTCCCCTCAAAGGGGATTTCAATTTGTCTGAGGGAAATGGAGCTATGTTCAATAGCTGACAGGAACAGCCCTTCCATTCGGTGAAAATCTGCCATAAACCTCTCCTGACCGGGATCCGTAAACTGTAGCGCTGCCCGCTGGGCATAACAAGCCGAAAAATACAAGTGGGAAGCTAAGGCCGAGCAGGACGCCTGCTCAGCTTCATGCGCCTCTTTTTCGAGATAGCGCACATGCTCATTAAAGCGATTTCGCCAGTCAGCAGGATTGCCGTCCCTTATGCCACTTGCAATATAAAACAGCTCGCCAGAACTCATCCCAATAACCTGACTGATTCCCAAGAGCCAATTAAAACAAAAATCCATATCCTTGTTTTTAAACCTTATCCTGTGCTCCTGGCGCTTTAGAATGGCTTCGTTCTTCTTCATCACTGTCCCTCCTTTATTTAATTTAGTTCCGAACCAAACAAACCAACTTTATAACATAAAACCCTCAGCTCCTTTCCCTATTGAAATCCTCTAATACCTGCATGACAGCCCTATCTAATTTTTGACAAAGCTGAGCAACCTTTTTAAATTGTTCCCCATAGGAAAAGCTATGGTAATCTGCCAACTGATTGAAGAGTCTTATCATCTCCTCAAAAACAGCCATTCTGGCGGACAGCCAAATGGTAATCCCCATGGGATTTAGGTAAATGAAACGCTCTCTGGAGTGCAGGCGGCTTTGATAGCTAATCATCCCCTTGTTTTCAAGGAAGCGCAGACCTGTGCTTGTACTGGCCTTGGACAAACCAAGCTGGTCAACGATTTTATTAAAGGTGACACTCCCTTCTTCCTCCAACATTAAAAATGCCAGGATACTGGATGGTGTGCGGGCATAATCCAATTGTATAAAAAGATTTGCAATCCCTTCGATCTCTTTTAATTTTTCTTGATTCATCTGCCTTCTCCCCTTGGTTCTTTTAGTTCTGTACAAACTAAACTTATCAGGAACCATCACTTTTGTCAAGGAAATATGTGGTTTATACCCAATGCAAATTTAGCCAACAGCAGCTGAGGGTGATTTTCAAAGAATATAGCCATTCCACTCCGCATCATAACAAAGAGGCTGGGCCTTCTGGCCTCAACCTCTTATCACTAGTATGAACGATTATTCTACCGGTCTTGATTTTCTGGCAATATCGGCTAAAATATTTTCCACAAATTCCTCAAGCGTTTCGGTATGGGTTTCCTTGCTGCCGTAGCGGCGGACGTTGACTGACTTGGACTCCATTTCCTTGTCCCCAACGATGAGTTGGTAAGGGATTTTTTGGGTTTGGCTGGCCCGAATCTTGTACTGCATCTTCTCGTTGCGCTCGTCCACATCAGCACGGATCCCCTTGTCTTTAAGGGCCTTGGCTACTTCCCAAGCGTAGTCAATGTGGGCTTCATTGGAAATCGGGATGACCGTTACTTGATGAGGCGCTAGCCAAGTCGGGAAAGCTCCCTTGTAGTTTTCAATCAAGATGGCTGTGAAGCGTTCCATGGTAGAGATAACACCACGGTGAATCATGACCGGACGGTGCTCCTCACCATCTGCACCGACATAAGAGAGGTCAAAGCGCTCTGGCAAGAGGAAGTCCAGCTGAATGGTCGAAAGGGTCTCTTCGTTGCCGAGGGCGGTCTTGACTTGGATGTCCAGTTTTGGACCGTAGAAGGCCGCTTCTCCTTCAGCTTCAAAATAGTCCACACCCATTTCATCCAGGGCAGCTTTCAGCATGCTTTGGGCATTTTCCCACATCTCGTCATTGTCGTAGTATTTTTCCTTGTCCTCAGGGTCACGGTAAGACAGGCGGAAACGATAATCCGTCAGGTTGAAATCTTCGTAGACATCGATGATGAGCTGGAGGGCTTTTTGGAATTCTTCCTGAATCTGCTCTGGCATGACAAAGAGATGGCCATCGTTGAGCGACATTTCACGCACGCGCTGGAGGCCTGAGAGGGCACCTGATTTTTCATAGCGGTGCATCATGCCGATTTCTGCGATACGGATAGGCAGCTCACGGTAGGAATGCACATGGTGCTTGTAGACCTGGATGTGGTGCGGGCAGTTCATGGGACGAAGGACAAATTCTTCCCCATCCCCCATGTCCATGACGGGGAACATATCTTCTTGATAATGCTCCCAGTGGCCTGAGGTTTTGTAGAGTTCCACAGAAGCCATCGGTGGGGTATAGACATGAAGGTAGCCAGAAGCCAGCTCCTTGTCGACAATGTAGCGTTCCAATTCACGACGGATGGTGGCCCCATTTGGCAGCCAGAAAGGCAGCCCCTGCCCCACTTCTTGGGAAATCATGAAGAGATCCAGCTCTTTACCCAGTTTACGGTGGTCACGCTCCTTGGCTTCCTCCCGCATTTGGATATAGTGCTTGAGGTCTTTTTTGTCAAACCAGGCCGTACCATAAATCCTTTGCATCATTGGATTTTCGCTCTTGCCCCGCCAGTATGCACCAGCCACGTTAAGCAATTGGAAGACCTGAATGCGGCCAGTTGACGGCACATGAGGTCCTCGGCAGAGGTCCACATATTCCCCTTGGGTATAGATGGTCAAGCCCCCCTCATCATCCGAATGCTCCTGAATCAGCTCCAGTTTATAAGGGTCATCCTTGAAGATTTCCAGGGCTTCTTCCTTGGTCACCTCGCGGCGCTCGGATGGGAAATTTTCCTTGACAATCTTTCTCATCTCCTCTTCAATCTTAGCTAAATCTTCATTGGAAATCTGGCCCGCCGCATTGTCCGTGTCATAGTAAAAACCATCCTGAATGGCAGGACCAACCCCCAGTTTAATGTCTGGGAAATGGCGTTTGGCTGCTTGGGCAAAGAGGTGGGCAGCCGAATGACGCAGGATATCAAGCGCATCCTCATGGTCAGGGGTCACGATTTCAAGCGAACCATCCTCTGTGATGGCCCGTGTGGTGTCAATCAATTTACCATTGAACTTACCAGCCAAGGCTTTTTTTGCCAAGGAATTACTGATGGATTGGGCCACTTCAAAAGTAGTGACACCAGCGTCGAATTGGCGCACCGCACCATCTGGGAAAGTAATGTTAATCATGGTTATCTCCTTATTATTTATTTTTTAATCCCCAATAGCTCTTCTTTTTGAGCTAAAAAGGTTTCCATTTCTTTTTGAATATCGATATCGAGGCGGTCAGCCAATGCGATCAACCACCAGATATTTTCAGCCAGTTTCTGCTCCAGCTGATAGGGTGTTTCATCATAATAACGCCCCTGCTTGGTCATAATGAGGCGGTTCATGTTGCCAATATCATTGGTCAAGGCCAAGAGGTCCTCTTCAATGGACCACTCTTTCTCGTGGTGTTTGATTTCCAGCTCTCTATAAGCTCTGCGAATGGCTCGGCAGCGTTCAAGCGTTTCTTGTGGAAGGGCAGGCATGTTCATCTCCTTGTTTTCTTTCGTCTAAATTGGTTCTTTAGCAGTTAGATAGGCCCAAGATATGCGCAGCTTGCTCTGTCATTTCCTCAATCCTTCGGCTGCCATCGGTCAGCAGCTGTGGATAGGATAGCCTTTCTGCCTCCTTGCGGCACCGTTTGGCAAAGAGAATGTCTCGCTTCATCCAGTTGTCAAAAGCCAGCTGAGGATGGGAGGAGTTTTGTAAGACATAAGGAACCCATTCTCTCTTAGCATACTGCTCCTTCTGAAAGTCAGCTGTCGGGGTCAGGCAAAGGTAGGAAAGGTCCATGTTTAGGGATTTGATCAAGTGGGGCAAACAGCCTGCACCCTCTAAGATCATTGGTTTATCCCGGTTCTCTGCTAGGTATTGCCGCAGGTAGGGAAAAATTTCCTCATAAAAGGCCCATTCTTCCTCGGCCATGGCGGCGGGCTCTCTCAACCAGATCTGATCCGTTGTTCTCTTCTCCCTAAGAGTTGAAATGGGGGCACCATCCCTTCTAGCTGCTTGGGTAAAACCCTCCACCAAATCATCCAATTTAATGGGAATCAGTTGATAGCGCTCCGCTAAATGGGCTGCAATTGTCGATTTCCCACTGCAGGGTGAACCTCCGATGAGATAAAGCATCTTCTCACCTCCTCCAAAATAAATACGACGCCCTCGCAAAAGGACGTCGCAACGTGGTTCCACCTTCATTTATCAAGCACGAAAAAGACGTCCTTGACCTCGAATTGGCGATAAGGGAACCACCCTTTTATGTTTGCATAAAATCATACCGAGTAGTGTCAATCCTATCCTCTGTGTGCTTGCACCAACCGCCCACTCTCTCAAAGATTTCCTAGGATTGATAAGTCTCTAAGAGCTATTATAGCACGATTTGACAATTTTTCAAGGATTATTAGTTCCTTTTTGGAAGGTTTTTAGCCAAGCTCCTGCTAGATTGCCTAGCAGCGAGCAGCCCGTATAAAACAGGTGGTAGATGAGAATCCACTCTCTAAAAATCAAGATGGTCACAGGATAGAGCAGAAACACGAGTGCGCTATATAGGATAGAGAAACCATATTTCCAGGCATAGATAGCGCTGCTCATAAAGAGTACCAGAGGTGTGAAAAAGAGGATATTATTGACCACAATGCCTTTGGCAAGCATGGGTTCCAAAAATTGGCAAAGCCAAAAAACTCCCACATACATAAATAAGATAAGTCCTGCATGAAGCAGTAAACTGCGCCAATTGAGTGCTTTAAACTGTGCCATCTTCCACCTCCTTAGTCAAAGAAATTGCGGATGGATTTAACCTGCTGAACGGATTTTTTTAAAATTTTAACTGTTGTCGTTGATGATTTGACAACGACTTTTTGTGGTAAATAAATCGCTTCTTTTAATAGACTTTCTACTACGCCGTCCTCTTTGATGTGGTTTCTTCGGAAATCGTAGGAAATCTTGAGATCCAGATAGTATTCATAAACCCTGCGGCCAAAGTTAGTAGCTGAAATCTCATAGAGTTTCTTCTCCAGAAGATGCTGGTTCATCACAGGCGTCGCTACAATAGCTTCAACAACAGCGTCCGAAAGCTCTTGCTCCCGCTGGTAAAGGGTACCAAACATCTTGTCTGTAATGACATTATCTAGGTAGGGATTGGAATGAGCCAAAATCGGCGTTCCAGAAGCTAAACTTTCCAAGAAGGTTAGTCCTTGAGTTTCACTGGTAGAGGCTGAGATGAAGAAGTCAGCCGCCTTGTAGTAAAGGGCGGTATCTGTCGGAGCAATCATCCCTGTCATCTGCACTGAGTCGGTCAGGCCCAGTTCATGGATGAGTTCTTTGAGTTCCTCGGCAAAAGGCCCTCCGCCCACAATCACCAATTTGACCTTGCTGTTGTCAGCCAAAATGGTTGGCATGGCACTAACGATAGCCTGAATATTTTTTTCATGAGAAATACGCGACAGACTAAGCAGCATGGTTTCATCTGGTTCAATGCCCAAATGAGCCCGCAAATCTAGGGTGTCTTCCTCGGTAATTTCTGGGCGCTCAAACTTGGCCAAATCAATACCTGTTGGAATCACTCGCTTGGAAATCGGAATATCGTAACCATTTAGCAGGTCTTCAACAATCTCGCTAGGGCAGATAACCCCGTCCAAGCCCTTGAGAAAACTGCGGACGAAGTATTTGACCATGCTGGGACGAATCAGCTTTCCATTCGCGATGTAGTGAACATAGTCTTCATACTGGGTATGGTAGGTGTGAACCACAGGAATATCCAGTTCCCTGGCAATCATTTTCCCCAAAATACCCAGCGAAAACTCTGTATGGGTATGGATGAGATCTAGCTTGTAGCGACGAGCAATTTTCAAGGCATCTGTAAAGCCTCGGTAGGCCACGCGCCGTTCCTTGAAGGCAAAAAAGGGTACGCTGGGGATGCGGATGACATCCCAGTCCTCATACCGGTTAATGTCCTCGTCGGTAGTTGTAAAAATAAAGACCGTATGCCCCTGTTTTTCCAACTCTGTCTTGAGGGTCTTTATCGAAGTTGCCACTCCTGATACCTGTGGAAAATAAGTATCTGTAAAAAATCCTATACGCATCTACATCTCCAATACTTGTCGATAGGCATCAACCAGCTGATGAGAAACCTGATCCATAGACCGGCTCTCTGCCACTCGATAGCCTGCTTCACGCTTATCTACTTTCTTGTCTAAAATCTTCTGGATAGACTCTACAAAATCATCCACTGTCCGCCCCAACTCTGTGCTGTTTTCATCAATCCATCCCTGATAAACTGGAATATCTCGCAGGACAACATTCTGGTAGCTAGCAAGCGCCTCTAAGACAACGATCCCTTCTGTTTCTTCATAAGAAGGGAAGAAAAAAACATCTGCTCCGCTCATGGCCCCTTGAAAAACAGCTCCCTTGAAAAAGCCAGGGAAGGAAACATTGTCAGGATGATCTCCATTCACAATTTTGCGGATATAAGAAGGAATCAGCCATTTCTTGATACTGCCTAGCCAGATAAAGCGGACATGAGGCATTTTTTCTGCCACCTTGACAAAATCTTCAATCCCCTTGCGACGGAAATAAAGGCCCGCACAGACTACAACAGGTTGACCTTCTTCAATGCCGAAATGCTTCCTAAAGACCGCCTCCTTATGGGGATCCTTGCGGTAGCGCTCAAGGTCTATCCCATTTGAAACAGCTACAATCGGCGTTGTAACACCGTAGGACTCAATCAATTTCTTAGAGTAAGCAGACGGTGTGATAACAAAATCCGCCTTCTGATACATCCCAGCCAGGTATTTCCCGAAAAAAGGAGCCAAGAAGTTCGAGCCAATAAAGGAATTTTGAAAATCCTCCTTGGTAGAGTGTCCATGTAAGATGACCTTTTTCCCCCGGCGCTTGGCTGCATGCAATAACAGCCAGCTACGAGGACCGTAGGTATTGATGTGAACCACATCATAATCTCCCAGAAGGTCTGTGGTATAAGGAATCCCTGCCATATCCAGGGCTTCCATCTGATGGTGGAGGGCACGACCAATCCCAGATTTCTCAAGGACAGTCTTCCCTTCTAAATACAATAATACTTTCATATTTCCATTATAGTCCTTTTTTTCAAAAAAAGACACTGGGAGCAGAAGGTTCTTCTTCCGCTCCAACGGGTCTTAGTCATAAAAGTCAACATGATAGGACACCAGCTTATCTGCTTCATAGCTAAAGCTAGCAGAAAAGAAGGGTTTGTTTTCCAAGAGCCAGGACTGAAAGCGCCAATCTCCTTCCCAGCTCGGCTTCGTCAACACTTGATCATAAGGTACCCATTCCAAGTCCCCCTCTGGGCAATCAATGAGCTCTCCTTCAAAGCCTGTAATTTTAAAAACATAGGCGTACCAATCGCAGTTTGGAGTCAGGTTGGGAAAGGTGATAATACCTCTTAAGCTCATATCCGTCACTTCAAGGCCTGTTTCTTCCAATATTTCGCGCTTAGCGCAGGCCTGAGGTGTTTCTCCTGCTTCTAATTTTCCACCTACGCCAATCCACTTTCCATGATGAATGTCATTCTCTTTTTTATTCCGATGGAGCATAAGAAAGGCTTCTCCATTGTCAATGTAGCAGATGGTTGCTAATTGAATCATCTTTTGTCTATCCTCTTTCGTCATTTCTATCATTATAGCATAGAAGCTCTGCCTTTCAAAAACAGAGCCTAAATCCGTATATTCTTCCATATTCAAAGGACTCTATCTTCCTAAATCCCTCAATTTGGGATATAATGGACTATGTATGAAAAAAGAAAGAGATTAGCAGGAATGACCATTTCAAAACAAGAACAACTGGAACAAACGATTTATCAGCTCCTTCAACTTTTGGGCGAAGACCCTGAGCGTGAAGGCTTACTGGACACTCCCAAGCGGGTCGCAAAGATGTACTTGGAAATGTTTAATGGCCTAGACTCCGACCCCAAAGATGAATTTACAGCCGTCTTTTCAGAAGGTCACGAAGAGGTCGTCTTGGTCAAGGATATTCCTTTTCACTCGATGTGCGAACACCATCTTGTGCCCTTTTATGGCATTGCCCACGTCGCCTATATTCCCAGCCAAGGCCGAGTTACTGGACTTAGCAAATTGGCCCGGGCTGTTGAGGTGGCCAGCAGACGCCCTCAGCTTCAGGAACGTCTGACCCATCAGGTTGCCCATGCCTTGCAGGACGCTCTTCATCCAGAGGGAGTTTTTGTCATGGTTGAAGCCGAACACATGTGTATGAGTATGCGCGGCATCCGTAAACCGGGCAGCAAGACGGTAACGACTGTTGCTCTAGGTAGCTTCAAAGAAGACGCCATTTTGCGGCGCGAGCTCTTGTCCATGATTCACAATAAGTAAGGAGATAGCAAAACCATGCACCAACTTGCAGACACTCACAGTATTATGGGGATTCTCAATGTTACCCCAGATTCTTTCTCCGACGGCGGCTGTTTCGATGAGATTCAGGCTGCCCTTGAACAGGTTGAAAAGATGTTAGCGGCCGGTGCCACCGTCATTGATATTGGCGGAGAATCCACCCGTCCCGGCGCAACATTTGTCAGCGAAGAAGAAGAAATCAAGCGCGTGGTGCCAATTATCCGCGCTATCAAAGAGCGTTTTGACTGTCTTATCAGCATTGACACCTATAAGACGGCTACTGCTCAAGCTGCCTTAGAAGCAGGTGCAGACATCCTTAACGATGTCTGGGCAGGTACCTACGACGGTCACATGCTGGACTTGGCAGCTCGTTATCAGGCTCCTATTATCCTTATGCACAACCAAAAACAGGAAGGCTACGAGGATGTGGTACAGGAAGTACGAAATTTTCTGGCAGAACGGATTGATGCGGCCCTTCAGGCAGGCGTTCACAAGGAAAATATCTGGATTGACCCGGGATTTGGTTTTTCAAAAAACGCCCAAGACAACCTTCAGCTCTTAGAAGGCTTGGAGCAAATTACCAACCTAGGTTACCCTGTCCTCTTTGGTATCTCTAGAAAACGTGTCGTTGACCACCTATTGGGCGGCCAGACTCTTCCCTTAGAGCGAGATAAGGCAACAGCCGCCCTATCTGCCTGGGCCATCATGAAGGGGTGCCAGATGGTTCGCGTTCACAATGTAGAAGAAAACCGTGACCTCGTTCGCGTATGGAGTCAGTTAGTAAAGGGAAATAAGAATGGATAAAATTTCACTCAATAAATGCCGGTTTTACGGCTACCATGGTGCCTTCAAGGAAGAGCAGACCCTCGGCCAAATTTTCACGGTTGATTGCGATTTATTTCTGGACTTAACCGCTGCCTCTCTATCGGATAGATTGGAAGATACCGTCCATTATGGACAGGTGTTTGAGTTGATAAAAGAGCTGGTTGAAGGCACTCCTTACATTCTCATTGAACGGCTAGCCGGTGCTATTTGCCAAGCCATCTTTGAGCAGTTCCCTTCTGTTCAACAAATCCGTTGCGCTATTTATAAGGAGAATCCGCCCATTGCTGGACACTATGACTCTGTGGGTATTGAATTGGAGCGCCGCCGCCCATGAATACCGTCTATATCAGTGCTGGAGGAAATATCGGTGACCGCATGGCCTACCTAAAAGCAGCCATTCAAGAATTAAAGCAACTACCAAAGAGTCAAGTCATCGCTACTTCGTCCATTTATGAAACACCGGCCTGGGGAAAAACAGACCAGCAAGACTTCCTCAATCTGGTCTGCAAGCTAAAAACCGAATTTTCTGCTCCAGACTTCCTACTGGCCTGTCAGGCTATCGAAAAAAAACTCGGGAGGATTCGCAAGGAAAAATGGGGCGAGCGCACCCTTGACCTTGATATTATTTTTTGGAATGATGAGTGCATCCAGACTGACACTCTGACTGTGCCTCACCCCTATGCCCACGAGCGAGCCTTTGTTTTGCTACCTTTGGCTGAACTGGAGGCAGACTTTCTCCATCCCATTCTTGGAAAAAGCATCAGCCAACTTTTGTTGCCTTTAGCTGATGATGTTCAAGCCATTCACCAATATGGGGATTCTCCCAACCAGGGAGTGGAAAAGAACGCGAAAATTTAAAAGAGTTCGTCAATAACTGCGCTGAGATCTTGACACGAACTCTGAGAAGTGGCGCTGGGCTTGAGCCCCTGCTATCTTTTGTCAATTATAAGGAGATTATTATGGATATTCTTGCCCTTTTGGGGGTCATTTTGGCTATTTCAGCCATCATTTACCTTACTACCAAAAACCTGCATGTCGTCTTGGCAGCCCCTTTGGCCAGTTTGGTAGTCATTTTAACCAATCAGATGGACATTCTTGACAGCTTACTGGGTAAGGAGCAGTCCTACATGGTCGGTCTAACAGGCTTTTTAATCAATAATTTTGCCATCTTTTTACTAGGGTCTATTTTGGCCAGCTACATGGAAAAAAGCGGAGCTTCCCAGTCTATCGCCCAAGCCATTCTCAAGTTGGTCGGCAAGGACAAACCCTTTTCTGTATTACTAGCCATTACCATTGTTGCTTCTATTCTAACCTATGGTGGTGTGAGTATTTTCGTTGTTATCTTTACCCTTTTGCCCCTCTCACGTCCGCTCTTTAAGGAGCTAAATATCAACTGGGAACTCTTTCCAATCCCGGTCTTTCTGGGAGCTAGCACCTATACCTTGACCGCCTTACCTGCGACGCCTTCCATCCAAAATGCCATCCCGACCAAGGTATTGGGAACAAGCCTAACTGCCGCTCCCGTATTGGGCATTTTGGCCAGCCTGACTATGTTGGTTTTCGGGTTGTGCTATATGTCCTACGCCCTCAAAAAGAGTTTGAAGAAAGGCGAAACCTATATGGAAACGGGAGATAGCGAATCTGATATTTCTGAAAGCAATCAACAGCTTCCATCACTGTTTGTAAGCTGTTTGCCACTACTGGGGCTACTAGCAACCATCTTTGTCTTCAGCAAAATGCCCAATATTTTGGTTGTCGGTCTGACTATCAGCATCCTCTTGTCAGCTCTTCTATTTAAACCATTTTTACCTAACCAAAAAGAGGTTTTAAATGCTGGTACAACAGCTTCCATCATTCCCGCCTTTGCTACTTCTAGTACCGTAGCCTTTGGAGCTGTCTTAACGGCTTCTACTGGTTTTTCCCTTATCCAAGCAGCCATTCGCTCCATTCCTGGTTCACCTCTTATCAGCCTCTCTCTCTCAACCGCCCTTTTAAGTGGCATACTAGGTTCTGCTTCCGGCGCAATTGGTATCGTCAGTGCCAACTTTTTACCTAGCTATCTGGAAATGGGCATCCAACCCGAACTCTTGCACCGAGTAACGGTTATCGCTTCGGCCGCCCTGACAGTTGTTCCCCAATCGGGAGTCATGATTACCTTCCATAACCTGTCCAAGCTCAGTATGAAGCGCGCCCTCAAACATTCTTTTATTATTGTCAATGGCGGTCACATCTTGGCCTTGATTGTCATCCTTCTAGCAGCCCATTTTCTCTATTAACGAGCAAAACACCAGAAGCCTCACTTCTGGTGTTTTTGTCTTTTTTACTTGGTTGAGTGACGATCTTTGATACCGTGGTTCAAGATAACCTCGCGGCTTTCCAAGTCTTCCTTGTGCATAATCTTGGTCAGCATCCGCATAGCAATGGCACCAATGTCATAGAGCGGTTGGCTGATGGAGGTCAGGTTTGGACTGGTAAATTTGGTCACAATCGAGTCATCGCTGGTGATGATTTCAAACTCTTCTGGAACCTTGATTCCCTTGTCTGAAATCCCGTTCAAGAGTCCTGCTGCTATCTCATCTTCTGCTACATAGGCAGCTGTCGCTCCAGAGTTCAAAATGCGTTCTGCCAAGGCATAGCCTTCTTCATACTTGTACTTGGATTCAAAGACAAGACCTTCGTTGAACTCCAGGCCATTGGCTTTAAGACCAGCCTTATAACCAGAAAAACGAACCTTCCCGTTAATATCGTCCACTAGCGGCCCCGATACAAAAGCAATCTTTTCATTGTGCTTAGCAAGAACCTGCACCGCATCAGACGTTGCCTTCGCATAATCAATGTTGACGCTTGGCAACTGATGCTCCAAATCTACTGTCCCCGCCAAAACAATCGGTGTACGGGAGCGTGAAAACTCAGCACGAATCTTGTCAGTCAAATGGTAGCCCATAAAGATAATGCCATCCACCTGTTTTGAAAAGAGGGTATTGACAACATTGATTTCTTTTTCATCACTTTCATCGCTGTTGGCTAGGACGATATTATACTTATACATATCTGCAATATCATCAATTCCCTTAGCCAAGGTTGCGTAGTAAGCATTAGCTATATTTGGAATGACAACCCCTACTGTTGTCGTTTTTTTACTAGCAAGTCCTCTTGCAACAGCATTGGGACGATAATCCAAGCGATCGATGACTTCTAAAACTTTCTTACGAGTGTTTTCCTTGACATTCTTATTACCGTTTACTACACGGCTAACCGTAGCCATGGAAACACCTGCTTCGCGAGCAACGTCATAAATCGTTACCGTATCGTCGGTATTCATCATAATAGTTACTTCCTTTCAATTAGTCTATATCTATGAAAATTACGCTTTCACTCGTCTATAGTTTATCACTTTTTGAAACCACTTTCAAGAGAAATGTCTAACTTTTTTCTTTACTCTTGCAATTTTTTTCATTTTTTGGAAGAATAGACTTTGGAAAGAGGTGTTTTCATGACAAAAATCAATCAAATTAGGAACTATCTAGAAGAAAACCAACTGGATCTAGCCATTTTTTCAGACCCTGTTACCATTCATTATCTGACAGGTTTTCATAGCGACCCGCACGAGCGCCACATGATGCTCTTTGTTCTCCCTGACAGCGACTCCTTGCTCTTTCTTCCTGCCCTCGATATGAAGCGGGCGGTCGCGACGGTCACCTTCCCTGTTGTGGGCTATGTTGACTCGGAAAACCCTTGGGAAAAAATCAAGGCTGCCCTGCCGCAGAAGTATTTTAAGAAAATCGGAGCAGAGTTTGACAACCTCAATTTAACCCGTTACCATGGGCTCCAGTCTATCTTTAATCAGGCTTTTTCAGACCTGACACCCCTGATCAACAAGATGAAACTGATTAAATCTCGTGACGAGATTGAGAAAATGTTGGTAGCTGGTCAATTTGCTGATAAGGCCATGCAGATCGGATTTGATGCTATTTCCTTGCAGGCCACAGAAACGGACATCATCGCTCAGATTGAATTTGAGATGAAAAAACAGGGCATCCACAAGATGAGCTTTGACACCATGGTTTTGACCGGTACCAATGCTGCTAATCCTCATGGTATCCCAGGAACCAATCGGATTGAAAACAACGCTTTATTGCTCTTTGATTTGGGAGTTGAAACACTAGGCTACACTTCTGATATGACCCGTACGGTGGCTGTTGGTCAGCCTGACCAGTTTAAGAAAGACATCTACCAGTTAACCCTTGAAGCCCATCTGGCTGCTATCGATATGATTAAGCCGGGTGTCACTGCAGGCGAGATTGACTACGCTGCTCGTTCCGTCATCGAAAAAGCTGGCTATGGGCCGTATTTTAATCACCGTCTAGGACATGGCTTGGGTATGAGTGTCCATGAGTTTCCTTCTATTATGGAGGGAAATGACCTCGTCATCGAAGAAGGCATGTGCTTCTCTGTTGAGCCTGGTATCTACATTCCTGGTAAGGTGGGCGTTCGCATCGAAGATTGTGGCTATGTCACTAAAAATGGTTTTGAGGTCTTTACTCAAACACCAAAAGAACTCTTGTATTTTGAAGGATAAAAATAAACAGACCTCCTGCTCTGCGCTAGGAGGTTGCTTTGTGTTTTAGAAGTTTCTGCCGTTTTTGCCGTAGCCATAGCGCTCCATAAAATCCTGACGGAATTCCAGCAAATTGTCATCCATAATGGCCTGACGAACTTTTTTCATCAAATTGATAAGGAAGTAAAGATTGTGGTAGCTGGTCAGACGCAGACCAAATGTTTCATCTGCCTTGAGCAGGTGACGGAGGTAGGCACGCGTATAATGCTTACAAGTGTAGCAATCACAGTCATGGTCAAGCGGCGTAAAATCCTCTGCAAATTGAGCATTCTTCACCACCAAACGGCCTTGACTGGTCATACAGGTTCCGTTACGGGCGATACGGGTTGGAAGCACACAGTCAAACATATCCACACCACGAATAACAGCGTCAATTAGGCTGTCCGGCGCTCCGACTCCCATCAGATAGCGCGGTTTGTTTTCCGGTAAGAGTGGGGTGGTAAAATCCAATACCGCATTCATCTCGTCGTGGGTTTCTCCGACCGCTAAACCACCGATAGAATAGCCTGGGAAATCCATACTCACCAAGTCATGGGCTGACTGGCGGCGCAAATCTTCAAAACCAGCTCCTTGTACAATACCGAAAAGCCCTTGGTCATGCGGACGACGATGGGCCTTCAGTCCTCGTTCTGCCCAACGACTGGTTCGTTCAATGGATTTTTTAACATAGTCATAGGGTTGATAAAATTGCGGACACTCGTCAAAGCTCATCATGATGTCTGAGCCAAGATTGTTCTGAATGGAGATAGCCTTCTCGGGTGACAAGAACATCTTGCTGCCATTGAGGTGGTTCTTAAAGGTGACACCTTCTTCTGAAATGTTGCGGCTATCAGCTAGCGAGTAGACCTGAAAGCCACCTGAGTCTGTCAAAATCGGCTGATCCCAGTTCATGAATGTGTGCAAGCCCCCAGCTCGAGCAATCAACTCATCACCAGGACGTAGCCAGAGATGATAGGTATTGGCTAGGATAATTCCTGACCCCATCTCTTTCAACTCCTCTGGTGACATAGTTTTGACCGTCGCCTGAGTCCCTACCGGCATAAACATAGGCGTCGGAAAAGTGCCGTGCGGAGTGATAATCTCCCCCAAGCGGGCACCCGTGTGCTTTTCTTTCTTAATCAAGCGGTACTTGATTGGAACATCTGTCATAGTTACCTCCCACTAGGAAAAACAGTCCTAGGAATTTCATACGACTGGCCAAGCCAGCATCTTATCTAGTCTATCAAAAAAAATCTGGCTTGTCACCTTATATTATGTTAGAATAAAACAAGGAGGTTTTTTATGTTTTCAGTTAGTCATATTCGTGCTCAGGCACGTCAAACCATAAACACGGTACCTGGTATTTACCTTTTAGCTCTTATTCCAGTGGCCATTACAGCAGTAACCAATATTTTCTCCTATGTCTACGGACAAGGTACAACTGTCTACAGTGAACTGGCAACCAATCCGAGTGCAACGACTGGTTTTGTCATCAATAGCACGCTTTTTCCTATGTTTTATGGTCTCTTGATTTCCTTTCTCTACCTTTCTATCTCTTGGACCTTGATTCAGGTTGTTAGAAAAACCAGAGAAACGGTTGCGATTAAGGATGCCTTGTTTGTTTTCACCCATCCACATTTCGTAAAAATCTTGGTCACCTATCTGTTGAAGAATTTTCTGCTCTTCCTTTGGAGCATTCCAATGTTAGTCGGGCTATTTTGTTTTATCGTTGGCCTGATGCTCGCTATTATCTCTTACTATCTCCCTCCAGAAGGGCTTGTCCAGCTGATCAGCGCCTTCCTCCTTGGTGGGTTTATCCTTTTAGTTGCAGGTTGCGCCCTCTACTGCCCGCAATACTATGCTTATTCTCAAGTGGAGTTTCTCCTCTATGACAGACTGGAGAACAATAACTACACGAGTGCCTTTTCTCTTATCAGAGATAGCCGCCAGTTGATGAAAGGCTACAAGGCAAAACGGTGGGTTCTAGACTTGTCCTTTATCGGTTGGTTTTTCCTGATGGGGATTACCTTTGGACTGGTTGGACTCTATGTTGTGCCCTATCACTATTGCTCGCAGGTTTACTTTTACGAGGCCCTCAAAGAAGAACAGGCTCTCAAGGTAAATTACTTCTTCTAAATCTTAGAGGCTGGGACGTTATTTCCTAGCCTCTTTCTATGGTACAATAGCTATGCCCCTTATCTTTTACTAAAAATAGTCAATAAAGGAGTTTTTTGTGAATCTGTTTAGGAAGAAATTAGAGTCAAGTCGCAAGAGTTTGATGAAACGGCACTTGGGCTTGATGGATGTCATCTTATTAGGAATTGGTTCTATGGTGGGAACGGGTATTTTCACAGTTACCGGTTTTGCTGCGGCTGAATATGCTGGTCCTTCCCTTGTTCTCTCTATCTTGATCGCTGCTGTTTCTGTCGGTTTGTCGGCTCTCTTTTATGCGGAATTTGCATCGCGGATTCCGACAAATGGAGGAGCCTACGGCTATCTGTATGCGGTCTTTGGTGAATTTCCGGCCTGGCTGGCTGGTTGGTTGACCATCATGGAGTTTTTGACAGCTGTATCAAGTGTTGCAGCGGGGTGGGGAGCCTACTTGAAAGGGCTCTTGGCCCATTTTGGTCTGGCACTTCCGACAGCTCTTAACGGAACCTTCAACCCTCAGGAGGGAACCTATGTTGACCTATTACCAATCCTTGTCTTGGTCTTTGTTACCGGAGTAGTCTTACTCAACTCTAAAGCAGCCCTGCGGTTTAACTCTGCTTTGGTCGTTTTAAAATTCTCCGCTCTTGCCCTTTTTATTCTTGCTGGTCTTTTCTTTATCAAACCAGAAAACTGGGCAACCTTTGCTCCGTTTGGTTTCGGTCAGGTTTATGGTGGGCAAACGGGTATTATGGCAGGCGCTTCGCTCATGTTCTTTGCCTTTTTAGGTTTTGAGTCCATTTCGATGACCATCGATGAGGTGAAAGAACCGCATCGTACCGTGCCAAAAGGCATTGTCCTCTCCCTGTCTATCGTGACCGTTCTTTATATCACCGTCACACTGGTGCTGACAGGTATGGTTCATTACAGCAAGCTCAATGTAGCTGATGCGGTGGCCTTTGCTTTGCGTGAAGTCGGCCTTTCTTGGGCAGCAAGTTATGTATCGGTCGTTGCCATCTTAACGTTGATTACCGTCTGCATTTCCATGACCTTTGCTCTTTCTCGTATGGTTTATAGTGTCAGTCGCGATGGTCTTTTGCCGAAATCCTTCAGCCATCTGACCAAAACCAGCTTAGTGCCTAAAAATGCTACTATTTTAGTCGGAATGTTTGCTGCTCTCTGTGCTGGAGTCTTCCCTTTGTCCAGCATCGCTTCTTTCCTCAACATCTGTACCTTGGCCTACCTTATCCTTTTGGCCCTCGGTATCATCCGCCTTCGTCAGGTAGAGGGGTTGCCAAAGGAAGGGCAGTTCAAAACACCTCTAGTGCCTCTCCTTCCTATCTTATCCATTATCATCTGCCTCTCCTTTATGAGCCAGTATCCACCAGTCACTTGGTTAGCCTTTTTGGTCGCTCTTGTCCTTGGCAGTCTCATTTACTTCTTTTATGGTTACAGCCATTCAGAGGTTGGGAAAAAATAAGAAAGCTAGTCGCGCTGACTAGCTTTCTTGTATTTCTAGGTATTCGATTTTGATACACTTGTTCATGACAATATCTGTGCGTCCTGCCTGTCGGAGTATGTCTTCTGCTTCTTGGCTCTCTAGACCTAACTGAGCCCAGAAAACCTTGGCATCCGTTTCTAAAAATTCACGCGCGACTTCTGGTAGAAACTCGCTGCGGCGAAACACATTAACGATGTCAATAGGCTGGTCAATCTCTTTAAGACTGGCATAGACCGGCTGACCCAAAATAGTGCTGCCTGCCGCTTTGGGATTGACAGGAAGAATCTGGTAACCTGCTTCCTGCATGAGTTTGGATACTCGGTAGGCTGCTGTTTCTTCACGATTGGACAGGCCAACGACAGCAATGGTTTTTGCAGTCTTCAGATAATCTGCAATAACTTCTTGACTGGGATTTTGAAAAGAATAGGTCATGGGAACCTCCTAGATTTTGTTTGGTGTTCGTGTCCGATTAGGTCATTAGGAGAACTGGGGCTGCCCCTTCTCCTATTTTTTGGATATTTGGTAGAGTACATCCTTAAGCTGTCCAATGGCGGTGCTGAGGGATTCTCGTTTGAGATCTCCTTCGGAATCCAAGGGATAATAGATAGAGCCGACGACAACTGAGTCATCATAAGCTCCTGTGCTTTCCATCCGGTAGAAGGTGATACGGGCCATCTTCTGCTCTACCATCAGAGCTTGTCCTACCTGCCACTCTTGTCCTTCGATGGTGGCGGTGGTTTTTTCGCTAAACACATGATTGGTTTCCGTCATGCGCACTTCCAACTCTTCCGAGGTCATGTTTCGCCCTTCTTCAAGCGGTGACTTGTTGAAAGCATTGAGGTTGTAAAGCTGAACCATAAATCTGGACAGGCCATCTGTCACATCGTAGACTGCAGCAACGGTTTCGTCTTCTGTGTTTTCTGTGTTGAGTGTCCAGTTGGCTGGCAAATCATAATAACGGAAATTTTCCTTGATTTCTCCGGCCTCGTTTGTTTCAGCAACACCATTGTTGGCCGCGTAAATTTTGTGGCCTTTTTGGCTTTCATCAGCTGGCGGTGTGGGATTGATGACTTGGCGCTCTGCATTGGCAAGGTAGTGGAGGGTTTCCACGGTGGGATCTTTCTTTTCTTCCAGAGCAGAAAGGGCAGACGGAAGTTCGCTCGTGCTTGTTGAACTAGAACTGCTGCTGTCTGTATTGGCCTTACCGCATGCGCTTAGGATAAGGCTGGATAAGCCGATTAAAAGAAGTATCTTTTTCATACAATTCCTCTTATTGATTCGTGTTACTTGGCTTCATACCAAGACTGGCCTGCATTTTCATCAGCAACCAACGGTACCGATAGGCGAATGGCGGACTCCATGGTTTCCTTGACTAAGCTGCGAATGGTGTCTAGCTCATCCATAGGAACTTCCAAGACGATTTCATCGTGTACTTGGAGTAGCATTCTCGTTTTCAGACCGGCATCTTCAATCGCCTTGTCCAGATTGATCATGGCGACTTTGAGAATATCGGCTGCTGACCCTTGGATTGGAGAGTTGATGGCGGTACGCTCTGCAAAATTACGGACGTTGAAATTGCGCGAATTGATGTCTGGTAATTCGCGTCGGCGGTGATAGATGGTCTCGACATAGCCCTTATCCCGCGCCTCACGAACAATATTCTCCATGTATTGCTTGATACCTGGGAAACGGGTAAAGTAGGTGTCGATATAATTTTTGGCCTCTTTGCGGCTGATTCCCAAGTTATTGGCCAAGCCAAAGTCGGAAATTCCATAGACCACTCCAAAGTTGACGGCCTTGGCATTCCGGCGGTCGTTCGGGGTCACATCTTCTGCTTTCTCAATACCAAAGACCCGCATAGCCGTCGAAGTGTGGATGTCTGCACCTTGCTGGAAGGCTTCAATGAGGTGTTGGTCTTGGGAAATATGGGCCAAGACCCGCAATTCAATCTGTGAATAGTCCGAACTCAGCAATAAGCTATCTTCTAAAGACGGAACAAAGGCCTTACGGATAAGTCGTCCCTGCTCCAAACGTACTGGAATATTTTGCAGGTTGGGATCTGTTGAGGACAACCGTCCTGTCTGGGTTAAATCCTGAACATAACGGGTATGTATTTTCCCGTCAGCCATAATCGCTTCCTGTAAGCCAATGACATAGGTTGACTGGAGTTTGGTGATTTGACGGTATTCCAAAATCTTAGAAACCACAGGTGCAATTGGAGCCAGACGTTCCAAGACATCAACGGCTGTTGAATAGCCTGTCTTGGTCTTTTTGGTAAATTCCAAGGGCAACCCCATCTTTTCAAAAAGGATGGTACCGAGTTGTTTTGGAGAGTTGATGTTGAATTCTTCTCCTGCCAGGTCGTAGATTTGCTGAGTCAGCTGGTCAATAAGGAGATCGTTTTCTGCCTGCATGGCCTGAAGCGTTCTGGCTTCGACCTTGATGCCTGCAATCTCCATCTTGGCAAGGACGTTTGCCAGAGGCAACTCCATATCAAAGAGAAGATTTAGCTGCTGGTTGTCCTCTAGTTTTGCCAACATCGGAGCCTCTGTTTCCAGTAGGACTTGTAGTTTTTGAGCCAGATGACGGTGGAAGATGGCTGTTTCCGGCAGACCTCGCTTCACTCCCTTACCGTAGACAGTTTCATCTGGATCGATACGGGTCTGGCCGTAGAGATTGGCAATGGTGGTGATTTCATTGTCCTCGACAGTAGAAAGCAGGTACTTGGCCAAGCGACTGTCAAAACGAGGGTGTGATAGGTCAATCCCCATACGGCTCAACAAGACCTTACCCCTCTTGAAATCATAGGTTTTTAGCGGTATTTCTTGAAGGAAATTTCTCAGCACAGGGCTATCCAGCAAGTCTGGGCCACCTACATAGATAGCTCGCTCATCGCCCCAGGCCAGTCCAACCAGGTCTTCCTTGTGATAGTTATCTCCCAGTATCTCAAAATAGAAGAATTGGTCTGCGTTCAGCATCTCTTCTGTAATGTGAGTGACACTGGTGTAGTTTACCTGCACCTCTTCCTGCTTCACCTGACTGCCGAGCTGAGCCCGCAGCTGCTTAAAGCCCATATCATCGTAAAAACGACCAAGAGTTTCCACATCCGGCCCACCATAAATCAGGTCGTCCAAGCCAATGGCAATCGGAGCTTGAGTGTCAATGGTAGCCAGAGTCCTAGACAAGAAGGCCTTCTCCTTGTCGTTGATCAGATTCTCCTTCATTTTAGAAGGCTTCATCTGGTCAATCTGCTCATAAATCCCTTCCAGCGAACCGTACTCAGCCAAGAGCTTGAGACCCGTTTTTTCACCGATTTTCGTCACACCGGGGATATTGTCTGAGGTATCTCCCATCAGAGCCTTAAGATCAATGAACTGCCGAGGGGTGATTCCCATTTTTTCCATCAGGTAGGCCGAGGTAAATTCCTCAAATTCTGCCATACCTTTTTTAGAGATTTCGATAACTGTATTGTCATCGGTCAGCTGAATCAAGTCCTTATCACCGCTGACAATGGTCACATCGAAAGGAATTTCTGTCCGCTCTGCCATTTTGTCCAAGGTTCCGATAATATCGTCAGCCTCGTACTGGTCTAACTCATAGTGCGGAATCCCCATAGCATCCAGCATCTGGCGGATGAAGGGAAATTGCTCCCGAAACTCGTCTGGCGTCTTGGCGCGTCCAGCCTTGTAATCAGCATACATCTCCGTCCGGAAGGTCGTTTTCCCCGCATCAAAAGCAACCAAAATATGGGTTGGGTCAATCCGCTTCATCATTTGATCCAGCATCAAATGGAAGCCATAGATGGCATTGGTATGAAGACCGGTCGGACTCTTGAAACGGTCGATTTGGTTATAAAGGGCAAAAAATGCGCGAAAGGCTACGGATGAGCCATCAATCAATAATAATCTGTTTTTTGTCATGCTTCTATTATAGCACTAATTAGCAGGTTTGAGGGGGGAGAGGACTAAAAAATGAAAGAAAAACCTAGCTAGGGCTAGGTTCGGTAATAGACTTTCTTGGCCACCACCATGCTGTGGGGCTTTTCATATTCTTCATCAAGATAGTGCTGGTAGGTTCCCGGTGCGATAAAACCTCGGATTCCCAAGATATCTGTACCTGCCTGACCTACCACCCAGTCTGCCAAGAGCACGCAGTTGGTTGATAGAACAAAATAGGTCTTGAACTTAGATTTTTTAAACTTATAGAATCGCACACCTGTTGCCGCCTGCATACGGTAGGTATAGTTGGCTTGAAGTCCTCCATCGGCTCCCTTTACCAGAGGCTCCGCTGATGGCTGCCAGCCCAACAAGAGTTGGTGCAACTCTTCCAAGCGCTCCTCGATAGCTACCTGTTGTTCCTCGTCCAGCTGAATTTGGTAGGCTAGCATGGTCATGCCTTCTCTGTTACAAAAATCAATATAGGCATTTCGTTCTACTTGGAAAAGAACACCATCCCCGATGCTGCCGCCCAAGCGTCCAGAAGCAATATCATAGGAACCATAGCCATAGACCGTTCCCTTGTAATTCAAATCAACATGCCCAACCGCTTCAAAACCGCTTTCTTTGACATGGACAAAGACTTCTAGGACTGGCTCGGATGCCACCTGTTTGAAACGATTATAGGCATCCGCGGCTGTTCCCTCTTCATGGACTGCCAAGAAGTCATTGAGACGCTGGAGGGTAACCCGCGGCAAAAGGGCTGCAAGAAACAAGGGGAGGGGGATGCGAATATGTCGCCGTAAATCCTGCTTTTCAAGCGCCTGTTCAAAGAAATATCCATCCCGAATATTGGTCAGACCATAGAGTACCAAGTAAGCTCCTACAAGACCGGCCTGTAAGGTTAGGTGAGCTTGGGTGGAAAAGAAGGAAAGGACTGAAATGGCTAAGAGCCAAATACCATCCATTAAAAAACGAATCCGCGGACGCACCCCATCCTTGCGGTAGAGGATGTAGGTAATAACATTCACAACTGCAGTCAAAAGCTGATAAAAACCGATGAAGATGGCCATCAGATAGATGGGGAGCTGAACCGCTAGATCGGCGCCCGCCAAAAAGGCAAAAAGCAGGGTCTTTCCTATTAAGACAAGGATACTTTCTGATGACTTGCTCTTTTTCAATAGGTGCATGACCAGTTCAAACAAGGATAGGAAGAAAATACCGTAGAGGGCCAAGCGAATAGCCAGCATAGGCAGCCAAACCCCAGTCACAATGAGGGTCAAGCCCGCTATCAGTAAAATACTCCCTTGGTTAAGCAGTTTTTTACCGGTTAGACCTAAATCACTGATTTTTTTCATGCTTCCTCCCTGAAAAAATTTTACTCTATTATAAACCATTCCTCCCCAAAAAGAAAGAGAATCAAAAACGCCAAAAACGGCCAAACCAAGTTTGAACCGTCTTGGTCTGACCGCTTTTTATGAGAAAGGTTAATCCACTGACTTTAGGGCTTCTAGCATGTCTACTTTGCGCAGTTTGCGATTGACATACCAGCCCAATAGGGCCAGTATCACAATGATAGCAAGGATAGGAATCAGGTAGACCCCTATTGTCACTTCTGGTTTAAACATCATATTGACTGAGCCGATGATTTGAAGCAGAACCCGGTGGAGCAAGATGCCGCCACCAAGACCAAGCAGCATTCCAACGAGGGAAAGAACGATTGTTTCTCGGTAGATATAGAGGGTGACTTCTTGATGATGGAAACCCAGTACCTTGATGGTTGAAAGTTCACGAATCCGTTCAGCCACATTGATGATGGTTAGGTTATAGAGGATGACTAAGCCGAGCAGGGTGGATAAGACGATGAGGATGACCATGATAGACTGGAGCGATTCCGCTACTGTTTCCAGCATAGAAATCAGAGAGGTATTTTGAACAAGTGCCACCACTCCCTTGAGGGCAAAGAGTTGACTGGCTATCTTTTCAATCTTTTCGCTGCTTCTATTGCGTAGCTGGAGTAGGTAGGCATTTGTTTGATAGGGCTGGTTTGTTAACGCTTCATAGTAGTCCGAGGAGAGATAAATAAAGTGGCCAGCATACATTTCTGCAATACCAGCAATCTCAACCTGCACTGTTTTTCCAGCTATGGTTAAGGAAATAGCATCTCCGACAGTTACGTCGTAAAGTTGAGCTATTTTTTCTGTTAGAATCGCGCCTTTCTTTGGCAACTCTATGGTCTGACCATTTCCTGCTTGTCGTAGGGAAAGAAGGCCGCCGATATCTGATTGATTGCTGGCCAACAGATTGAGGGTCACACCTACTTCTTCAGCATCCAGACTTTCAAAGACCACAGGCTGCTTGGTAGTGACCTGCTCCAAAGTCAAGGCTTCCTCCAGCTCTTGCTGGTCTTCCTGAGCCGCTCTGCTATTTTCCACCACAATCATATCATAATGGATGATGTCGCCAAACTGGGTATCTACCACGCCGGAAATGGACGAGTGAATCCCCAAGCCGCCAAAGAGAAGGGCAACGGTTCCTGCTACACCAAAGATGGTCATGAACATCCGTTTTTTGTAGCGGAAAATATTGCGAGCAGTCACCTTATGGGCAAAGCTCAATCTCTCCCAGATAAAGGGCAGCTTCTCCAACAGGATACTGGAGCCCGCCACTGGAGGCTTAGGCAACAAAAGGTAGGCTGGTTTTTCCAACAATTCCTTGCGCGCAACCAGATAGGCTGGAAGAACCGCAGATACCAGAGCTAAAACAAGGGCCATCACGGTCCAGAAGGGATAAAAATAGAGCTGAACACGACCGATGACTGTACTGGAAGAAATCACAGAGCTGATCATCGGAGATAGAAGAAAATTGCCTGCCACAATCCCAACCACAGTTCCTGCTAAGGCTGAGCCAAGACCATAGAGAACAAACTTAGCGATAATCTGACGATCGGTGTAGCCCAAGGCCTTGAGAAGCCCAGCCTTGGTTCGCTCTTCGTCAACAAATCGGGTCATGGTCGTAAAGGTTACTAAAGCTGCCACCAGATATAAGACAAGCGGAAAGACATTGCCCACCGCCGACACACTGTCTGTCGCATTGTCGTAGGTAGTAAAGCCTTCTCCTCCCGGTAGACTGCTTCTGGTGTAGGTTTGATAAGATGGTGTCGCCAATTGACTCAAGTCAGATTGGGCCTGATTCAGCTCATCTTTAGCCTGAGCAATCTCTTGTTCTGCCTGCCCCTTCTTTTCATCAAAGTCGGTCTGAGCCTGCTCCAGTTGGCGGCTAGCAGCCTGTAACTGATTCCCTTGACGAGTCAGTTCTTCTTGAGCACTCTGGAGTTCTTGCTCCCCTTGTTGGGAACGGGCAAGTCCTTCTTGATAGGCTAACAGCCCTTCCTGATAGCGGGCATAGCCAAGTTCATAGTCTGTCAGACCTTTTTGGTACTGGGCATAGCCTTCTTGGTAATCTGCCAATCCCTTCTGGTAGCTACGCTCTTTTTGTTCATATAGACCGTAGCCGGCCTGATACGCCTCATGTGCCTGTTGATAGGTTGCCATGGCCTGATCCAAACCTGCTTTCTCCCTATCCAAGTCTTCTTGAGCTGCAAGAAGGTCAGGGTGGTCTGCCAAGGTTTCACCTACAACTAAGCGATTTTCAATGTCGTGATTCAGGGCTTGCTGGGCTTGATACCATTTAGCCTGCGCTGCCGATAGGGCTGCTCCTTCTTGCGATAGGGCCCGATTGGTTTCCTCCAATTGACTTTTGGCTTGGGCAAGCTGACTGGCCATTCCATCCAACTCCGACTGGGTAACCTCAAAGAAGCTCTCGGTTTCATCCAACTGCTGCTTGCGTCTGTCCAATTCGGCTTTGGTCTGATCAAGCTTTTCTTTGTTGAGTGTAAGCTGGGCTTGTGCTTCTTCAAGCTCAGCCCATTTTTGTGCAAGTTGAAGCTGAGCCTGAGCCAGACTGTTCTGGGCTTCTTTTAAATCAGCCTGACTGGATTGAAGCTGACCTTGGCCATCAGCTAGTTCTATCTGGGCTTGCTCAATTTCTGACTGCCCTTCCTTAATCTCTGTTTGAGCTTCTGCTTTTATCTGTTTCAGCCGCTGATTGCCATTATCAGCCAGCAACTTATCTAGCTCCTTCTGGTGCGCAGAGAGCCTATCCTTGTATGCTGACTGGTAGTAAGGCAGACCAGCCAAATCATCATAACGGATACGGGCAATCATATAGACAGGAGAGTCAAAAACACTTGGATCAACGTAGCCATAAGCTGCCAACTGACCAGAACCCGCACTCGAAGCTCCCATAATCAACTGCCCCCAAATGTCTGAAGAGGCTACAAATCCCGTCACCTTAAAGCTGGTTTGTTTGAGAACCTTGCTGGACTTGTCCGACTCCAGAAATTGTATCTGATCTCCAATCTGGTAGTCAGAACTCAAACTCTGAGAAAGAGCGATTTCCTGTTGATTGGAAGGCAAGCGTCCTGATAAAACCTGAGGTAAGGAGATAGACTGGCTCTCTGAAAAGAGTCTGACTGCCTGACCAGTCTTATCAAGTGTGACATCCTTCAGGTAGCCGTATTCAACATGGGCACCTTCTATCCCATCTAACTCTTTCTGGTCTTCTTTGCTCAGCCCCATATCAGACATCACTGCCAAATCCATACCATTTGTTTGTTCAATATAGGCTTGGGCAGTTTGCTGCATATTGGGCGAAGTAACCTTGAGACCAATCAGGGCCATGGAGCCAATCATCATCAGATTGAAGATAGAGAAGAACCGCCCCTTGGAAGAGAAAAAAGCACTGCCAACATCTTTCCAATAGATTTTCTTTGCCATAGTCGCCTCTAATATTCTATATCTGAAATAGACTGCGGTTGGCTATTGCACTCAACCGTATATACCTGGGCATCTCGCAGGCGGATTACCCTGTCTGCAATCGGCGCAAGCGAGCTATTGTGGGTCACGATGATGACCGTTGTTCCTTGCTTACGAGCCATATTCTGTAAGATTTGAAGGACTTGTTTGCCCGTTTGGTAATCCAAGGCCCCGGTCGGTTCATCACAGAGTAAGATTTTAGGTCTTTTGGCAACGGCTCTGGCTATGGAAACCCGCTGCTGTTCACCGCCTGAAAGTTGGGCAGGAAAATTGTGAAGCCGATGCCCCAAACCAACTTGTTCCAAAATAGCTTCAGCATCCATGGCATCCTTGACAATTTCAGCAGCCAATTCAACATTTTCTTTGGCGGTGAGGTTGGCAACTAGATTGTAAAATTGAAAAACAAAGCCCACATCATCCCTTCGATAATTGGTCAGCTCCTTGCTGCTCAACTGGGCAATATCCACCCCATCAATCAGCACCTGCCCCTCATCATTGGTATCCATTCCACCCAAAATATTGAGGAGGGTTGATTTTCCTGCTCCGGATGAGCCTAGAATAATCACCAGCTCTCCCTTTTCAATCTCAAAGCTTATCTCCTTATTGGCGGCAATGACGGTATCGCCCATCTGATAAAATTTTGAACTCTTTTTCACCTCGATAAAAGCCACAAGCTGCCTCCTATTCTGCTTTTGACTGCACAATTAACTGCTTAAAAACGACCTTACTGTTCATTGACTATTATACCACGTTTTAATATTTCTATTGATACGAACAAAAAGAGATTGGCGTGCTGTTTATTCTTTGTTCTGGGTGGTTGTGATGGATATTACTCAGGTTAATCCCCTTTCTTATTTTTATGTAAAAAAACTGCCCTACCTTATAAAGATAGAGCAGTGATTATAGGTTACTTTAGTTCTGTTTGCGTTTAAATCCTAGGAATCCAGCGAAACCAGCAAGGCCAAGTCCAGCCAGACTTAAAAGAGAGCTTGCTTCCCCTGTTGCTGGCAGGATTTTCTTAGGCGTTTTGCTTGCAGAAGTTGTTGTGGTGGTCGGTGCAGCTACCGGCTCCCACACCGCTGTGAAGGTCTTAGGACCTGTCACGACGTACTGAGCCCCAGCCTTATAGACAGACCCTTTCCAGTAAAGGAAAGTATGGCCTTCCTTCACTGGTGCTTCAGGCAGGGTGATTGTTTCACCCACCTTAGCCTCTAGAGCCACCGTTCCTGTTTGACCGTTAAGACTTCCGCCTGCTAGGTCAAAGGAAATGGTCGCTTTTTGGCTTTCAGTCGTTGGAACTTCTGTGGTTGGTGCTTCCGTAGTCGGAGCTTCGGTGGTTGGCACTTCAGTGGTGGTTGGAACCTCGGTAGTTGGAGCCTCAGTGCTTGCTACTTCAGTCGTTGGAACTTCAGTAGTTGGCACTTCAGTCGTTGGAACTTCTGTGGTTGGTGCTTCCGTAGTCGGAGCTTCCGTAGTCGGAGCTTCGGTGGTTGGCACTTCGGTCGTTGGTGCTTCGGTCGTTGGTGCTTCGGTCGTTGGTGCTTCGGTGGTCGGAGCTTCCGTGGTCGGAGCTTCCGTGGTTGGTGCTTCCGTAGTCGGAGCTTCAGTCGTTGGAGCTTCGGTGGTTGGTGCCTGATACATAAAAAGCACATGAATTCCTGAAACAGCCAACGCCTGATCATATTCTATGGTTACGGAATTTGACGTCCCTGACGAGAGAATAGCAGAGCTACGCTCTCCCCAATACGACCACTCAATCAACTCATACTCATTGAGTCTAGCGACAGTCATACTCTCGCCCGGAGCAAGCGAGTAGACTTCTCTATTTATTGTTCCTTTCCCCTCTATAAAATGACCGACCGTAACTGTTGTTGTCGTCTGCTCCTGCGCATAAACAACAGGGGTAGTCGCGTCAAACTTTGATGCAACCGCTGGGGCAACAATCCCCCCAGCTAGACCTACTGACAACAATACGCCCGCGAGGGCTTTTTTATTTTTCATGGTTTTCACCACAGCGCCCTCACGGGCGCTTCCCTTTCTCTATAATTTAAAAAAGAAACTCCCATCAAGCACAAAAAGCCCAAGACAAACTAATTTATCTTCAACTTCTTTTGAATGTGCTTGATAGGAGTTGAGCAATGACGACTTCTATCAACTTGAAGTTGTGTATGACATTTTTATAATTTTATCAATATCTATCCTTATTTTCTGCTTTTTCCTAATCCCCAACCCCCTCAAAACTCCTGCTACAATAGGGTTTGTGCGTGTTTTAGTTAACGTTCGTTAACTAAAACATCGAAAAATCAAAAAAATGCCGACTCGACAAGGCCTCAAAAACCCCGTCAAATCAGCATTTTGACTATTTGTTATAGATGATTTTGATTGTTTTACCAAACGAACGTCTGCTAAAACAATTTTACGTTTTTAATTTACTATTTTTTCCAACTTTTGTCAACCATTTTTAGGTTCATTTTGCGGTTTATTCGGATATTGTTGCGCCTTAGAACGCTGTAAATGGTGGCGGTGGAAATATGGAACTGGTCGGCCATCTCTCGGATGGGCATTTCTTGCTTGAGATAGGAGCGAATAATCTGCCTTTGCTTGGTTTTGGGCAGGCCCTTGTTACCCAGTCTGACTCCGCGTTCTCTGGCCTTGCGCAGTCCGTCCTTGGTGCGGTCTGAAATAGCTTGAAGCTCCCATTCTGCCACATAGCCCAGCATGAGGCAGAAGAACCTACCTGTCAGGGAATCCGTTTCAATCTGTTCGTGAAGGGATTGGAGGCGGATGTGATGACTGGTCAGGTCTGCGATGAGGGCGGAGAGGTGAAGCATTTTTCTGGTCAGGCGGTCTAGCTTATAGACGACTAGGCTGGTTTCTATGCCTTGGTTGGCGCAGGCCTTGGCGAGCGTTAGCGCTCTTTGTAACTATGGCCGTTCTTGGTTGCCTCCTGATTCTTTTTCGATGTAGAGTCTGTCGCAGAAGCTGAGGGCCTCCTTTTGGACAGTTAGCCCCAGCTCCTGGCGATTATCAGCGGAGCTGACGCGGGCGTAGCCGATGGTGATGTTTCCTTGGGTTTGGTAGTGCTTAATGATGTTCTTCACTGTTTTCCTCCTTGCTTTACTAGTGTAGCAGGGGGTGTACTCTTTAAATCAAAACTATATACAAAAACGAGTCAGGCGGACTGACTCGCTAAGTGTAATCAATTGGTCATTTTGACCCCTTCTTTACAACACAACCTTGAAGGTGATTGTATCGTCTTTGTAGTGAACGGAAATTTTTCCTCTAAAAAGTCGAACCATAGACTGGGCCATCGACAGACCAATGCCATAGCCGGACACTCGGCTGTTATGGGAGCTGTCTTCGCGGTAAAAACGGTCAAAGAAACGACTGTAATCAATTCCCTTTCCAGCTTGGTAGGTGTTGGCCACTTCAAGATTTGCTTTTTTCAAGGGAGTTTTTGACAGACGAACGGTCACCTTCCCTTCAGGGTCACAGTACTTGGTCGCGTTGTCTACCAGAATGGTTACCAACTCAAAGAGCGACTTTTCCTCACCCTTGACGAGGACATCCGGTGCTACGTCCAACTCAAACGCCTTCCCATCTTTGATAAGGGCTGCCTTAAAGTCTTCTGCCGCATCCTGCACAATGCGAGAAAAGTCTAATTCTGATAAGGCTACATCTGGTTGTTCTTCCAATTTGGCTAAGGTGACCATCTGATTGATAAGCCCTGTTAAACGCTGAACCTGGGCCTTTGTTGACCGACTCCACTCTGTTTCCCCATCCAGTAACTCTTGCATTTCTGTATTGGCTGAAATAATGGCTAAGGGGGTCTTTAATTCATGGCCAGCATTGGTGATGAACCGTTTCTGATTTTCCGCGTTTTCTACATAAGGCTTGATGGCCCAACCTGAAAAGATAAAGACAACAACGACAAAGAAGATGAGACTGTAAGCCGACATTTGGAAGGAGGTTTCAAACAGCTCAGTTCGCTCGTCAATGTAATGACTAATGTCCAAAACCACAACCAAGCTGTTTGAAGCTGTGGCAGTCGTTTCCCTGTGGGCATAATAGCGACCATCGTAGTAGATGATGCTGGATGATTCAGCTGACTCTAGCGCTTCCTTGAAGTCATTCAGACCTTCCTCTGTCAAGGACTGATTGCGGGTCATATCACTGGAGAGAATAGCGCCCTCCCCATCCAGCACATAACTAAAATAACTAAGGTGTTCTGCCCGATTGACAGTCAGATGGCTGCCCGTCAAGGCCTTGGCTAGTTCAGAACCAGCAGGCAGCTGCCCATCATTCTCAGAAAGAAGGTTCAAAATCAGTTCAATCTCACTATTGTTCTGAATGTAGCGGGCAGAGTTGAGAACGCCAGCAAAGGCAATCAAGATAACCGTTACCGCCACTGAGGCAATGAGGATAAATTGTAGACGAATTTTACGAAGCATAATCAATCACCTACCTCTACCAAACAATAGTCCCCTCCGTCTTCACCGATGATTTCGATGTCGGCATGAATGGCCCGAAGTTTTTGCCGCAGATAGGAAACGTAGATGTAGACATAGCCCAGATCAACATCTCCTTCCTTATCCCGGCCCCAAACATGGTTAAAGATTTCCTGAGTAGACAGGGGCTTATCTTTATTGAGGATGAAAAATTCCATCAGCTTGGTCTCCTTACCTGCCAACCGTATTGCGTTTTTTACGGAAATCTCCTGCTGGAACACATCCAACTTGACCGAACCCACCTCCAGAATTTGCCCGCTAAACTGATTGAGGCGACGGCTGAGTGAGTCCATCCGAGCCAATAATTCCTTGAGAGAAATAGGCTTTGTCAGGTAGTCATCTGCTCCTGCATCAAGACCTGTCACCTTATCTTCTAGCTCTGCCATGGCTGTCAGCATAATGGCATGGGTTCGATTCCCAGCCGAACGGATTTCACGGAGAGCTTCCAAACCTGTCTTTTCAGGCATCATAATGTCCAAAATCATGACATCAAAAACCTGATTGCGAGCGCAGTCAACGGCTTCTTGTCCATTGAAGGCCTGAGTTACCTCAAACCCCTTGTGGGTTAGGGCTGCGGCATAGACACGGGAAAGCTGTTCTTCATCTTCTGCTAATAGTATTTTCAAGGTCATCTACTCACCACTTTCTGCTATCAAATTTCGGATGGTTTGCATACTCAAATCACAGGAAGCCAGCTCATCTGCACACCGTTTTAATTCCTTGACCAGCCGCTCAGGGTTCTTGATGTCCTGTTTGTATTTCATCTGGTGTTCCAGACTTGCCCAAGAGTCCATCGCGATGGTACGGATTTGGATTTCCGCAAAATAGGTCCCAGGCTGATTGCCTAGACAATCCTCATAGGGCGTTTCAATTTCTACAATCAAGTGGTAACTGCGGTAACCATTGGGCTTAGCCTGAAAAACAAAGTCCTTTTCATTGTATACCGACACCCCTTCCAATTCCTTTATCACCTGCACTGTTTTATAGATGTCATCAACGAATCCGCAGATGATACGAAGACCAATTGCATCTCGAATCCCCTTTAGGGCTGATTGAGCTGTCAGGGGCAGCCCCTTGCGTTGACACTTGTCTGCCATTGACTCAGGTGTTTTTACACGGGCGATAAAATGCTCAAAAAGCTTGAAGCCCGTTTCCTGCTTGCAGGTCTGATTGGCCAGATGAATCCGCTGGCTCAAATCCTCAATAATCGCTGGCAGGTAATCCCCATAGGGCCCATAAATAGATTTTGTCATGTGCTTACTCCCCTTCTGTAAGTGCCTTCATTATATCATACTATCAAAAAAAGACTTAAAAACACCCTAAAGCGGGTGTTATATAACTGCGAAGCAAAGCAACTCTGTTTCTATTTAACAGTATATTTGGTTTGAAAGGCGCGTTGCGATAATAGTTTGCCGTTGGTTCGATCAATGACATCCCCCTTCTTACCAATCTGGTAGATGCCGTAGCCCCAACAATCGCCCTTGAAAAGCCAGTTTCGCTGAAGAATGGGCATGAGGATGCGCAAATTGTCATCCAGCCATTGAAAGGCTTGAATGGCAAAAGCTTCTCGCACCCAATCAGGTTGTGGCTCAGAACCAATCTCCCAAACCTCAACTTCCTTTCCCTTTGGATCTAAGAACATCATGATTGAACACCTCCAAACTAGAACAGGACTGTCGGCCCATACAAGGCCAATTCTGGTTTTACAGTTGCCGTATGAAAGTAATCATATTGCCTAAAGGCCTGATAGGTGGACTCATCCAAATCCAGACTGGTCAAGCCAATCAAAAAACTGGATCGCTGGTAAAACTTCTCTAAACCTATCAAAACCGTATTGGTACAGTCTGTCTGTCTTGCCAAAAGAGAAAGGGTGGATGCTAGTGCCTCTTGAAAGGCCAGTTCATCTCCTGTTCCCTTTTTGGGCATGGCCTGAAAACACTGCTGAAGATGGTCTATCAACCGTTGAGCTTCTTGAAGAAGCATACCCCTCACCTCCTCAGATATTTTTTGAATAAGGTATTCTTGTCACTGTCTATTTTACCATAAATATCCTTAGGATTCTAGATGGAACCCCAGATTCATCTGTTGTTTTTCTACTTTTTTAGCCAGCTTCGTCCTCGTCTTCCACAAATTGAGAGTTATAGAGATCGGCATAGAAACCTTGTTGTTTCATCAATTCATCATGATTTCCCTGCTCGATGATATTGCCTTCCTTCATGACCAAAATCAAATCTGCATTCTTGATGGTGAGAGGCGGTGGGCAATGATGAAGGAGCCCCCACCATAGCCTTTTGCAGTAGCTCCTCTATCCGCGTATCCACTGATGACGTCGCTTCATCTAGGATGAGTAGAGGTGCAGCTTTGAGTAGGGCCGAGCAATGGACGGCAACGGCTTTTGCCCTTGAAACTTTTTCTTTCAGAAACGAAAAGAGGCTGAACGCAGTGTCCAACCTCTTTTCGTTACCGACATCCTAGAGTTGTCTTACCGCCTCAAGGGCAGCTTCATAGTTTGGATGTTCATTTACATTGTCCAAGTATTCTAAATAAGTAATGCGATTGGCTGCGTCTAGGACAAAAACAGCCCGGGCTAACAGGTTCCATTCCCGCATGAGCAGGCCGTAGGCCTTGCCAAAGGCATGGTCATAATAGTCAGATAGGGTTTCTGCTCCTTCTAGTCCTGCTGCCGCACACCAACGTTTTTGAGCAAAGGGCAGGTCAACGGAAACCGTAATAACAACTGTGTCTTGGTCGGCCGTCAATTCCTGATTGAAACGGCGGGTCTGGCTATCACAGATGCCTGTGTCAATAGATGGCACGACGCTGATGACCTTTTTCTTTCTGCCAAAATCCTTGAGACTTTTTACACTCAAGTCATTGGCCGTCAGGATAAAGTTTGGGGCTTGATCTCCCACTTGCAAACGAGGGCCAATCAAGGTCACCTCTTTTCCGATAAATGTTGTCATTGCAATCTCCTTTTTTATGCTACCTACATTGTAAGCGTTTTGAGATAGAAATGCCAACAGAAGGCTTGTGATTATTTTCCCATCACACCTTGGCTCTCTTTAATCTCAGAGCGTTCAGTACAACAGATACAGAACTGAGGCTCATGGCCGCTCCTGCAAACATGGGATTGAGAAGGCTGCCACCTAGCAGATACAGAAGGCCCATCGCAATCGGAATACCTAATATATTGTAAGCAAAGGCCCAGAAGAGGTTTTGCTTAATGGTCCGCATGGTTGCTTGACTAAGGCCAACTGCTCGCGGCACGTCCATGAGGTCACTGCGCATCAGGACTACATCGGCTGATTCAATTGCAACATCTGTTCCTGAACCGATAGCCAGTCCAACGTCTGCCTGAGCCAGAGCTGGAGCATCGTTGATGCCATCGCCAACCATGGCTACTTTCTGGCCTGCTTCTTGGAGTTTTTTAACTTGACGGGCCTTGTCTTCAGGCAGCACCTCGCTGATGACTTGATCTAGACCAACCTGTTCCGCGATGGCCTGAGCGGTAGTCTGATTATCACCGGTCAACATGACTAAACGCAAGCCCATTTTGTGCAGGGCCTTGATGGCTGAGCGACTGGTTTCCTTAATCGGGTCAGCCACTGCAATTAGGCCTAAGCACTGATGATTTCTGGCAAGAAAAATCGGGGTTTTGCCTTGAGCAGCTAAGGTCCGGGCGGCAGCTTCTGCCTGACTGAATGCAAGTCCTGCTTCCTTCATCAGCTTGGCATTGCCCAAACGAACAGTCTGCTCTGCTATGGTCACCAGAATCCCTCGCCCTGGAAGAGCCTGAAAATCACTGGCTGCAAGCAGGGGGAGATCCGCTTGTTTGCACGAGTCAAGTATGGCTTGACCTAGGGGATGTTCTGAAAACTGCTCTGCACTGGCCGCCAATTGGAGAATTTCTTCTTCTGTCGCATCTGCAAAAAGAAGCACGTCCGTCACAAGGGGCTGTCCTTGAGTAATGGTGCCTGTCTTATCAAATACAATCGTGTCCACCTTCTCCAAGCCCTCAAGAGCAGGGCCTGATTTAAAGAGGAGGCCGTTTTCTGCCCCTTTACCAGTTCCCACCATAATAGCAGTTGGTGTGGCAAGTCCGAGGGCACAAGGGCAGGCGATGACGAGGACAGAAATGGTAATGGAAAGTGCAAAAATCCATGACTCCTGCCCCAGCAGCCACCAGGCTAGTCCAGAAAGGGCTGCCAAGGTCATGACGACTGGTACAAAGACCGCAGATACTCGGTCTGCAAGTTGGGCAATAGGGGCCTTGGAGCCTTGGGCCTCTTCGACAAGTTTGACGATTTGTGCCAGCGTCGTATCTTGACCTACCTTAGTGGCTGTAAAGCGAAACGATCCGTTTTTATTGATCGAAGCACCGACGACCATATCTCCAACTGTCTTGGCAACAGGAAGGCTTTCCCCTGTTAACATGGACTCATCCACTGTGGAGCTGCCTTCTGTGATTTCTCCATCAACAGGAATTTTTTCTCCTGGTCGCACCAAGATACTATCCCCTACTCGAACCTGCTCCAGAGGAATTTCCATTTCCTGACCTGAGCGAAGGACACGGGCTGTTTTAGGTGCCAGATTGAGCAAGTGCTTGATGGCCTCTGAGGTTTTTCCCTTAGAAACAGCCTCCATATACTTGCCTAGGGTAATCAGGGCGAGAATCACTGCTGCCGACTCAAAATACAATTCTGGATGGCCACCGTGACCCAAGTCAACTTGATTTGTTAGCAAGAGGTAGGTCATCACAAGGCCTTGTAAGAGCGCCGCACTAGTTCCTATGGCAATCAGCGAGTCCATATTGGGATGCCCCTGAAAAAGCGTGCGAAAACCTGTCTGGTAAAATGAGCGCCCCAAGTAAACGACTGGTAAGACCAAAAAGAGTTGCACCAGAGCAAAGTTGACTGGCTGGTGAAGAAAACCTGGCAAGGGCAGACCGCCAAAAGGCAGCATAGGTCCCATCGCGATATAAAGGAGAGGCAGAGTAAAGACAGCAGACCAGACAAACCGTTGCCATAGTTCTTTGATATGCTGGACTTTTTTCTCTTCCTGACTTTCTGCAGGCAAGCTCACTTCTTGGACTAGAGCGTGGTAGCCAGCCTTTTCTACGGCTGCTATCACTTGTCCTGAGTTCAGTTGCTTTTGATCGTAAACAAGCCAAAGTGTTTCTGTGGCCAGATTGACACTGGCCTGCTTAACACCTGCCAATTTGCTGATGGCTTTTTCGACTGCCATGGCACAGGAAGCACAGGTCATTCCTTCGATACTATACCTTTCCTCCACTCTTTCTTCCACCAGTTCATACCCGGCCTTTGTCACTGCTTGGGCAATCATCTCTTCACTCACCTTGCTTTCATCAAAAACAAGACTTGCTTCTTCTGTCGCTAGATTGACCGTTACTTCTGTCACACCGTCCATTTTACCGATGGCTTTTTCGATTGCCATGGCGCAGGAAGCACAGGTCATTCCTGCTACTCGATAACTTTCTTTTCTCATAGCTTCTCCTTCTCGTCTACATTTGTAATCATTATAGCTTTTTTGACTACATTTGTAAACAAATTTATTCTAAAAAGAGAGAAGCGAACTTCTCTCTCGTCATTTAGACTTATTTTTCATCTCTCTTTTTAGATCGAAGGATGAAGAAGGCTGCTACTAAGCCGATTACTCCAAGACCAATCAGAACAAGGCTGATTTGCTCACCAGTGCTTGGCAAGAATTTCTTTCCGCCACCCTTATTATCAGTAGTGGTGGTTGGTGTTTCAACTGTCGTGGTAGGGTTTTGTTTCGTAGTGGTTGTTCCCCCTGCTGTTGTAGTTGGTGCTGTGGTCGTTGTTGTTTCTGTTGTAGTTGGTGGAACTGGAGCTGCTTTATAGGCAACTGCGTAAATGGAGAAGTGGTTGGTTACAAAACTTACGGTTTTCTTCTCTGCATCGCCTGTAAAGTCAAGTGCTTGCAATTCCCCTGCTTCGTTGACATAGTAAACCTTATCCACTTGATCAAGTGCCTTCACTGGAAGGGTAACTGTTGTAGGTTCTACCTGTGTAACAGCTTCCTTGTTAGAAGCTTTAGCAAGGCGAATATCATAGGCTTCATGGTCTTGGCCTTCGAGAGCTTTGACACTATCTAGTTTGGTAACAGATAGCTCCAAGCCAGCTAGATGCGGATTGGCTACTGTAACACCTGTCGCAGTATCTGTCAGGCTGGTAACTGGATTGTTCTTAGCATCTTCTACTTCTTTGAGCTTAGCAATCATTTCCGCTTCTACGGCCTTGAGTTGCTGGAAGATTTTTTCAGAACGAGCCAGTGTGTCATTGGTGATTGGATCTGCCAAACCGATGGCAGCTTCTTCTGACAGGCCTGCATATTGGCTATCAAGATAAGCTTGGTTCGCAATCCATTCTTCTTCTAGGGCTTGCCATTTTTCCAAAATGCTTCTACCAAAGACATCTGGATTGTTAATCGCCATCTTGTCAATGTTTTGAACAGTCCAATACCAAGAGTTGGTGTCGTAGGTTGCGCTACGGTTCTTGAAGGCATCATAGGTATCTGTCACAATACCGTAGAATGGCACATACGGTGTATTGCGGGTTTGACCCAATCCCAACCAGACAATCCCACCGAAGGCAGAAGGCAGGCTATCCTTGATTTGGTAAACATGGGCATCAATAACGTTTTCGTTACCCAGAGGGTATTTGTAAGTAACATCCGCTGGTTGATCCTGAGAACCATCATCGCCCTGCTTAATTTTACCAATCAGGTCATCTGGCAGAAATTGTGGCAGGTGTTCAAAGCGGTTGCGTTGGAAGGCAAAGACATCCTGCAGGCTGTAACGCTTGTTTGGATCGGTTGGTGAGCGCAGGAGGTCATAAACGCTGTCCTCGTAGGTAACTGAGGTTTGCGGGTCTAGGAGGGTAATCCCTGCATAAGTACGCGAACGGTCACCTTCTGCGTAGTTTTCTGGTCCATAGGATTTAGCAATGTGGAATTTGCCGTCGATTTCAACATAATTGTTGGCATCTTTGGCTACTTTTTCAACATCTTTTGAGGCAATAACGTTTTCTGTATCTGTAAAGTCAACGTGACCTAGGTAATAGGTGTTGGCAAAGACAGCATACTTGTCTTCTGGGAATTTAATGGCAACATATTGATGACCTGAGAGAATTTCCATATACCAGAGTTCATTCTTATCTGCAATCATGATGATGTTGCCTTCGGCAGAACCCTTTTCATCAATCGTTTTGGCTACCAACTCGATTCCTTCTCGTGCTGTTTTTACTCGTGGCAAAACATAGTCAATCAGAATTGGCTCACCCAAGCCGCCAGAAGTGACAAGGGGGTCAATAGCCAAGACCTTATTATTTGGAATAGCTGTAACCGTAGCGGTCATGGAAACACCATGCTCATTGAAACCGTGAGCGCCATAGTTTCCATTTGAGCCATCGCCACGCGCCGCATCTGGAGTAGAGGTATACTTGTATTCATGCGCCAAATGCTCGATAGTGAAACCAAAGGTTTCATCTACCAGCAACTCTCCGCTGGCGTAATCTCTAGCGGGGTTCACAATATAGTTCTTATTGTGAGCTCCGTTAGTAGGGGGGTACGGGTAGTCCTCTGTCCGTCCAAAGAGAACGGAACCATCCGTTGTCAAGCCCTTACCAATGATGAAAGCCGCACAGGCCTGAGCCGATTGGAAGGGAAGCAAAGATAGCAACACAACTAGCGCCGCTAACCGAATAAAAGTCTTTTTCATAGACTTTCTCCTTTCTGAACTCCTGTTTAGTACTTTTCCCATTTGCCCCTTTATTGTAACGAAAAAACGCTCGACTTGCAAGCGTTTTCCTGATATTTCTTTTATTTTTTTCGAGCCAAGATTGTCGCAAATTGCAGCTGCAAAAATTGCCCATTTTCATCTCGTTTATGGAGCTGACCAAGATTTTCATTGTATTTTATCAGTTCCCAATCGTCGTAGTAGGCCACCAATTCTCCCTCTTTAAAGGTAAAAGAGAAGGGAATAGGACAAGGGTGATGCTCGGTGTCCATAGCCGCCACAATCAGATGATAGCCACCCGGTCGTGTCTGCTCCTGCATATTGCGAATAATGGCGGACACCTTCTCTTTCTCCAAAAACATGAAGACCACTGTCGAAATAATCCAGTCATATTCCTGCTCCAAGCTGGCAGAGTTGATGTCGTATACACCAGCCTTGACATCCAAGTCTTCCAAATCCCGAACCTGTAAAAGAGTTTCTAAACTTGGAATATCCTTGTCAACAGCCGTTACATCAAATCCCTGTTGCGCTAAAAAGAGAGCGTTGCGGCCATTGCCACAGCCTAAATCCAGTACCTTGCAGGGTTCAATCCTATCTAAGGCCTCCAAAACTTCCGAATGCGTCCGACTAAAACCATACTTCTTGGCAAAATAATCCTCTGGCCGGCAGAAAAACTCCAAGAAAAACTCTGTATCTTCTGTCAATAAGGTCACCCGATGCCAGGCCTGCGGCTCTACCAACGGAACATCGTCTGTCGGCTCATAACAAAACTCACCCAAAATCTCATTGTCATCTGAGATCGGCTCAAATTTGAGCTGACCTTTCAAAACCTTGATTTTTGCCCACGTTCCAACCTGGGTATTGTGCTTGGTCAGAAAATGCTTGGGCACCGTTTCCTGATTCCAGATAGGCATCCGTTTGTAGGCTACTAAATTTGTCATGAACTTCCTCCACATACTTTCTCTCTTCATTCTATTGAAATGTAGTTAGAATTGCAACTAAAATTCAACTGCCATTTCTTTATAGCCTCCTACCATCGTCGATTCAATTTGAGAACGAGGAGAGGAGCTAGCTTACCTCCATAAAAAAGAAGCCTATATAGACTTCTTAGCGACTGTTGATAGCCTTCATGGTTCGCTTAATATCGCGATCCTGCTCCCTGCGCTTGATAGACTCTCGCTTGTCGTAGTCGTGTTTCCCCTTCGCAAGGCCAATCAAAACCTTGGCAAAACCATCCTTGAGATAGACCTTGAGGGGAACTAGCGTCATTCCTGTTCCTTTGACTTCATTAGCCAGAGATTGGATTTGCTTCTTACGGAGCAAGAGTTTGCGCGTTCTGGTCGGATCCTGATTCCAGATATTGCCCTCATCGTAGGGGGCAATATGGACATTGAGGAGCCAAGCTTCACCCTTTTTAATTTGAGCAAAGCCATCTTTGAGGTTGATGCGGCCCGCACGGATAGACTTGATTTCGGTTCCTGTCAAAACCAGACCCGCTTCCACCGTATCAACGATGGTATAGTCATGCCGAGCCTTCTTATTCTGTGCAAGGACCTTGCCCTCACCCTTTGCCATACTTATCTCCTTTTCTTTTTCTTCTTGACTTGTTTGGCCACTTCCTTATAGAAGGGTTTCTTTTTCTTTTGTTTCTTGGATTTCCCCTGCGTGTTGTCACGCTGCTCTTCTTTTTTATGGTTCTTGCCGCGACCACGACCGGAGCGGTCATCGCGATCCCGATTGGAATGGCTCTTGGTTCGGCGTTGCGATTGAGAACTTCTTCCGATTTCGTCTACATCAGATGGCACATGAACAAAATCAATTTCACCGGTTGCCTTATCCGCTCGAACCAGCTTAATGCGGATGGACTGGCCGACGCGGAAGATACGGCCTGATTTCTCTCCCTGCAAGGTCAGATTGCGCTCGTTGTAGCGGTAAAATTCGGGTAAATTGGTAATATGAATCAAGCCTTCAACCGTATTGGGCAGTTCCACAAAAAGACCAAATTTTACCACGCTAGACACCAAGCCTTCAAATTCCTGACCGACAAACTCCTGCATATACTCGGCCTTCTTCATAGCTTCTACGGCTCGCTCGGCATCTACCGCACGGCGCTCCATGCTAGACGACCAAGTGGCAATATCTGGAATGGTTTTCTTGAAGTGTTCCACCTTTTCTTGGCTGACCTGTCCATATTCACGCAAAAGACGATGAACTAAGAGATCAGGATAGCGCCGAATCGGGCTAGTAAAGTGGGTATAATACTGAGCTCCCAAACCATAGTGACCATGGTTGTGCTCCGAATAACGAGCCTGCTGCATGGAGCGCAAAAGCATCATATTCAAGACATCTGCATAAGGCTCATCCTTAATTCGCTCCATGATGTCCTGTAAGGCTTCCTGCCGCATCGAGTGGGCGGTACCGTAGATAGGCAGTCCAAAGGTAGAAGCATAGTCGATAAACTTCTGAATCTTATCCACCTTTGGCTCCTCATGAATCCGATAAATAAAGGGTAAATCCAACCTAGCAAAATGTTCCGCAACGCATTCATTAGCAGCCAGCATGAAAGATTCAATCATCCGCTCAGCAATGCCTCTCTGACGGAGAACAATATCCACTGGCAAGCCTTCCTTGTTGACAAGGATCTTGGCTTCATGGGTATCAAAATTGAGGGCTCCTCGGCGCAAGCGCATAGCTTCTAAAGTTGTATGCAGCTTCACCATCAAGGAAATACTTGGGGCAATCGCCTGATAGGTATGCAGCTTCTCCTCATCTCCAGCAATCATGTCATTGACATCGGAGTAGGTCATTCGGAAGGTTGTTTTGATAACAGTTTGACCAAGCCAGTAGTTCACAACCTTGCCTTTTGGGTCAATTTCCATAATCGCCGACTGGGTCAGCCGATCCAGATGGGGGTTCAAAGAACAGATGCCGTTGGATAGGCGTTCTGGCAGCATAGGTACCACGCGGTCTGTCACATAGACAGAAGTACCGCGATGCAGGGCTTCCCTGTCAAGGGCTGAACCTTCCTTGACGTAGTAGGATACGTCCGCAATATGAACCCCTAACTCCAAGTTTCCATTATCCAGTTGCTTGATGTGAACGGCATCGTCCAAGTCCTTGGCATCAGCGCCATCAATGGTAAAAGTGATGGAATCTCTGAGATCCAGCCGTCCCTCATAGTCTTTCGGAGCAGGAAACTCAGCTACCTGCTCTGCTTCTGCCAAGACATCTTTCGGAAATTCTGAGCCAATCTCCATGGATTCCAAGACTTCTAACACATCGATGCCCACGTCATCTTTATGTCCGACCACATCGCGAATGGTCGCTATAAAGTAATCGCGTTTTTTAGAAGGGTAGGCTTCAATATCTACCTTGAGGATTTCTGTTCCCTGCAAAACCAGAGGTGACTTTTTGACGTAGATTTTCTGGCTGATTTTTTGATTTTTTGAGCGAATGTAGCCAGCGTACTCTGGCTTGTCTTCATCTACCACAATCAGTCCCACAGCAGTTTTTAGGGCATGGTCCAATATGTCAATAACCTGAGCTTCAGCAGCCGTTCCACGTAGTTTGTCTCCTACTTTTTTGATGACAATTTCTACCCGATCCCCTTCGATGGCATAATTCACGTCATCGCGACTAACAAAGAGATCTTCTTCTTCCTCGTCTATGGTCACAAAACCAAAGCCATTTTTATGGGCGCGAAAAATACCCTGCAAGGTTGGACGTTTCCTCTCTTTGGTAACCAGTGGCAGGCTAATCTTGCCCTGGTTGTCAAACACCAACTGACGACGCGCCTCCATGCTGGAGATGATTTTAACTAAGTCTGTAAACTCCTTGGCAGACCGAGTGCCAAGCTGATCCGCAAGCTGGTCCATGGTAACTGGACCTACTTCTTCTATATAGGTAATAATTTCTTTTTTCATTTTCCTTCACTAAAAAAATAGACCAAGAACAAGTCCCAGTCTTTTTTTATCTACTTGAAATGATGACCAAACCGATGGCAACCAGCATCCAGAGGAAGACAAGGATAGCCGTCAAACGCTGCATCACAGCCTCGAAGCCACGCGCCTTACTACGCTCAAAAAGCGCCCCAGTTCCTGAATCAAACACATTGCTGGACTGGTTTTTTGCAGGCTGGATAAAAATCACCGCGACAATAATAACAGATAAAATCAAAAGAGTGGTTAATAATACTTGATACATATTTCTTTCACTTTCTTCAATAACTCCCCATAGTATACCATACATTCTATTTTGTTTCAAGATGAAGGGTTACTTTTCTTTCCTTTGGACAATATTTTAGAACCTCAATCTTCTGAGGATGGGTTTTACTATTCTTACTGGTTAGGTAGTTTTTACTGCCGCACTCCGAGCATTGCAAATTGATTTTTATTCTCACTAAATATCCCTGACTTTCACATACTTTCTAAAATTGATAAAAGACCAAATAAGGTTGACCATGACCAAACCGCTCGATACATAGAAAACCCAGTCATAGCCATAGTGGGCCGCCACTGCTGACCCCAGCATAGGCCCAAACACCGACCCCATATTGTTAAAAATTTGATTATAGGAAAAAATTCTTGAAATTCCAGCCTTGGGGGTCAATTTTGTCAATAGAGAATTGACCGACGGAAGCAAGGCCCCTGTACCAAAACCGTACATAAACCGCAGAAAGCCTAATTGAACAGGACTGGTCGCAAAGGCACAGAGGACGTTGATTAAAAGGCTGTAAGCCAACGCCAGAAGCAAAAGCCGATGGTTGCCAATCCTGTCCCCCAACTTCCCAAGTGGCCCCGACATAAACAGAGAAGCCAAGCCCGGAAGGGAAATAATCAAGCCCGCTGCAAAAAGCAGATTATCCACTTGACCCAAATGCCGGACATAAAGGGTCAAAATAGGTACAACAGATTGAGCGGCCGTTAGGATAATCATGGACGTGATAAACAAGCCAATCAACATCTGCTTGTCTTTAACCCCTGCAAAAACCTGAGAAATCGTCATCTCTTCCCCTTTTTTCACAGGAACAAAATCCTCTCGAATGAAGAAGACTGTCAAAAGAACCACCAGAAGATAGAGGAGACCGACTAAGAGAAAGACATTGTGAACACCAAACATCTCGGCCAAGATGCCACCGAGGGTCGGACCAATCAAATTCCCAGCCACAGCCCCTGTTGATAGAGTGCCCAGCGCATAACCCGTCTTGTCCTTTGGTACCTGACTCGCAATTAAGGCCGTCGCATTAGGGATATACCCTGTAAACATCCCATTCAAAATCCGCAGGACAATCAGCCAAAAAACATTGGGTACAAAGGCCATACCACCCATGGTAAAAATCATGGCAAAGGCTGCTCGCACCATCATGGGCTTGCGACCATAACGGTCTGCCAAACTCCCCCAAATAGGCGCCATCAAGGCCGCCGCCAAGGCATTAGCCGATACCGCAAGCCCCGCATAGTATTCCACCTGCCCAGGCCCCACACCCAACTCTTCCACAAAAACAGAAATAAAGGGCATGACCAAGGTAAAACTGGTTCCCGTCAGAAAATTTCCTAACCAGGCCACCTTCAAATTCTGCTTCCAATAACTACTGCCTTCTTCCATCCTTCATCTCCCTCAAAAGCCGCTCCACCTGCGCCAAGGTCGCCTCAACCGCCCCACTATTATCAATCACCACATCAGCCAGCCCACGCTTTTCCTCTAAAGAAAGCTGAGCAGCCAACCGATTTTCCGCATCTTGGCTTGATAACCCGTTGCGCTTCATCAGCCGATCCAACTGCTGCGCCTTATCGACATAAACCAGCCAGACTTGATCGACTTCTCCGCTATAATCCGCCTCGTAGAGCAGCGGAATATCCATAAAAACCACTTCCTCGGCTTGCTTGAGGACATCCCTTCTAGCCAACAACTCTTCTCTGATAATCTGATCCTGCAAGCTGGACAGACGAGCACGCAAGTCGCTATCTGCAAAAACTGCCTGCCCCAGCTTGGCTCTGTCTAAAGTACCGTCTTTGAGCAAGATGCCCTCACCAAACTCAGCCACCAAAATCTGATAGAGCTTACCACCCTTGGCCTGCAATTCATGAACGACCGCATCTGCATCGATAACCGGGTAACCCTGCTCTCGCAAAAAGGCTGTGACCGTTGATTTGCCAGAGGCAATGCCTCCTGTGATTCCAATGATGTTGGTCATATTTTCTGACACTTAGGACAAAAATGACTGCCCCGTCCCCCTACTTGAATTTTCTGAATCGCCTCTCCGCAACGTGGACAAGGCTGACCCGCCATACCATAAACCTGCAAATAATGCTGCATGGTGCCATCCAATCCCAAAGCGTTTTTATAAGTACGAATGGTGGACCCACCTTTTTCAATACCCAGCTGCAGGATACGGATGGTTTCGTCATGAAGCCGCTTGATTTCAGCCTTTTTAAGAGTATTGGCCATGCGTTCTGGATGAACCTTGGCTGTCCAAAGCACTTCATCTACATAAATATTGCCCAGACCAGCCACTAGCCTTTGCTCCAAAAGCAGAGGCTTAATCAGCTTGTTAGAAGCCTTCAAGGCTCGTTCAAAAGGAGCTAGTCTAAAATCCTTCTTGGTCGGTTCAGGACCAATTTTCTTAGCGCTAAAATACCGGTCTTCTTCTGATTTAGCCAGAAGCTCGAAAGTGCCAAACTTGCGGACGTCTTGATAAACAAGGGTTGAAGCATCATCTAGCTGAAAAAAGACGTGAAAATGCTTGTTTTCAGGCACTTGCGCTGGAAAGAGCAGGTATTTCCCCTCCATGCGCAGATGAGAAATCAAGATCTGACGGCCAAGGTCAAAAATCAGATACTTTCCTCGGCGCCGGACAGCTTCAATGGTCTGACCAGACAGGTCTAAGGCGAATGTCTCCCTATCTGTCTTAATCATCTTGGGGACACGCACTTGAACAGCCTTGATGTCCCTGCCGACAACAAGCTTTTCCAAGCCCCGCCGAACGGTTTCGACTTCTGGTAATTCGGGCATTCTAAGATACTAAGCCATTAAGCGACTCAAAGAAAAGTAGGAACCTTACTGACAGTGTAACAGCACCCAGATAAATGGTTATTTCCTTTCACAGAGTCCTAGGTGTGTTCGATTCACACACCTTTCTGGCTAACCTTTCTAATAAAAATCTCAACAAGGGTAACGGGCTGTATTCAATCGTCAAATCGTCTTAAGGTAGCAGGAAATCGATCATCCTGCAAAAAATACCGGACTAACTGGATATGACTTTCAACATCACCAAAGAGCCAAGCATGTCCCTTGTTAGGATAATAGGCGCATTGACTCTGACTGTTTGTGTGTGCTAAAAGCTGATGTGACTCGTGAATTGTCTCTGACTCCTTACCCCCTGAAACAAAAAAGACAGGATTACTAAAGTCTAAATTAACATGGAGCAGATTGGCCTGAGACATGGCACGCCGAAAGGATTTCCGTGAAACGCTTTGTAAATCCGAAACAAAGGTTTGACAATCTTGTTCAGAAACGCCATCTTCCCGCATCATTTTAGTCATCAGATTAGCAGCCAGCTTGGTGTTCTTAAACAGCGACATGAAATAAACCGCCGCAATGACTCTACGATAGCCCTTGATAGGCTGATGGGCTGCCCCATCCACTATCACCCGATCAAATAAGTCGGAGTGCTTCTCTAATAGTTTAAAAATGAGACTGCCACCCAAAGACAAACCAACTAGGTGCGGTTTCCCGTGAGATCTATTCTTAATCGTCTCCACTAGAAGCTCCGCAACATCGTCAAAAGTGGTCCAGTCTACCTCATGACTCTCCCCATGACCAGGTAAGTCAAGCGTGATGCAATGAAAATCACTTTTTAAGCTTGCAACATGATGCCTCCACATCCTGCCGCTTGAACCCGAAGCATGTAAAAAGACAATTGTTTTAGTATTTTGCTGTCCGCTTTCATCAAGAAATAAATGAGGTGTAACTGCCATAACCATCACCTTTGAAATCAGAAAAGCCCCAACCAACTTGTCCTCTCAGCCTTAATATTCCTTCTTACTATACCCAAAGTCTGCCAAATCTAGCTTTTTATCCCGCCAGTTTTTCTTGACCTTGACCCAGGTTTCGAGGAATACTTTGTCGCCCAGCATGAGCTCGATGTCGCGTCTAGCCATGGAACCAATTTTCTTGAGCATGGCACCTTGTTTGCCGATGATAATGCCCTTTTGGCTATCGCGCTCCACCATGATGGTCGCACGGATATGCACCTTGTCTGTAAATTCATCGCGTTTCATAGACTCGATCACGACTGCTACTGAATGAGGCACTTCCTGCTCGGTCAGTTTGAGTACCTTCTCCCGAATCATTTCAGACACCAAAAAACGCTCTGGGTGGTCAGTGATTTGATCCGCTGGGAAATACTGAAAACCTTCCTCTAGATTTTCCTTGAGAATGTCCATGAGGCGGTTAACGTTATTGCCTTGAGTGGCAGAGATGGGTACAATCTCCTTGAAATCCATCTGGTGACGGAAATCTTCAATTTGCTCAAGAAGCTGGTCTGGATGTACCTTGTCAATCTTATTAACGACGAGGATGACCGGAACCTTGGCTGCTTTGAGCCGCTCCATAATCATATCATCTCCCTTGCCCCGCTTCTCATCCGCAGGCACCATAAAAAGAACCGTGTCCACCTCACGCAAGGTACTGTAAGCAGATTCCACCATAAAATCACCCAAGGCTGTCTTGGGCTTGTGGATACCGGGCGTGTCAATGAAAACAATCTGTTCTTCATCCGTTGTATAAATCCCCATAATCTTGTTACGGGTTGTTTGAGCCTTGTCGCTCATGATGGCAATCTTTTGCCCCATTACATAATTGAGGAAGGTTGACTTCCCTACATTTGGACGACCCAAAATCGCCACAAAACCTGACTTAAATGTCATGTATTCTCCTTAAAATTTCTAAAAAATCAAGTTCCAAATCTTTGGAAGAAAAATCAGCATACCAACTACAAGAGCAAAGCCTGATACGAAAAGAACTGCGCCTGCAGCCATATCTTTGGCATTCTTGGCCAGCATGGAAAAATGGTAGTCTGACGCCAAATCAACTACATTTTCAATAGCCGAGTTGAGGATTTCAAAGGCGATAACCAGACTGATGCTGAGCAGCAAAAAGAGCCACTCCGTCATGGATACACGAAAAATCAAGCCTGCAATCAATGCCAGAATAGCAGAAACCACATGCTTCTTCATATTGCGTTCTTCCTTAAAGGCCGTAAACAGACCTGTCACCGCAAACTCAAGACTGGCAATCAGATCTTGGTTTTTCCATTTTCGTTTTGAATTATTGTCGCGTGAGTCCATAAGCTGTTAATATCTCTTCCTGTAAGCCAAACATTTCTGCTTCTTCTTCAGGTGTATAGTGATCATAGCCATTGATATGCAAGAAACCATGCACCGCTAGAAAGCCCATTTCCCGTTCGTAACTATGTCCGTAGTCTGCCGCCTGCTCCCTTGCCTTGTCAATCGAGATAAAGAGTTCACCGATATAGGCATCAAAGTCCTCTAACAACTCTGCCAAATCAGGATGATTCTCTACATCTTCTTCGTCAAACACAATGGTTTCTTCCGGCTTGTACTCCAAACTGACCACATCTGTCGGTCGGTCTATCCCCCGATACTCCAGATTGACCTCATGCACACGCGCATTGTCCACAAAGGTTACGGCCATTTCCTTGTTTTCTTTGCCAATTTTTTGCGCCGCAAAGTCAAGCAGACCCCGAATCTGGCTCTGCATCTGCTCAGAAACCTGGCCTGTTTCATCAATCATTTCAATATACATCTTGTTCACTCTTCTTTCTTGGCTTTATTATACCATAAGATAAAGGAAAAAGGGGAATTTCCCCCGTTCAAAAGTCTAGTCCAAGTCTGCCAAGTATGGTACAATGAACCTATCAAGAACGGGAGAAAATCCATGTCAAGCCATCAAAACATCAACAATCTCATCGAAACCAATCTCGACCAGATGACCAAGCTAGAAAAGAGCATTGCCCAGTATTTCATCAGCTTGGATAACTCTACAACCGACCTATCTCTGGAAGCCATGGTTCAAGAACTTCATGTTTCTCCATCCGCCCTGACACGTTTTGCCAAAAAATGCGGTTTTGCTGGTTACAGGGAGTTTGTCTTTGCCTACCAGTCCAATCAGCGCTTTCTGAAAAATAACTTTGAAAATATCCACCGCAGTCTGACCAAGCGCGTCCTTGTCGACTACAACGAAATCCTCGGCATGACCAACAATATGGTTGATGAAAACAAGCTGGAAGAAATTGCCCGCCTGATTGACCAAAGCAAACGAGTCTATTTTTACGGTATCGGCAGCTCAGGTCTGGTAGCCATGGAAACCAAATCTCGCTTTATGCGGCTAGGGGTTATCTGTGATGCTGTTACGGATGACAACAATCTGCTGTGGACTACGAATATTTTAGATGAGTCCTGTCTGGTTGTGGGACTTTCACTGTCAGGCCAAACTGAAATTGTCATGGACAGTCTTTCCAAGGCCGCACATAAGGGAGTTCCTACTGTTCTGCTTACCTCCCAAGCCTTTGAACACGAAGACTATGATCATACCATCCAAGTTGCCTCTGTCCGTCACCTCAACTATGGCAACCGGATTTCTCCTCAAATCCCCCTTCTTATCATGATTGACATCCTATACGCCTACTTTTTGGCTATTGACAAAGAGAAGAAGGAAAATATTTTCAAACACACGATTGTTTAGTAGAAAAACAAGAAGCTGGACAGAAAGTCTTAAAATAGTAAAACGCATAAAATCAAGTTCTCAGGAATCCTTGATTTTATGCGTTTTTTCTGTAAACCGTCCTTATATTTTGGTTAAAAACTTAGTTCCAATCAGGGTATCAAAAACATAGTCATTGACCTTGACATTCAGTGCATCATGACCGTAGTCTGGAAGGATTTTGATTTCCTTAGCCCCGGTCAAACGGTTGTAAATAGCAAACTGTGTGGAAGGTGGACAGACACTATCTTCTAGCGCAACCACCATAGCCACTGGGCATTGGATGAGGTGGGCCAGGTTTTTCACGTCGATATAGGACAGACTTTGTAAGAAAATCTCTTCTGTATCATGGAAGGGATCTGAATATTTAAAATAACGGAAAAGCTCGTCATAGGCTTCGCTGGTATTGCCCAGCTCTAAAACGCGCTTAAAATCTGAAAGGAAGGGATAGATAGCAAGGGTCTGGCTAATTTTAGGATGGAGGGCAGCCGCAACCAGTGCCAAGGCTCCGCCCTGAGAAGCTCCGTAGCTAATCAATCGACTTTCGTCAACAAAGTCCAAAGAAGAAATGATCGTAATCAGCTGATAGACGTCTAGGTAAACATCTTTATAGAAAAGAGCCTCCTTACCTGTCACGGCACCTCGGATGACCTGTCCTTTTACCGTCATGCCTGCAAACTGGCCTAAGTCGCTCGACCGACCCGCTTGTCCACGCACATCCATACAGACAACACCATAGCCTGCCGCAACAAATTTGAGGTTTTCCGACCAATCAGGGCTCTGCCCTTGATAGCCATGGAAGTAAAAGAGAACAGGTACAGCTTGCTCCGACTTAGGAAAGAGGCACTTGGCAAAGACCCTTGAGCCGTTGGTTCCTGCAAAAGTCAGTTCATAGCAGTCAAGCTGAGCTAATCCAACCGCCTTTTCCTTTAATTCATAAGTAGGGTGAGAGGGCAATTCTGCCTTTTGTTTTTCCCAAAACGCATCAAAGTCTGCCGGTACCTCTTGACGGCCGCGATAGCCCCACATTTCCTCAAGCGACATGGTGTCAATCATCTCAAACCTCCCTTATCCCTGCTTTTGTCTGAAGTGGTAGTAGGCCCCCAACATGCCCGCATTGTTTTCATGGTGGGCAAAGGCAAGTCTTGTTTTTTCAGCAATACTAGAAACCAGATAGCGCCGAAGGCTAGCTTGAATTTTCTCAGCCAGATAGTCTTTTTGCGCCATAATACCTCCGCCTAAGATAACCACTTCTGGATTCGCTACATAGCAAATGTTGGCAATGCCCTGCCCCAGATAGTCAGCCAGACGGTCAATCCCTTGAATGCAGTGAGAATTTCCCCGCTTGGCTTCTTCAAAAATCCGATAACCTGACCAAGCAGCAGCCTCTTGCCCATGGAGTTCTGCAACATAATGAACCAAGGCTGTGGTAGAGGCCAAATCTTGAAACGCACCATCTGCCAAATGGATATAGCCAACCTCGCAGGCTGAATTACTGAAGCCGTGGAAAATTTGCCCATCCACCAACAGACAGCCTCCAATGCCTGTACCGATTGTCAGGCATAGACTAAGGCGACTGCCCTGACCTGCTCCGGATGTGCCTTCAGCTAGGCCAGCACAGTTGACGTCATTTTCAATTTCACAAGGAAGGCCAAATTGTGACTCAATTTCTGCCTTAAACCGGGTTCCTGCATAGTTGGGAATCTGCGGACCAGAGTAGAAAATTTCCCCCTTGTCCGGATCAACCATCCCTGCTGAGGACAGGCAGACACCTGCAAGTGGGCCTTGAGTCAGATGGCTTGCCACCAAATCCTTGACCGTCGCCAAAATATGCGGGCCACCCTTGTGGGCTTCTGTATCCATCTTCTCCTGTTGAAGGATATGCCCATCTTTATCAATCAAGCCATACTTGATTTGCGTTCCACCAATATCAATCGCCAGATACCGTTTCATAGCGTCCTCCTAGCCAATAAAGTCCTTTTTGGTCTGTGTGATTAAAGCCGCTGCTTCTCGAGCCAAGCTCAAGTCAGCCTCTGTTAGTCCTGTCAGAGGTTCCCGAACAGAACCGATGTCCAGTCCGTCATTGAGGCGAATAACTTCCTTGATAACGGCGTACATATGACCGTAACCAGCCGTTAACTTCCCAATAATGTCATTGATTGCAAACTGGAGTTTGCGTGCTTGCTCCAAGTCTTTTTCAGCAATCAAGCGATTCAAGTGGAGGAAGAGTTCCGGCATCGCGCCATAGGTACCACCGATACCGCCTTCTGCCCCCATCAAGCGTCCTCCTAGGAATTGCTCATCAGGGCCATTAAAGACGATGTAGTCGTCGCCTGCCAAACCTGCAAAGGTCTGAATATCCTGAACAGGCATAGAGGAATTTTTCACCCCGATGACCCGAGGATTTTTAAGCATTTCCTTGTAGAGATTGGCTGTTAAAGCAACTCCTGCCAGTTGCGGGATGTTGTAAATGACAAAATCGGTATGTGGCGCCGCCTGACTGATACTGTTCCAGTAGGCAGCAATCGAGTGTTCCGGCAGGCGGAAATAGATAGGCGGAATCGCCGCAATCGCATCTACACCCAACGCTTCAGAATGTCGTGCTAATTCTACACTGTCACGCAGATTGTTGCAGGCTACATGGTTAATGATGGTCAACTTGCCTTTAGCAACAGCCATTACCTCTTCCAAGACCAATTTTCGATCTGCAACGCTTTGGTAAATACACTCACCTGATGAGCCGTTGACATAAAGGCCCTTAACGCCCTTGTCAATAAAGTACTGAGTCAAGGCACGCACACGCTCTGGACTAATATCACCTGCCTCATCATAGCAAGCATAAAAGGCTGGGATAACTCCCTTGTATTTGTCTAATTGTTTCATAATAGTTCCTTTGTATCATTCTGTTTTTCATACCTGATGAGAATCTTGTCCAAGACTCTCAAAAAGAGATAGGTTAAGCTGGCATAGCCAAATAAGATGAAAGCTGATAGGGTGAGAAGCAGACTCAACCCAGATAGGGACAGCAAAACGACTAAGCCCCCCATTGCCAACAGCACCAGTAAGGTCACTGGCAGATGGACACCTGCCAAGAGTAAGGACTGTTTCAACAACTGCCCCAAAGGCATGGCATAGCGGGCAGCTAATGGATAAAGATAAACCCAAATGAGCTGACTGAGAATGAGAATCCCATAACAGACCACTCGTAAGAGTTGAAAGATGGGATCTGTTTGCCCCTGAATCAAGTAGAGATCAAAAAGACAAAAGCCTGTTATCCCAAGTTCCAGCAATCCTAAACCTAGACCTTCTCGCCAGTTCTTCCTAAACTCCCTAAAGTACAGGGAGACGACCTTTATTTTCTGCGACTGATTGAGCTCTCTCAAACAGGCTATCAGGCTCAGCTTGGCAATGCCAAGAGTCACTAAGGGTATACTCGTCACGATGAATAGCAGATTGAGTAAACAGAGATCAAATCCCCGTTCTGCTAAACGAAGCATTGGATTGTTCACATCAAAAATGGATTGTATCAACTGACTTGTTTTCTTTTGCATCTTGTTCGTCCTGTCTTTTTTTCCATTTTATCATAGGGATAGGCGGCTTTCAAGCACCGCTTATCCCTCAGCCATGCGAACCTTCATGACGCATTTTTTGACCCTGACATCCCCTCCCCCAAACTGGTTGGGTTGATGGGCTTCGCCAGGAAAAAAGAGAGCTGCCATCCCCTTTTCAAGTGGAAGAGCTATCTCTTTTTCACAAGTGACAAAACCAAGGTCTGTGTCTGCATCATAGGTTGCTTGATCCTTATCCCAGCCGTATAGGCACCTTTCGACTCCCTCTAAAACCAGATGAATATCTGCGTAAAGCTGATGGTATTCAAAGCGCTCCGGCCTCTCCTGACTCAAGAGATTGTCCTGAATAAAGAAGAAGACCTTACCCTCCTCCACTTCATACTGGCCAGGGTCTAGCTTGGCCAAATCTTTTCGAGCCAAATAATCCAGAGCAAGTGCCAGATTCGGGTGAAGCGACCGGTAGTTGCCCACATTTTCTATACTATCGTAAATCATACGTCCTCCAAAAGCTGAAAGAAGAGCAAGGCGCATCGCCTGCCCTTTCCTTCGTAGTGTAACTAACCTTTGACAGCTCCCATGGTAATCCCTTGGGTAAAGGATTTTTGGAAGACAAGAAAGACTGTAACAATCGGAACTGCTGCAAGAGCTGCTCCTGCCATGATTAGGCCATAGTTAGTAGCCATTTCTGCCTGCATGGTCGCAACCCCAAGAGAAATGGTCAAGTTTTGACGAGAGGTCAGCATGACCAGCTGCATAAAGTAATCATTCCAAGAATTGATAAAGGTAAAAATCGCCAAGGCTGCAAATCCTGGTTTGACAATCGGAAAGGCGACATTCCAGAAAGTGGAAATCTCTCCGCAACCGTCAATCTTGGCAGACTCCAAAAGCTCTGTCGGAATATTCTCCGAAAACTGCTTCATCAAGAAGACACCGAAGGGCCATCCGACCAAGGGCAGGATAACCGCAGCAAGCGTATCATGAATCCCCATAAAATTGACAATCCGTACCAGAGGAACTAGAACAACCTGCTTGGGCAGGGCCATGGCAGCGATAAAGATGGAGAAGAGTATCTTTTGGCCGTAGAAACGTTTTTTAGCCAATACATAGCCGGCCAAGGAGGAGGTCAAACATACCAAGACCATGGTCGTCAAGGAAATGAAGACGGAATTCCACAGCCATTGCAAGGCTGGGTTTTGCACAGTTAGCTTGGTAAAGTTTTCCAGAGTTGGCTGGGTTGGCCACCACTGAGGCGGAATGACAATGGTGTGGGGTTGTGACTTGAAGGCACCCGTCATAATCCAATAAAATGGAAAGATGAATAGAATGGTCAAAAGGAGCAAGATAAGGGTTGTAAAGATACTAAAGGGTGTAATTTTTTTCTTTTTCATACCGACTCCTTTCTAGTATTCTACATCGTTGCCCAAAATCTTAAATTGGGCAAAAGAGATAAGCGCAATCATCACTGCCAGAAAGACACCCATGGTATTGGCATAACCATATTCTGACAACTTGAAGGCTTTTTCGTATAGGTAGTACATGAGGGTTGAGGTTGAGTAGTTTGGGCCTCCAGAAGTTAAGAGCTGAATCAGCGCAAAACACTGGAAGGAGTTGATGGTGGTGATGACCGCGATATAAAGAGTTGTCGGCAAAAGGCTCGGCCATTTAATCTGCCAGAAAACCTGATATTCGTTGGCACCATCCACCCGCGCAGCTTCTACCAAGGAATTATCAATATTTCCAAGGGCTGCGATGTAGAGAATGATGGGCTGACCGACCGAAGTCGTCAGCAAGATGATGATAATGGCCAGAAGGGCCCACTGTTTGTCCCCAAGCCAGCTGATGTTCTGCTCGATAACACCACCTGATTTCAAGACAAAATTGAGGATACCGGATAGAGGATCGTAAATCCACTTCCAAACCACCGTTACCGCAACCGAACCGGTTACCACTGGTAGGAAAAAGACCGCCCGATAGAAGGAACGTGCAATGACATTTTTTTCGTAGGTTTGCGATGCCACAAACACAGAGAACAATACAACGACCGGAACGGATCCTACTACAATAATCAGTGTGTTAATCAAGGATTTGATAAAGATCGGATCCTTGAACATCCGCACATAATTATCAAGGCCAACAAAGGTGAAATCTGTCATCGTGTAGTTAAAAAAGCTCGTAACAAATCCCATCACCATTGGGGCCAATACAAAAACGGTAAAGAAAACCAGAATTGGAGCTAGAAATGTATAGGATACAATGGTCTCTCTCATTCTTATTTTATTTATCTGCACAGTTAACACCTCTATTCCTGCAGGAATTTCTCATCCTACTCTCCATGGCTGCAAGGAGTGGTTCTGATTTCATTGACCAAAACCATCCTCGGCCATCTGAGAGGATTACTCAATGAACATCACATCTGGCTTGAAAACAAAAACTGGAGTTTGCAAAGACCAACCTTTGATGTTCACAGAGTATAAAAGCTCCCTTTCTTTCATCTACTCTATTCGACTGGGAAAAGGAGCATGCGTTTAATTTTGATTATTTAATGGTCGCGTTTGCTTGCTCAGTGAATTCTTTGAGGGCTGGTTCAGCTTCTTTTTCGCCATTTGATACAGCTTGAAGCATTGGGAACCACAATGTTCTCATCTCAGCGAAGCCATCAATTGTGTTGTAGTATGGTGAGTAGTATTGAGTCCATTCTTCAATCATGGCCATACGGTCAGTGTCATACAATGAACCAAAGGAGGTACGAACTGGGAATGCACCTGTACGAACAACGTTCTTAGGTCCCCACTCCTTGTCATCTGCGATGAATTGGACAAATTTTTTAGCAGCCGCTACTCTTGCTTCATCGCCATTGTTAAAGACTGCAAAGCCGTTCACAAGGTACTCAAGCGCAGCTTTTCCATCTTCAGATGGGAATGGTACTTCCACCACTTCTACACCAGACGCTTCGAGAAGTTGTGCTTGGATACCATTTTGAGATGGTGCCCAAAGGATGGTGTAAGAGGTTTGACCGTTTGCGAAGTTTTGAATGTCATCGCCACCTGCGTATTGCGAACCGTTCATCATGTAGCCATCTTTGATCCAGCTTGCTGCTTTTGCCAAAGCTTTTACCATCTGCTCAGAGTCAGTAGTATACTTGGTGACAGCTTCGTCTGTAATGCTTCCGCTATATAGGTTTGCCAAGAAGGCACGAGTACCTTGGTCACCACCTTGACCATTGGAGAAGAGAGAACCTGGGTTGTAGCCCTTGTCTTTCAAGGCCTTGATTACTTTTTCAAAGTCATCTGTTGTCCAGCCATCTTTTACAAGGTCAAGTACCCCTGCGTCTTCCAGCATAGCCTTGTTCAAAGCCATGTAGAATGGGGCAGAGCTGATTGGGTACATGTAGGCTGTATCTCCTGCCTTGGAAGCTTGGATGATGTTGTCATTGTTGACATCCTTGACAAACTCATCTGTGAAGAGGTCATTAAGGTCAGCCAATTTGCCATTTTTTCCGTAGGTAATAATCCGACCCGGTGCATCAAAGAGTACATCTGGTGCTGTTCCTGCTTCGATTGCTGTCGTAATCTTTTCTGGCCCAGAAGTAAAGTCGATGGTTTCTAGCTTAACTGTGATGTCCGGGTTTGCCTTTTCAAAGGCTTCGATGATTTTCTTCTCGTAAGTGCCTACACCATCTTCAGTCTTTTCCTGTGTGAAGACTGGGAAGGCCCACCAAGTGATTTCTGTTTTCCCAGAAGAGCTGGTCTCGGACGATTCAGTCGTGGAACTGCCGCCACTGCTACATGCTGCGAGTGACAAGACTGCCACACCAGCCAACAACGAATGCATGATTTTTTTCATCATTCTTCTCCTTTTATTTTAGATGATAATTGTTCCCCGAAGGGAGGTTTTGACAGATTGATGAGTGAGGCCTAGTCCAAGGCACGGATAAAGCGCTCTGCAATTTCTTTTGGACGGGTAATAGCCCCTCCGACTACGATACCAGCAACCCCCAAGTCGTTGATTAGCTTGGCTTCAGCTGGATAATGAATCTTTCCTTCAGCGATAACATCGACACCTGACTGTACCAGCTGTCTTATCAATTCTACATCTGGCCCTGGCTCCTGACGGCTATAAGAGGTGTAGCCTGAGAGGGTTGTTCCGATGAAATCAATCCCCGCTTCATAGGCTGCCATCCCTTCTTCATAGGTCGAAATATCCGCCATAAAGAGCTGGGCTGGGTACTTGGCGATGATTTGGGCGATGAAGTCCTTAATGTCAAGGCCATCAAACCGCTCCCTCTTGGTACAATCCAAGGCAATCACTTCAATATCAAGAGCAGCCAATTCATCCACTTCTCGCATGGTTGCGGTGATGAAGGGCTCTTGCGGAGGATAATCCCGCTTGATGATACCGATAATTGGTAGGTCGGTAACAGACTGGATTTCCTGAATATCTCGAACACTGTTGGCTCGGATACCGACGGCCCCCGCCTCCTCAGCTGCCTTGACCAAGAGCGGCATCACTCCGCCTTTCTCACTGTAAAGCGGCTCCCCCGGAAGGGCCTGACAAGAAACGATAATCCCGTTTTTTATCTGCTGCTTCAATTCTTCTTTGCTTATCTTTGCCATCCTTTCACTCCTTTCACGGAAAATTTTATCAAAGACAGCGCTTACATTTATTATTATAATCTATTAAGTTGATTTTTCAATAGGTTAAAAGCATTTAGGTTTTAGTTTCTAAAAAAATGTTGAAGAGGAGATTTTTGAAAATACTTTTAATGCATCCTCTTTTGCATAGAAGTAGTTTTATTGGGATAGACCGATTTATATGAGGCAGAATCATGGATCACACAAGCTGCGGAGAATGACAGACTGGGAAACCTATAAAAAAACAGCCCCTTTAGGACTGCTGATGAAGTTGCTGAAGACTAGATAAAAGATTGAATCGCTCGCTAACGACTTTATCTGGTTGGTAGGGGCTGACTGGAGCCGTACGTCTGCGGTGGTTGAGCCAAACTGCCTGCCAGCCGGCTTCCTTGGCACCGATAACATCATTTTCATAGGAATCCCCCAGATAACAGAGGGCATCCCCACTCCTGCTCAGCCTTTCTTCCATCAATCGAAAAATCCTGACGCAAGGCTTGCTGACACCGACCTGCCCCGAAATCAGGATATTTTTCTCATCAATCCAGCGCGTAAGGTTCATGGACTGAATCTTGCGGAGCTGATGAAGATGAGGGCCGTTGGTGATAACTCCCAGTTCAATCCCTTCTTCTTGACACCAGTCAAAAATCGCTTCAAATTCTGGACTGAGGGTCAGGCGACCTTGGTTGGTCTGATAGGTCTGCTGAATAGCCATGGCCGTTTCATCGCTAACCTCATAGCCCAAGTCAAGCAGGGCCATTTTCATCCGGTAAAGGTGGCTGTCCGCAAGCGACATGACCCCACTGGTTGCCGCCTCAAAAACCTCATCCGCTCGCTTCCGAAAGGCCAAATAGAGGTCATCCATCCAGACATTATCAAAGTCCAAATGCGCATTCACAGCCTGTCGAAAGGGCTGAATCTGATCATAAAGGGTATCATCTACATCAAGAATTAAAGCTTTCATAGTATGTATTATAACACAAAAGCAACCAGTCTATGGCTGCTTTCTTCATTATATCTTCTGCTGAATCTGGTGCATATGGGCATAGACGCCGCCTTGTTCAATCAAGTCCTCGTGTCTGCCACGCTCGATAATGCGGCCCTGATCCAAGACCAAAATCTGATCCGCCGTCTGAATGGTGGATAGGCGATGGGCGATGATAAAGGTTGTCCGCCCCTCTTTGACCACTTCCATGGCGTGCTGGATGATTTCCTCAGTTTCTGTATCGATATGCGAGGTCGCTTCATCTAGTATCAGAATTTTGGGATTGGAATAAAGGGTGCGGGCAAAGGCAATCAGCTGGCGTTCTCCACTGGAGAAGGCCGCACCTTTTTCAACAACCGGCTCATCAATCCCCTGCTCCAACCGTGCCAGCATAGGGCCTGCCCCAACCTTTTCAAGCGAAGCCAAGACCAGTTCACGGTCCATCTCTTGGTCATTCATAGCGACATTACTAGCGATGGTGCCGGTGAAGAGATAGGGATCTTGTAGGACAATTCCCATGTGACTGCGCAGGCTTTCACGAGAGTAGTCACGGATGTTTTTCCCATCGATTAAGACCCGCCCTTTTTGCGGATCGTAAAAGCGGTAGAGCAAGTTCATGATGGACGACTTGCCTGAACCCGTGTGGCCGACCAGAGCGACTGTTTCCCCCTTGTCTGCCTGAATGGAGATGTCCTTGAGAATGGTTTTTCCTTCTTCGTAAGCAAAGCTGACGCGGTCAAAGATGACCTGACCATCTGTCACCTGCAAGTCCTCAGGAGAGTCCGTTTCCGTTTCTTCCTCCAAGAGCTCAATCACGCGCTTGCCGGTTTCCAAAGAACGCAGGAGATTAGGGAACTGCTGAATCAGAGCCCCGATGGCAATAAAGACCCCTTCGATGTAGCTGATATAGACAAAGAGACGACCCGATGTCAACTCTGACTGCCCCTTGAGAAACTGGTAGCCCACAATGGTCAAAATCCCTGTGATAACCAAATTTTGCAAGAAGCCTGTCAGATTCCACGTCGCGATAGACTGGGCCCAGACAATCTTATTGTCTGCCTGCCGCATCTTGTCCGCAGTTGCTTCAAAGTCAGCCAAGACACGCTCCTCCTGTCCAAAAAGTTGGATCAGACTAGCACCGTTCATGGTTTCATTGACCTGCGTATTGACATCACTTCTGGCATCGTAATAGTCCTTCATAGGCTTGTCCGTCATCTTCTTATAGGCATACTGAACACCGATACACAGAGGAATCAAGAGCAAGATAACCAGCCCCAAACTGGTATTCATATAGAAGAGGATCCCAAACGTATAGGCCAGCCGAACAGTATTGTTAAACGCATAAACCAGAGTTCCATAAAATTGATTGCGCAGGGTTTCTGTATCATTGACAATCCGTGTCGCAATCTTTCCAGCAGGTTTGTCATCAAAGTAGGAAATCGGCAAACGCTGCATCACATCATAGGTACGATTGCGCAAGTTTTCCGCTATCCCATTGGCACAGTACATCAGTAAACGCATCGAAACATAAAAACCAATCGCCCCAACACCTACCATGAGCAAATAGTAGCCCAATTCCTGCAAAAAGACAGCCTGCTCAAACAAGGCTCCCTTGCTAATTGCTGTCAAAGGGCCATCAATAAGGCGCTGCAAAATTAAAGGCGCAAACCGTATCAGACCAGAAGCCAGCAAATAGACCGTCACGGAGCCTAGAAAAAGCCACTTCACATGCTTGATTTCTTTCAACAATAAGCCTAAAACTCTCATTATTCCCCTCCTTCCTGACTTTGCTGGCGTTGGTATTGCTCATAATACCAACCCTCTTGGGCTAGTAAGTCAGCAGGCGTTCCTTCTTCGACGATCCGCCCCTCATCCAAGACCAGCACCCAGTCCGCATGATTGACAGCCGACAGACGGTGGGTCACGATGACATTGGTCTTACCAGTACGTTCTTTTTGAATGTTTTGGATAATCTGGCGTTCGGTGCGAGCGTCCACTGCCGACAAGGAGTCGTCCAAGATGAGCAAGTCTGGATTGCGCAAGAAGGCCCGGGCAATAGAAATCCGTTGCTTCTGGCCGCCAGAAATGGATACGCCCCGCTCCCCAATCATGGTATCAAGGCCATCACTCATCCGCTCCAAGTCTTGAGTAAAGGCTGCTGTTGCAATGGCTTGTTCAATCTCCTCAGGACTGCTATCAACTTTCCCCAGAGCAATATTTTCGCCAACAGACTTAGAAAAGAGGATATGTTCTTGAGGAACGTAGCCAATCTTGCCCTCAATCGAAGAACGTTTCACCTCTAAAATTGGCTGACCATTGATACGAAATTGCCCCTGACCGACTGGATACTGACGGAGCAATTGGCGGACGAGGGTGGTTTTCCCTGCCCCTGTTTTTCCAACAATTCCTACCGTTTGTCCAGCCTTCAGTGTCCAGTTGATGCCTGTAAGGCTCTGCCGTTCGGCCTGTGGATAGCTAAAGCTGTAATCCTTGAAGGAAATACTTGCCAGCTCTGCTATTTCCCCAGAACCATCCGCCTCCAAATCATCGCCTGTATCAATCAGCTCCTGCAACTTCTCAAAGGAAGTCTTACCCGTCTGATAGACCAGGATGAAGTCAGCCAGCATCCAGAAAGGCTCAAGGAGTGAGCTAACATACAGTTGGAGGGCAATAACCTGCCCCAGACTGATGTCGCCCTTCTGGAGGGCATGGGCTCCCAAGAGGAGCACAGCTGCATTGGACAGCCCCAGAAAGACAGAAGCCAAGGGAGCATAGACCGATTGGAGGGAGGTAATACGGTTCCCGCCCTTAGCCAGCTCGCTGGTTCGTTTCTGAAAACGCGCCTCCAAGGTCGCCTTCTTGCTGTACGCCCGAGTAACCCGAATCCCTTCTACCACTTCCAAGACCTCGGTATTGAGGTTGGCAACCGCTTCACGGTTTTTTTCAATGGCCTCGTCCTGCATGCGTCCAAAAACAACAATACAGCCCGCCATAGCCAGCATGGGCAGAATAGCCCAGAAGGAAATCTTCCAGTCCATCAGAAACATGGTCGGAATGATAAAGGCCAGCATGCCTCCTGAATAGACGACAATCATCAGCCCATACCCCACCATGTCCATCAGCCCATCCGCATCCGTTGAAAAGCGGGTCATGATGTCGCCCGAACGGAATTTTTCATAAAAAGGCGTCCGCATGACCACCATCTTACGGAAGGCCCGCTGCTGCATCTCAAACTTAAAGTTAATCGAAGCCTGAAAAAGCTTGAGGTGCCAGATAAAGGCCATCCCATAGTTGAGCAGGCTGACCAAAAAGAGCATGGTCATATCCTGCACCAACCGCCCTTGGGTCAAGCCCTGACTGGCTAAAGTGTCCACCATCCGCTGAATAATCTGGGTTGGCACCAAGAGGGTCGCATCGTAAATAATCAAGGTCACCGCAACCAACAAGTAGAGCCACTTATGCCTGCGGACATAGTTAAAAATTAAAGCAAACATCTTTTTCTATTCTTCTCTCTTTCCAATCTCCAAAAAAAGCACACAAAAAACCCAGGAAAGAACAAACTCTCCCGGGCCCCTCAAGTCCGCAAAAAGAAACTAAGCTCGTATCTTAGAAAGGAGTTTGTTCATATAAATTGACAAATCGTTTACTAGCAACATTGTATTGTTCATGATAAGGCTCCTTTCTTTTTTATCTAACCCCTATTCTAACATAAAGAAAAAGTATGTCAAGCAGGTTTCGTGAATTTCTCACAAATTTCTTTTTTGGGGATGAAAAAAACAGCCCCGAGGGCTGTCTGATAATGCTAGTTGCCGGGATTGAACCGGCGACCTCATCCTTACCATGGATGCGCTCTACCGACTGAGCTAAACCAGCAGTACCTATCTAGTATATCTTATAAGAAATCATCTGTCAAGATATTTTTTTCAAAAAGAGGATTTTCATACCTAGAATTGTCTGACATTTTTAAGAAAGTATGCTATACTAGATTGAGCATCTTTCTTGACAAAGGAGATAAGATATGAAATTAGATTCGTTAGCAATCGGAAAAGTTTATCGTTTGGTGGACTGCCAACTTGGAGAAGATATTCGCAAGCACCTAAGCCATCTAGGACTCCAGACAGACAGTACCCTTCGCTTGATTTCCAAAACCAAAGACAATGCCATTATTCAAGTCAAGGCCAGCCGATTAGCCCTTGATAAGGCCATTATAGAGGCATTAACCCTAGTTGAACACGACCAAGACCAAAGCCACTTGCCGCTTTCTGACCTCAAGGTCGGAAAACAAGCACAGGTGGTAGAGATTTGCGCTACCGGCGCCCTCAAGCGTCGCCTGATGGATATGGGATTGACCAAGGAAACCAAGCTCTATCTGAAAAAGGTTGCACCGTTAGGCGATCCGATTGAAATCACTCTGCGAGGCTACGAATTGACCCTACGGAAGTCCGAAGCGCAAATGGTGCGCGTCCAAGAACTCGGGGAGGATACAAAATGACCACTCACATCGCCCTAGCCGGCAATCCCAACAGCGGAAAAACCACCCTCTTCAATCTCCTGACTGGAGCCAACCAGCGGGTCGGCAACTGGCCAGGTGTCACCGTCGAGCGCAAGTCCGGCCAGTTGAAAAAAGACAAAACCCTCGTCCTTCAAGACCTACCGGGTATCTACTCCCTGTCGCCCTACACACCTGAAGAGAGGGTCGCAAGGGACTACCTGCTCAGTACCGAGCCAGCCCTCATCCTCAACCTTGTAGATGCGACCAACCTCGAGCGCAACCTCTACCTGACCCTGCAACTGATTGAAACTGGTCTGCCTCTGGTCTTGGCCCTAAATATGAGCGATGTTCTCGCCAGTCAAGGCCGCTCCCTTAATCTGGAACTTCTCTCCTATCATCTAGGGATTAGCGTTGTGGCTATCAGTGCCGTCAAAAAGACAGGCATGCCCACCCTTTCGCAGACCATCTACCGTGACCTAGAGCAGCCAAAGGTACAGCCCTTCCCCCAATATGACAAGCAGATTGAGGCAGCTCTCGCCCAAATCATGGACTTCTTGCCGCAGGACATCCCTGCTCACCAACAACGCTTCTATGCCATCAAGCTTCTTGAAAAGGACGAAGGCATCAAAACCCGTTTGAATTTAGGCGAAGAGGCACAGGCGGAAATTGCAGACATCATCTCCATTGTCGAAAAACTCTACAACGACGAATCGGATGCAATTATGGTAAACCAGCGCTACCAGTTAATCGAAACCATCGCACAGTTGGTAGAAAAGGAAGCCGGATCTGGCTTTCATCTGTCTGATAAAATTGATCAAATCGTCACCAACCGTTTTTTGGCCCTGCCGATTTTTGCTGCGGTGATGTGGCTGGTCTATTTCCTTTCCATCCAAACCGTTGGTACTATGGGAACCGATTGGGTCAACGAGGTTCTGTTCGGAGAACTGGTGCCCAACTTTATCGAAAACGGCCTTCAAACACTAGGAGTTGAGGACTGGCTTCAATCCTTGATTTTAGACGGTATCGTCGCTGGCTGTGGAGCTATTTTAGGCTTCGTTCCTCAAATTTTCGTCCTCTTTTTCTGTCTGGGTATCCTAGAAGATATTGGCTATATGAGCCGGATTGCCTTTGTCATGGATCGGATTTTTAGACGCTTTGGCCTGTCTGGCAAGTCCTTCATCCCCATGCTTATTTCTACCGGCTGTGGTGTTCCGGGCGTAATGGCCAGCCGTACGATTGAAAGTGAGGCTGATCGAAAAATCACCATCATGACAGCTACCTTCATGCCCTGCTCAGCCAAACTGCCCATCATCTCATTAGTCGCAGGTGCATTCTTTCCGGGCAACCCCTGGATAGCACCAAGTGCTTATTTCGTCGGCATGGCTGCCATTGTCCTATCGGGTGTAGCCCTTAAAAAGACCAAGCAGCTGGGCGGTGTCGCCAGCCCCTTCATCATGGAGCTTCCTTCCTATCACCTTCCTCAGCTGACCAGTGTCTTGCGCTACTCCTTTGATAAATCACTTAGTTTTATCAAGCGGGCTGGAACCATCATTTTTGTGACCAATGTCATCATCTGGTTTACCAGCTCCTACAATTGGGCCCTGCAGATGGTAGAAACCGACCAAAGCATTCTAGCTTCTCTAGGTAGAGGCCTGGCCTTCTTCTTTGAACCACTGGGCTTTGGCAACTGGCGGGCAACTGTGGCTGCGGTGACCGGTCTTTTAGCCAAGGAAACCGTGATTGCCACCTTTGGTATTCTCTATAAACTAGGCGAAACGACCGAGGAAAACCCTGAATTGTGGAGCCAGCTTCAGAATGATTACACAGCCCTTTCCGCCTATGCCTTCCTCATCTTCAACCTCCTGTGCGCTCCTTGCTTTGCCGCTATCGGAGCCATCCATCGCGAGATGGGAACAGCTAAGTGGACTTGGATAGCTGTTGGTTTTCAGACCCTCCTAGCCTACTGTGTCAGCCTCACTTGCTACCAACTAGGCTCTGTACTCTTCTATCAGCAACCCCTCAGTTTCTGGACCATAGCCTCCCTCTTAATACTCGTCCTTGGACTGTACCTGCTTCTTAGAAAGCCGCAGCAAGACCTGCCGATTGTCCGTCTTCATCAATTAGAAAAAGGAGAACTTGCATGGCCACCATCATCCTAGCCAGCCTGATTTTTCTAAGCTTCCTTCTTGCCGTCCGCAGCCTCATAAAAGACAAGGGTGCCTGCACAGACTGCAGCTGCGATTGCCCCATCAAAGAAGAGATGGACTAAGAAAAAGCTCTAAGCCACTGCTCGTATGAACAGGACTTAGAGCCTTTTTTCATTTCCATCAATTTATACTCAAAGAAAATCAAAATCAGACCAGCTCCAAAGGTTTGGGGAACCTTTGGAGGTTGGAGATAAGGCCAACAAAGTTCGTGTCAGCACGATGTCAATCCCTGCTATTTTTCTTTTAAGGATAGCAGGCTGAGGCTGGGCATTAAGTCCAACCTCGTTTATTAGGGTTCGTGATAACACTTTGACGCAGTGGTTGATTGTCAGATTTGTTCGTGTTCTACACTCCAAATCTGACCTTACGACTGTTGCGAATAGAGTTCGCTTCATTTCCAACCTCAAAAGGTTCACTGAACCTTTTGAGCTGTGCGGGGGTGGGAGTAAAATAGTCCAGTGGAGTGAAACAGTTCGGGGAACTGTTTCAGCTGGTCACCTGAAAATAAGAAAGTGACCATAGAGGCCCGAACCTACATGTTGGGAAGTGAGGGGAACTCTTTTTTCACTTGTAGAGTTCTTTCCCACTCCCACTCATCAAATCAAGTCAACAACGTCTGAATTTGATTTTCGAAGAGTATTAGTTCAAGTGTCTTTCTGCCACCACTACCGTACGGTCTGGCTCTTCCACCTCCTTGACCACTTGAAACCCATTTTTCAGCCAGAAGTGCTGAGCCTGAGGGTTTCCCTTGGCAAGGGTCGATGTCAGCTACTTGCCAGATCAGGGAGGGGTTCTCAATTATCAGCGCATACTACAAAATTAGCTCAGACCGTAATCTGAGCCTATTATATCATACTAATCAACCTCTTGGACTAATAAATCATAAAGGAAATAATCTAGTTCCTTTAGATGTTCGTCATAAATCCCACGAATCTTGCACAGGGCCGCTGTGTCAAAACTCCAGTAACCATAGTAAGCGTCCTCAGTCTTATGCGTATCATACCAAGCCGCCTCTGAGTGGGCATAGTACCAAAACTTCTGCGCTTCAATAACACTGTCTGCAGTATCGCCCATCAGATTGAGATACTCCAAATGGGAATGGAAATTGACCCTCTCCCCTCGTAATAAATACATAGCAAGAAATTCAATATAGTCCTCTTGCATTTGTTCTCCCGCATCCACGAAAGCCATATATTTATCGAAAATTTTCTCAATATCTTCAATGAATTCCGCCTTGCGGTCTTCAAAGAGAACCCCCAGAGAGAAGTAGTCAATCAAGTCATAAATGCTTTCATGACTGGTATATGAAAGTAAGTAATAGTGTAAGCTGTTTTTAAACCATTTGAAGATTTCATCATTAGTCTTATTCAAAGAATAACCTACACTAACTAGTCGTTTATAATGAAGAGATTGAGTAGAATAGTAACCTTCTAATCGTTCTGGTATGATGCGACTTCTGTACTCCTCTGACTCCCGTTTTTGCAATGAAGCAATTATAAAATCATAGGCTTCTTCAAAATAAGCTCCATCTTTATATTTATCTCTGAACATTGTATTCCTCATTTCATTTTCTTAGCCGTATCATCCAGCTGATAGATGACGATATCGCCGTTCTCTTTAACATTGAAGAGATTGCTTTGAACGTCCCCAAAATCTCTTGCACTTTTGATTTCTTCAGCCATTCTTCTTCCGACTGCTTTTTCCAGACGATTATCAATCCACCTTCTATTCATCTGTTGACTGCCGTCTGTTAGTGTTTTGGTACTCAGCGTCGCTGTGTTGTATTTGGCTTCCGAGATGATATAAGGCGGGTGGCCATCTGGATTGTAGTAAACCCCATCAATCCCCTTATGGCTAGGACTGTCAAGGTGTGTCACTATATCCTTGCTAATACGCTCGTAGCCAAACTGTGTCGAGCCCTTAAAAATAAGCCCAGATATCAGCCTGAGCTTATTGTATCATACTAATCAGCCGTTTGAACCAACAAATCATAAGGGAAATAATCCAAGGCCTTCAGGCGTTCGTCATAAATCCCACGAATCTTGCACAGGGCCGCTGTGTCAAAACTCCAGTAACCATAGTAAGCGTCATTGGTCTTATGCGTATCATACCAAGCGGCATCTGAATGGGCATAGTACCAAAATTTTTGAGCTTCGATAACAGAGCCAGCGTCATATCCTATCATATTGAGGTATTCGAGATTAGAGTGAAATTTGATAATTTTATCTTCTAGTAAATACTCAAATAATGCGTCAATATAATCATCTTGAACAATTTCATCTTCTTCTGAAAACTTTTGATAGTTATCAAATAATACCCTTATATCATCAATAAATTCTTCTTTACGCTGGTCGAAAAGAACCGCAAGAGATAAATAATCAATGATTGTAAAAATACCATCATTTTCGCTATAAATTAAACTATAGTAATGCAAACTAATCTTAAACCATTTAAAGATTTCATCTGATGACAATCCCAAAGAGTAACTGATAGTGAGCAACTTTTTTGAATATCCTGATTGAGAGAGGTAAAAGTAGTCAAGCCTTTCTTCAGGCACCTCCTCCCTCAATCCCTCAAATTCATCAAAAGTTTTCATATTAAATTTCAATCTTTTTTCAAAATATTCGCTATCTTTATATTTATCTCTAAACATTTATAGACCTCATTTCATTTTCTTAGCCGCATCATCAAGCTGATTGATGATAATATTACCATTCTCTTTGACATTGAATAGGTTACTTTGAACATTGCCATCTCCTATAAATAAAGATTTACGGATATTTGTCGCATGTTCTTCATTGACTGCCTTATCAAGACGGTTATCTATCCAAAGCCTACTCATTTGCTTACCATCTTTAGCCTTACCAAGGGTAGCTGTATTGTATTTAGCTTCCGAGATGATATAAGGCGGGTGCCCATCTGGATTATAGCAAACGCCGTCAATCCCCTTGTGACTTGGGCTATCAAGGCTCGTGACTATATCCTTACTGATACGCTCGTAGCCCATTTGACGATAATACTCGTCTTGAACAATTTCACCATAGTTACCTTTACGCATAGAAGTGGAAAGATTAGCTTCACCATTTCTCACCTTGACTAACTCTGTCTGTTGCTGGGCTATCTCATCTACCGTATGGACATTGGATACAACCGGCGTGTTATTGGTCACCATTGTATGATGGAGATCATCCATTGTGCTTTCCCACGCAGTGCCTTCCCAAGCAACAGTCGATGACCTTGGCACTTCCATATCTGGATTAACCTTGGGAACTGGTTTCTTAGGCACAGAGAGGTCATCTGAGACACTAGGAACACTTGCAGTTGGTGCCCCTGTGATTTGCTTATAGTCCATATAACCACCTGCCAGACTAGCACCCAACGTGCTCCAAGCTTGGACTGCGTTGTAATGCTCAGCCATAAGCTTCTCGCCCTCACTAGCTGGCTTGCCTGTGATAGGATTGATACCCGTTTCCTTGATATGGTTGGTATAATCCGCCATCAGATTAGGATGGCGCCAGTGGAAACGGGTCTGGCTGAGTAACTGCCCATAGCGTTTCAACACGTAATCGGCTTGCTGGCGCTGGGTTTCGCTCATCCCCAAGCGTTCTAATACCGTTGGACCAGGATAGAGGTGCTTCAGATAAGGATAGGCCTTTTCCAATTCGGCCAGGCTCATCTGGTTGACATTAGCCTTAAAGGCCTCTGTCACCTTAGGCAAGGCTTCTTTCTCTTTCTTCGTCGCATGAGCCTTAGCCCCCTTTTGGAAACGCTCTGTGTTCCTATGTTTTTGATAATAAGCCAAGGCATAGAGTTCCTCAGCGGTATTAGCCTCTGGGAAATAACCTGCCCCTTGGGCAGTGCTATCCTTGCCGTCCAGAAGGTAACCATAGGTTTCCAAAAAGGCCTCTGGAGACATCTGCTCAATCTTTATCCTAGCCTTGGTATCGTCTTTGACCCTTAGGACATCGGGGTCAATCTTAGCCTTAGGATAGGCCTTCTGGTAGGCTTCAATGGCCTTGACATCCTTGGCAGTCAGATTTTTCTTCTTGAATATTTGAAAATACTATATAAACAAGCTCAGTTTGATGTCTGAGCTTGTTACTAATTTAATCATCTTTTTGAACTAACAAATCATATGGAAAATAATCCAATTCTTTCAAGCGTTCGTCATAAATCCCACGAATCTTGCACAGGGCCGCTGTGTCAAAACTCCAGTAGCCATAATAGGCATCTTCTGATTTGTGCGTATCATACCAAGCCGCCTCTGAATGGGCGTAGTACCAGAATTTCTGAGCTTCAATAACGCTGTCTGCGGTATCTCCCATCAGATTGAGGTATTCAAGGCGAGAATGAAAGTTGACAACCTGGTCATGCAGTAAGTACATGCCTAGGAAATCAATATAATCGTCTTGTAATTGGTCACCTGCATCTACAAAACTCAAATACTTTTGAAAAATCTTTTCAATATCCTCAATGAACTCCGCTTTGCGGTCTTCAAAAAGGACTGCAAGAGAAAGATAGTCTATTAAGTCATATGTACTGCCATACACGTCATAAGATAACTCAAAATATCGCAAGCTAATTTTAAACCATTTGAAGATTTCATTGAATGGTAATCCGAGAGAATAGCTCATGGTTACTAATTTATAAGAATAACCTGATTGAACCATTCCAAAATCAGTAATTTTATTTTTATTTACTCCTGTTTTCATTTCTTCAAATTCATTAAAGGTATCTAAATTAAATTTGAACTCTTGTCTAAAATACTCTTCATCTTTGTATTTATCTCTAAACATTGGTAGACCTCATTTCATTTTCTTAGCCGTATCATCTAACTGGTTGATGATAATATTACCATTATCTTTGACATTGAATAGATTACTTTGAACATTTCCATCATCGCTAAACCATGATTTGCGAATAGCTTTTGCATGTCCTTTATCAATCGCTTTATCAAGCCGTTTATTAATCCAGTTTCGATCCATTTGGTTCGTCCCATCTGCCAAGCCTTTATTGAGTTGGGCCGTATTATACTTAGCCTCAGAGATGATATAAGGCGGATGGCCATCTGGATTGTAGTAAACCCCATCAATCCCCTTGTGGCTTGGGCTATCAAGGCTCGTGACTATATCCTTACTGATACGCTCATAGCCCAGTTGACGATAATACTCGTCTTGAACAATTTCACCATAGTTACCTTTACGCATAGAAGTGGAAAGATTAGCGTCACCATTTCTCACCTTAAGTAACTCTGCTTGTTGCTGGGCTATCTCATCTACCGTATGGACATTGGATACAACCGGCGTGTTATTGGTCACCATTGTATGATGGAGATCATCCATTGTGCTTTCCCACGCAGTGCCTTCCCAAGTAACCGACTTAAGAGGTGAAGAAAACTTATCGATGGTATTGTGTTCCCCTAACGATTCAATAGTTATCTTATCTGCTCTAGTCTTAGGAATTTCATCCACGCCGGTTATCGGTGCTGTCTTCTTGAAGGCGGTCACTTCACTATTGACCTCTCCAATGTCATTCATCTTGCTGAGAATGTTGAGCTTAAACAAATCCGAATAATCAATCACCGCATCCGCTATAGAAGCAACGAGCGTTGAACTTCCCTTAACCCAGCCATAGTGCTTGGCCACAAACTTCAGATCGTCGCTAGCTTCCTTGCCTGTCCGTGGGTCAAGGCCAGTCTCATTGACATAGGCATTGAGCTTTTCCATATACTGTGGGTCGCGCCAGTCGATAACTTCGTGATCCATCAGTTCTTCAAAGCGGAGCTTGCTGTAATCTATACGAGCCTTATCCGCGGCACTGCCAAAGAGGTAGTCAAATTCCAACCCCTGACAGTCGAAAAAGAGAAGTCTATCTTGTTCCATCAACTCAGGCAAGGTCATGGCATCAAGTTTAGCCTTGTCCTCTGGACGCAGATTGGCAAACATGGTCTCCAGTCGTGCGAGCTCTGCCTTACCTATATCTCCCCGGGCGACAAGATACTCATAACGACCGATGATATAGTTGTATTGCTCAGGTGTCAACTCTCCTGTCAGCACCCGACCATAGCCTGTACTACGGAAACTTTTTTCTCCCTGAATCAAGTGTCCGTACTTATCTTCCAACTCCGCCAAGGCCATGGCGTTAATCTGAGCTTCAAATGGGGAGCGGATAAATTTGGCATACTCTTCCTGCGATTTCTTGTCCAGATTGCGGAAGTGAGCCAGATCCGCATCCGAAATGCGACCAGAATAGCGAGAACCAAGGATTTCCTTGGCAAGGGCTGATGTCAGTTGCTTGCCAGAGCCACCGTGGCTCAAGACATGACTGACCTCCTCCACGGTCTTGCGAAAGGCCGTGTCCTGAAAGAAGGCAAGCGCACTGTCATGCTGGTAGCCAGAACTGACTGCCTGTCCCAACCTTCCAAGTTGATGGTTCTGACTGCTGAACAAGTCCGCGAGCGCATTGTCTGCCTTGAGGCTGTTAAATGCGCTCATGTCCGCAATCAGCTTATCCAAGAGCCTGTCCAATTCTGACTTGGCCGTTGTCATCGCAGAAAGAGATGGACTGGATAGAGGAATGATGTCACTGATACTGCTGTAGATACGGTTAGCATCTGAGTTAATCATCTGGCTATCCGTAAAGATTCCAGCTGCCTTGCTTTTGAGCTCAGATAGATAGTCTGTGTTGATAATGGCGCTGTCGCTGGTTTCCCCTGTTATCGATTGGAAACGAGTAATAAGTTCATCGTAGGAGGAGGCAAGCAGAGTCAGGGCATTTTCATAGTTGGTCAGAAGCGGGAGCTGATGGTTGCCGATCTTAGCGTCAATGGCTTCTTTTACCTGACCCTTGAGCGCTGAGGAAGACTGGGCTGCCTGCAGACTCTGCTTGGCAGCGGCTAATTGGCTCCTAAGACTAGTCAGTTGAGCTTCAAGGGCAGCCTTTTGACCCTTGACTTCTGACATATCAATTCTCATAACCGACTCCTTTTGTTTTGTAGGGATTCCTATAGAAAATAGTCAAATTCTATAGTTGTATTATACTATACATCTGTAAATTTGCCTACTTGTTTTTGATTTTTTTGTAAATAAATGGCTAAAATAACCATATTATAGCATCGTCCATTACAAGAGAAATATATCAGTGTAATATTACCTTAATTAAATTGTTTTTTGTCAAAGGCTTTCTTTTTAACCGCCCTCTAAGTGAAGATAACTTTTCAAGTGTCTTTCTGCCACCACTACCGTACGGTCTGGCTCTTCCACCTCCTTGACAACTTGAAACCCATTTTTCAGCCAGAAGTGCTGAGCCTGAGGGTTTCCCTTGATAAACCCCAAACGCACTGCCTTAAAATCTTTAGCCAAACACGCCAGTAAGTCGTCAACCAGCTGACTTCCCAGCCCTCGTCCCTGATAAGCCGCATCAACCATGAACAGACCAATATAGGCTGTTCCTGCTTCAGGATAGTCGGAGATAATATCCACTATGGCCACCAATTCCTCTTGCTGCCAATAGCCGAGAAAATACTTATCTTCGATTGTCTTACCCGGCGGAAGATCAACCAAATCTTGTTTCAAACTAATCAGACTAGGTTTCGGCGGGCAGTAAAAGGTATAGAGCGGATTGCCATCATAGAGTGCCAACACAGCAGGAAGATGTTCTTCTGACAATTTGCCAACAGTGTATTTTTCCGTTACAGTTTCAATATTAATAGCCATACGCACCTCCTTGTGCTTCAGTCTAACACACATCTAATCCAAAAACAAGTACCTCTCACACTTGCAATTTCATCTCTTTTTCCTTACAATATAATAAAAAAATAAGAGAGGTTTACCTATGTTAATCGGTGTTCCAAAGGAAATCAAAAACCACGAAAACCGTGTTGCTCTCACACCTGCTGGAGCCTATGCCTTGGTTCAGGCAGGTCATCAGGTCATTGTCGAAACCACGGCGGGAATCGGTTCTGGTTTCAGTGATGAAGATTATTTGGCCCAAGGAGCCAGTATTGTCGCAACTGCCCAAGAAGCATGGGCGGCTCAAATGGTTCTAAAAGTAAAAGAACCTCTTAAAGAAGAATATGGCTTTTTGAGAGAAGATCTAGTCCTCTTCACCTACCTTCACATGGCTCCAGCCCCTGAACTAGCAGATGCTATGCAGGCGGGCAAGACCACTGGTATTGCCTACGAAACTGTCCGTGACAGCCGTGGTCAACTCCCACTCCTAGTGCCTATGAGTGAGGTCGCTGGCCGGATGGCGGTACAAATCGGCGCCCATTTCCTGACCAAACAAGTAGGTGGCTCCGGCGTCCTCTTGGGTGGTGTTCCTGGAGTTCCAAAAGGTAAGATTGCCATCATTGGCGGCGGCGTGGTTGGTACGCATGCCGCTCGGATTGCTATCGGTCTAGGTGCCCATGTTACAATCTTAGACATCAGCGCCAAACGACTGGCTGAATTGGAAGATATTTTTGGAAACCAAGTACAAACCCTCATGTCCAATCCCTTCAACATTGCCCAGGCTGTTCAGGATGCTGATCTCGTGATTGGGGCTGTGCTCATCCCTGGTACCAAGGCGCCTAAGCTGGTCACCGAAGAGATGGTTCAAACTATGCGTCCAGGATCTGTTATCGTTGACGTGGCAGTAGACCAAGGCGGTGTGGTTGCAACAGCAGACAAAGTAACCACCCACGATGAACCGATCTATAAGAAATACGATGTCCTCCACTATGCCGTCGCAAACATCCCCGGCGCCGTAGCTCGTACATCCACCCTAGCCCTGACCAATGTCACCCTTCCTTATGTACTTGATTTAGCCAACAAGGGCTTTAAACAAGCTATCCTTGACGATGCTGGTCTGAGAGAAGGTGTCACTACCTATCAGGGGCACATCACTAGCCAACCAGTTGCCCTAGGCCTAGAGCGTGACTGCACACCCATTACTGAATTGATTTAACCTGTAAAACAACCCGCTTTCAGCTATAAAAAGGCTCCAAACCGTATTCCTAAAACATGGTTTGGAGCCTTTTATTGTTTTCTTATATGCGACTAATCCATAGCCTGCGGAAGTTCTGTTTCGTAGGCGCGAATGATTTCTGCCACAACAGGATGGCGAACCACATCTTTTGCTGTAAAATAGACAAAATCAACCTGAGGAATCATTTTCAGCTTTTCTCTTGCATCAATCAAACCGGACTTGACATTGCGCGGCAGGTCAATCTGACTAATATCCCCATTGACAATCATCTTGGAATTAAATCCTAGGCGTGTTAGAAACATCTTCATCTGCATGATGGTGGTGTTTTGCGCCTCATCCAAGATGACAAAGGCATCCTCCAAGGTTCTCCCCCGCATATAGGCAAGGGGAGCAATTTCGATGATGTCGCGCTCCATAAGGCGGCTGGTCTGCTCCTTACCTAAAATCTGATACAAGGCATCATAGACTGGCCGCAGATAAGGATCAACCTTTTCTTTCAGGTCACCAGGCAGAAAACCCAGACTTTCTCCTGCCTCAACAGCCGGTCGTGTCAGAACAATCTTCTTAACCTGACCTCGCTTGAGGGCTGTAACGGCAAGGGTAACAGCTAGGAAGGTCTTACCAGTTCCTGCAGGGCCGATACCAAAGACAATATCATGGCGCTTCACGCTATCCACATAGACCTTCTGACCCAGAGTCTTGACACGGATTGGTTTTCCAGAGTTGTCCTTGATAATCTCTTCCTCATAAAGGGCAACAAATTTCTCAATCTCATCATTTTTAGCCATAGTGATAGCTGTCACCACATCCGGCGTATTGACCGTCAGGCCACGATTGACTAAGACCAAGAGTGACTGGATGACCAAACGTGTCCATTCAACATGTTCTTCCTGACCAATGACTTGAACATACTCCGTCCGCGCATGAATAACCACGCCCAACTCCTGCTCCATCAGCCGCAAATGACGTTCATTAGAACCAAAAAGGCTAAAAAGATCATCTGGATGACTGAGTTTAATTTCAATAGAATGCTCTTGCAAAAAACTACTCCTTTAGGTGCTTTTCTTTATTATAGCAAAAAAATAGAAAAGCCTCTATCCTAAGCTTGCCACAGCCGTCCCTGACAACTGCCTCTAAACAAAAAATAGCCCTAAGGCTATCTCTTGTCTACAATTAGTGTCCCAAATAGTCTTCCCAAATGGCATCAAAGTCACTCATTGAAAAGGTAAAACTAGCTGACTCCTCTAGGAAACGGCTAACCTGATCAAAGTCATCTGATTGCTTAGGGAAATCCGGTTCATCAAAAGCATAATCTGCCAAAATAGCCACGGGCGCATTGCTTTTCGGATTGCGCTGGGCCATGAGCCAGGTATAAAAGGATTTTCTCATCGTTTTTACTTCCTCAGATGTGTTTGTTCGTAGCGCTCGATGTAGGTTTCAAGCGACATTTTCTCCACCAGTTCCCCAATCAAATCATAGGGAATGTGTTTGGGATTCTTCATCCGAATGCAGCTTTTTCCCATATCCAGCTTGGTGGGAACCACTTTTGCATATTCCGTCGCAAACCACTTGGCTAGTTCTTCATCCATATAGAGTCCCATATGATAAAGGGCTATGTGGTTTTTTGGGGAAGCCAGTGCCAAGAAGGGCAGAGGTTCACCGGGAGTGCAATGGTAGCCCGCTGGATAGGCCGACAGGGGAACCTCATAGTTGATCATTCCTCCTCTCAGACTTTCTTCAAACCCCGCTGGCAAATGTTCGATAATTGTCTGGCGTAAGCGACTGATGGGCTCCTTACGATTGTCAGGAAGGGCTGTCAGGTAAGCCGCTACGTCCTCTACATGATAGAGCATATCTCTCCTTAAAAACGATTGTGACGGAAACGCTCTCCTGCTCTTTCTCTCATTCGTTGGCGGCGGAGACGTTTTGAGCGCTGACTCAGCACAATTGGCGTTGCCAACATCAAGAGTAACAGAGGAAGAAGCAACCAATACCAGTTCGTCTTCAAAACTGTCAACCAATCTGTACTGGACTGACTTGTTTGAACAGCGCCAGTTGTGGAGGCAGCTGACTGACTTTGATTGGTTTTCCCAGTTTCAACAGCTACCGTATCGGCAATAAGCGGACTAACAGATTCCAATCCATTGTCCAGTCGTAACTGGCCATTTTCAACCACAAAGACTGGCTGACTCCCCTTCGCTAGGGTGCCATAAAAGTCCCTAGTTAGCTGATAGGTTTGTCCGTTAATGGTTTCTTCTCCGGCATCCAAGAGTTTGCGGTATTCATAGTCTGAAAAAGCATTTTCAACCAGAGCGTTAATGAATGGGTGGCGATAGTATTCTCCCTGCTGATCAGACCAGTCCCCTACGCCCATAACAATACCAATCAAGCGTTGCTCGCCTCGTTTTACGGTCAAGGTACAGTTGAAGCCGGCACTAGGACTAGATCCCGTTTTAAGACCATCTGCCCCCTCAATTCCATAGGCAGCACCAGGAAGTGAGTAATTATAGGTATCAAAAACTTCTTGATAAGGCGTTCCTGCCTTTACGGTCACGACAGCATCTTTGGTATGCTGCAAAATAGCTGGATACTTATTGAGAATATTGTATGCCAGAATAGACATATCCCTTGAAGTGGTCAGGTTGGTCGCTTCACGGTCATAGCGAGTAGGAGCATAATACCCTTGGAAGGAAATCGCAGAAGCTCCGCTGGCATTGTTCCAGGTCGTATTAGTCATGCCCAATTCCTGACTCTTAGCATTCATCATGTCGATAAACAAATCTGGGTCATTGTTTGAAACATAGTTCGCTAACATAATCGTCGCAGCATTCGATGACGGCACGATGGTCATGGTGATCAATTCTCCCACCGTATAGTCAACCCCGGCAACGATCTTGTTATTTGAAATCTCATAGATTTGCGAAATAGCCTGGTCAGAAGCCGTTGCTGTAATAACCGTGTCCTCTGACATTCTGCCCTCTGCAATAGCCTCATAGACCAAATAGAGAGCCATGAGCTTACTCATGCTGGCAGGGTCGCGAACTTCATCGATATTATCCTGCCACAAGATCTCTCCTGTATGTGCATCGATGACAATCGACGTTTTGGGACGGTTGATGGGATTGACTTCGTACCCAAACTCCCTTGTGATGTCCAACAGTTCATCGGCTTGCACCGTTACCAATGGACAAAGTAATACGAAACTTAAAACAAGTGCAACTAATCTTTTCATTTCCTTTTATCTCAATCCTAATAATGCTTCCTTTGCGTGAATCATGTCTGTCACCATCTGGCAGTAAGGCGTTGGAATCCCAACCCGTCTCCCCTTGAAGACAACAGCTCCATTTAAGTAATCAATTTCTGTTTTCCGTTTGTTTTGTACCAAGTCTTGGTGCATGGACGGGTAATGCGTAGCCGCATCCTTCGCCATATCCATGATATACTTCCAAATCCCTGTTTCATCAATCGAACCTGCTTCGGCCTTTGCGACCGCGATAAATTCGTTGAAGATATTCTGGACGAGATTGAGTCCGGCTTCTGTTCCAAACAGTTCTCCAATCGTGCAATCTAAAATGGTACAGGTTGGATTCATAACACCATTGACACAGGCCTTACGCCAGATAGACTCAATCACATTGTCATCATAAGTTGCATTCAGTCCGGCTTGGTTAAACATCTCTACAATAGAGGCAACCGACTCCCTGTCACCCTGCATATGTTGCAGGAAAATGGAACCTGTTCCCTTGAGATGAGCCTGCCCAGGGCCTTTTAGACCAGCCAACCAAATGGTTACACCAACCATAATACTAGAGTCCGGTACATAGCGACGCATGGTCGTAGCATGCCCTAAGCCGTTCAACAGACTGAGAACCTTGGTTTTCTTACCAATAATTCCCTTAATATCCTGAAGCATCTTGGGCAGCTGATCTGCCTTGGTCAAAAGAATAATCAGGTCAGCTTCTCGAGTAGCCTCAAGGGGTCTCATAATAGGAAGCTGCACCGTTTCTTCCACATCTCCTGTCACCTTCAACCCTTGACTACGAATAGCCTCGATATGTTCTTCCCAATTATCGAGTAAAATAACTTCATTGTCGGTCTTTGACAATTGGTAACCAAACCGGCAGCCCATAGCACCTGAACCTGCTATATAGACTAACATATCCCCTCCTAGATTAACTCTGTACCGCTGGCATCTTGCTTGATTTTTCCAGCTTTCATCAGTCCGCCCAGGGCCTTTTTGAACTGCCCCTTAGAGATGCCAAAGATAGCCTTAATGTCTTCTGGAGAAGACTTGTCATTCAAGGTCATAAATCCACCCTTGCTCTCCAGATAGGTCACTATCATCTGGGCATCATTTTCCAACATCTCAAAAGAACGCGGCTTGAGCGACAGGTTGAGAGTCCGGTCTACTTGACGATAACCGATCACTCGCACCTGTAATTCCTGCCCCAGACGGGGTTCTGTGAATCGCTCATTTGGATGGATAAAGCCCAGCATATTATTGTCAGGCAGATAGACAAAGGTTCCGTTGAGCTTCAAGCGATAGACAATAGCTCGCAGGTTCTGGTTTTGCATATTATCATAGGCGGGGCCGGCCAGCTTTTGAAAATCCTCGTGGAAGGCTGGTAAGGCCCAGAGCCGACCTTTCTTGTCTACATCGTAACGGACATAGAGTTGGTCCCCCTTTTTGGGCCAGAGTTCCTTGATTTCCGGAAGCAAGTCCAGAGACAGAACCACCTCCTTATCAGGCAATCCTGTATTGAGAAAGACTCCCAAGTCTTTACGCACCTCTGTCACCGTTCCCCAACCAAAGCTAGTACGGCTGGCTGCCTGTTCCTTGGTGGTTAAGCGGAGCCGCTGCTTCATGTCTGTGTAGGCAAAACCTTTGACGGAATCTCCCAGTTTGTGAGCTCCCTCTTCCTTAGAGAGAGCATAGGTTACTCCTTCTTTTTGCACAAAGTAAAATTGTTCGTTTTCATCCGTCACAAGACCTGTGAGGAAGCATGCTTGTTGTGTATTCATCGTATCTTTCTATCCATCTGGACCCAAGCCCATCCAACGTTAGATAAACGAATGGCACAGGTTGTTGGTTACACTTTTTAAGGGAAAAAAGGAGAGTTGATTGGTCACTCTCCTGGCTGCGTTAGACTTCCAACAATTCTTTTTCCTTGTCGGCGGTCATCTTGTCGATGGTCTTGATGGCATCATCCGTTACCTTCTGGATATCTTTTTCAAGTGTCTTCAAGTCATCTTCTGTGATTTCTTTTGCTTTTTCAGCTTTCTTGGCTTCATCCATGGCATCGCGACGGATATTACGAATCGCAACCTTGGCATTTTCGCCCACTTTTTTCACATCTTTTGCCAAGTTTTTACGCGTTTCCTCGGTCAAGGCTGGAATAACCAAGCGGATAACTGTACCATCTGATTGTGGCGTCAAACCTAGATCTGAAGCGTTAATGGCACGTTCAATATCTTTCAAGATGGACTTATCAAATGGTGTAATCAATAGCACGCGCGCCTCTGGCACTGTAATACCTGCTAGCTGATTGAGAGGTGTTGGTGCACCGTAGTACTCTACTGAAACGCGATCCAACAAGCTAGCATTGGCACGGCCAGCACGGATGTGGCTAAATTCACGCGCCAAGCTTTGATGGGATTGATTCATACGCTCTTGAGCTTTGGTAACAATTTCTTTTGACATAAAGATTCCTTCTTTTTTATTTTTCCTCTGGGTTGTTTGAAACGGTTGTTCCGATTGGCTCTCCGAAGACAACACGTTTGATATTGCCCGGTTCATTCATGTTGAACACAACCAAATCAATATCGTTGTCCATAGAGAGGGTTGAAGCGGTTGCGTCCATGATTTTCAGACCGCGGTTGATAACCTCGCGATGGGTCAATTCATTAAATTTGATGGCATTGGCATCCTTTTTCGGATCGGCATTGTAGACACCGTCTACACCATTTTTGGCCATGAGGATGGCTTCTGCCTCAATCTCCGCTGCACGAAGAGCTGCGGTTGTATCGGTTGAGAAGTAAGGTGAACCAATTCCCGCACCGAAGATAACGATTCTTCCTTTTTCAAGATGGCGTAGGGCACGACCACGAATATAAGGCTCCGCTACCGACTGCATAGCAATCGCTGTCTGCACTCGGGTATCAACGCCTAACTGTTTGAGTGAGTCTGCCATTACCAGCGCATTCATCACAGTCCCTAGCATACCAGTATAGTCTGCTTGAACACGATCCATACCAGCCTCCGCTGCCGGCTCTCCCCGCCAGAGGTTGCCACCGCCGATAACCAGGGCAATTTGAACTCCTGAAGCTGCCACTTCCTGAATTTCTTGAGCAATTTTTTGAACCGTCTGGATATCGATCCCGACACCACGCTCCCCTGCCAGGGCTTCGCCTGATAGTTTGATTAGAATACGTTCATATTTGGGTTTCATCTTCTAGCTCCTCTTTTTTATCCCTACTATTCTACCACAAAATTCGTTTTTTATGTAGTATAATTTACGGATAAAAAAAGAAAATCTGCAACAGATTTTCTTGTGCCTTAGGAAATTCGGAATTTTTGCCGCAAGACCTGAGCCCGCGCTCCAATCAACTTGTCCAACTGCCGAGTCTTCAAGGTCAAAAGGACAAAAACCACAATACCGACAAAACCGGAAATACCAACGTGAAGGGCACTGGAAATGTAGCCTTCTGCCGGAAGAAACATCGTTAAAATCCATTCAACCAACCAGACGATTCCTCCCATTACCAAGGAGATTAGGCTGATCGTCGCTGTATCTTTGTAAATTAGTTTCTTATCAAACGGCACCACTTGGTTGATACGGTGGTAGAAGAGATAGAGCATGACCAATAAGCCCAAGGCCGTTGAAACAAAACTGCCATACACTTGGAAAAGATAGATGCAGGGCAGTTGCAGAACAATCTTGACCAGCATGCCGATGGTAAAGTAGATGATGGCTTTCTTATTTTCAAAGAGGGCCTGAATGACCACACTCAAGACAGAGAACAGGGCTTGAAGGATGATTAAGAGGAGGTTAGCAATGAAAAGGGGAATCGCCATCGAATCAGACGGTCCATAAAAGGCCGTATAGATTGGCTTAGCCAAGAGCACCGTTCCTACAATCGCTGGAATGGTAAAGATAAACAACATCTGTAAATTATCAGAAATCAAGTCGGCCGTCGCCTTCCAATCCTTTTGGACGAATTTCTCCGTTATCAGAGGGATGGCAACACTGCCTAGACTGACAGAAATGGCGATAATCAGCATGGTAATCTTACTTGGATTGGACACCATGTACGAATAGAGTTTGAGCAATTCCGAATTGCTGTAATCTGTAATTTGCTCCATGACCCGAATAAAGGTTACCTGATCGACAAATTGGATGAGCTGAAGGCCCATACCCAAAATGATAATCGGAACAGCTTCTTTGAGGGTCTCCATAATAACTTCGCTAGCCTTGACAGAAATCGCTGTTTTTTTCGCATGGACGAGTTTGTTCAGATACCCCTGCTTCCATAAGGCATAAACCAAAACCCCTACACTGGCTATCATTCCGACAAAGGCAGCAAAAGTTGATTGGACAACAGCTTCCAAATAATCGCCCGAACCTAGTTTCATGATGTAGAAGGTTGCAGCCAAAATCCAGACAACCCGCACAATCTGCTCAACGATTTGACTGATGGCATACGGTCGCATATCGTGGTGGCCTTGGAAAAAACCACGCAAGATGGACATGGCCGGAAAGATAAAGAGCGGAGGAACCAAACTATACATGACCGGAATCAGAAGTTCCTTGGAACCGGATGCTTCTGCCAAAAAAGGCGCAGACAGGTACATTACTCCCGCAAAGGCAACTCCCATCACCAGCATGAGCTTGAAAAATTCCTTGACTAGGTAGTAAGAAACCTCTTCCTGCTTGAGAACATTGTACTTGGCAATTTGCTTGGCAAGCGCTGTCGGCAATCCAACGGTTGAAATCAATAAAAAGTTGGCATAAATCTGATAGCCCATATTAAAGAGAGCATTTGCCTCCTCACGATGGCTCCTCAGCCACATATACCAAGGAATGAGGTAAACAATTCCCAACAAGCGGCTAATAAAGTTTCCCGCTGTCAACCAAGCCATACCCTTGGCTAACTTTTCCCGTTGGGTCGGCTGTTGCTTCTCAACTGTTTCTGACATAATATCTACTTTCATTTATTTTTTTGTAGCTTCCTTATTATAAACTTTTCCACCGCCTTTGTAAAACGAAAAAACAGCCGCCTTCAAAAGGGAGCTGTTCTCAAACTAGAGGGAGTCTAGGCCGATGGAAAACCGCCGGTAGGTATTTTGCAACTCCTGAAGATAACGGGCTAAGTCTACCAACTCTTTAGGAGCCCGTGCAGTCAGAGCAGTCAACTCTGCTTTGACAAAGACAGATAGCCTGTCTGCCAGTAGGTAAAGATTGTCTGTCTTCTCCAATTCCTGAGCCGCCTCTAGCAGCTTTTCTTTCAAGGCATCTGACAAGACTCCTTGTGGCAAGTCATAGGCTTTTGATAAATAATGATAAAAATCAGAAAGGTTTGCTTTCATATTGCCTCCTTATCATATATGCACTAGTATAGTCCATCGAAGTGAAAAAATCAACACAAAAAGAAGACCATAGGCCTTCTTCTATTTTAATTACCAGGTTTTTCCAAGACAAGGACTTCCTGATTAGACAGTGAACTTTCTTGGTAGCCCGCCTGAAGATAGAGATTTACCACTTCTACCTCTGTTGCTACTTGACCGCCTGACAAACTGGCTTCCATCAGCTCTCTCTTCATGACAAGCACTTCCACACTATCATCCACTTGACGATTATTGTGGTAGAACAAATCATACAATTCCGGAGCTTCTCGCAGCTCAACTGTATAGCCTGTAAAGGCAAGGATTTTCTTGTCTTTAGGGATGGCATCCAAGGTTTCATGAATAACATCCAGCTTTTCTTTATGAATCGCATAATCCTCTACTGAGCGATACCAGGAATGGGTATAGCTATACATCAATCCAGCTGAAAGGATAATACTAGCAAGCAAGAGTGAATATGGAAGCAACTTGGCCTTATGCTGCATACTTCTCTGAAAGAACTGAGTAAGATGTTCCATGGCCATAAAAGTCATAAAGAGCAAAAGAACATTTGTTCCGTAACTATACTGGAAATTGATATCCGCCTGATACACATAATCAGACAAGAGATTGATAACCACCAGAGGTAAAAAGAGGATATAGGCTGCCCAGTCTTTTTGTACCAGAGGCAAGAATAGCTGACTGGCAAATACAATCAAGAGATAATGCAATTTTGACTGGGTGAATAAGGAAGCCAAGGCATAGGTTGGATTGAGCACAATATTGCTCAAAACTGTCATCAACCCTTCCTGTCCTTGTAGCAGGAAATTATCAAAGTGGCTAACCATGGCTCCCTCACCAAACTGGTTGAGCAGATAGAGACACCCTGCGAAATAGACCAGTGGGAATAGAAATTGGGACAAAACAATCCGCAACCGCTGCTGTTTGTCCAACTGAAAGCGCGACTGTACTAGGAAGAAACTCGCGACCGATACCACATAGATAAAGGCATCTTCCTTGACCATCAAGGTCAGCAGGCTAACTAGCCACAGACCCGCCTTCCACTGCTTGATATTGGCGTAAATTAGCCAGAGCAAGAGGGGAGGAAGGAAGCAATTTTCATGCAAGTGATAGGAACCAGCTGTTGTCATAGCTGGAGTTACCACAAAAAGCAAAATCCCCAACCACTTGGCCTTGGCAGGCAGATGCAGCTCCTTGATAATCAAGTAAAGCGGGAAAATTCCAGAAAAAACAACCAAAATCTGCAAAACTTCCAATGTTTCCCCATAAGGAAGAACATAGTAGAAAGGAAGCAAAAGATAGTAGATGGGTGAAATATGAACAGCAAAGTGGGATAAAACCTTATCCCGCTCCAATGTCGTTACAGGAAGCAGGGTTTGCTTCATACCTTCAAACATCTGCGTGAAAATACCAAAGTCAAAGGTAGATACGGAGAAGATTTTAACCTTGTAAGCCACCACCACCGCTAGATAGGTCACATAAAGAGCGACAAGGGCAAGAATAATAGCAGCAAGCCAAGACTCACTTGTTTTACTGGACAAAAATACAGGATACCTTTTGCCCAAAAACTGAAGCAGAACCACAGCCAACACACTATACACTACCAAGATTAAAATAAGCCAGAGCCGACCATAATCCCATCCTTCTGTCTTGACCACAAAACGCTCAACAAGCCCAACAAAGGGATGGTAAATCAAATGCACCACCTTGGGCAGGCTCAAAAGCAGCAAACCCAGAAACCAGCCCCTGACTGGCGAACCATCAAAACAAAGTTTGGCGTAGATACCGCAAGCCAACAATAAAAAGCCAAACACAATCATGAGCGACGGACTTTTTAAAATAACTCCTGTGACATAGCAGCCCAGAAGCAAATGGGTCACCTCCTGCTTTTTCAGAAAAGGAAGCATCCTGCTCCACCAATAAAGAGCACCAGCTAACAGAAGAACAACCACCACAAATAAGGGCAGGGAAAGACTTGGTTCCAACACCAGATACAGTGGGTTAATTGCCAAAACACCTTGCTGCACAATCGCGTAGAGCAAATAGGCATTGACCAGATAAGGCAACCAGCTTTCTCTACTCATGTGCTTCAGTCCTGACAGCCCTTCTTTCATCTTTGAAATCATACTAACTCCTCAATCTTATCAGCCTTCCAGTAAAAATCTGGCTGAAAGGCCCTAACTAGAGTATTTTACCATATTTTTGAGGTCTACGCGACTATCTTTTTTCTATTTTTTACTTCCAGTTCCAGACAAGAAAAAAGACTGCCCGTAGACAGTCTGATTTACGTTTACAGTGAGCTTGGATCAACTTTGATACCCACACCTTGTGTAGTAGTGATGGATACAGAAGTCATGTAAGTACCTTTTGCAGTAGCTGGTTTCGCTTTTACCATTACTTCGTGGAAAGCTTTGAAGTTTTCAACGAGTTTGTCAGCGTCAAATGATACTTTACCGATAAGAGCTTGTACGATACCTGCTTTGTCAGCACGGTAAGTGATTTTACCACCCTTAGACTCTTCAACTGCTTTAGCAACATCCATAGTTACTGTACCAGTTTTAGGGTTTGGCATCAAGTTACGTGGACCAAGTACGCGACCAAGACGTCCAACAACTGCCATCATGTCTGGAGTTGCGATAACAACGTCAAAGTCCAACCAACCGCCGTTGATTTTAGCAACAAGGTCGTCTTCACCAACAAAATCTGCACCAGCAGCTTTTGCTTCTTCAGCTTTTGCACCACGGGCAAATACCAATACGCGAGCTGTTTTACCAGTTCCGTTTGGCAATACCATTGCACCACGGATTTGTTGGTCAGCTTTACGAACGTCAATGTTCAAGTTGTAAGCAACTTCAACTGACGCGTCAAATTTAGCAAAGTTTGTTTCTTTTGCAAGAGCAACAGCTTCTTCTACGCTGTAAAGTTTTGTGCTGTCAACTTTCTCAAGAGCAGCAAGTAAGTTTTTGCTTTTTTTAGCCATGTTTTATTCTCCTTGTAATGTGGTCATATCGATTTTCATCTCCCACGTCACCTATCGAAGCGATGAGGATATGCGGGTCTTGGGTTTGTTACAGATTAGTCAGTAACAGTGAATCCCATAGAACGAGCAGTTCCTTCGATCATACGCATTGCAGCTTCTAAGTTAGCAGCGTTCAAATCTGGCATTTTTGTTTCAGCGATCTCTTGCACTTGTGCGCGTGTTACTGAAGCAACCTTAGTTTTGTTAGGTGTGCCTGAACCTTTTTCAACACCTGCAGCTTTTTTCAACAAAACAGCAGCTGGCGGTGTTTTACAGATGAAATCAAATGATTTATCTTCGTAAACTGAGATAACAACTGGAATGATCATACCTGCTTGATCAGCTGTACGAGCGTTGAATTCCTTTGTGAATCCCATGATATTGATACCTGCTTGACCAAGTGCTGGACCAACCGGTGGAGCTGGAGTTGCTTTACCTGCAGGGATCTGAAGTTTTACAAGTTTTTCGACTTTTTTAGCCATAATATAAAATCCTCCTATTGTGGTTTTGGCGGTAATTTCAGATTTTTACCTCCCACAAGTATGCTTTTCGCATACCTTCCCATTATACACTAATCTCCCAAAAATGCAAGCTTTATATTTACTTTTTAAGGCTTTTTTTATAGAATAAAGCTATGATATTCTTAAAAATCGCATCAATCTTATTTATCTTTCTCATCTTAACCATTTCAATCATTTTGGTTAAGCTTTTTGGTCTGCAGAAAAAGGGGTGGAATTTTGCGGATCTTGCCTTTCCTATGTTTGTTTTTGTCTTCTACCTAATTTCAGACAAGGTTTACTACAATAGTTTGCTGCCGCTTTTAACCCTCTCTCTTTCCTTACTGGCTTTGGCTATCACAAGCTTCTTCCTTTTGAAAAGACGAGACTTCACCTACAAGCGATTTTTCAAGTTCTTCTGGCGAGCAGGTTTTATCCTCACCTTCCTGCTTTATCTGGCCCTAGTCATCGCTGTCCTGACCATGAAAAATTAAGAGAAGACCACCGCCCTATCAATCAGGCGATGGTCTTTTTTTCTACTCGTGTATTTCCAAAGGCAGACCATCTGGGTCAAAGAAGAAGGCCATCTTTTTGCCATCAAAGTCGTCTGTCCGCAACCCCTGATGGGGAATCCCCAGCCTGTCAAACTCCTGCAAACAAGTTGCTACATCCGCCACTCGAAAAGCCAAGTGACGAAGACCTGTATGCTCTGGATTTGGCATGACCGGTCGTAAAGGGGCATCCGGCTTGATAAAGATTTCCAGCACTAACTTCCCTTTTTGAACATTGAAGAGAATATCGCCCTTATCTGGTCGAATATGCTCATCCAACGGTTCAAAGCCTAGCTTGCCTACATAAAATTCTCTGGTTTTTTGGTAGTCGCGGCCTATAATGGCCACATGGTGGATGGTGTCTAACTCAATCATTGTGTCTCCAATACCTTGCGTGGTTTGGTGCCCTCGGCAGGCCCGATGACACCGGCAGCTTCTAATTCTTCCATCAGTCTGGTTGCTCGGTTAAAGCCAACAGATAGGCGGCGTTGAATCATCGAAGCACTGGCTTTTTGGGTTTCGATAACCAAGGCACGCGCTTCATTGAAAAGAGGGTCACCACCGTCATCGCTGCCACCATTGTCCAAGTCTCCTTCAGTAACCTCTCCAGGATCAAAACTCTCATCATAATCGGCATCTGCCTGATTCTTGATAAAGGTGACAATGCTTTCTACATCATCATCGGAGATGAAGGAACCTTGCAAGCGAACAGGATGGTTCTCATCGATTGGCTTAAAGAGCATATCCCCTCGGCCAAGGAGTTTCTCAGCTCCATTTTCATCCAAGATGGTTCGGCTATCGGTTCCGCTTGACACTGCAAAGGCAATACGAGAAGGCACATTGGCCTTAATCAAACCGGAAATGACATCAACCGATGGCCGCTGGGTGGCAAGAATCATATGGATTCCCGCAGCACGGGCTTTTTGTCCTAAACGGATAATGGCGTCTTCTACTTCCTTGCTGGCTACCATCATCAGGTCGGCCAACTCGTCTACAATAACGACGATTAGCGGCAGAGGAATCTGTTTTTCTTCCGAACGGCTGTTAAATTCTTCCACCTTAGCGTTGTAGCCCTCAAGATTACGAACCCCTAAATGACTAAAGAGCTCATAGCGTTTTTCCATCTCATCGACCACTTTTTGCAAGGCACGAGCAGCCTTGCGCGGATTGGTAACGACTGGAATGAGCAGATGAGGGACGTCGTTGTAGACGGACAATTCAACCATTTTAGGGTCAATCATCATAAATTTGACCTGATCTGGCCCAGCCTTCATCAGGATGGAAGCAATAATTCCGTTGACCGCAACGGACTTCCCAGAACCGGTCGAGCCTGCCACTAGCAAATGAGGCATCTTGGCCAGATTGAAGGAACGAACAGAACCATTGACTGCTTTTCCAAGCGGGATTTCAAGAAGCTTGTCTGGGTCTGTTTTTGACTGCTCCCACAGCTCACGGAAAGGTACCGTAGCCACCTCTGAGTTAGGAACTTCAATACCAACCAGGGATTTTCCAGGAATCGGAGCCTCTATGCGGACATCCTTTGCTGCCAAGGCTAGAGCCAAGTCATCTGCCAAATTGGAAATGCGATTGACACGAACACCGACAGCAGGCTTGACTTCATACTTGGTAACGGACGGACCAATCTCTGCCCGCTCTACTACGACCTTGATACCAAAGCTGGCAAAGGTGTCCTCCAAAACCTTGATATTCTGGCGGACAATCCGCTTCTCGTTGGCCTGACTTTTGGCCTTGATTGGGGCAAAAAGGTCAATAGATGGTAACTTGTAAGCCAAACGCTGCTTTGGCTTAAAATCAATATCAAAGTCCTGAGCCATCTCTTCTTCAACTGCCTGCTCTTCTTCTGCAGCTAGCAGTACAGGAAAAGGATCTTCTGCGACGGGTTCTTGATATTGAGAAATAATCGGAACCTCGAGCTCTTCCTCTTCTTCCAAGATTTCTCCTGTTTCAAGGTCATAGGACACTTTTTGTTCGTCTTCCTGAGCCAGTCTGGCCTGCCACTCAGCTTCCTCTGCCTTGAGTCGTTCTGCTTCCTCAGCCTGACGGGCCGCTTCCTCGGCTTGTCGTGCTTCTTTTTCTGCCTGTTTGAGGGCACGTTTCTCGGCTCGGCGTGCTTGAGCTTCAGCCATTTTTTCCCGAGTAGCCGCAAACATATCTGCCAAATCATAGACAGACCACGGACTCATGAAGAAAAGGCCAAAGGCGATGAGCAGGGCACCGATAAAGAAACTGCCGATATTCGCAAAAAGGAAAGAAACAGGGAAATAAACGAGTCCGCCTAACAGACCACCCCCTAAAAAGTGAGTCACCTGAAAGGTAGATAAATCTTCCATGGCCCGCATGAAAGTTTCTCCCCACAAATCCTTTCCTGCATAGGTCCAATCCAAATAGGCTTGAAACTCTAAAAGCATCCCGATAAGCAGAAGCCAAAAACCAGAAATCATTCCTTCACGCTTGGACAATCTCTCCGGTATCAAAATGTAAATAGCCAAACAGGCAATAACAAAGTAGGCACTGCTTCCCACAAGAAGACGGATGAGATTGTAGGCTGTTACTCCAAACACCCCCATTCTGCTTGCCGCAAAAACAAGCAGGACTAGGATGACAAATCGGATGAACAAGGACTTGGTTTTCTGTCGTTGAGCTAACTCAGCCTTGGTAGGACGCCGCGTTGTGCGCCCCTTTTTGCTATTTTTTTTCATATCTTCCTCACAAACTTACTATCTTCTCATTTTATCATATTTTGAATGATTTTTCAGAAAAATAAAACCCTGCTTGAAGGCAGGGTAAGGTATTGTCTTCCAGTGTATATTTAGTTCTGGCATCTGGAGTTGATATTAGAACAGTACCACGATTCACGGAATAGCCGGAATCTAGTAAGCCAAGCTGGCAACAAACTGAATGACTATAGACGAACTAGCGAACTTGAAGGAGGCAAGGACCATCTATGTAGTAGGTTGAAGTCAAACTTTCTTGACCCTTGTTAACAAATATTTCTAAACAGTTGCGGTCAAGGACAACGAATAAGTCCGCAGCTTCAACAGTGACTGCACGACGAACAGTAGTCCACGTTTCTTCCCCAATTTGGTTGATAGACAAGTGACTGCGGTCAACAAACACTTCTTGCGATTCTTTATCATAGCCAAAGAGCAAGTAATCGTCATCATTTCCTAACTGGTAGGTTTCAGAAGTGGATAACTTCAACTGGATTTGTCCAGCTGTTTGAATCTCCTGCCCAAGTGTGAGATTGGTTAGACGAGGGAAGATACTATCTGGGAGGGTTTGAACAAGCCCGTTTTCACCTTGTTTGAGAATGCGGGGAAGGGTCATCTGACCAAACCACTTGTGCCCCAAGTCATTGGTTACGAGAGGACGTCCCCAGGTATGCATCCAGGCAATCATCACGCGCTCTCCAGCCGGTCCTTCCGTTGTCTGTGCAGCATAGAAATCATGACCGTGGTCAATTTCTTTGAAACTGTCTGCTACAAAGACCTTCTTATCCCAGTCCACATGACCGCTCACAAAGATGTTGGAGTTGATATTGACAAAGTCGTTGCCCTCTTTTTGGTAGCGCATAGGAGAAACAATCAGATATTCCTTCCCATCTACTACAAAGTAATCGGGGCATTCCCAAACGTGACCTTGGTGAGCCTCACCTTTTAGGAAGATAGATTCAAATTGCCAGTCGATGAGATTATCAGACCCTAAAAGAACAATACAGCCGACACCATCTTTGTGCTTGGTTGCCACAACAGAATAGTAGTGCCCGTCTTTCTCAAAAATCTTTGGATCTCGAAAGTCGTTGGCAATCACTTCGTCTGGCAAGAGGGCCTCAGTGGCCACGGGGTTTTGCTCCACCTTTTCAAAATGAATGCCATCTGTCGAGTAGGCCATATTCTGCACTTGTCTGACAGAACCATCTTCATTAACGATATGACCGGTATACATGAGCCAGAGGGTATCGTCTTTAACAATGGCAGAACCAGAGAAACAGCCATCCTTATCATAGTCCTTGTCTGGAGCAAGGGCAACTGGAAGGTGTTCCCAGTTGACCAAGTCCTTGCTCTTAGCATGTCCCCAGTGCAGGGAACCCCAGACACTGTCATAAGGATTATATTGATAGAAGAGATGGTACTCTCCACGGAAATAGACAAATCCGTTGGGATCGTTAATCCAGCCGATTTCTGGAACAAAATGAAGTTGTGGCATGAAAGTTGAATTAACTGTTACCTTCTCTGCTTGAATAAATTCATTGGCTTTTTCTACTGTTTTCACAGATAGCCTCCTTTTTGATTACTGATTTTCTTTGTATTGATCGTAGTATTTCTGCTTGATAGCCAGCCAGTCAGACAAGCCATAGCTTTCCAACTCTTTGAGGTAGCTATCCCACTCTTCCTCTACACCACCGTTCACAATCCATTCAGCACGTTTACGGTAGATATAGTCGTTCATATCTGCTTCAACTTGGGCAATCTTGTCCAAATCTTCTTGTTCCATGAAGACACGAGGATAAATATCATCGTTTGTCACATAGTCAAGGTAGGTCGCATGCATCAAATCCAAGCGCCATTTGGCATCATCAGGCATGGTTGTTACAGTACCGTAGTATTCATCAAGAATAGCCAAAGGACCACCTACTTCTGTCTTCTGACGAAGTTCGCCTGGTGCAGTACCATTCAATGGCAAGTGTTTGAGACTGTTAGTGGCCTCATCGTATTCAAAGATGTTTTGTTGGGTTTCATCACCATAAGTACCCCAGTTGTTTTGGACAGACTGGATTGGTTCATACTGGGCATCAATCCACTTAGCGGTCAATTCCAAGTTTTTATTAGCTGATGTGATGACCATGCGGTCACGTTGGAAGCCCATACCGTTGGTCCGTGTGATATGCTTGGTTCCGTCAGGACCTGCCAAGACTGGCAAGATGTCATAGGTATCGTTCATACCAGTGATATTTGCCTTGTCCCAAGTGAAGTAAACACCGTAGAGATTTTCACTTCCCTTAGCCAAGTAAGTATTCCAGTCATGCTCGAAGGCTTCTGGGTCAATGAGGCCTTTTTCTTGAAGGGTACGCATAAATTGAACACCTTCTTTGTAGTCTTCATTGTCCGCTGTAAAGTCAACGGTACCGTCATTGTTTACGACGATATGCTCATCGTTATCACCGACACCAAAGGCACCAAAGAGAATCTTGAAGTCTTCGCCGCCGTTACCGTTGACAAAGGACATTGGGATTTCATCTGCCTTGCCATTTCCATTTGGATCCTTGGTCTTAAAGGCTTCGAGAACCTTAATCAAGTCATCTGTTGTTTGTGGCATTTCAAGGCCTAATTTATCCAACCATTCCTTGTTAATCCAAGCGATGTCGCTAACGGTGTGGATGGATTCTTTTCCTTCACCCAATTCCTCAATCCATGGGAATGAGTAAATATGTCCATCTGGAGCTGTGATCATAGAGCGGTATTCTGGATTCTCATCCAAAATCTTCTTGAGATTTGGCATATGCTCATCAATCAGGTCTTCAACTGGTACGATAACCCCTTGCTTAGCCCAGTTCATCAATTCCACATCAGAAGCCCCATCATTATGAATGGCGTCTGGTAAGTCACCTGAAGCAATATCCAAGTTCCGTTTTTCGCCAAAGTCAGACTGGTAGTTGGTCCATTCGATATGAACTCCGGTCGCTTCCTCCAAGCGTTGGAAAATCAGCTTATCATTCGGATCTGCTGGAGCTAGGGGGGAACTAGCAGTCATGAATTTCAGGGTCACTGATTTTTCCAGAGGAAACTGCACATCTTTTAATTCATAATCGGGGCTTGATGCAGTATTTTTTGAACCACAAGCAGCAAGCAAGGCAGCACTTGCTAGAAGCGTAACAACTGTTTTTCCAAATTTGTGTTTCATCAGAAACAACCTCCTATATTTGTAAATTGATTTTTTAGATTATCTTTCAGTTTCCTTTTATTACTAGCTCTAAAGGTTTTGTAAACCTTTAGAAGTGGGAATAGAGGGAACTACGTTCCTATCAAAAAGCTGAATCCTGTACTGAAGTACGGCATGGCTAGTTCAAATAATACATGATTATTTGAAGCTGGAGATAAGGAAACGAAGTTTCCTCTTTCGTCGGTGTAAGAAAAGAGAAAGTGGAAGACGATTGTTAACCTTTTAATGAACCAGCCATGATACCCTTGTCAAAGTATTTCTGGAAGAATGGATACATGACAATAAGTGGCAAGCTAGAGATGACAATGGTCGCGTATTTAATCATTTCTGCGATCCGTTTCATTTCATTCATCGCGTCTTGCGCTCCAATCATATCCTTGGCTGGCTCACTTTGGATGAGGATTTTCCGAAGGACTAGCTGGAGCGGTTCCAGGTCAGGGTCTTTGATATAAATCATAGCATCAAAGTAAGAATTCCATTGACCGACAAAGGCGTAGAGGAAGAGAACAAACATGATGGGCTTGGCTAAGGGAAGCATGATTTTCCAAAAAATTTGAAACTCGTTGGCACCATCCATAACCGCAGCTTCAACCAGCTCGTCCGGCAAGCCTTGGAAATAGGTTCGAGCCAAGATGATATTCCAAACATTGACAGCACCCGGAATAATGATGGCCCAAACGGTATTTAACATCCCTAAATCTTTCACCAAGAGGTAGGTTGGCACCAAACCACCGCCGAAGAACATGGTGAAGACAAGGAAAGCATTGATCCATTTTTTCCCAACCAAATCCTTCTTAGACAGCGGGTAGGCCGTCATAACGGAGATAGCCACTGTCACAAAGGCAAATGCGAAGGAATAAAAGAGAGAATTGAAGAAACCTCTAAGGATAGATTTGTCTGAAAACACCCGCTGATACCCTTCAACCGTCCAGTCTTTAGGATCAAAACTAATCCCCTTGCTGACCAAAGCCTGCGGATCCATAAAGGAAGCGACTAGAATATAAACCATGGGAACGACGGTAATCAGGACAAGGAATGCCAGCAATATCTTATTAACAACGAGCATACGCTTGTCAAATTTTGTATACATTTGCGTATTCATAAGAACCTCCTATAAACCTTGTCCATCATTGACACGTTTGACAATTTTATTAACAGCAATGAGTAGGATAATATTGATTAGGGCGTTGAACAAACCAACCGCTGTTGAGTAAGAGTAGTCTCCTGAAACCAGACCGATTTTATAAACATAGGTAGAAATAATTTCCGAACTGGTTAGGTTGAGTGAGGTCTGCATCAAGAAGGCTTTTTCATACCCCACGTTCATGATCCCCCCTGCTGCCAGGATAAACTGGATAACCATGACAGGCTTGAGTGCAGGTAAGTCAATATGCCAGATTCGTTGGAAAATATTAGCACCGTCTAGTTTGGCCGCTTCAATCAATGCAGGGTCTACATTGACCAGCGTGGCTGTATAGAGCGTTGAGGCCCAGCCCATTCCTTGCCAGATACCACTCAAAATATAGAGAGGTCTGAAGAAATCTGGATCTGTCAGGAAGTTGGCTTCAATTCCAAAAATACCAAGTATCGTATTGATTGGGCCACCTACTGAGAAAAAGAGGAAAATCATACCGACGATGACAACGACGGAGATAAAGTTCGGAGCGTAGAGTACTAGCTGAATCCGTTTCTTAGCCTTATCGCTCAAAAGTTGATTGAGCATGATGGCTAAAATAATCGGAGGCAGAAACCCTAAGAGCAAGCCGTAGACACTCAATTTCAAGGTGTTAGCAAGGAGAACTCCAAAATTGGGAGAGGAAAGAAACTTGGTAAATTCTGTAAATCCAATCCAGTCACTGCCCAAGACACCCTTCAAAGGATTGTAGTCTTTGAAGGCAATCAAGACACCATACATCGGAATGTAGCGAAAAATGAAGGTTAAAACTAATCCCGGTAGCAACATGAGCAACAGAAGTTTTTGTTGCTTCAGTCTATCCCAGAGGTTCGTTTGTTGAAGTTTTGATGTTTTCATAAGAACTCCTTTTTGAAACGTTTCATATTTTCTTTATATAAGAAAGAGGTTGCCCTCTGCATTTTTGAAACGTTTCATGTTTTCTACAAAAATAAAACCAACTTGTTTTTGCTGATTTCATTTTAACACTGTAACCGCTTTCTGTCAACCCCTATTTTGATCTTTTTGTTGTTTTTCCTTCAACATAGGAAATCGGCAGTATGGTTTGAAGAGGACGTTCTTTCTTTTCAATAATATCTACCAGACAGGCAACTGCCTCTTTTGCCATTTCCTCCAATGGTTGACGAATAGTAGAAAGAAAAATTTTCCGTTCTTCTGCCATTTGAACCCCATCGTAGCCAACGACCTGCACATCTTCTGGCACCCTTCTTCCCAGTTTTTCCAGAATGGAGAGGGTATCTAATGCTGCAAAGTCATTGATTGTAAAAATAGCATCAATCTGAGGATGAGTTTTTAAAAATTCCTCCACTTGCTCTGTAAAATCATCGTAGGGTTCTTCCAAGTCTAAAATGTAACAAGGATAACCTGCCTCACGAATCCGTTTTTCAAAGTATATCCTGCGTTTTTTCGTTTCATTGATGGTCTTATTATGCCCACCAATAAAGGCAAACTGACTCCCGCCTCTTTCAATCAAAATATCTGCTGCCAACTCTGCACCAGCTTGGTTATCTGAACTAACGCAGGCGATCTCCTTGTTTTCATAAGTCCGATCAATGCTAACAAAGGGGATATTAGAAGAAAGATAATCATCAATGGGGCTGTAAGTGATGGCGATAATACCGTCCACCTTGTTTTGTTGAAGCATGGTCAAATAGTCCATTTCTCGCTTTGGCCCGCTGATGTTACAAAGCAACAGCTTGTAGTTGCGTTTGCTGAGTTCAACCTCAACATGAAAAGCAAATTCTCCAAAAAAAGGATGCCAAACTGTTGGAATAATCAAAGCCACTGTTTCTGTCCTATTCTTCTTCATGCCACGGGCGTAAACATCAGGAATATAGTTCAATTCTTTAATGGCTGCATGCACTTTTTGAAGGGTACTTTCTTTAATACCTGATTCATTGTTTATCACACGCGAAACTGTACCGACGCTGACACCAGCCACTCTAGCTACATCCTTCATGGTGATTGATTTTTGTACTTCCATGTCTACTCCTTTCAAAAGCGATATTTGAAACGTTTCATATTTCTTTAAGAATACCATTGTCAGCGTTTTCTGTCAAGAAAAAATAGACCAGCCCGGCAGCCCGGCTAGTCTACATTTTCTTCTTTGGATGCTTATCAATCACTTCAGGATGGTTTTCAAGGGCTGCTCTGCCTTTTTCCGTCAGGGCATAGCCGCGAACTGAAAAATAAGATGCCAACCTGTCTTCCGTCAGATGCTCTCGCAAGGCAGCATCCAAATCAGCCGCCTTCATCTTGGAAAGTCCAGCCACTCCTTCTGCCTTGAGAATGTTTTTCTTAGCGGTCGAAGTGATGTGGTCAAGGGAATCAAAGGCAGACTCCATATAGGCATAGCCATCAGCTAGCAATTGCTCCATGTGGGCAGGGCCATTGATACCATACATGTATTCAAAATACTTGGAATAGGGTGTTGTGGTTTCAAATGTACCGAAGTTAATCCGCCAAAGCAAGATGATGTCCCCGGGCAAGAGGCCTTCTTCTAAGCGAACCATATTGCGCTTGGGTACAGGTTTGGCTTCTAAGAGCCAGCTTTCCAAATCTCGCTCCGGTGAAATATAAGGTTTAACTTCGTGGTCGCGATACATCTCTTCAATACGCTTGTGAGCAGACATCTACTTCACCTCGCGAACAGCAAAGTAATTGCCTTCATTATCACAGAAATTAAAAACCTTCATAAAACCCAAATCCATGACAGGGTTAGCCGTTACACCATTTGCAATATAGGCTTGATAGGTCGCCTCCACATCTTTAGATGTCATCAAGATGGATGGCGTATCCAAATTCATCCCCGGATTCATCCTTGCTACTTCAGCCTTGTCATGAAGAACAAGCTGGACTTCACTATCGATCTTTGGAGCCAAAACATAGGAAACCTGCGGGCCTTGAAGCTGCTTTTCCACGCGCTCAAAACCGAGTTTTTCCTTCCAAAAAACTGCAGCAGCTTCTATGTCATTAACGTAGAGCATCACTTGTCCGATTGATTCAATCACTATCCTTACCTCGTTTTATTTAAATTTACATTGTTCCTTATTATACCTTATTTTTGAACAAATAGAGTCTGACTTGCTCAAACTGCTCTTCACCATTGAAAAAGAAAGAGCTTTCTGGTAAAATGTGCTTACATTTATTGTCAGAAAGGGTATCTTATGAAAAAATTTTTATTTGTAGCTCTAGCATCCAGTCTGTTTTTGGCTGCTTGCTCCAGCAATTCAACTGAGTCATCTTCCAGCTCCACAAGTAGCCAAGCTACCAGCTCCTCTACTGATACCACAGCTTCCAGCAAGTACGCTAAGGATTTAGCCTACGCCATTAACAATCCAAACGCCAGCTTCCCACAGCTTTCTCAGGAAGTAGCTGAAAACGAAGCTGCTGTAACCATCAAAACGAGTGCAGGGGATATTACCCTCAAACTCTTCCCTGAACAAGCTCCCTTGGCCGTTGAGAACTTCCTAACACATGCCAAGGAAGGCTATTACAACGGTGTCATCTTCCACCGTGTCATCAACGGCTTTATGATTCAAGGCGGCGACCCACTGGACAACGGTACAGGCGGAGAGTCCATTTGGGCTGGAAAGGACGATAGTATCGATGCCGGCCGAGGTTTCAAGAACGAGCCTTCTGCCTTCCTCTACAATATCCGTGGTGCACTCGCCATGGCCAATGCTGGTGCAGATACCAACGGCAGTCAATTTTTCATCAACCAAAATCCGACGGATGCGTCGGCTCAACTCTCAACTAGCAAGTATCCTGGAAAAATTATCGAAGCCTACAAAAGCGGAGGAAACCCAAGCCTAGACGGTGGCTACACTGTCTTTGGTCAAGTCATCTCAGGTATGGAAATCGTAGACCTAATCGCTGCTGTAGAAACGGGCAGCAACGACAAACCAACCACCGATGTCACCATCAACAGCATTGAGATTGTAAAAGACTACAAGTTCGACTAATCAACTAGAAAAAGGGCCTACCTAATGTTGTTCCCATTTTCAAATTCGTGAAAAAACAGTCCCTCGGACTGTTTTTTTGCGCCCAATTCGGTATAATAGGGGCATGAAAAAATTGGCCATTATGAGCGACCTGCATATCGACAGCAATCAATTTGGGCAGGCCGAAATCGACACCCTAATTCAGACCCTCCAAGAGGAAGAGGTGGTTCACCTCCACTTGGCAGGGGATATTTCCAACCACCATGAGCGGGCCAGCCTACCCTTTCTGGAACATCTCCGCCAGCACTTGGATGTCAGCTACAATCTGGGCAACCATGACATGCTGGGGCTGGACGAGGCACAGATTGAGGCGGAGAATTTTCAGCTTCTAGACATTGGAGACCGACAACTCCTGGCCTTTCATGGCTGGTATGACTATTCCTTTTCTGACGGGGCATATGATAGGATTCTAAGGCGGAAAAACCTCTGGTTTGACCGCCGTTTGAACCGAAGAAAAAGCGACCAAGAAATCGTGGAGCGAGAACTGGAAGTCCTGGAAAGCCAGCTACAGACCTTGGACAGGGACCGGCTGATCCTGGCCATGCACTTTGTCCCCCACCGCCGCTTTACCATGTGGCATGAGAAGTTTGCCCCTTTCAACGCCTTTCTGGGCAGTCAGGCCTTTCATGAGCTCTTTGTTCGCTACCAGATTCCCGATGTGGTCTTTGGCCATGCCCACCGCTCCTATGGCACAGTCGAAATCGAGGGCGTCCGCTACCACGCAAGGCCCCTTGGCTACCAGCGCGAGTGGGACCTGACCATCGACTTTGTCAACCAAAACCCCCACCTCAACCCCAGCCAGACCTGGAACCTCTCCAAACGCTTCAACCTAGTCAAAAACAACCCCCACTACCTGGCCCACAAAAAAGAGAAGTTCAAAGACGAACTCCTCGGATCGATGACCTTGTTTGAGGTGGGGTAAACATTAACAATAGACCACTTTTCTTTCCAAAGAAGGTGGTCTATTTTCATAAAATGAGCGTCTTCTACTCCTCCAGCAGCCAGTCCAGCAGATTTTTCTTCTGGATCCCATCATAATTGGCATTTGGCTGAATACTGTCCATCGTCAGGAGATATTTAGGATAATGATCTGCAATTTTTTGCAGGGGACGAAGTTCTCTTTTCAGAGTTTCGGAGGGGAATGATATTATTTTCAAATTTTTGGAAATAATCGGTGATTTATAGTGATATTTTAAAATTTTTGGAATTAATTGGTGATATTTTGTTTTATTTAAAAATTTTGAAAACTAAGAACCACGGTCTTTCAACCATAGTTCTTCAAATTATTTCTGAATCCCCAACTCCTCATACATCATCTCGCTAGACAAATCATTCTGACCTTTCAGGAGAAGGTTTTCAAAGAAGGCTGTCAGAAAGTCCGAACATTTGTGAGTTAACTTGGCATTATCCAAAATAAGGGCATCTCGGAAGTATTTTGCATGATTTTGAAATGGTGTAGTGTCCATTTCAAAACCGAGTGAACGGAGATACTTAATCAAAAAAACGGTAATTGTTCTAGTATTCCCTTCACGAAATGGATGGATTTGCCAGATTCCCGAAATAAAACTTTGAATATGGCTGACAATGGCTCTCTCATCTAGTCCGGCATAAGAAAAATCTCTTTCTTGCTGGAAATCATAGTCTAGAGTCGCAGCAATCAGTGGAAAATCAGAATAAATGATTGTGTCACCCCTTAAGACTGATTCATTTTTTGTAATGTTGACGGTACGGTATTTGCCAACTGGAATATTGCTGTCAAAAACATCTTGGAAGAGCTCCCTGTGGATATGGAGTAGGCTTGTCGGTCTCAAGCTAAAACCGTTATGAGAAAGCATTTCAACGATGCGAAGGGAAACAATATCAGCCTCTTGCGTACTGGCGTCCGTTGACTGATGATATTTGGTGATTTCCTCATACACCTGCTCATAGGTATACTCCCCACGCGCCTGCTTGTCAGCCAACTCTTCCATATAAACAGATGGGGTCAGCCCATCCACTTTTTGGAGACCAAAACCTGTCTCCCAAAGCTCTTGCTTGGCTTCGTAGGAAAGATTGGGATTATCGATATTGTAGGTTGGTTGCATGCGGACTCTCCTGATAGGTTTGTTGTGAGCATTATACCAGGACTCGTTTAAAACAATGGATTACCATAAACTATTTATCCCCATAGCCTAGGTCCCTAGCTATGTCTTTCCACGACTCATAATGTTTTCCTCTAATCTCTGGCGGCAACACTGTCGAGTACTCTTCCGGATGAATTGGTTTTCTTTTCTTAGTACTCCGACCTTCCCAATAGAACTTATGAGTATAGTCTGATTCTTTATTTTCTTTCTTCAAGCCATCCAAAAGTTCTTCTGTATAGCTATTAAGTGCTTGTTCCTTATGGCGGACTCCAAACCCTATTTGTCTAAATTCATTTGCCCATATTTTTATCTGGTGTTCCTTTTTCCAAAAATCTTTGTTTCCCGAATTATACTTTCTTAAAAATCCATCTCTCATATTAGGATGTGCCCAATCAATATTTTGAATAGGTATATCCAAAGTTTTAAGAAGATTTGCAATGTCAATCACGAGATACCAGTTATTTGGAATTTCAATGTATACTCGATGTTTATATTTTTCAAAATAATAATTACTACGCCGAATGTATGCTGTAACATCACATAGCCCTTTTAAAAAATACTTTCGCTCCAGTTCCGTAGCCGAAAAAATATCATTAGGAATCCTCATATTTTTCCTTGAAGTTGAACCACCTAACAATCTCATCATTTCTCTAATCGTATAATCTTGATTGGGCTTAACAAACGTTATTAATGTAACTTTTTGCAACTGAACTATTGATATATGTGTACTTAACAACGGCGCTATTATTTTATTTATATCATCAAGACTGGCCTTAACATACAATTTAACATCGTGAAATTCATCCGTCCGAAGTTTTTTGTGAGGGATTGAAATTGAAATTTTAGTTTCATTTTTATTTTTTTCGACGGTGCCATTACCACAAATCATGCCAAGTAAATATGCCATTTCAGTATTCATCAATAACTACCTCGTTTTAGTTGTATCCAATTCTGTACCCATTTTCAAATAGGTATCTTACTAGTCCTTTATCATCGATTCGATACTTAAATTCATTAGACCTATATTTTTTATTATTGTACTTTTTATTATTCCAATATTGAGGTATGCCAGCTATAACATTTAAATATATTCTATATTCTACACCCCATTTATCAACATTTGGATTTAATACACAAATCCCCTCCGAATAATGACTTATTTTAGAATAATTCTGAGAATACTCTCTAACAAATTTATCAATGCTCTCTGGACGCCCCTCTACTTCTATGAAAATTTTTTGGTTATTCTCTTGTAAAAAATTATAGAAATCAATATAATCATGCATGTCCTCATTACTCCTTTACAAAAATCAATATATACTCATGGACCTTATTAATTCTGAACTTATATGGGTATCCTAGAGGTCTCATGTTATTGTAATCTGACTGTCTATCCCAAATTATCAAATCGTCAAAAATATATCCATGTTGTTTTAATTCAGTCGCTAAATCCATATGTAGTGGATAAAAATTACTTTTCTTTCGTATGTCCATTACATTCACAAGGCAGTATGAACCTGATTTTAATACTCTACCAACTTCACCAAATAGACTTCCTAATTTAGAAATAAAAACATCATAGTCAATTTCATTTCCAAGATCTATATCTTTATCGGAATAATTCATCGCCTCTTTTTTATCGGCACTTCTGTGCATATTAAGAATATCCCAGTAAGGGGGAGAAGTAATGCAAATATCGACAGTGTTATCTTCTAACATTTTTATTAACTCGAAAGAATCACCATTAAAAACCTTGATGTTGTCATTCCTATCAATTCTACTTAAAGATACTTTGTAAAACTCCTCAGAGAGTTCTATTCCAATCCCTTTCCTATTTGTGTTAATCGCTCCAACCATCGTTGTTCCAACTCCATTAAACGGATCCAACACAATTTGATTTTGCTTAGAAAATGTTAATAATAGCTTTTCTACTAATGAAACAGGGAAAGAGGCCGGATGCCCCAAATCTTTTTCTTCTTTCGTTTTTCTTAAATCTCTCCAAATACTAAATGAATTTTGCAACCATTCCTTTCCAGATAAATCATTACATCGTTTATTATTATTCACTGGCATCCCATTTCTCCGACTGTATTTTTTTCATCTCACTATCAATGTATCTAGACTCTGCAGGTGTAATTTTATACATTTTGTAAACTAAATCATTTAAGGCTTCCAAAAATTCAAACCATGTGCTACTCATATATTCTACTTTTTCCAACTGTCTAACTACGTTGATTACCTGATTAAATGTCTCTTCTTCTCTGACCAAAGGTACCTTTTTCAAATACCTTGCATCAGTATGCATTGTTAGACTAGAATTATTAAAACAAAATTTCAACAAATAATAATTACATAGTCTGGAGTGCAGTATGCCCAAAATATATCTACACATTTTTTCGTCACCATCAGTAAGAACGGTGACAGTTTCTGTTGCTAATAAATCACCACCGAAAGAGGCAATCACTCCGGCTTCAGCACTATATATATTCTGTATAAATACTTTATTCCCTTTTCGAGGCACATTTCTATTTTTGAAACCAAACTTCCGTATATCTTTTCCTGCAACCGAACCTTTTTCTTTGCTTTTCCCCCTTCCAACATAACCTGTACAAATATCTTGAAATTTTTGATAATTTTGATTCATTTTTTTATAAAGTTCATAAGATTGATTGGACTCAAAAAAAAGTATTTCGTTCGAATAAAAACTTTGCTTCACTTTTGATAACTCTATTATCTCTAAATTATCACTTAATCGGCAGAATTTAATTTCATTTCCAATAGGACGCTTGTTTATAAATGTAAACACAATTTGCTCACCGCGAACTCCTTTAAAATACTTACCTAAATCAATAATAGAATGAATTGTGAATTCTTTTAAAATCCTTTTTCGAAGCATTCCATATGACATAATATGTAAAAAGTTTTTAGGAATAATAAAACTAACTTTTCCTTTTTCTGCTAAACTCTCTATAGCTCTGTATATAGCTGCTACAAACAGATTGTTTCCTGAATCTTTTACATCTCTTAAAAAGAAATAATCGTCACTCTTTATCTTTATGTTTTGTGTTAGTGGAACATATGGAGGATTTCCTACAATATAGTCAAATTTTTCTTGAACACCAAACTTTTTAAGAATGACATGAGATGAATTTCCAATAGTATCTAATGTTTTAATTTGGTTTGCTTTCAATCCAGTCATTTTTCTACAAATTGATGTCATTGTTTTGTCTATATCAGCACCATAAAGTTTTTCAAAACCGTAATATTTTGCTGCATAAATAAAACTACCGCTTCCGCAATTAGGTTCGTAAAAGGATTTTGTAGGATCAAGTTTTAGAAACTCGATAATTTTATAGGACAAACGTACATCTGTATAATAAATTCCTTTAGATTTTTTATACTCCTTCTCTAAATTTTTTTCAAAATCTCCACTAATTTGTAAAAAATTATCAAAATTATTTATATTCACAATATTTTCTCCTATTTCCTAACCACTCCATTATATCACAGATTTATACTATTAACTAAAAATGTATTATGAAATCAAGTAAAATACATCTTCTACCAGTTTAGTTTATTTCTAAGTTCGCATATTCAATTACAAAGTAGTGCAAAATAATCCGATTCGAAAATCTTTTACAAACATACAATTTCTATGTTAAATAGTAACTCCAATGAAATTAATGACTCCTTGATTACTGAGTTTTTGTAAGTTTTATACACTTATTGTATTCATTATTTTCTCAAATAACCTTATATATGATTATCAGTGAAGAATTCTCCGATGGGAGAGAATGGTTGCTTATATTCTATAGGTTAAAATATAGATATCTTATCAAATCCTAGATCTTTTTGATTTTAGAAACAGTAAAACAAATCGGCAACATATCTGTTTGAGGGATATTTTTATCAAAGCATACGGGACACTTAATGTTAAGTATTGAAGATGAGGTCAATAAAACTAGGAATTACTCCAGACCAAAAGACGAACATTAGGTGGACAATTTTGGGGAATTGATGCAAATAAGATAAACTAAGTGTAACTATTTTTATCAATGGTCAAAATATTGTGTCTAACATTGCTATTGGCTTCCGTCATCCTCAGACTTTTTACTTTTCCACGTCTTAATCCTTTAGAAACCAAAAAGTTATTCGACAGTCACCCCTAAGTGAATCTCTGAAACTCTAATCAAATAATTAGCTGGAAAGTCACTTGACCCTGCAAAAAGTCTTATCCTACCTTTATTAATATTATGCAAAGAAATTTCCTAGACTGACAAATTGTAGAGAACAAGCTTACCAAAGATAGCTGTTCTAGCTGAGCTATTGACAGAATACAAAATTTTACTCTCCGCAGAAACCACTACAAAAAGTATTATTTCGGAAGATAGTCATCAGTTTCAGTCCGCCAATCAAATCAATGCCTTTATCGCTTATAGATCTCAGCTTAGCTCAAGAACACATTACCGAACGTGAGGATTCTTACACTAGAAAGATTCTGTACAAGGGCAGCCACAACTAGTCCCACCTGTCACACTACGGACTCTCATGAGATACAAAAAAGACAATCGTAGGTGACTTCAACCAAGCCACATACGATTGCCCCCTACATCGTCTCATCATGACAACGTATTGCCTTATAACACCTAACAAACTTTACGGCTATACTTCTACCTAAACTCATTAAAGTCGTTTATATACTTATCATAAAATATTTAACGTTGAACAATTGCTTCATCTTTGACAAAGGGTAGAAAATAATCGTTCTATTATATCATTATAAAAAAGGGCTTAGAATAGTAATTATATTTGCTGCAAAGCCAGCTAATTCTGAAGTTGATCTTGCAACTGTTCTAAGAAATTTTAGATTTTCATCAGATGGATTTTCTTCCCCTTCTAATTCCTCTAGGATCCGATTTAATACATTAAGTAACTGAGTATTTTCTAAAGAATTCAGTTCATCTGAATATATAAATCTCTCAGCTTTAATTTGTGCAATTGAATTACTATAAATCGTCACTTGAGCAGCAGAAACCGTTACTTCATCAGCCAATACATTAATATGGGGGAGTTCTTTTAAATATGCTTTAGCATAATGATCACTCAAAAAATTATCAAATATTCCACCATTATGATAACCATACCTTCCATTAATGACCTTATATTGGACATCATTATAATAAACTAACTTTCCATGTTGACTAAAAATTAAATCAAAAGCTCTGAGAAAATCCTGTCCCTTCCTACCAATAGGAAAATATTTATACTCTATTACAAACTGACCATCTTCTGAGTAATATTGATTTTCATGCCTATTTAAAATTTGATACGCAATATCTTCATTCACTTTTTATTTCCTCATTTATTCTACCAAAAAACGTTAGCATCTATCTTAACGTTTTCTTAGTTCAGCCCATATAGACCTCACCCCACCAACTTCCTCATCTCTTCAATCCGCGCTACTGTGGCGTCGAATTTGGCTTGGTAGTCGGCTTGTTTGTCTTTTTCTTTTTGGACGATTTCTGGTTTGGCGTTGGCGATGAAGCGTTCGTTGCTGAGTTTTTTGCCGACCATGTCCAGTTCTTTTTGCCACTTGGCCAGTTCTTTGTTGAGGCGTTCCAGTTCTTCCTCGACATTGAGCAGATCAGCCAGGGGCAGGAAGATTTCGGCTCCTGTGATGACGGCTGACATGGCCAATTCTGGCGCGGTCAGGTTGCTTGCGATTTCCAATTTCTCTGGATTGGTGAAGCGGCGGATGTAGTTGATATTAGCCTTGAAGAAGGCTTCTAGCTCAGAATCTGCCGTCTTAATCAAGATGGTAATGGGCTTAGATGGGGCAACATTGACTTCGCTTCTAGCATTTCGCACCGCACGGATCAGGTCCTTGAGGCTTTCCACTCCCTTGTGGGCTTCCGCATTTTCAAAGGCAGGGTTGACCACAGGATAAGCAGCTGTCACGATGGTACCATCAGAGATTTGACCGAAGATTTCCTCCGTCACAAATGGCATAATCGGGTGAAGCAGGCGGAGAATCTGGTCTAGGGTGTAGAGGAGAACCGAGCGGGTGATGACTTTTTCAGCCTCATTGTCGCTGTACAGCACCTCCTTGGTCAGCTCCACATACCAATCCGCAAACTCATCCCAGATAAAGTTGTAGAGGATATGCCCCGCCACACCGAACTCAAACTTATCAACGTTCTCCGTCACCTTGGCGATGGTCTCATTGAGATTGTGGAGAATCCAGCGATCGGTCACATTGCCAGCCTGACCGCTAGCTACCTTGGCCACATTGTCACGCGCCGCCTCCAGCGTCAAGCCCTCATTATTCATGAGGATATAGCGGGAAATGTTCCAGATCTTGTTGATGAAGTTCCAGCTGGCATCCATTTTTTCATAGGAGAAACGGACATCCTGTCCTGGGGCAGAGCCATTAGACAGGAACCAGCGCAGAGCGTCTGCACCGTATTGGTCGATGACATCCATTGGGTCAATCCCGTTGCCCAGCGACTTGGACATCTTGCGGCCTTGCTCATCACGGATGAGACCATGGATGAGGACATTCTTAAATGGCTGACGGCCTGTAAATTCCAGGGATTGGAAAATCATCCGAGACACCCAGAAGAAGATGATGTCGTAGCCAGTGACCAGGGTTGAGGTTGGGAAATAGCGCTTGAAGTCAGCCGCCTCTTCATCCGGCCAGCCCATGGTAGAGAAGGGCCAAAGGGCAGAGCTGAACCAGGTGTCCAGAACATCCTCATCCTGCACCCAGTCATCGCCTGCTGGCGCTTCTTCGCCGACATAGATGTCGCCTGCTTCATTGTACCAGGCTGGAATTTGATGCCCCCACCAGAGCTGACGGGAAATCACCCAGTCGTGGACATTTTCCATCCATTGCAGGAAGGTGTCGTTGAAACGAGACGGATAGAAGTCTACCCTGTCCTCTGTCGCCTGATTGGCAATGGCATTCTTGGCCAGCTCATCCATCTTGACGAACCACTGTGTGGACAGGCGAGGCTCCACCATAACCCCTGTCCGCTCAGAGTGGCCGACCGAGTGCACACGGTTTTCGATTTTAACCAGAGCGCCCAGCTCTTCCAGTTTCTTGACTGTTGCCTTGCGGGCTTCAAAGCGGTCCATGCCGACAAATTCCCCAGCTAGCTCGTTCATAGTGCCATCGTCATTCATGACATTGACCTGTGGTAAATTGTGGCGCTGGCCGACCTCAAAGTCGTTGGGGTCATGGGCAGGGGTGATTTTTACGACACCCGTTCCAAATTCTGGGTCGGCATGTTCATCGGCTACAATCGGAATTGGCTTGTTAACGATAGGCAGGATGACATTTTTGCCAATCAAGTCCTTGTAACGAGGGTCTTCTGGATTGACCGCAACCGCAACGTCACCAAACATGGTTTCAGGCCGGGTAGTGGCTACCTGCAGCCCTTGAGATCCGTCCTCCAACATATAGGTCATGTGGTAGAAGGCCCCATCAACATCCTTGTGGATGACCTCGATGTCAGAAAGGGCTGTGCGGGCTGCTGGATCCCAGTTGATGATAAATTCACCGCGGTAGATCCAGCCTTTTTTGTAGAGATCCACAAAGACCTTGCGAACGGCTTTTGACAAGCCTTCGTCCAATGTGAAACGGTCCCGCTGATAGTCTAGGGATAGGCCCAGCTTGCCCCACTGCTCACGAATGGTGGCCGCATACTCGTCTTTCCATTCCCAAACTTTCTCCAGGAATTTTTCCCGACCCAGGTTATAACGGGTCACGCCCTGCTCCCGCAAGCGCTCCTCCACCTTAGCTTGCGTCGCAATGCCTGCGTGGTCCATACCCGGCAGCCAGAGGGTATCAAAGCCCTGCATCCGCTTCTGACGGATGATGATGTCCTGCAAAGTCGTGTCCCAGGCATGCCCCAGGTGCAATTTCCCCGTCACATTAGGCGGCGGAATCACGATGGAATAGGGCTTCGCCTCCGCATCGCCCGACGGCTTGAACACATCTTGGTCCAACCAAGTCTGATAACGCCCAGCCTCAACCTCGGCTGGATTGTATTTTGGTGATAATTCTTTCATTTTAGGTTCTCCTGTTCTTTTTACAATGGTCTAACTGTGCCATCTTCTATTCCTTCTTTTAAACTACCAAACATACATTTGGCCATTGATTCATTTTTCATACCCTCAAAATATTTTTCTTCTGACTGCTTAACAAAATTTTGAAAATACCAATCAACATGATCTTTTGCCTTAATTGACGTAAACTGCTTAAAATTGTCAAATGAAGCGATATAACCTATGTAAACTTGAAGTGACAAAGATTCATCAAAATAAGCATCGTTTACAAAATGATAATTTGTCTCTTTATCCAAAAGAAATTTATTTAACTCTGTAATTAAGTTATATTGTTGCTCATCTAAGTTAAAATATTCCTCATCTAATAATACTCGCTGGTCAGACTTAGTAAAGTCATATCTCGTATTTGCTGTTATTTGTGAAACCAACTTTCCTATCAAAACAACAATCATATCTGTTATTTGTAATCCGACATGGTCCCTAGAGTCGCAGCCTTCAATAATTCTTGAAATCTCTAAACCATTAAATGTGCCACTAGGTATTCCTTCATCTAAGAACAGTATCCATTCAATATGGTTAGCAGGAAATCTTTGTTCAGTCATCCACAAATCAAATGCCCATTTTACTTTATTCCAATCAAAAGAAATATCTATCGTTGGCTCAGAAAGTCTAATTCTATGGCTTAGAATTACCCTATCCATTGCTGTTATCAGTTGTTTATAGATATCAAGTTGTTGAGCCATCCTCAAATTACCTTGATTATTATTAATAATCCGCTTCAAATCCTCTTTTATTAATTTAAGCAAGGGCCTTATTGGCAATGTTTTATCTAATAGAGCTTCAATAACCTTTTTTGAGGCTTCAATTTCAGCATACTTGGTCAAAACGTATTTCGCAATAAATGGCGAGAAGTCCGTATTTTCATCTAAAAAGTAAAAGAAATTGGATAATCTTGATGAAGTAATAATTGACATCTTACTAATCATAAACAGTAAGTTATCAACACTGTGTCGGTTTAACATTCGAAAGAGCGATGTATAAAACTGAACTTCATTATCTTTCATGGAAGCAATCCCATAATCAAAGTTTGTCTTTAGTAAATCTAAACCTTTAAGTTCTTTATTTTTATTTTTTAATGACCATTGTAACTGTTGTCTAGTAGATAAATATGTTTCAACTATTTGATGATACTCTTCTTCAATAAATTCATAATCTGTTTTTTCAATTTGAATTACATTAGCAACATAGGAGTGCATATTATCGTTAGCATAAGACAACTTATTTTGTTTATCAAAGGGCTTTGTAATTTTGAAAGAATTCTGTGGACCTTTTTCGTCCATAAATAGATAATACATACTTATTTCTCCTCCCCCACCCACTGAAAGGCTCTCTTCAGTTCTTCCTGTCCATTTTCCAGAAAACACTGGCCATGGGCTAGGATAATTTTTTCTGGTTTCCAGTTTTTCAGGGTTTCAAAGCTGGTGCGGGCTGCTTTTTTCTTGCCGACAAAGGTCAGGCGCAAATCTCTAGGCGTTTTGCCATTGGGATAGGCATTGTCGCCTAGCTTGTAGAGCAGGCGCTGATAGGGTTTCATCTGATGGGTTTCGATATTTTCAATCATATCGGTCAAAATCAGGGTTTTGCTGTCCTTGTGGAAAAAGACAACTTCCTGCATAAAGCGGCTCCCCTTGAAGAGAACTTGGTCCAGTTCCGCCGACCAGGCAGAGGGCGCTTGTTCTGTCAATTTCTGCCCTTGTGGCAGAGGTATTTTCTGGGCACGGGCCCGCTGGTCAATTCCTGGAGCCAGCCAGACTTGCGCCTGCGGATAGATGTCCTTCCAAGCTTGGAGATAGGCATAGTGAAGCTTATTGGGCCCAATCAGATAGGCCACCTCTCCCAGCTGGGCCAGACTGTCCAGCAAGGTCTGATTTGGCTGAATGGGCGAATGGCACCAGAGTTTGCCATTTGCCAGTCTGACGACGGTCATTCTAGTGGAAAAAGGCACCTTGGCTAAACCAAAAGGCATCTCAATAGCAGGCCCATCCACTATCCAGATATTCTCTGCAATGGGTTTGAGCTGGTAAAGGGGTTCGTAAAGTTTGATTGGAATGGTCATTTTTCCTCCCCCACCAACTCAATCTTAATCCCATCGGGATCTTCCAGATAGAGGGCATAGTGGTCTGGCCCTCCTGCATGAGGATAGCGGTCGTCGTAGAGCAGTTTGACTCGTCTGGTCAAAAATTCTTTCCGCCATTGGTCAATGTCATCAGGTGTTCCCGCATGGAAAGCTAGGTGGTTGAGACCCGTACGGCAACGGTGATAACCTTCCTCTAAGAAATCCTTGGGCGTTTGGACAAAGACCAAGTACTGCTCTGCTTTTTTAAAGGATACCCCTTCCTCCCATTCTTGATAGAGAGAGTAGCCCAGTTTGGTCAGAAGAAAGTCATAAAATTCGCGCGATGTTTTCAAATTGGAAACATAGGTTTCAATATGATGCAGCATGTTTTCTCCTTTCCAAATAAATAATCCCCGCCTAGACTTGCTAGACAGGGACGAATTTCTTTCGATTTCCGCGGTACCACCCAGATTCGGATGACAGGGCATCCGCAACTTCAGTTATTCATTTTTTCCATCAGCAACCAGTTTTGACATTTGTGCGGATTTCTCAGTAACGCCGCTTCCTGTGACAAATGGGCTTCAAAACACCTCTGAATACTCCTATTTTAACAGAGATGGCGCTAGATTGCAATGGATTTTATTTTGTTTCTGACCAAGTTCCCTCAATAAAAGGAAGGACCTTGTAGAAGGTTTCAGTGTCACCCTCCAAGGACACCAAGTAGACCTTGTCGCTTTTTTCTGTCCTGAAGACCCAGGCACAGAGGATTTTCCCATCAGACTTAGTGATACCATAGATCTGGTAAGCCCTGTATCCGACAACTTCGGTCATGGCTCCCGTCACATTTTCAAAAATCCCCTGCTCCTCCATCATATAGGCATAGGAATTTGCGGCCTTTTCCACCGCCTTGTCATCAATCGCCTCGACCTGCAAGTCTTCCTTGCTGTAACTAAACAAGGTGACGATATTGTAGCCTGCCAAATCAGAATATTGGTAAGTTTCTCCGCCGTCCAAATCATGGAAGGCTACCCAATCTTTGGGAACATAGACGTAACCATACTGTTCATCACCAATTTGTTGGGATTGGGATAAATCCAGCACTTCATCGCTAGAATCGGTGCTGGTAGCACTTGTCTGCTCGGTGGTTGTTTCCTTTGAACTGGAAGAGGTTCCGGTCTGCCCGATTTTTGAACCGCAAGCTGACAATAAGCCTAGAACCGCACATAAACAAAGCAGATTGAGCATTGATTTCTTTTTCATCTTGTTTCTCCTTATTGACTGACGCAACAACTAATACCGCTTCTCTCCAAACAAGCCTTCTGGCAAATCGTGGAACCCCTTGCCAGCCTTGTAATTGGCAAATTTCCCTTGGATAAATTGATAGGCATCCAGCTTGCTTTCATAGCGGATATAGGCATCTGCTGCCCGCTCATCCCTATCTTCCTCAAGGACTCGGCGGCTTTCATTCATAGCCAGTTCGTTGACCATCACCTGGGTCTGCACCCATTCTTCAAAATCTTTTAAAAATTCCTGTTCGTAATTCATCTTTCTTTCTATTCTCCTAACTGTGAGCTGGACTAATCCTCAATTTCTCTATAAAAATCCGTATCAATGGCCCAATAAGGTGCAATATCTTGGACATATTCCAAAACTCCTTGAAACTCACCTTGGGCATCCCGTACGGCTTTATAGGTGACATGGACAAACTGACCACGACTCTCTGATTTGAACCACATCTCAAACTTGTCTTTTTCCCCACTGCGCAGGGCGGTAAAAATCCTTTTCACCTTGGGCAGCAGCTTAGGCGGATGACAGAGTTCGACATTGCGGCCAATCTGACTAGGTGTCCGCGGAAAAATCATCTCTTCCGTAGGAACCGCATCATTGTAGTACTGGAAAACGTCCTCTTTGTTGACAAAGGTAATTTCCATTGGCAGATGATTGAGTATCAAATCAGCCTGTTCAAGGGAAAGGTAGCCCTTTCCAAAGGCCTGGGCTGTTTGTCTGTCCAGCTTCTGCTGACCCTCTTTTGGCTGAAAAGAGATGGTCAGATAGCCGTCCGGTGTTTCAATTATCTGCGACTGTTCAGCAGTTGGCTCTGCCTTTTCCACTCCGAACCCTTCTCGGTGAGGCTGCCAGACTTGACTAGGCTGGATAATCGCATAACCAAAGGCAGGACTCTCTTCCGCAATTTTCAACCAGTCATCTTGAGTAAAGGTTTCTAGCAAGATCATCAGCAAGATGGACTCTTCTTTGAAAATCATACTTTCAAACTCGACTGCGAATGCCTCAAAGTCTTCCCTAACCTGTGATGGATTACTGCTTAGCTTGTCTTGAAGCGATTGCTTGGCCACAGCAAATAAATCCCGAATCTGGTCATCCACTCCCCACATAACCTTAGGCGGTGCATCATGACCATATCCTTCCATGACGGGAAAGAAAAGCTCCTCCTTGCGGCGATAGTGGCGCTCAAACTGACCGAGTAAGCCATATTGACGCTCTAATCCCTTACTCAGCTCTGCTCTGACTTCATCATCACTGGTTTCTGCATAAGTTTCCAGAAGCCGACGAATCCGCAAAAGAGTTGCCCGCAAAGCAAGATTTTCCTCTTTAAACAGCTTGACAGGATGACCGGGATGCTCCGCATCGGCCAACTCCACCCCTTGAACGGCTTTTTTAAAAAGATTAGCATGGACGTCACAAAGCTTCATTACATCCTCAAAAGTGATACCAGTATCTGCCCCTATGAGTTCGTGTTCCATGAGAGAAATTTCAAGGGCCGATACACCTGTAAAATGCGCTTCAAACCTCTCCTGTATGGACTCCGGACTAGCCCCATGATGCAGTTCGAGGAGCAATTCTTTTAACAGTTGAATTCGTTGGTCATCTTTCATCATTTCCTCCAATCACCTGATAGCCGTTGTATTCCAAGGTTTGGCAAATCCGCTGAAGATCAAACCCCTGCAGTTTGGCCCCCTGACGAATGGAAACCTTTCTCCCCAGTGTCTGACGCATCAAAGGATTGGCAAGCGGCTTAAATCCCAACTCTATCAAAAGTTCCAAAATTTCAGGATGGGCCTCAACAACCTGAGCTACCGGAAGGTTTAAGTCTATGGTATTCATAACAACTCCCTTCACCTATTTTCTCTATTATATCATAGTTATCGTCATAAAATGAAAGATAGAGTGAACCCCTGTCACTTCCTGCTGCCTGACGGTAAAAAAACGGTTGGAGCTATGTCCAACCGTTCACCTAAACCACCTTCTTTAGATGGCTTCTAAGAAAGCTAAAAGCATGGAAGCAGAGCGTTTTCCAGCTTCCACGATAAACTCGTCAAAGCTCATCGGAGCATCCCCCTGGGCAGTATCGCTCATAGCACGAATCACCAAAAAGACCTTCCCCGCATTGATGGCTGCTTGGGCAATGGCTGCTCCTTCCATTTCAACCGCCAAAACCGATGGGAAATGATGTTTAATCTGGGCAATCTTATCCTCTCCAGCAATAAAACTATCTCCCGTAGCAATAAGCCCCACATGGCTTGTTATTTCCTGCTCTGCTAAGACCTTTCTGAGCTTGCTCAGTAGTTCTGAATCTGCCGGAAAATAAAGTTCTTGACCAGACATCTGGCCATACGGGTAGCCAAAAGCTGTCAAATCAACATCATGGTAGACCAATTTATCTGCAACAACCACATCGCCGATAGCAATTCCTTCTGCCACTGCCCCGGCCGACCCAGTGTTGATAATAGCATCCACTCCAAAGGTCTGAGCCAAGATAGCCACTGACATGGCCGACATGACTTTTCCGATTCCTGATTGCACAAGAACTACGTCTGCTTGTCCTAGTCGCCCCTGATAGTAGGTTCTACCAAGAATGACTTCTTCTGTTGCATCCTGTAACTGCTCAACCAGAGTCTTGATTTCCTGGGGCATGGCTGCAATGATACCAAACTTCATTTGTTCTCCTTAAATAAACAATACAGCTAAAACGAGTAGGATAACCAAAACAACAACCCAAAAGAGGATCTTATTGATTTTCCCGCGAAATTCTTCCCGTTTGACAGTTTCAATCCGACGGCTTTTGACAATGGAGGCATCAACTGGGATTCGGACCGTTTCACCTTCCCTATATCCCTCATACTCCTCATCTTCCCATTGCTGGTGAAATGCAGCTTCATGGTCAGACAAATCGCTATTTGGATTGTAATAGCCAAATTCCTGTTTATCTGTCAACCGTTCGCCTCGTCTGGCTCGTTCTAAAATATCATCTGTCAACAAGGGCTTGCCCATTTTGCTGTCCTACTTTCTTAATAATTGTAAGGCTTGAATGGCCATAATCGTCTTGGCATCACAAATATCACCTGATGCAATCAAACTCAAGGCTTCTTCCAAAGAAACCTCCATGAGTTCAATAAATTCATCCGCATCTTTGGGACGCGGATTTTCAACCCGAACCAAGTCATCCGCCAAATAAAGTCGAAGGCGTTCATTACAAAAACCGATAGCAGAATAAAAATCATAGAGCAGAGTCAGGTTTTCCGTGGTGTAGCCTGTTTCTTCCTCCAACTCACGCAAGGCTGCAGCTTCCTCACTACCAGCCTCCCCAATTTCCAGCTTGCCTGCTGGAATTTCAATACTCAGACGTTCAATAGCCTTGCGGTACTGCTTGACCAGAATGAGTTTTCCTTCCGGAGTCAATGCCAATACGCAGACAGCCCCCTTATGGAAAATTAGCTCGCGCTTGGCTAAACCGCCATCTGGCAGCTCAACATCATCTACGGCAACTTCAAAGATATGGCCTTTGAAAATTGATTGACGCTGGATGGTTTTTTCTTCAAATTGCATCGCGCTCTCCTATTTCTTATCTGGATGATGAGGCAACCGCTTAGCGTAGCCTTCCTTGTTCTCCTGACGACAACGCCCAATAGCAACCGCATCTGCTGGAACATTCTTGGTGGTGACAGAGCCCGCAGCTAACAGGGCATTGTCACCAACCTCAACTGGTGCAATGATAGTCGAATTAGACCCGATAAAGACATTATTTCCAACGATTGTAGGATACTTGTTTTGCCCATCATAATTAACAGTGATGGTACCTGCCCCAAAGTTCACATTGCTACCAACTGTTGCATTGCCAATATAGGTCAAGTGCCCTGCCTTGGTATTTTCACCCAGGGTTGACCCCTTCACTTCTACAAAATTACCGACATGGACATCTTTCTTCAAAACACTTCCCGGACGGATATGTGCATAAGGCCCAACCGTCACACCGTTTTCCACGATAGACTCTTCAATATCTGAATTTGTGATAACTACATCTGCAGCAATCTGCGCATCACGCAAGCGGCTGCCGTTGGTCACAACCGTACGTTCACCGATACTGGTCTTGCCTTTTAAAACAACATTGGCTTCGATAAGGGCTTCTGCGCCAATCTCCACATCCACATCGATATAGGTCGCTTCTGGATTGGTAAAGGTCACACCATTCAGCATGTGATACGCATTGATTCGCTTGCGCATGACACTTTCTGCTGTTGCCAAGGCAATCCGATCGTTAACGCCCAGACTTTCATCAAAATCACGCAAAATGTAGGCGCCGACTTTCTCACCCGCCTGACGGAAGATGGAAATAACATCCGTCAGATAATACTCCCCTTGAGCATTGTCTGTGTTAATGTCTTTAAGGGCTTCAAAAAGACGCTTGTTGTCAAACAGATAAGTACCTGTATTGATTTCCTTGACCTGTTTTTCAAAGTCATTGGCATCTTTTTGCTCCACAATCTTGATAACCTCGCCATCTGCATTACGGATAATGCGTCCATAACCAAATGGATTGTCTGCTTGAGCCGTCAAAATAGTGGCAACATTCTTATGGCTGACATGGAAATTAATCAGGTTTTTCAAGCTTTCTCCAGTGATTAAAGGCGTGTCGCCTGCAATCACCAAGGTTTGCCCTTCTAAGCCAGCAAGCGCTGCTTCCGCCATCATAACGGCATGACCAGTACCCAACTGTTCTGACTGAAGTGCAAAGTCTGACTGACCTTCCAAGACTGATTGAACCAGCTCCGCTTTGTGACCTACAATAGTCACCGTTTTCGCCGGTTCCATCGCATCTACCGCGCGCTTTACATGCTCCAACATGGTAATACCAGCCACCTTGTGCAAGACTTTCGGCAAGTCTGACTTCATGCGAGTTCCCTTGCCCGCCGCTAAGATAATTGCATAATTTGCCATATCAATTCTCACTTTATTTTTTTGATTCCCTACCATTATAGCAGATTTTGCCTTTTTTGGAAAATGGCAGGGCAGCTACGCTGGCTGTTAAAACCAGAGAAAAAAGCATGAAGATTACCTCTCCATGCTTGATATTCACTCTTCTACCCAGTCAAAACGATAAACAGTCTGCGACAGAAAGTCTTCGTTTGCCACCAATAAAATCGAACCAAAACCATCTATATTGCAAGCGTTTGGCAAGTGTTGACACTCCAAACTAAAGACACCATGGTAGGCAGCTAATTTTTCCTGAGGATAATTGTAGGTGTAGATGACCACTGCCGGCTGATTCGTTGTCACCTGCACGCGCACACTGCCATCTGGACTGACCACTTCTACTGGAAAATCTGCCGGTTCCAACAGCCACGGATGGTCATAGCCTTTCGCTAGAACAAGCTGAGGATGTTGACTGTCAAAACCTTGTTTGAAAGGAGCAAACTCCCTAAAATCAAACGGGCTACCTTCCACTGCTTCCAAAATACCGGTCGGCAAATTGTTTTCACTCAGCGGAGCATAGCGTGTCGAATGGATTTTTAACCGGTGTTCTCCCACATCCCTGTTAAAATCACCCGTCAGGTTTAAATAAACATGATTGGTTGGATTAAAGAGAGTATCCTGTTCAGAACGAGCGCGATAATCCACTCTAATTTCGTTATCTTCCGTCAACTGATAGATTGCTTGGACAAGAACCGGTCCAGGAAAACCATTAAATCCATCTGGCAACTCCAGCGAAAAAGTGACCTGATTGAGTCCTTCATCCAGCACAGTTTGCCAATAGTGTTCATTAGCCGTATTCGTTCCTCCATGCAACGTACGGTCGGGCTCGTTTTCTGTAAACTGATACTGCCTGCCGCTAATCATAGCTTTTGCCCCTGAAATCCGACCTGCAACCGGCACAATGGTCGCCCCTACATAGTTGTCAAGTTCCAGATAGGACGTATCTGAAGGGCAGGACAAACTAACGTTACGCAAGCCTTCTTCTCCTACCGGCAAATAGATCCCGACAATGCGAGCCCCATAATCTGTTACGCTCAGCTTCATTCCCTTACTATTCGATAAAATATAGCATTGGGCCTTCTTCCCAAATGGTTCAATCTGAATCATCTTTCCTCCTTTCTGCTAAAAAGCCAAAGAGGACTCGAATACCTTCCGAGTCACTCTAAGGATACTTAAAGCCTGTGTTTACGCCGCTACTGCTTACCTTTCAAGTAGCTGGCTAAAAGCTCCGCTGGAACTTTTCACTCGTCTTCATCGTCATCAGAGCTGGTTAACAAGCTGTTGACATGACGAATATTGCTTGCACCGAATTCAATATAGTCCACATCCTCACCGAGCAAGACACCGTTTAAAAATCCGATAACCATTGGCATGTTCATGCCAGCATATACATCGAATTGTCCGCCCTCTAGGATCAAACGCGACACAACATTGGCAGGAGTTCCGCCAAGTAAGTCTGCAAAGACTACAAACTCATCAAGCGAAGCAGTAACTTCTTCAAACTTTTTCTTAAATTCATCTGGCCCTTCTTCTGGAAGCAGTGCTACTGTATGGATTGCTTCTTGCGGCCCCATAATCATCTCAGTAGACTTTTTCAACTCCTCACAGAAGAGACCATGACTCACTAATACTAAACTTTTTCCCATTAAGCCATACCAAATCCAAAGTGGCCAATTGCAGAGAAGAGAAGTGCCAAGACGATGATAATCAAGATGGCTTTAGTGGATGTCATACCACGACGGCCCAACAACCAGAAGACGAAGCCTGTGAAAATAGCTGGAACCAAGCGAGGGAAGATGGTGTTCAACAGATCTTGAATATCAATAACCTTTTCACCAACAGTAGGCATCCATGATACTTCAAAGTTAATCATGGTCGCAATCAAGGCACCCATCATGAAGACACCCATGACTGAAGCTGCATCAACAAGCGCTGTCAAGCGATCACGCATGGTCGTCAACAATTTAGTACCTTCGCGGTAGGCAACTTCCAACTGTTTCCAACGGAAGATGTCGTAGAGAACCGCTACACCAACCCAGAGGAAGATACCCCAAGGCTGACCTTGAGCAGCCAATGTTGCTGCTACCGTACCCATAATCGCTGGCACAAGAGAGCCAAAGATAGAGTCACCGATTGGGGCAAATGGACCCATCAAACCAGTCTTAATACCGTTAACCGCATCTTTAGAAGCAACACCGTCGCTTTCTTCAAGAGCAAGATCAATACCAGTGATAATCGTGTGGAAGAATGGAGAAGTGTTGAAGAATTGAGTATGCAATTTCATCATTTCTTTCAACTCAGGTGTGCCATCTCCATACATTTTACGAAGCTGTGGCAAGATCATGTAGAGATAACCTGAACCCTGCATCCGCTCATAGTTCCAACCAAGCTGGTAGGTAAACATGCTACGTTTGTTGATTTGATTAAAATCTTCTTTTGTTAATTTGTAATTAGATTTCGTCATCTTCAATTTCCCCACTTTCTGAATGTGTTGGAGCAACCACAGTTACTTTTTGACCGTTTTTATAGTGAAGCACTGAAAGGAATGCGCCTACAATTGCGATACCAATCATTGACAAGCCCTTGAAGTTGTTCACAAAGCTTACGCCTGCATCTTCAGGAAGAGTGCCAACGATACCAGCAACAGCACCACCCAAAGCTGATACGTTACCGTAAAGAACAGTCAACATAGCTGTAAGGGCAAAACCAACTGCCAAATAGTGAAGGTTGCGTTTAAGTGGAAGGTAGTGGAGCAAGATTGCAAAACCAAGACCTGGAAGCATACGAGCTGCAAGAGTCAAACCGTTGGCTATCCATTGGTACTCAGCAATTGTATTAACCATTGCTTCTACGAACTCACCACCAAAAGCAAGAGCAAGGAAAACTGGAAGCGCACGAGAAAGTGCCCAAGGAATCGCACCAAGAAGATAGTTGCGCTCGATACCAGCATAGTCAAAGCGTTCTACGGCAGCATCTACGCAATGCGCAAAGAAAGTAGTTGAGAAACGACCAGCAATATCAGTATAGACAAGAAGTGCCGCTACTGGTACCGCGATTGTTGCCACGGCCAATTCTGGGTCAATGTTTTGAGAAACTGAGAAAGCTGTTGCCAAGACTGCACCAGAAGTTGCGTCAATACGAGATGCACCACCAAAGGTACCTACACCTAGCACCATCAGCTGCAAGCTAGCTCCAATGGCCAAACCAGTAGCCATATCTCCCATGACCAGACCTGAAATGAACCCCGCAAATACAGGCGAACCTGCTGACGAAACAATTGTCAGCTCATCACAAATCTGATAAGCAGAATAGAGCGTGAGAAGTAATATTTGCCACCATTGCATAATAGTGATCCTCCTTTAAATTTTTCAAAAATATCCAAAATTTATCTAACTTTATCCAACAATGGCATAAAGTCTCTTGGGCTGTCCCCAGGCACCATTTGGGCAATGAGTTTCACTCCCTTAGCTGCCAAGGCATCAAAATCTTCAACGTCCTTATCAACAATGTTGATTGTACGAGTTACAGGGCGAGTTTCAGGCGACTGAGACATATTTCCAACGTTGAGTTCTGGAATCATTACACCATACTCTACCAAGCGTAGGAAGTTCTCAGGACGACGTGCTACAATCAAGAGGCGTTGTGTATCATACTTCCCTTCTTTGATATTGTTTGCTGCTTTTTCAATCGGCAAAATGGACAATTTAACCCCTGGAGGGCAAGCCAACTTCAAACCTTGCTTTTCAATATCATTTTGAGCAACCGCATCGTCGATAACCATAATCCGAGTGATGTTTAATTTGGTTGTCCACAAGTTTGCAACTTGACCGTGAATCAAGCGACCATCAATACGCGTAGCAATAATTGCCATAAGTATCTCCTTTTCATAAATCTTTATAAACGTGTTTCTGTGAAAAGACCAATCGTTCTCTATATTTTCCTTCCGTTTCAAAAACGGTAATCGTATTTACTCCTTTCTTTAGGTATCCTTTAGGAACATAGAGGGAGCAGATTGGCCCTTTCTCCCAGAAACGTCCGATATTGACATTATTAACAAATACGACACCCTTGCCAAATCCAGTCATATCTACATAGGTGTCCGTAGGTGTTCCCAGTTCAAACTGGTAGCGATAGAAGGCTGGTTGCCCTTCTTGCCATTCTCTATTGAAATCAAGACTGGAAACATCTTCTAACGGCAGCGGGAACATTTCCCAATTTCCGATATAATGCAAATCAGCCATGGCTCCTCGTCCCAAACCTTTGGACTGAGTAGGGGCCGTTAGCTTGTGTCCGTAGTTGACACGACCCATATTTTCTACCAAAATCTGAAGTTTTACAGGAGATTGAGGCATCTCAAGCGAAATGTCCTCTCCTATTTCCTCCTGATATTGTGTGGCAATCAAATTGCCATCAACATAGACTTGAATCCGATCACGCGCATCAATAATCCGCAATCGCTCCGCCTCTAGCTTATCTTTTTCAATTCTGGTCTGATACAAAATATAACCTGTCGATTGATTCAATTCCTCCATATTCTGAGGATAGAAAGCATCTATTCGATGGCTGAAGAGGTCCACGACAGAGAACAAACCAACCTTATCTGTCAGCTCAACTGCTAACGGTGCCGAAGCTTCTTTTACGAGCGGATCCTTGTAGTCTAACTCAGGGTATCTTTCCTTCATCAGGGCCTGCAAGGCATAGAATTTCTTGCTCGGATTACCAGCCTCGTCCAGAATCGCATCATAGTCATAAGAGGTAACCTGCGGCAAATCTTTTTGCCCCCTTGCCGAGCAACCGTTCATGAAACCAAAATTGGTACCGCCATGAAACATATAGAGGTTGATACTGCCAAGTTCTAAGGCTTCCATAACAGCTTGAGCCAGCTCGTCCGCATCTCTGCGAATAACTTCTTCTCCCCAGCGATTGAACCAGCCATCCCAAAATTCCATACACATGAGCGGCCATTTTTTACCGTACTCATCAAAGAAATCTTGCATCTGAGCAAAGTTCTCATTCGCTTTTGAACCGAAGTTCCCTGTTACCAGGATGTCGTCCTCAATCAGACTTCCCGCCCGCAAGGTTGCTCGCCACGGACCATCGGAAGTGAAGAACGGAGCAGTCAGCCCATGCTTTTTCATTAAAGCCGTAACAGCCCTCAAATAGGCTTTTTCCTCGCCGTAGGATCCATATTCATTCTCAACCTGAAACATGAGAATGTTGCCGCCGTGGGAGAGTTGGCGCTTGACTAATTTAGGAAGAAGAAAAGCGTAATAATCATCTAAATGCTTCAAGTAAACCTGATCACTGGATCGTACTCGAAGATTTTCCTTCATTAACCATGCTGGCAAACCACCCCACTCCCACTCGGCACAAATATAGGGGGACGGACGAACAATTGCGTATAGGCCCAGACTGTGAGCCAAATCCAAGAAAGCGCCTAAGTCCAAAATTCCTTCAAAATTGAACTGACCTTTTTGAGGCTCATGCAGATTCCAAGGAACATAGGTTTCCACTGTATTAAAACCTAGTGCTTTCAAATTATACAAAGAATGATACCAATCATCCGGATGAACCCGAAAATAATGTATCGCTCCAGATAAAATTTTAAATGGTTTTTCATCCAGATAAAACTGCTCCTTAATTTGAAATACCTTCATGGGGCCTCCTTTCTTTGCAATCGCTTTCTTTTCTATCAATATATTAACACGTTTTAGTGGTTATGTCCAGTAGTTTTTTATAAAAATTTTTCCTTTTTTTAAAATAATTTAGTATAATAAGCATAAAGAAAGGGGGCTCTTATGAAAATACCTAAGTACCAATTTATCCAAAACGACCTTCGCCAGCAAATTATCTCTGGAAAATTTGAAAATGGTGACAAATTCTACACGGAATCTGAGTTAACAAAACTATACAATGTCAGTTCCATCACAGTCATCCGCGCTGTTAACGAACTTGTCAAAGATGGATACCTTGTTCGCCAGCAGGGAAAAGGTACCTTTGTTTCTCGTGCCCGTAAAGGAAAACTTGTCGAGTTTTCTGACATCGAAGCCTTTCCATTCGGCGTTGACACGGTGACAGTCTTAGCTTGTGAAAAAGGCAATGACCCCCATATTTTAGAAAAGCTCAAACTAGATAAAAACGACCATTACTACAAAATTGTTCGCCTAAGAACGGTTAAAGACACGCCTTACATCTTCCATCAATCCTATATTCCAAGCCGTTATCTCCAACTTCCAAATGCTGAGTTGGAACACTACCAGTCCATCTATCAGCGTTTCAAGCTGGACTACAATATCCATATGTCAGAAGAACCCTACATAGAAACCAACGAAATCAGTTTTCCTACCCCTGACTTTGTAGCGGAATCTTTACAATGTGAACCAACAGTTCCCACCATTCTGCAAGTCAAAACAACCTATAAGAGTGGCAGCAACGAAAATGAAGTTCTTGAATATGTAGAAACCTATAAGCACTGGAAATTCTACAAATTTGAGATTGCTGCCAACCGTCGTTAGCCTATTTTCAAAAGAACTTCTCCTTTGCTCTGAGATTGAAGAACTGATTTCTTCAATCTTTTTTTGCGGTAAAAATCCATTTTCTCCCAAAAAAAGAAGATCACATGGATCTTCTTAAACTCTAATACACCAAACCAGCTGGCGCCACTACTGGTATTAGTCTCCTCGCTTGTGGCTAATTTTATAGCGGAATTGATCCGCACGAGCGATACTAAAGGTATATTCAATTATTCTATTTTTATCATTGTAAGTCTTGCGCAAGAGGTGCAGAACCGGGCTATTACTCTTAATTCCTAATAACTTCGCCTCATTATCCAGAGCGATACTTGCGTAGAACTCTTCTTCTGCCAAACGAATCGTTTGGTCATAATCATCCGCAAAAATATCATAAAGTGGCTTTTGTCGAAGTCGTTCCTCACTTAAATTTGGGAAAGATGCAGCCGGGACATAGGTTCGCTCCAACATCATCGGTACCCCATCAGCAAGACGCAGGCGCTCCAACTCATACACCGCATCACCAATACGCACTTGCAATTGTTTTGCAATAAACTCTGATGCAGTAATCTCTTCAAAAGACAGAATCGTTGTTTTGGGAACTTTTCCCATTTTTTTCATCTGCTCTGTAAAACTGTAGGCTGCCGATAAATCAACCGCAGGTTCACGAATTTCAGACACATAGGTTCCCTTACCATGCTTTCTGTAAACCAGTCCCCGCTTTTCCAACTCCTGCAAAGCCAATCGAACCGTAATTCGACTGACACCATACAACTGTGTCAACTCACGTTCAGAAAATAGTTTGTCATTCGGAGCCATCGACTCTCGAATTTTTACTTCAAGCGCATCAACCATCTGAAGATAAAGTGGTTTATCACTAGAGGCATCAAACATTAGATTCCCTCCTCTTTTGGTTATAACCACTTTTAGTATATGCCATTCTCGTTAGAAAATCAAGTGAGGATTGTCACATAAGGGCATTTTCTTTAAAGAAATGATAAAATCATACCCCTACAATACCATTAGCAGGTTCAGAACCTATCGCTCTTTCTACGCAACTTCACAACCGCCTCCGTTCTAGCCGTATGTGGAAACATATCGACGCTCTGGATATAGTCGATATCATAGACCTGAGCCAGCTTGACCAAATCTCTGGCCAGAGTTGAAACATTACAGGACACGTAGACCATCTTCTCAGGCTGATAGCGCACTATGGTCTCCAAAAGCTGATCATCCAAACCAGTCCGCGGCGGATCCACCACCAAGGCATCCGCCCGATAGCCTTCCCTATACCATTTAGGAATAATTTCCTCTGCCTGACCGACCTCATAGTGGGCATTATCAAGACCCAAACGACTAGCATTTTTCCTAGCATCCTCAATCGCTTCCGGAATGATATCCATCCCCCGCACCGAAGCCACCTTGCCCGCAAAGGCAAAGCCAATGGTCCCCACCCCGCAATAGGCATCAATCAAGTGCTCGCTTCCGTCCACATCCAAGGCCCGCACAGCCTCCCCGTAAAGAACCTGCGTTTGCTCGGGATTTAATTGGTAAAAAGCCCGAGGTGATAAGTCGAAGTCGTAACCAAGAACGGATTCGCGGATACTATCCTGACCCCAGATAATTTCCGTCTTCTCCCCATAAATCTCACTGGACTTGCTCCGATGATGATTTAGGGCCACCGTCACAATGTCAGGATACGCCCCAACCAATTCCTCAATCAACTTCCCTAAATTCACCTGACGGGAGGTCACAAAAATCAACTGAATCTGACCAGTCTTACGAGAACGCCGCACCATGACCGTCCGAATCCCCTGCTGCTTTCGCTCATCATGAATGGGAATTTTGTGCTTGGTCAACAACTGGGCCACCTTGTTGATAACAGCCTGAGTCACCCGGTCCTGAACAATACAGTCCTGGATGGCCACCAAACGATGACTCCCCTGAGCGTAAAGCCCAGCCTGAACCTGGCCCTTGACAAATCGCGTTTGGAATTGCAGCTTGGCCCGGTAATATTCCGGCTCATCCATCCCAAGTGTTGGCCGTAATTCATAGGCCTCATAACCAGCCGGCTGGTATTTTTTCAAGGCCTGACGCAGTAAATCCACCTTAAAATCCAGCTGCTGATCATAGCGCAAATGCATAAGCTGGCAACCGCCACAGGCCTCATATATCGCACACTTGGGCGTAACCCGAAACTTGGACTGCTTTTTGATGGTCAGCAACCTAGCCTCTGCAAAATTACGCTTGACAGCCGTCACCTGACAAAAAACATCCTCACCCTTGAGGGCTCCCGGCACAAAGACCAAGGTTTTCTTATAAAAACCAATCCCCTCGCCATTGATGCCCATCCGCTTAATTTTCAGCGGTATTTTCTGTTTTACTTCTAGATTCATACCCCCATTATACCACGCTTCCCCAGAAATTTTTACAATATGGTACAATGAAAGAGCCTGAAAATTCCTCTATCACCTTCGGCTAGAAAGACAGATATGAAAATTACCAAACTTGAAAAGAAAAAAAGACTCTACCTCCTCGAAACAGACCAAAACCAGAAAGTCTACATCACAGAAGACACCATTGTCCACTTCTTTTTATCAAAAGATAAGGAGATCACGGAGGAAGAACTAAAGGAAATTCAAAACTTTGCCCAGCAGTCCTATGGCAAAAACCTAGCCCTCTACTACCTCTCTTTTAAGCAACGCAGCAAAAAAGAAGTGGGCGACTACCTCCTTAAACATGACATCGCACCCGAACTCATTCCAATTATCCTTGACAACCTAGAAAAAGAGAAGTGGATTGACGATTTGACCTACAGCCAAAATCTCCTCTATCAAAATATCCTTTCCGGCGACAAAGGCCCTCAAGCCATCCGCCAAAAACTACAAGCCAAAGGAATTTCCCAAACCACCATCTCTCAGGTACTTTTTCACGAAGATTTTTCCCCAGTAGCCAAGAGACTTGCGGAAAAATTATTGAGAAAATACCAAGATAAACTCCCTTACAGAGCTTTAAAAGACAAAATCCTCCAAAACCTAATCGCAAAAGGCTTTGATTATTCAGAGGCCAAACAAGCCCTCTCACAGCTTCGCTTGGAAGAAGACCAGGAACAGACCCAAGAACTCATCTACAAAGAATTGGAGAAACAACACAGGAAATACAGCCGAAAATACGACGGATACGAACTCAAAAACCGCTTGACACAAGCACTAGCTCGCAAAGGATATGACTATGATACAATTAAAAGCGCTTTACGCGACTTTCTCTAAGTAAAAATATCCCCATTCGTAACAAAAATATGGTATAATACTTGGGATTAAACTTAAATTGTAGAAAGTTGGTAACCAAGTGAAATTACCAAAAGAAGGCGACTTTATTACAATTCAAAGTTATAAACATAATGGTGAACTCCACCGTTCTTGGCGAGACACCATGGTACTAAAAACAACAGAACATGCCCTCATCGGTGTCAACAACCATACTCTGGTTACCGAAAATGACGGTAGAAGATGGGTGACACGAGAACCCGCGATTGTCTATTTCCATAAAAAATATTGGTTCAATATCATTGCCATGATACGAGATAATGGTGTTTCCTATTATTGCAACCTAGCCAGTCCATTCGTTCTAGATAACGAGGCCCTGAAGTACATTGACTATGACCTGGATGTCAAAGTCTTTGCCGATGGTGAAAAAAGACTGCTAGATGTCGATGAGTATGAAAAACATCGCAAACTCATGAATTATCCTGCCGATATTGATTTCATTCTCAAAGAGAATGTCAAAATTTTAGTAGATTGGATTAACAACCAGCGTGGCCCCTTCTCACCCGCCTATGTAAATATTTGGTACAAACGCTATTTAGAACTGAGAAATCGTTAAAGTTGCATATCTGAAAAAACCTGTTCAACAGGCTTTTTTCATAGAAAAGAAAGGAAATTCCCATGGCATTTACAAATACCAGCGGACGCTATGCCAGTTTTGGAATCGTTACCTCCTTACCCGGAGAAGTTATTGATAGTTTCTGGTATATTATCGATCACTATCTTAAGGGAGTCGTACCACTCCGACCTATCATCCGTTTCAATCTCAAAAACCGTAAAGGAAAAATCACCTTAGTATTTTCACAAGAAAACTATCGCAATTCTCTAGCAATTGATCTAATTATCCCTTACGTCCCCTTTTATCCCTCAACCATTTTAGTTATCGATAAAAATGGCAAAGAAACGATTACCCTTCCTGATGAAGTCAATCTCATCTGACAGTATCTGGCGTTTACTCTCCAGATACTTTTTTTCAAACAAAAAAGGAGGAAATATTCCTCCAAACTACAGTCCGTACGGGATTCGAACCCGTGTTACCGCCGTGAAAAGGCGGTGTCTTAACCCCTTGACCAACGGACCATATCCATTTAAAGATTTCTCTTTACTCCGCCAACAGGGCTCGAACCTGTGACATCATGATTAACAGTCATGCGCTCTACCGACTGAGCTATGGCGGATAAAAGCTAAGCGACTACCGTATCTCACAGGGGGCAACCCCCAACTACTTCAGGCGTTCTAGGGCTTAACTGCTGTGTTCGGCATGGGTACAGGTGTATCTCCTAGGCTATCGTCACTTAACTCGTTACTGTCTGAGTATAAAATATTCTTCCATATTTGTCAACTCAAAATTGAATATCTACCTACAAGATAACCGATGCTGGACTTTTCTTCGGATAAGTCCTCGAGCGATTAGTATTGGTCCGCTTCACATGTCGCCACGCTTCCACTCCCAACCTATCTACCTGATCTTCTCTCAGGGCTCTTACTAACATAAAGTTATGGGAAATCTCATCTTGAGGTGGGTTTCACACTTAGATGCTTTCAGCGTTTATCCCTTCCCTACATAGCTACCCAGCGATGCCTCTGGCGAGACAACTGGTACACCAGCGGTAAGTCCACTCTGGTCCTCTCGTACTAGGAGCAGATCCTCTCAAATTTCCTACGCCCGCGACGGATAGGGACCGAACTGTCTCACGACGTTCTGAACCCAGCTCGCGTGCCGCTTTAATGGGCGAACAGCCCAACCCTTGGGACCGACTACAGCCCCAGGATGCGACGAGCCGACATCGAGGTGCCAAACCTCCCCGTCGATGTGAACTCTTGGGGGAGATAAGCCTGTTATCCCCAGGGTAGCTTTTATCCGTTGAGCGATGGCCCTTCCATACGGAACCACCGGATCACTAAGCCCGACTTTCGTCCCTGCTCGAGTTGTAGCTCTCGCAGTCAAGCTCCCTTATACCTTTACACTCTGCGATTGATTTCCAACCAATCTGAGGGAACCTTTGGGCGCCTCCGTTACCTTTTAGGAGGCGACCGCCCCAGTCAAACTGCCCGTCAGACACTGTCTCCGTAGATGATAAACCTACCGGGTTAGAGTAGCCATAACACAAGGGTAGTATCCCAACAGCGCCTCTGTCGAAACTGGCGTCCCGACTTCATTGGCTCCTACCTATCCTGTACATGTGGTACAGATACTCAATATCAAACTGCAGTAAAGCTCCATGGGGTCTTTCCGTCCTGTCGCGGGTAACCTGCATCTTCACAGGTACTAAAATTTCACCGAGTCTCTCGTTGAGACAGTGCCCAAATCATTACGCCTTTCGTGCGGGTCGGAACTTACCCGACAAGGAATTTCGCTACCTTAGGACCGTTATAGTTACGGCCGCCGTTTACTGGGGCTTCAATTCAGATCTTCGCTTACGCTAAACCCTCCTCTTAACCTTCCAGCACCGGGCAGGCGTCACCCCCTATACATCATCTTACGATTTAGCAGAGAGCTGTGTTTTTGATAAACAGTTGCTTGGGCCTATTCACTGCGGCTCAGCTTAGCTGAGCACCCCTTCTCCCGAAGTTACGGGGTCATTTTGCCGAGTTCCTTAACGAGAGTTCTCTCGATCACCTGAGGCTACTCGCCTCGACTACCTGTGTCGGTTTGCGGTACGGGTAGAGTATGATACAACGCTAGAAGCTTTTCTCGGCAGTGTGACGTCACTAACTTCGCTACTAATCTTCGCTCCCCATCACAGCTCAATGTTACAGAAATAAGCATTTGACTCATTTCACACCTCACTGCTTAGCCCAGCACTTCCATTCGCTGGGTTTAGTTAGCCTACTGCGTCCCTCCATCACTTCATACTCTAGTACAGGAATATCAACCTGTTGTCCATCGGATACACCCTTCGGTCTCTCCTTAGGTCCCGACTAACCCAGGGCGGACGAGCCTTCCCCTGGAAACCTTAGTCTTACGGTGGATGGGATTCTCACCCATCTTGCGCTACTCATACCGGCATTCTCACTTCTATGCGTTCCAGCACTCCTCACGGTATACCTTCTCCACACATAGAACGCTCTCCTACCATAACACCTAAGTGTTATCCACAGCTTCGGTAAATTGTTTTAGCCCCGGTACATTTTCGGCGCAGGGTCACTCGACTAGTGAGCTATTACGCACTCTTTGAATGAATAGCTGCTTCTAAGCTAACATCCTAGTTGTCTGTGCAACCCCACATCCTTTTCCACTTAACAATTATTTTGGGACCTTAGCTGGTGGTCTGGGCTGTTTCCCTTTCGACTACGGATCTTAGCACTCGCAGTCTGACTGCCGATCATGAATCGTTGGCATTCGGAGTTTATCTGAAATCAGTAAACCGAGATGGCCCCCTCATCCAAACAGTGCTCTACCTCCAAGATTCTTACATATCGACGCTAGCCCTAAAGCTATTTCGGAGAGAACCAGCTATCTCCAAGTTCGTTTGGAATTTCTCCGCTACCCACAAGTCATCCAAGCACTTTTCAACGTGCCCTGGTTCGGTCCTCCAGTGCGTCTTACCGCACCTTCAACCTGCTCATGGGTAGGTCACATGGTTTCGGGTCTACGACATAATACTAATCCGCCCTTTTCAGACTCGGTTTCCCTACGGCTCCGTCTCTTCAACTTAACCTCGCATCATATCGTAACTCGCCGGTTCATTCTACAAAAGGCACGCTCTCACCCATTAACGGGCTCGAACTTCTTGTAGGCACACGGTTTCAGGTTCTATTTCACTCCCCTTCCGGGGTGCTTTTCACCTTTCCCTCACGGTACTGGTTCACTATCGGTCACTAGGGAGTATTTAGGGTTGGGAGATGGTCCTCCCAGATTCCGACGAGATTTCGCGTGTCTCGCCGTACTCAGGATACTGTTAGGTAGATAGACTATTTCGAATACGAGGCTCTCACTCTCTTTGGCTGACCTTCCCATGCCATTCTTCTATACTCTATCCGTCCACGTTACAGTCCTACAACCCCGAGAAGTAAACTTCTCGGTTTGCCCTCCTGCCTTTTCGCTCGCCGCTACTAAGGCAATCGCTTTTGCTTTCTCTTCCTGCAGCTACTTAGATGTTTCAGTTCACTGCGTCTTCCCTCCGCTACCCTTAACAGGTAGGGATACTAGCCAGTAGCTAGTGGGTTCCCCCATTCGGACATCTCTGGATCAATGCTCACTTACAGCTCCCCAAAGCATTTCGTCGTTTGTCACGTCCTTCATCGGCTCCTAGTGCCAAGGCATCCACCGTGCGCCCTTATTAACTTAACCTTATTACTAGTTTTTTCTAAACTAGAAATTGTACTCAGACTAAAATCCTAGTGAAAATGATAAACTGACTTGTGTGCAAGACACACTGCGTTAGTTTCCTATTTTCATACGGATTTCTTAACGTCTTCGTAACTTGTTTAAACTCATTAAATAGTCACAGCGTTTTCGGTTTATTTTCTTGTTACTATTCTTAATATATCTTCTCAGATATATCAGGATTGTTTGATAGATATTCAATTTTCAATGGACAAATACATGATATTAAGAACCGGTGCGACTTGCGCAAAACTTGCGTAGAATAAGGAGTGAACCAGCGACGTGTCCATAAGACACTAGATGGTTTCGACTTATTCCTAGAAAGTTTAGGTTCGTATTCAAATATCATCTTATCTAGTTGAACACGAGATTCATTTCTTAGGAAAAATGATGAACTGCCTTGTGTGTCAAGCACACTGCGTCAGTTCCCTATTTTTCTACAGAAATGTCGGCAAGCCGAACATCTCTTTGTATCCTAGATAATGGAGCCTAGCGGGATCGAACCGCTGACCTCCTGCGTGCAAAGCAGGCGCTCTCCCAGCTGAGCTAAGGCCCCGTACATGTTAATGTACCTGTTAACGTATTTAATTGTTTCGATATAATATCATTTCTTGAGACGCTGGTCCCTGTCGTGCACTAGCTCCGCTAGTTTCGACAAAGCTTCAACCTAACGGTTTCGCTTAGCTGAGCTAAGGCCCCACAAGACCTCTCAAAATTAAAGAAGACTAACGTACAGGTTTCCATTTCCTTAGAAAGGAGGTGATCCAGCCGCACCTTCCGATACGGCTACCTTGTTACGACTTCACCCCAATCATCTATCCCACCTTAGGCGGCTGGCTCCTAATAGGTTACCTCACCGACTTCGGGTGTTACAAACTCTCGTGGTGTGACGGGCGGTGTGTACAAGGCCCGGGAACGTATTCACCGCGGCGTGCTGATCCGCGATTACTAGCGATTCCGACTTCATGTAGGCGAGTTGCAGCCTACAATCCGAACTGAGACTGGCTTTAAGAGATTAGCTTGCCGTCACCGACTTGCGACTCGTTGTACCAGCCATTGTAGCACGTGTGTAGCCCAGGTCATAAGGGGCATGATGATTTGACGTCATCCCCACCTTCCTCCGGTTTATTACCGGCAGTCTCGCTAGAGTGCCCAACTTAATGATGGCAACTAACAATAGGGGTTGCGCTCGTTGCGGGACTTAACCCAACATCTCACGACACGAGCTGACGACAACCATGCACCACCTGTCACCGATGTACCGAAGTAAAACTCTATCTCTAGAGCGGGCATCGGGATGTCAAGACCTGGTAAGGTTCTTCGCGTTGCTTCGAATTAAACCACATGCTCCACCGCTTGTGCGGGCCCCCGTCAATTCCTTTGAGTTTCAGCCTTGCGGCCGTACTCCCCAGGCGGAGTGCTTAATGCGTTAGCTGCGGCACTGAGTCCCGGAAAGGACCCAACACCTAGCACTCATCGTTTACGGCGTGGACTACCAGGGTATCTAATCCTGTTCGCTACCCACGCTTTCGAGCCTCAGCGTCAGTTACAGACCAGAGAGCCGCTTTCGCCACCGGTGTTCCTCCATATATCTACGCATTTCACCGCTACACATGGAATTCCACTCTCCCCTTCTGCACTCAAGTTTGACAGTTTCCAAAGCGTACTATGGTTAAGCCACAGCCTTTTACTTCAGACTTATCAAACCGCCTGCGCTCGCTTTACGCCCAATAAATCCGGACAACGCTCGGGACCTACGTATTACCGCGGCTGCTGGCACGTAGTTAGCCGTCCCTTTCTGGTAAGTTACCGTCACTGTGTGAACTTTCCACTCTCACACTCGTTCTTCTCTTACAACAGAGCTTTACGATCCGAAAACCTTCTTCACTCACGCGGCGTTGCTCGGTCAGGGTTCCCCCCATTGCCGAAGATTCCCTACTGCTGCCTCCCGTAGGAGTCTGGGCCGTGTCTCAGTCCCAGTGTGGCCGATCACCCTCTCAGGTCGGCTATGTATCGTCGCCTTGGTGAGCCGTTACCCCACCAACTAGCTAATACAACGCAGGTCCATCTCATAGTGAAGCATTTGCTCCTTTCAAGTATTTACCATGCGATAAATACTGTTATGCGGTATTAGCTATCGTTTCCAATAGTTATCCCCCGCTATGAGGCAGGTTACCTACGCGTTACTCACCCGTTCGCGACTCATGATGAATGGTGGAGCAAGCTCCGGTATCCACCATGCGTTCCACTTGCATGTATTAGGCACGCCGCCAGCGTTCGTCCTGAGCCAGGATCAAACTCTCATTTAAATAATCGTTTGTCCGGCTAAGCACTCTGGCTTATCCGTTTATTGTTTTGTCATTGACGATTTATCTCTTAGATAAATCACCCTGCACGTTTGGTTCGTCTTCTTTAATTTTCAAAGGTCTTGTGCTCGCCCTCATCAGGCGACAACTATATCAGTATATCAGATACCTACGCACCTGTCAACTACTTTTTCTCCTTTTTTGAATTTTTTTCGTGATTTTTTTCGTGACCGCTTCTGATGCCCCTCTATTGCTTGGAGAAGCTCCTTATACTGCATGTTAATAATGGGACTTGTGCTTTCTTCATTCAATAGCAGTTTAGGAAGAAGGCACTCCTTCTTCCTAATTAGGTTTGTAGTCACTGAGGTAGCTTTTTAAATCCGATAGCATTGTTCTGCGGCCTTTGAAGCGGCCGCCGCTTATCAGCTGATCATAGTTGGCTTGTTGGGAGGCCGGAAGTTGGTGGCGATAGTCGCGCAACATCCCGCGAAGAATGACCAAGTCGTCGTTCATAAGGCCGGGACTGGCTACTAGGTGGGAGAGAGTGTCTAGGTCTTCGTGAGCCATGCGGTCAAACCGGCGTTTCTGACTTTCTTGTTTGCGAATGACATCTTTGATGTGATTCCTGAACTTAACCTTGTAGTAGCGATAGAGGCTGGAATCATCGCTGGCCAACTGGGGATGTTGCCTCAGCAGTTGATGGAGGACCAGCATCCCTTCCTGGTCCCAGTCGTCTTTTTCCCAGAGCTTAATATAATAGTCCTTGCGGGCACGGTGGACGATGCCGGACACTTTCCGATAGAGTCTTGAAAATTCCATATGTTCTCCTTTCCTCTTTAGTCTACTATTTCTCAACAAAAGACAACAGGACTTCTTTGTCCTGTTGGGAATATGAAAAAAATCCACCTTTCGGTGGATGATAGAACTCGTTAATCTCTTGAACCAAAGATTCGTAAGAGGTTCAGGAAGAGGTTGATGAAATCTAAATATAGGTTAAGCGCCATAGAAACAACCCAGCCTTGTCCTACTTCTCCGCCCGTTTCTTCAAATACATAGCGAATTCTTTGGTTGTCATAAGCAATCAAACCAGCAAAGACAATAACTGAAATAATGGAGATAATGAAACTCATGCCTGAGCTTCCCAAAAATAGATTGACAACACTAGCAATAATAATCCCGATAAGGGCTGCCATCAGGGCCTGCCCCATCGCAGACAAATCTTTTTTAGTTGTCGCCCCAATAACAGCCATCACAACAAACATAAGCGCTGCCGATAGAAAGGCTGTAAAGATGGTTTGTCCGGTATAAAAGAGCAGGATAAAACTCAAGGTAAAGCCGTTCATCACTGAGTAGAGTAAGAAAATCGGCAAGGCCATCGGACTATTTTTTGCCGCCATAGCTGATGCAGCAAATACCAATCCTACCTCGGCCAACATGAGCAACCAAAGGAGAAGGGTGCCGCCCGATAAGATAAATGCCATGAGCGGTTGACCGACAGTCAGCGTCAAAAATGAGACAAGTGCTGAAATACCAATCCCTAGTGCAACAAAACCGTAAATCTTCGCAAAGAAACGATTTAGAGCTAGTTGATCAACTTGATTGAGAATAAATGGATTATTGTTCATGATAAAACCTCCTAAAACTTCTTTTCTACTATAGTACTGTTAGGTCCACCGAAATAGTTTCCGATTTTTCCATCTGTCTTGCAAGGGTAAGGTGACCTCGCGAATGGCCCAATACTTATCTACACAGGTGACAATCCAAGACTCTTTATAGCGAGGGGGTGCAATGGTTGCACCAAACATATGTTTGATGATGATATCTTCTTCTATCTTATTTAACTTGGTAATTTTCTGAGCATTGCGCTTGGCAATCCGCGGGTGAATCCAAGCATGGCTTTTACTGAACTGAGTATCACGCCAGTCATAGAAGAAGAGGTCATGAAGCAAACCGCCTCTGGCTGCTGAACGGGCATCCCAGCCAAATTTTTTTGCGATTTTATAACTGGTATAGGATACATTGATTGAATGCTCCAGGCGTGTCGAATGGTAGTGATGGGTGATGGTTCCTAGGCGTTGAACCTTAGGAGTCTCCATCAAGTGACCCACATAGTGCATAAATTCTTTGTCGGATTGATAAGCTGTCATTTTGTTTCCTCGTTTCGTCATTATACCACAGTTTAGCTTGTTTGACTTAAATAAAGCTAAATAAAATGATACCTGCTGCAACCGCAACGTTGAGACTCTCAGCTTGACCAGGCATAATGATATGAACCAGCTTGTCTGCCTCCTGGGCAACTAAATCAGAAATTCCTTTTCCTTCATTTCCCATCACCAGAGCAAAACTGCTACTAGCCTGAACAGCCTTGTAGTCAACTGATTGTTTTGACAAACTGGTAGCTAATATAGGAATCTGATTGTTCTTTAATAGGTAGAGAATCTCCTCTGTCGGAAAACGGTAGATTGGTAGATGAAAATGACTCCCTTGCATTGAACGAAGAACCTTGGCGTTATAAATATCAGCTGATTTATCAGATAGAAAAACTCCATCGCAGCCGGCAGCATCCGCTGTTCGAATCATGGTCCCTACATTACCCGGATCCTGAACATCTTCTAAAATCAGGTATTTTCCTATCAGTTTTTCAGGAAGAACCTGTTTCGGAAGAGCCAATTGCGCAACAACTCCTTGCGGGCTCTTGCTATCTGTCAAATCCTGAAGAATATCTGGACTAACCATGGAAACAGGAAGATTGTCTGGTAGGCGCTCAGCCTGTTCTGCCAAGACAAAAATATGCTCCACTTGCGCTCCTGATTGAAGAGCTTCTTCCAGTAAATGCCAACCTTCTATGAGATAAGAAGAATGCCGGTGTTTTTTCTGCTGAAGTTTCTTGGCCTGCTTGATTGTTTTATTGGTTTTAGAGCGGATTATTTCCATGTGTTCCTCGTTTTCTTTCAATACCAACCATGATATAATAAAGTTAGATTCTTGTCAAAATGAACGCTGGAAAATGGGTGAAAAAGGAGTTTACCATGAGAAAAGTACGCATGATTGCCTCTGGTCGAGTACAAGGTGTCGGTTTTCGGTGGTCTGTTCAGTTTTTAGCTGCCGAAATTGGAGATATTTATGGCCGGGTTTGGAACAACGAAGATGGGACTGTGACGATTTTGGCTAATTCTGACTCCTCTGAAAAACTGAGTCAGTTTATCCACGAGATTCGTAAGGGCCCATCGCGGGCAGCCAAGGTGTCCTACTTGGATGTTACCCTAGGAAGTTTTGAACCCTTTACTGATTTTCAGGTCAAACATATGTAAGACTTGTATATTTCCTTTAAAAAAAGTAAAATAGAATGTATCATGTAAAAAGGAATTTAGTAAACGTGAAAATCAAAAAACCTATTGTATTATCTACTCTTGCTCTTTCTGCCTTACTATTTTTGTCCGGATGTGTGGAAACAAAAAATGGTGTTCCTACTGGTGAAGGTTGGGTCTACCAATGGTTGGTGCAGCCGATGGGCAACCTTATCCAATACTTTGCCGAGAATCAAGGTTTGGGATTCGGTGTAGCCATTATTATCGTAACCTTGCTGGTTCGCTTCATCATCCTACCACTAGGAATCTACCAAACTCGTAAGACAACCTATCAATCTGAGAAAATGCACTATCTCAAGCCGATTCTTGCTCCGATTCAGGAACGGATGAAGAATGCAAGTTCTCAGGAAGAGCAACTAGCTGCCCAGCAAGAACTTTTTGCAGCCCAAAAGGCTTACGGTGTTAGTATGTTTGGCGGTCTTGGTTGCTTGCCTCTCTTGGCCCAAATGCCTTTCTTTACGGCTCTCTTCTATGCAGCTCGCTATACAGAAGGAATTGCAGAAGCTAGTTTCCTGGGAATTGATCTGGGTTCTCCAAGCTTGATTCTAACCGCTCTTGCGGGTATTCTCTACTTCTTCCAATCTCTCTTTATGCAGGTCGGTATGGAAGAAGAACAAAAGAAACAGATGCGCTCAATGATGCTGATGAACCCCTTGATGATTGTTTTCTTCTCTTGGAGTTCTCCTGCAGGGGTAACCCTTTACTGGGTTGTCGGAGGTTTCTTTGGAATTATCCAACAAGCCATTACAACCTTTATCATTAAGCCAAAAGTCCGCAAGCAGATTGAAGAAGAATTCAAAAACAATCCGCCAAAAGCGTGGAAATCAACTGCCAAGGATGTTACACCAACAGCGTCGGCTATTATTGAGGAAAAACCTAAGAAAAAGAACCGTAATGCTGGCAAACAGCGTTCTCGTTAATTTACTAACAATTGGGAACACCTTCCCATTCACAAAAGACTCCAAACCATTGTTCTTAATAAGACGGTTTGGAGTCTTTCTTTTTACTGACAAAAAGAACCTCTCCTTATAGAGCAGGTTAGACTGCCTATTCTAGGGAGGTTCGTTTGGATTTTATTTGGTCTTTTCAACCTTCAAAATTTTGACATCGTAGCTACCGACTGGTGTTTGAACAGTTGCTACATCACCTGTTTTCTTGCCGATAAGAGCTTGGCCAATCGGGCTTTCGTTGGAAACTTTGTTAGCAAAAGCGTCAGCTCCTGCTGCCCCAACAATGATGTAGACTTCTTCTTCACTTTCACCCACTTCTTGGATGGTAACTGTTTTTCCGATAGCCACTTCATCAGCTGCTACTGCATCGCTATTCACAATTTCTGCATAGCGGATTTTGGTTTCGATGGTTGAAATCTGGCCTTCAACAAAGGCTTGTTCATCTTTAGCCGCCTCATACTCGGAGTTCTCAGACAAGTCACCGTATGAACGCGCAATTTTGATGCGCTCGACAATTTCAGGACGACGAACTAATTTTAGTTCTTCTAATTCTTTCTCCAATTTCTCTTTTTCTTCGATGGTCATTGGATATGTTTTTTCTGCCATTTTTTAATTCATTCCTCTATGTTCATTTTTAATGAAAACAAAATTATGTGGAAAACCACATAATTTTGCCTCGGGTATTCCCCTAGTTGTTTATTTTACTATTAACGTATTTCTCAACGTTTTCATTGTGTTCTTCTATTGTTGTGGAGAAGTAGACCGTTCCAGTTGTTACATCTGCTACAAAGTAGAAGTATTCTGTTTTGTTTGCATTAAAAGTTGCTTCAATAGCGGCAAGACTCGGGCTGTCTACCGGACCTGGCATCAAACCAGTATTTTGATAAATATTGTAAGGTGAAGCGATTGATGTATCGATTGCTGCATCTTCTGCCAGGGTTGTTTCTTGACCCAGTTTGCCCATAGCGTAAAGAATTGCAATGTTAGACTGAAGCGGCATACCGTTGTTGATGCGGTTGTAGAAGACACTTGCAATGTTGCGACGGTCTTCATCGGTCGAACCTTCTTTTTCAACCAAGGAAGCCAAGGTTAGGAGTTCGTTGACGTTTAGGCCTTTTGCTTCTAGTTGTGAGTAGTAGGGTTGAAGGCGATTGTCCATGGTCGCAATCATCTGCTCAACCAAATCTTCGATAGTTGTTTCTTTGGTGTAGTCGTATACCGCTGGGAAGAGATAGCCTTCCAATTGGTAGAGAACACCGCTGTCTGCTGCCGGTAGGGTAGCAAAGAGATTTGGATAAGTCGCAACCATTCGATTGATGAATTCCGGATTCTTCACTGTTGCCAAGAAATCCTCTGCCTTAAATGGTGTTTTGTCATTCTTGTCCGTTGTGTTGGAATTCAGGGTGATTGCTTCTGCAATTTGGTTAATGGTATAGCCTTCCACAATCAAGACTTTTCCTGCAATTGGGTCAACTGCCGTAGCTGTACCTGCTTCTTGAAGTGTTTTTGCAATATCATCAAGCGACATGGATTGGTTAAGATTGTAGAAACCGCTTTGGTAGTTGTTGTAACTCTTTAATTTGGAATAATAGTTAAAAACTGTTGCATTTTTTATCAACTTGTTATCAACCAATATCTGACCGATTTCCAAGGTAGAAGAACCTTCTGGTATCTCAACTTGAACATTCTCAGTAGACTGAGCATTGATTGGATCCAGGCAAGATTTTACATAGGTGTAACCAACAAAGCCTGTAACAGACAGTGCTATGATCACGATAGCTACTACCACCGCAACAATTCGCTTGGCTGTTTTGTCTTGTTTCTTGCGACTGTGTTTTTTCCCTGAACGCCTTCTCGGTACTGATGAACCGGTTGCTTCCTGCTTATCGCTCGTTGTTTGCGGTGCGATAATCGTATCATCCAGCACTTCTTGACTCTCTTCTTCAGGTGTCAAGATCAACTCTGGAAGATCCTCTTCAGCCACTTCTTGCTCCACAGCCTCTTCAACCGGAGTTTCCTCAAGCGGCAGCTTCTCGACAAGCATGGTTTGTTCTTCAGAAGACTCTTCAAACGGTGTGGATTCCACAGGTGGAAGGGCAGCTTCGGCTGCTGCTGCGAGGTTACGCAACTCAGCTAAATTCCGCTCAACTGTATTGTCAAATTCTTCTTCAATCTGCGGTTCAACCTGCTGAACCACGGGTTCTTCAGAAAATTGGGAAGAACTGTCAAGATGAGATGCTTCTTGCTCCTCGACAGAAGCTGTTGTTTCTTCTGCTAGGTACTCTCCTGGAAAGTCTAGTCCATCAATTTTTAGGGTTTGTTTGGGAATAGCGAAGCTTTCATCAACTGTTGACGACGGCGCTGTTCCCTCTGCTTCTTCCATAGCCTTTAAGCTGGCTCGGATTTCTTCATTTGTTTCTGCAAGTGGTTCTTCTTGTAAGCGTTGATTTTTCAACTCTTCCAAATCTCGAAGAATCTGATCGCGAAAACTCGAAGATTGTGTGTCTTTTTCATTCGAATCTTTTGTCACGATTAAACTCCTTTCACACAATTACTAACTATTATATCTTAAAGCGCTTTAAAAAGCAAGTTTTTCCTTATTTATAAGGCTTTCCAGTACATATCATACCATACTTGCCCGCCAAATTGGGATTGTGAAACTCCCAAATCCGTAAATTGGTTCATTTGGTAGTAGGAAAGCAGGTAGTCTTTGCAGGTTAGACTGATGCCCTGATAGCAGTCGGCTGTCGCTATTTCCTTGAGAGCGGCCAGTAATAATGTCCCGATTCCCTGGCCTTGGTAGCTGTCTGAAATAGACAAGCTGGCGATGGCCAAATGGGTCTGCTGTCCGCTTGCAGGCTTTGTCCGGCTAAAGATTTCATCTGTTACCACACCACTGCTACTAGGAAGGGCTAGGAGAAAGCCTGCTATGGTTCCTGCGTCTTCCATGACCAAACAGGTACGCCACTCCTCCGCTACATAGTAGGCTAATACCTCTTCTGCAATCTGTTCTTCGAGTTGAAAATTTGCCTGCTCCAACGCTACAATACTGGCTAAATCTTCTAGATTGGGATGTCGAATTTGCATGGTATTCTCCTTGATATGAAAGGAAAGATAGCACACGAGGCGCTATCTCTCTTGTAGATGTATGATTTATTGAACATTGCTAGAAAGTCTGGAGAGGAGGTGCTCAAATGAGTACTCATACGACTGAATATCTCCTGCTCCCATGAACACATAAACGGCATTGCTGTGGTCAAGAAGAGGTGACGTGTTCTCCACTGTAATGATTCCGCCTTTTTTCTCAATCTTGGCAGCTAAATCTTCTACTTTGACCTCGCCATTGTCAGTTTCACGAGCCGAGCCATAGATTTGTGCAAGGTAGACCGCGTCCGCACCGTTGAGGGCTTCTGCAAATTCATCCAAGAGGGCAATGGTACGGGTAAAGGTGTGGGGTTGGAAAATAGCCACCAGCTCCTTGCTTGGATATTTCTGTCTTGCAGCATCGATCGTTGCGATAATTTCTGTCGGATGATGGGCAAAGTCATCAATGATGACTGTATCGTTGACAATTTTTTCTGTGAAACGACGCTTCACTCCGGCAAAGGTTTTGAGGTGTTCTGCAGCCAGTTTCAAATCGAAACCTGCCACATATAGGTTGGCAATAACTGCGGTTGCATTCATCACATTGTGACGGCCGAAGGTTGGAATTTGGAAAGAGCCAAGCTCTTCTTCGCCATGACGAACCTTAAATTGCGAGCCGGTTGTAGATGGTTTGAGATCGTAGGCCACAAAATCGTTTGTATCGCTAAAACCATAGTAATAGATTGGAGCATTGGCCGTGATGCGACGTAGTTGCTCATCTTCCCCATAAAGGAAAAGACCTTTTGTCACCTGTTTGGCATAGTCATTGAAGGCATTGAAAACATCTTCTAGACCGGTAAAGTAGTCTGGATGGTCAAAGTCAATGTTGGTAATGATGCTGTATTCTGGATGGTAGGGCATAAAATGGCGCTCGTATTCATCCGATTCAAAGACAAAGTATTGGGCATGGGCTGAACCACGACCTGTTCCATCTCCAATCAGGAAACTGGTATCCGTAATGTTGCGCATAACGTGAGCTAAAAGTCCTGTTGTTGAGGTTTTCCCGTGGGCACCTGCCACTCCCATACTGGTGAAATCCTTCATAAATTCCCCAAGAAATTCATGGTAGCGCTTATAGGAGAGGCCTTTGGCATCAGCGTAGGCAATCTCTACGTTATTATCCGGACGAAAGGCATTTCCTGCGATGAGTTCGACATCTGCTGAAATGTTCTTTTCATCAAAGGGAAGGATAGGAATCCCTGCCTGTTCCAAACCACGCTGCGTGAAGTAATATTTTTCAACATCGCTTCCTTGCACCTTGTGTCCCATTTGGTGCAACATCAGTGCGAGGGCACTCATACCTGAGCCTTTGATTCCGATAAAATGATAGGTTTTTGTCATTAAATGTCCTCTTCTATATGTGTCAAATTTAATTCTTGTGCCATTTGGCGCTCCCGTTGAACCTTGCGTTCGGGATAGTTATAGACCTGACTTTTGCGCAAGAAATCATAAGAATTCTTTTGCTGGGCTTGGCCTTGTTGTCGGTCTTCTTTCTTTAGCGAGTAAACCGCTGGCAACTCTGCCAAGATATAGTGGTCTTGCCGTAAACGATTGGCCAGTCGGTTCATCCGCGCTGCTTCCCCAGCAGGCTGTTGAGTCACTGTTTTAGCACTTGGTGCAGCTGCCAAAACCGGCCGTTTATATACCTGAGCCGGTGTAGGTTTTTCATCTCTCAAATAAGCGGCAGAACGCTTGCGTTTCAAATCTTCACGAGCCGCCTCGCGAGCCAGTTGCCCCTGTGTTTTTATCTCTGGATGATGAACCTGGGCTGGCGGTTTACGCAGACGCTCCCTACGAGAATACGGACTAACCGTCGGCTCAAAAAGAGGCGGAAGCAGGTCTTCTGCTAAATCGTGTTTGGCCTGTTCATCAAAGTGAAGGTCACTTGGTTCAGTATCGCCATAATCCTTGTCCTGATAAGGCCCTTGGATATTGCTGATAAGATCTGACTCTTCATATAAGTTCATTCTCGGGATTTTTCCAATGATTGTTTCATTGTCTGCCACAAGGGGAAATCGGGTGTGCTTTCTCATCATAAAGATAATCCTTTCAACAGCCTATTATACCATACCTTCTTTTCTTTGACTATTCCTTACCCCTATTAGCGCAAGAAGGCACTGGTTGACCAGCACCTTCTCCGTAGTTTATAAGTCAAGGCAAGGCTGATTGACATCCAAAATAAATTGGCTGGTTTTAGCTTGCAGGTAGTCTTGAGCGTGTTGCTCAATAAAATCAAGTGCTTCCTTGAGAGCAGGCAGGCGATTCGTATCTAACAATTCAATAACCAGAAAGGCATTTTTTGTCTGATCGGTAATCATGGTGCGCTCCCCGTCCCTCCAGTTAAAGCAGCGGCAGACAGCGCCTTTTTCATCCTTATAACAGAGTTCTCCTGCCAAGGTTGGCTGATTGGTATCGTCGCCAATCAAGTAAAACTCATCTCCTCCATCAGTGATGGTCAGGCGTAAATCACCAACAAAGGTATCGATGTCTTCTGCACCAACAGGCAGGGCATAGCGAAGACTGGCAGCGTTGTAAATGTCTACTAGAGGATTGATACTTCTGACTGGATTGTTGCTGGTTGAGCGCTTGAGCAAGGCTTCAATACTGGAACGCGCCCCTTTTTTCGTTTTAAACTGCTGATAAGCCTTGCGATAGATTTGGATAACCTCATTTTCACTAAAAACATCTTCTGTCAGATGACCTTGCGCCAAAGGAATACTGTCTTCTAGCAATTGCACGACAGCTGCTGGCGACTCTGGGCTATTAACATAGTCCTTGAGCAACAGGACACCGATTTTAGCATCTGGAAAAAGATTCCAGAAGGACGAATCAACGATAAATTGGCTCATAGCTTTCTCCTTTTTGGTTAAAAACTGGCCCCTATCAGCGGGGTGCTAGTATGAAAGAACAAAATGAAACACGGAAACGACCTTAAGGAAGAACCTAACAGTTTCTCGTTATTTTATTCTACCGCGCAAGAACAGGTTTGTCAATTGACAGTTGGCTGAGCAATCCCCAAGATTTCGCGGATTTCTTGAACAGTCATGCTAGCTCGGCTTTCATTGCCATCTAAGACAGTCGTTACGAGATTTTTCTTGCTTTCCTGTAGGCTTTGAATTTTTTCCTCGATAGTTCCTCTGGTGATAAGACGGTAGCATTCCACTTTTTCCGTCTGGCCCATGCGGTGAGCTCTGCTGATGGCTTGGGCTTCAACGGCAGGATTCCACCAAAGGTCAACCAAAATAACCGTGTCCGCCCCGGTCAAATTGAGTCCAACACCACCGGCTTTAAGGGAAATGAGGAAGGCATCTCGACTGCCTGCGTTAAAGGCTTGGGTCATCTCTTGACGAGCGTTGGTCGGTGTTGAGCCTGTCAATTTGTAACTGGTCAAGCCTGCCGCTGCTACATCTTGTTCAATCAAATCCAACATGGTACGGAATTGAGAGAAGATAAGAACCCGATGTCCTCCTTCTTTAAGCTGATTTAAGAGCTCTCTCAAACTCTCCAGTTTTCCACTTTGACCTTGGTAGGCATCCATGAACAAACTCGGGGTATCACAAATCTGCCTTAAACGAGTAATGCCTGATAGAATTTCAATTTTCTTGCGGTTGATTTCTGCATCACTTGCCCCCAGAACACTGGTTTGCATTTGCTGGAGCTGGGCAAGGTAGATAGCTTTTTGTTCATCTGTCAATTCGTTGAGAACATTTACCTCTATTAGATCTGGCAACTCTAACAGGACTTCTTCCTTTCGACGTCTAAGGACAAAGGGTTTGATAATACGAGCCACTTCTTGAGCAGATAGTTTGGCAAAGTCGTTCTTAGATGGGAGAAGACCAGGAAGGACAATCTGAAAGATGGACCAGAGTTCGGCCAGATGGTTTTCAATCGGTGTACCCGACAGGGCAAAACAAGCTCCTACCTCAAATTCTCTCAACTGCTGCGCAATCTTCGTTTGAGCATTTTTCATAACCTGAGCTTCATCCAAAATCAGGTAATCATAATGTTTGCTGCGATACAGTTCTGCATCCTGACGGAAGGATGGGTAGCTGGTAACAAGAATTTGATGATCTTCTTGTATGATGCTTGTCCGTTTTTCCTTAGAACCATAGACCACAGCCATGTCCAGATGAGGGGTGAATTTTTTACATTCTTCCTGCCAGTTGTAAATAAGACTAGACGGTGCAAGAATCAATACCCTCGATTTACTGTCCAAGCGCCCCGACAAAAAAGCCAAGCTCTGCAAGGTTTTTCCCAGTCCCATATCATCTGCTAAAATACCTCCGAAACCATAGTAGTCCAACATGGATAACCAGCGAATCCCTTGTAGCTGGTAATCGCGCAAGTCTGTTTGGACAGTGAGGGGAGGCAAGGAAAACTCTTCTGGATGAGCCAAATCATATGCGAGCCGTTGAAAATCTTCTGAGTAAGAAACGGACTTTTCTCCGGCAAGTGCTTGATTCAACTGGAAAGAAGCAAATCTATCCAAGCTCAACTGCCCCTCCTGATTAAATCGAGCCCGAAGATCTAAGAGGGTTCGGCTAATGCGCATGCTGTCTTCATCAAATACAAAGATGCGGCCTGACTGACTGGTATAATAACTTTCTTCGTTGAGAAGGGCCTGCAAAGCCAAGCTAATCTCCTCCGAGTCAATTCCCTGAAAATCAAAAGAAATGTCCAACAGAGAGCCCTGACTTGCCACTGACAGGTGGGGGCTTGCGGTAACAAATAAGTTCTCCACTTCTGGCGCCAACTCAACCTGCCCCATGCTGCGAAAGCGAGGTAAATCTTGAGTGAAAAACGCATACCAGTCCGCCTGATGCAAACCAGAGCGAGTTGCCTTAAAATCTCCTGCAAAGCCAACTTCCTTCATTAGATGGTAGACAGCCTCTAAATGTCGATAGTGCAGGGCGAAGGGAAGGTAAGCCAAATCCTCTTTCTTTTCTACTCTGGCTCTCGAAAATTCAAGAGAAAGGGCCAGTGATAAATCGCCGGCTTCTGTCAGGCTAAATCGAAATCGAGGCTTGAAATCCTCAATCAAGAAACGCTTGGGCGCTGTCACTTTACCGATAGTCTGCAAATCCAAGAGGCTTGCTGCCAAACGGTCTTGGTCTTGAAAATCAACCTGCACTTTTTTTAGTCCAGACTCAGTTGGTACCAATTCTCCAATAACCTCTAAGAGGCGTTCTTGTCTGCGATCCACGACATAAAGGTTGTGGTCTTTGAGAAAATACCGACCATTAAAAAGACTGCGACAAGGAACTTCTTCAATCACCAGCTCGATGACTCGGGTATCTACCCGAACGTGAAACTCAAAGAGACCCACTTCCGCTGTCAGAGGCTGAAGAATCAAGTCCTTGTAAGTCTGCATATCATAGGACACTTGAAACGAATGCAGCTCTTTGAATAAGTCAAGCCCTTCTTCAAAGTAGGCCAAAGGCAAGCGGAGATGACGGCCAAAATGGGGTAACACATCCGAATCTAGGGATGGTTTTTCAGGTACAAGCCGAAAGAGAAACTCCAAAAGCTCCTGACTGGCTGCGTCAAAATTGTCAAAATTGACAACCTCATAGTAGTTTTTACCAATTTGGTAATACTCGCTTTTTTTAACCAGCTTTAAAAAGGCCCCGATGTCACGGATGATGTAGGAACGATCATCCGGCAGCCGTCTGATTTTCAAGGTCCAATCAATATTGCTGTCAAAGGGCAGAAGCTGCCCTTCAACCGATAGTTGGTAGCGAAGCCCTGCTGCTGTATCAGGACTGAGCAAATCATCTAAAAAAAGTCCCCCAAAATAGGTTCGTCTAGTCACTTCCTGATGAATGGCCCCCTCATCCTGTAAGGTCTGAACCAGTTCTATCCCTTTGGCATCATTTTTCAAAAAATACTCAGTGGCTGCCAAGTGCTGGCAATAGCCTTTCTGTCCAAATAGAGGGCAAGAACAATCTAAAGCTTCATCCTCTATGGCATAACAAAACGTTGCCTCTCCTATCTTGAGATAGAGTCGGCGGTCTTCCACCTTCTCTACTTGTAGCTGTCCTCTATCGTAGAGGTCAATCCCTTCCTGGCGAATCCGCCCTGGCATCAATCTACCCATACTATCTCCTTAATCTTATCTCTCCATTATAGCATAATCCTAGTGAGAAAAAAAGATTTTCGCCTAAAAACTTATAGGTGTTCCTGCTCGGTTTAGTAGCTCTTGGCATGCTCCAAAAATAGGGAGGATACTGAAGCCTTACCCTTTCAAAAAAACAAAAAATAGTAGGTTTTGCTCTCAGACAAAATCCTACTTTTTACTGATGTTCTGAATCAATCGGTTTATAATAACGTGTCAGGCGCCACATTTTCCTAATCAGACTTCCTGTCTTCCAAAGCCAAAAGAGAACAACGGGCAACAGAAAGAAGGTCACAAGCACCGTAGACTGAGACTTCATTTTCAAGAAAGCAATAACAGAGAATACAAGCACAAAAACAAGCAGAGCAAGCATTAAAAGATTGATGAAAATCCCTAACCAACCAAGCCAATAGCGCAGCCCAAAAGGAGGAACCTTCTTTTCATCAAAATCAGCCAGCCCTGTCAAATATTCAACAATCAGTTCACCTATACATTCCATCCCGAACCTCTTATAATCCCTACGAACACTGGCAAACACAGCCTACTCAAATCAGTTCCAGACCGTGATGACGGCTCCAAGTCTTATTTTAGCAGTCTTTTACTTGTTTACAAAGAAAAGGAGGTGGATAACCACTATCTCCTCCTTAGAACCCAAATCCGGCTCTATTTCCGTTTTCTGGCAATCAAATGAATCGGTGTTCCTTCAAAGACAAAGGCCTTGCGGATTTGATTTTCCAAGAAACGCATGTAAGAAAAGTGCATGAGTTCTTCTTCATTGACAAAGACCACAAAGGTCGGTGGCTTGGTTGCGACCTGAGTAGCGTAGAAGATTTTGAGTCGCTTGCCCTTGTCCGTTGGAGTTGGATTGATGGCGATGGCATCCATGATGACGTCATTGAGAACGGCTGATGGTATGCGGGTATTCTGACTCTCGCTAATAGTCTTAATCATTTCTGGCAACTTGTGAAGGCGTTGTTTGGTCAAGGCGGACACAAAGATAATCGGTGCATAAGACAGGTACTGGAACTGGTCACGAATATCATCTTCCCATTTTTTCATGGTGTGGTTGTCTTTTTCCAGAGTATCCCACTTATTGACCACGATGATAATCCCTTTTCCTGCTTCATGGGCAAATCCAGCAATCCGCTTGTCGTACTCACGAATGCCTTCTTCGGCATTGATGACCATCAAAACGACATCAGAGCGATCAATAGCCCGCATGGCCCGCATGACAGAGTATTTCTCTGTATTTTCATAGACCTTACCGGACTTGCGCATCCCTGCCGTATCGATCATAGTAAATTCTTGACCGGTACTGTCGGTAAAGTGGGTATCGATGGCATCACGGGTCGTTCCTGCAACCGGAGAGGCAATCACGCGCTCCTCCCCCAAAATAGCATTGATAAGACTGGACTTGCCGACATTAGGGCGACCGATTAAACTGAACTTGATGAGGTCAGGATTTTCCTTAGCTTCCGCTGTCGGCAGGTTGTCTACAATGGCATCAAGGACATCCCCCGTTCCAATACCATGGACTGAAGACACCGGGTAGGGATCTCCTAGACCCAGTGAATAGAAATCATAGATGTCGTTGCGCATCTCAGGATTGTCCACCTTGTTGACCACCAAAATGACCGGTTTATTGGTCTTGTAGAGGATGCGGGAAACGTACTCATCGGCATCCGTTACTCCTTCTTTGCCAGATACGACAAAGACGATGACGTCTGCTTCATCCATGGCGATTTCAGCCTGGTGCTTGATCTGTTCCATGAATGGGGCATCTACATCATCGATTCCTCCCGTATCAATAAGTGAAAACTTGCGGTTAAGCCATTCACCTGTCGCATAAATGCGGTCGCGGGTCACCCCTTCCACATCTTCGACAATCGAAATCCGCTCACCTGCAATACGATTAAATAGGGTTGATTTTCCAACGTTGGGACGGCCAACGATGGCAATAGTTGGTAGAGCCATACTACTCTCTTTCTAATTACAATAATTGATGTTCTTCCAGCAAAGCCTTGGTTTCAGGCTGCTCTGGCTGGCTAAATTGTGCAACCATGCGCTGGGACCATTTTTCCGTTTGACGACTGCCTGCGTAGTCTGTTTGAACTTGGTCGTAAGCCTGAATGGCCTCAGGCCCTTGTTCTTGATAAACTTCTGAAAATACGACAGCTTTCTCAGCCAAGCGTGGCTTAACAGGATGTTGCTCTGCTGGTTTTCCCAAGGCGATACAAAAGATCGGATAGGTGTAGGCTGGCAACTGGAAAAGTTCTGCTACGGGCCTTGCTTTATGGCGAATCATGCCGATAAAAACACCCCCATAGCCCAAACTTTCTGCCGCAAGCAGGGCATTCTGTCCAGCTAAAGCCGCATCCACAGATGAAATCAGGAGATTTTCCACTCCCTTGGCATCAAAAGGCATCTCGTGGAGCTGTGCTGCCTTGCTGGCACGATTATGATCGCCAACAAAGACAAGAATGGCCTGAGCCTGCAAAATGGCAGGTTGGGAAACCAAGTCATAAAGAGCCTGTTTTTTCTCCTCGGACTGGACCAGGATAATCGAATAGGACTGGAAATTCTTCCAGCTTGAAGCTGCACGTCCTGCACTGATAATAGCTTTCAACTCATCATCTGAAATGGGTTGGTCGGTAAAACGGCGAACCGAGGTGTGCGCAAGCATCAAATCAATTGTTTCGTTCATCGGCGGTTCACTCCTTGCAAATGAATCTCAGTGGCTAAGAAACGAATTCTTTCCATGACCCGCTTGGCCTGCCAGGTTTCATCACCTGTCCGACCTGCCGCAAAGTGGCGCTCCAAATCGGCAAAAGAGAAATTGGAGGTAAAGAAGGTCGGCAGGTTTTCCTGCATCCGGTATTGGAGAATGACCTGCAAGACATCGTCTCGAACCCACGGACTGTGCTGTTCTGCCCCAATATCATCTAAAACCAAGACTTCCGCGGTCTTAATCTGGTCTATTTTTTCCTTGACGGAAGCATCCTTAATGGCATTTTTAATGTCCACAACAAAGGTTGGGTAGTGCAGCATGGTCGTAGATAGTTGACGAGCAATAGAAAGACGGTGGGCCAAATAGGCCATCAGATAGCTCTTCCCTATCCCAAAATTACCATAGAGGTAAAGCCCTTTGTTATTGTGCCCGACTTGTTCTACAAAATCATCCAAGGCCTTGTAGACTTCAAAGCGATAGTCATCATCAAAATCCAAGTCATCGATGGTCACCTGACGGAGAGAGGCGGGCAGGTTAATCAATTGGATGCGATTTTTTATAGTTTCTAATCTGCGGTGCTCAACCAGCTCTGCGGTTTCCAGATAGGACACGTCCGCATAGCCTTGATTCATGACAAGAACCGGTTGGTAGCCAACTGCGATATAGGAGGCATCCTTAGATAAAAATTTATCTCGCTGGCTAACAAATTCAAAGAATTTGGAAATGGAGCGGTTGATTTCATCCTGATTGAGCCCCTCTTGACGAATGAAGGCCGCAACATCCTCGTCTGCCAGTATTTCCTGATAGACTTCCTGATAAGACTTCCGACTCTTGTGACCTTGGGTCAACTTGTCTTGAACGGATTTCATGAGCCACCTCCTTTGTTTTCATTGGCTAACATTTGACGCCGAAGAGCATCCATCTTGGCTTTTCCTTCGGCACTGGTTTTCGTTTTGACTTCTTTTTTGCTCCATTCTGGAACATTGCTGACAGCTTCCTGAGCAGGTTTTTGGAGCTTACTGCTTGTTCGCTGTTCTCTGAGATAAAGAATGGCTGCTTCTGCGCTGGCAATTCCCTTATAAGAAAAATCATTGGCTAACTTGAGAGCATACTTTTCATTGAGATTGGCCGAGTCTAGCTTGTTGAGACTGTAAAGAACCAAGACATTGATGACTTCATCTAAAAGCCCCAGAACCGCCATATCTTTCAAACATTTGCGCTCCGAGGCAGTCACTGCCGCCTTGCGACTTTCCTTGAGAAAGGCTAGAAATTCAAGGGCTGTCATGGCCTTACTTTCCCGAGCCAGAGCAGCTTCTCGCTCCGTCAAACTTCCTTTCGGAGCTTGGTGATACCCTTGGATTTTTTGGGCCAGGCGCTTGGTTGAAATCATTTGGTCAAGAGCTGTTTCCTTGGCCTTCTGATAGAGTTCCAACCAGTTCCAGCCTTCTTGTTCGGCCAGATATTCCAAGGCAATCATATCATCGGTTTCCTGCTGAAAACGCAGTTTATCCCGAGCCATCATGGATTTGAAAGCTTGCCAGTCCAAGCCACTGGTTGCTGAACCTTGCACTTGCACCTCCACTTTCCCTTCAATCGTGAAGACATCTGAGAAGCGTTTGGTGATGTTTTGCTCTTGATTCGGTCGCAACAGTCTGAGCTGTTCCAGAGCAGACTCCCCAATCTTCTTGGTCAATAGTTGGCGATACAGAGGCTTATGCAAAAAGGCCTGAGTAGACAAAGGCGGCTTGATGAGAAGACCGTAGGCACCATCCATCTGGTAGCGCTCCAACAAATCCACGGCTTCAAGCACATCTAAAGTCCGCTCAAGACGGGGCATACCAAAGTCTAAGTGGTTGAGAATGCGGCTAAATTTATAACGGCCCTGTCCATAATCCACAAATGCATGGAGGTAATGGTAGAGTGCAAAGCCATCCAAACCGATAATCGGCTGGTAACATTGACTCAAGCTAGACCAGTCTGCTGTAAAAGGGGTGGTTCTCACATAACAATAGAGATCGTTTGGTTTCATCTACTAATCCTGTCTTCTGTGTCTGCTGCCCTTGGTAATTTGTTTGAGCAAATTTTCCAACTCACCTACGTCCTTGAAGGAGCGGTAAACGGAGGCAAAACGAACATAGGTAATTTCATCCAGCTCAGCTAGTTCTTCCATAACCAGATTGCCAATCACATCGCTTTCAATTTCACTGTCACTCTGTGCGCGAACCTGCTGCTCAATGCGGTTGACCACTTCCTCGATTTCCGCGCTGGTTACAGGGCGTTTTTGGGCAGAACGGATGATGCCGTTAAAGATTTTCTCGCGGGAAAATTGTTCGCGGGTGCCATCCTTCTTGACAACGACTAGGGTTTTTTCTTCTACTCGCTCATAGGTTGTAAACCGATGGCCGCATTGTTCACATTCTCTGCGACGGCGAATGGTGTTGCCGTCTTCTGCTTGGCGACTATCCACAACACTTGATTTCAAACTATTACATTTTGGGCAACGCATACTCTTTCTCCATTATCTCATTATCACTTCATTGTATCATATTTTGCAAGAGAATAAAAGAAAGCAAGAAGCAAAGGCTCCTTGCTGAGCAAACTATGAGGAAGTTTTCTCTTTTCTGCTCTGCCATTTTTCCCAAAAAATCACATAGGCTGCTGCTGCAAAGGGAATCAGAAGGTAGACATGAGGAGAAACATATTGGCTCTTGGTTTCCCACAAAAGGTGGAAGACCAGCCCGCCTGCTAAAAAGAGGTAGGGGTAGAGGTGAATAACCTCCTCTTCTTTTGGTTTCCTGAGCCAGAGGAAGAGGGCAGCTCCTCCGTAGATTAGCATCAGAACCGGATGGAACCACTGGTACAGAAGGATATAGGAGTTCCCTCCCTGATAGAGATCCTTGAGAAGGTCCGTCCTATGCGGTTGCATCCGCCATTTACTAGGGCCCGAAAAGATGGACTCAAAACTAGCTTCTGTCCAGGTGGTTAGCAGCTTGATCCGGAAAAAATCTAGGGCATAGAGTGGATCCTTGGCAAAGACGGCCAGCCTTTCTGCAAGACTGGTTTTGGCCGCCGCTTCGATGGCAGCATAATCTCCGTCTGTTTCCTTGTAAATATCGCGGACATAATAATTGTACCAGCCGGGTTGGCGGATGTCGTTTGGAACATCCTGTAAGCCCATGGCCAACCAAGAAATCTTGGGCATTCCTTGCAAATCTTGGCCGCTGACCGAGCTATAATAGGCTGTTGTTGCCTTGTTCAGACCAAAAGCTAAACTGATGATAGCCAGAAGGAGCAAGAGGTGCTGCTTGATTCCTTTTTTTAGAAATTCTAGGCAGAGAATCAGTGCTACTGCTACCAGAAGGATGATGTAGTTATTGCGAATCCAGTAGGATACAACCAAGAAAATGGTCGCCCAAGCCGCATCTCTCACCCTCTGTTTGTGCAGGTAATCTACCAGAAAGAGCAGACCGAAGCTGGCAAAGAAGAGCCCAAAAATCAGACCATAGACAAACAGGATATTAAAGAGCTGCGGCAAAAAAGCAAAGGAGAGCAACAAGGTATAGCGACTGATAGACCGATTGGCAAACAAGCGGTCGGCAAGCTGCCAACTAGCCCAGTTAATCCCAAGAACCATAGCCAGATTGAGAACAAAAAACACCGTAGCATTTGGTATGGGGATGATGGTCAGAACCAAGCGCTCAAAACTAACCAATCCGAGTTGATGGGGATAACGATAGAGATAGCCTCCCACCTCTAAACTCTGATAATCTCCTGCATTCATCTCCACAGCCGAACGAAATACAGCCGCAGCGTCATAGCGGGTCACATCTGTTGTGAAGAAAATCAAGCCGAGTCCAGCCAGCAAATAGAGCAAGCAGCCTGCTATAAAAATCTGCCGATTGCTAAAACGCTTTAGCCAACCTCGACTCAGGTAAGTCACCGCAAGCAGTCCAATCAACACCAAGAAGGACCAAACAGTATTGGGCAACACATCAGCCCACTCTCCCTTGGGCAGCCTCAAAACGGTCTGAACAACCACCGTGCACAAAAAGAGAAGACCAAACAAGAACCGGCCTCCATAACCTATCAAGCCCTGCAAGGCAGCAGCAACTGTCACTCCGATTTTTCTCACAAGTTCACCATTCCTTCTTCCGCCCAAGAACAGCCAAACTAGCGGGCAGAATCTAGTATATACTGTCCAGTATAACACACTTGGAAAGGAGAAACCAGAAGAAGGCAGGCATCCCCACTTCTGCATCCAAAAAACCTGCACTGGGCAGGTTTTTTAGCTATTCTTCAATGACAATCTGTTTGTCCTTGAGGCGGATATTGACCCACTCTCGAACAAGGCGGTAGATGACCGCAAAGATTGGAGTGAAAAAGACCATCCCCAAAAGACCAAAGAGGTTTCCGCCGATAAGGGCTGCAGATAAGGTAAAGAGGGTCGGCAAACCAACAGACTGTCCTACAACCCGTGGGTAGATGATATTTCCTTCAATCAGCTGGAGGATTTGGAAAAGGACAATCGACCAGAGGGCCAGCCAAGGGTTTTCCACCGCCACAAAGAGGGCACTAATCATGCAGGCAGTGAATGGGCCGATATAAGGCACAAAGGAAAGAACCCCTGACAGAATCCCCGCCATGCTGGCATAAGGAATCCCAGATAGTGAATAAGAAATAAAGACCAGACTGCCGATAATCACAGCTTCCACAATTTGGCTCATCAGGAACCGATCATAGGTATCCACAATCACTTCACCGATATAGGTAAGGACGCCAACAATCTTTTTAGGCAAAAAGGCATGGAGCAGTTTTAGAGACATGGTTTGGAGGTGTTCCTTACTGCCCAGAATACTGATGGTAAAGAAGAAAGCCATAACCAGGGACATGGTATTTGAGAAAATGCCACTAACATTGTTGACCAGACCGTAAAGGAAGTTGGTAGCTAGGCTGGATAGATTGGAAATATTGGTAAATTGAGATAAGTACTCATTGATCTGACTTCCAAGTTGGCTGGACAAAAAGCCGCTTTCTTGGAGGTTTTTAATCCATTTTGGTATTTCTTCACTGATGACATTAACCAGCTGAGCAACTGTTGCCACCAAGGTCGGCAGCACAATCACCACAATAGCTGTTACAATCAAGATAAAGCAGATAAAAACACTGGTGATGGCCAATGGACGCTTCACCTTGTTTAAAAAAGAAACTTTTTCAAAGAGAGTTTCCAGCTTTTTCATCGGAACATTAAGGATAAAGGCAATCAGGGCACCGATAAACAGAGAGTGGACACTGGATAAAACGACTTGTAAGCCCTCGTGCAGAGAGGAATAATTCAGAACAGCCAGTAGCACAAGGGCTGCAAAGGCAATCAGCAATAGTTTTTCTTTAAATGTTGATTTCATAGATAGTTCCCTTAATCAATTACTGTTTTTTTATTCTACCATAGGACAGATAAAAAAGAAAGACTGGCATTTGCCAATCTCTCTTGCTTAATCCCGCATGGCATAGCCAACTCCACGGACAGTCTTGATATAGGACTCCTGCCCTGGCAGATCCAGCTTGCCTCTTAGGTAACGGATATAGACGTCCACAACATTTGTTTCTGCTGCCGACTCATATTTCCAAACCCGATCCAAGAGCTGTTCGCGGCTCATGGTTTCAGGACTGTTCATCAGCGTCGCCAAGAGATCATATTCCCTTCGGGTTAGGTTGATGAGCTCATCTCCGCGCGACACCGTGCGGTTTTGGAAATCAATTTTCAAATCACGGTAGGCCGCGTGAAGCTTGACCTGTTTGCAATTTTCGTCGATAAAATCCCGCCCGCGAAAGATGGCTGTCACTTGCTCAACCAAATCACTAATCACGAAAGGTTTGATAACATAAGAAACAGCATAGGTCAATATGTCCTGACCATGGGCAGCAACATCTGCACTATCCACAGCCACGATGATAACAGAAGCGGGTTTGAGTTTGAGCAACTCTTTAGACAGTTCCTTGCTGGACATGTCCGACAGTTGAAAACTCATCAATATCAAATCAAAGTCCGTTTCATGTGCTAGTAAGAGAGCTTCCTTTCCTGTTGAAGCATAGTCAACGAGATAGTCCTTCTTCTGCAATTCCATGGAAACGAAGTGAGACAGGTTACGCTCTCTACCTGCAATTAGAATCTTTTTGGCCATAGGTTATTTTTCATCATACCATGAGTAATGGAAGATGCCTTCCTTATCTTTGCGCTCATAAGTGTGGGCACCAAAGTAGTCCCGTTGAGCCTGAATCAAGTTTGCTGGCAAGTTCTCAGCACGGTAGCTATCGAAGTAGGTGATCGCTGCTGAGAAGGTTGGTACAGGTACGCCTGCTTGAACAGCAAGGCAGACTACCTCGCGAACCGCTTGTTGGTACTTAGCTGTGACATCCAAGAAGTACTCATCCAAGAGGAGGTTGGCCAAGTCTTCGTCACGTCCGTAGGCATCTGTAATCTTTTGCAAGAAGCGAGCGCGGATGATGCATCCTGCACGCCAGATTTTAGCGATTTCGCCAAACGGCAAGTTCCAATTGTTTTCTTTAGAGGCAACGCGCAATTGAGCAAAGCCTTGTGCGTAAGACATAATTTTTGAGAAATAGAGGGCTTGACGGATTTTTTCCACCAATTCAGCCTTGTCGCCTGCATAAGCAAACGGTGCTGGTTTTGGAAGAACCTTGCTTGCTGCCACACGCTCTTCTTTGTAAGTTGAGATATAGCGAGCAAATACGGATTCTGTAATCAATGACAGTGGCACTCCCAAGTCAAGTGAAGATTGGCTGGTCCATTTTCCAGTACCCTTGTTTCCTGCAGCGTCCAGGATGTAGTCCACAACTGGGCCATCTTGACCTTGGTCGTCCTTGCGTTTTAGGATGTCAGCTGTGATTTCAATCAGATAGCTATCCAACTCGCCCTTGTTCCACTCAGTAAAGATGTCTGCCATTTCCTCAACAGACAAGCCAAGCAGGTGTTGCATGAGGTCATATGACTCGGCAATCAACTGCATATCACCATACTCGATACCATTGTGGACTATTTTCACATAGTGACCTGCTCCGTCTGGGCCAATGTAAGTGACACATGGCGCGCCGTCTTCTGGGGCTTTTGCAGAAATTTCTTCCAAGACATCTGCCACCAATTCATAGGCTTCTTTTTGACCACCTGGCATGATGGATGGGCCTTCAAGGGCACCTTTTTCACCACCAGATACACCTGTTCCGATGAAGTTGATACCTGAGTTAGCCAACTCAGCAGAGCGACGGATGGTATCTTCGTAGAAGGTATTTCCACCGTCAATCAAGATGTCCCCTTTATCTAAGTGTGGCAGAAGAGCTTGAATCGTCGCATCTGTACCTGGTCCTGCTTGAACCATGAGCATGATACGGCGTGGTTTTTCAATAGAAGCTACAAAGCTCTCTACATCGTAGCTTGGTACCAGTTTCTTGCCTGGATTGCTAGCTACTACATCTTCTGTTTTATCTGCTGAACGGTTATAAATTGCTACGGTGTAACCGCGTGACTCTACGTTGAGGGCCAAGTTGCGGCCCATAACTGCCATACCGACAACACCAAAGTTTGCTTTTGTCATGAGTTCTTACTCCTCTAATTAGTATCTTCTTCATTATACACTGAAATAGACGTATTGACAAGAATTTTCAGATAATTTAATCGCAAGGTCAAAGCTTTCGCCCTTCCCTTTTCCTCTACTTGTCTTCTTCGTCAAACAATCCCTGCAACTGAGCAAAGGGGCTGTTGGCTTCTTTTTTAGCTTGAGCGTTCGACTGGTAGCCGGCCTCGGTCATCACGGTCCAGTTGGTTCCTGATGGCAGGTCTGCACCAGCTTCTTCTTCTGGAGTCAAGACCTTGATTGGAATCGCGAGCAAAATATTATCCGCTACGCTCTCTGCTAGATTGATCTGGTCATCCTCTACTACCAATACCAAGTCTTCATCGACCAAATCCTGCTCCTTGAGCGCTGCCTCACTTGCGACAAAGAGTTCGTTAACGGACTGGTTTTCATCAAGATGAACAGGCTCCATTGACCGGCTGGAAGCTAGCGTAATGGTGTAGGTCATTTGGTAATCTAAAAAGAAAAACCCGGATTCAAATCGAACCTTTCCTGTAACAGCGACAGGAGAGAGTCCTAGAATTTCTTTGTTGCGCTCCTGAAGCTCCTTTTCTAGGTCAAAAACCTTATCAAAGGCAATGCCGTCAGGGCTTTTTTGAATGTCATAGATATGAAACATAAAAACCTCTCTACTTGGTGTGTTCTAGTAGGTAATTGTAGACTTGCTGGCCTGCGATGGCGCCGTCGCCAACGGCTGTCGTAATCTGGCGCAGGTGTTTCTTACGAATGTCACCGACCGCAAAGACGCCCGCTTGCTTGGTTTCCATGAGGTCGTTGGTTTCAATCCAGCCTGCCTCATCTGTAATCCCTAGGTCGCTGACAGACTCGCTCATCGGATCCAATCCAACGTAAATAAAGACGCCACCAAAGGCATGTTCACTGACCTGACTGGTTTTCACGTTTCGAATGCGGACACTTTGAACTTTTAATTCGTCACCTTGGATTTCCTCTACCACGCTATCCCAGATAAAGCTGATTTTTTCATTGGCAAAAGCGCGGTCCTGAATAATCTTCTGGGCACGCAATTCATCCCGACGGTGAACAATGGTCACGCTTTTTGCAAACTGGGTCAGGAAAATCGCTTCTTCAACGGCGGAATCGCCGCCCCCAACCACCAGTAAATCTTGGTCGCGAAAGAAAGCTCCGTCACAAACCGCACAATAGGAAACGCCGCGGCTGTTGTAGGTTTCTTCTCCCGGAACCCCTAACAGGCGGTGTTGGGCTCCCATTGCAAGCACAACCGTAGAAGCTTCCAAAACCTCATCTTCTGTGATGACCTTTTTCACCTCACCGTCCAACTCAATCTTGACTAACTGACCGAACAGGTGTTCAACACCAAATTTTTCTAAGGGTTCAAACATTTTTTCCGCCAATTCTGGTCCAGAAATGGCTGCATATCCAGGGTAATTTTCAATATCAGCTGTATTGTTCATCTGGCCGCCGTAAATACCACGCTCCAAGAGGGCAACCTTGAGGTTGCTTCGGGCTGCATAGAGGGCTGCGGTCATTCCAGCAGGGCCGGCACCGATGATGATTGTATCGTACATAAGTTCATTCTTCCTAAGCTTTTAACATCAGTAAAATGCCGACAATCCCAAAGGAAATAATGGGGATGGTCATAACATTTATAATCAACAAATCGTAAAGTACCTCTTGCCGGGCTTGGAGGGTCTTATCTGTCCGCTTTATCATCCGAGCAAAAAACCAGATGAGGCTAACAAAAATGACCGCAACTGCCGCAAGAAGCAAGCTCTGCAAATAAAGACTTAAAATCGTTTGTAACATGGTCTATCCTATCAATTAAAAGGTCTGGCGTTTGGCCTTGCGCTCGGCACGCCCCTTGGCTCTTGCTTCCACTCGTTTGGTCTTGCGGCGTTTTTCATCCACAGCCCACTTGATTTTCTTCTTGTAGCCTGGCTTGATTTTTTTCTTTTTCTTCTTAACCAGACCAAGCATTTCCAAGTCCAGTTTTTCACGGGATTTTTCACGATTGACCCGACGGTCGCGGTCGTAGGTATCGACAAACTCCCCGTTCTTCATTTCCTTTGGAAGAAACTGGATGTTGAGTTTTTCTAGTTCTCGAATGTCCGCATCATCACTCGGCTGGTAAAGGGTGATGGCAATACCAGACAAGCTATTTCGGCCTGTCCGTCCGACACGGTGAACAAAGAAGGACAAATCCTGTGGGATGGCATCGTTGATGACATGGCTGACCCCTTCGATGTCGATTCCACGCGCCGCCAAATCCGTCGCCACGATATATTCAAAATCCAAGTTCTTGACCTGATTCATGATACGCTTGCGCTCCCGCGGAGGAATATCTCCATGGATTTTAGCAACTCGCAAACCATTGGCTGTCAGGTAGCTGTGGAGTTCATCTGCCCGCGTCTTGGTATTGACAAAAATCATGGCCAAGTAGGGCTGCATGAGCTGGGTCATCTCTAAAATTTGGGCATTCTTGTCCCGACCTTTGGTAGAAATCAACCAGTTTTCAATGGTATCTGAAATGACAGTCCTAGTCTTGATTTGCTCGATGACGGGCCTAGACAAGTATTTCTTCAAAAAGGGTTGTAATTTTTGCGGAATAGTCGCTGAAAAGACAAGAAATTGCAGGTCCTTAGGCAGGCTGCCGGCAATCTTGTCCACCGTTTCCAAAAAGCCCATATCTAGCGTCATATCGGCCTCATCGACCACAAAAATCCCTGCCTTGTGGATGGCCAGATCGCCAGATTTGACCAAATCATAGATGCGGCCCGGAGTTCCGATAACGATATGGGGCTGACTGGATTGGAGCTTGTCGATTTGGCGCTTCTTATCCGTTCCGCCCACATAGTTGCTGACGCGAACCTCTGTTTCGCAGTGGCTGGCCAATTGACAGGCTGCCTGATAAATCTGCGTCGCCAGCTCCCGTGATGGCGCTGTGATGACCGCCTGAACCTGATCCAACTCCTCATTCAACTTTTGGAAAATCGGAATCAAAAAGGTATGGGTCTTGCCCGAACCGGTCTTGGATTCACCAACCAAGTCACGACCTGATAAAACAATTGGAATCAACTTTTCCTGCACCTCTGTGGCCTCAACAAAGTTGATCTCCGCTAGGGCTTTTTGAATGTAGCCCTTTAATGGTAAGTCTGTAAATTTCATAGTTTCCTCTTTTTTTCTGCTTCTTACCATTATAGCATTTATCAGAAAGACAAGCAAAAAGGACGGATGCCCCGTCCTCAGTATTTTTAAGAAGTCTCTTCGACAAATTCAGCTTCAATAACACCCAGCTCTTTTTTAACCAGAGGGTACCAAGCGGTTTTAGTCAAGGTAAAAATACAAAAAAACAAGGGCAACCCCTTGTTTCTAATCATTTATAGATAAAGAATGGCCAAGGTCAATAGACTCATAACAAGCCCGATTCCCCAAAGGAAGAAGTCTACCTTCCACTCGCTCCATTTGGCACCATTGCCTGTCAAGCCACCCAGCTCTAGGTGGTGGTGGAGGGGGGTCATGCGGAAGATTCTTCTGCCTTCACCAAACTTCTTCTTGGTGTACTTGAAGTAGCTGACCTGCAGCATGACGGAAGAAGTTTCAAGAACATAGACCAAACCTACAAGAAGCAGAGTCCACTCAACTCGAAGGGCGATGGAAATGGTGGCGAGCATTCCGCCCAGAGCTAGGCTACCCACATCTCCCATGAAAATTTTGGCTGGTTTCCGGTTGAAGACAAAGAAACCGAGGAGCCCACCAATCATGGTCACACAAACCAGAAGGATATCATATTTTCGTTCTGTGTAGGCAATGATGGCATAGGTCAGCAGGCTGATAACGACTGAAATAGAAGCCAGTCCATCAATCCCGTCTGTCAGATTGACCGCATTGGAAAAACCAATCAGCCAAAAAAGGACAAAGGCAAAGTAGAAAATTCCAATATTGATGATATGCCCAAAAAGATTGATTTCGCCTCCGCCGGCACCATGAACATGAACAAAGTAGAAGACTACTCCTCCCAAGAACTGCAGAGCTAGTTTCTGTTTGGGATTGAGCCCCTCGTTAATCTTGCGGAAGATTTTTAAAAAGTCATCCAAAAATCCAACTAAGCCATAAAGAGCTAGGATAAAAAGAATAGCCAAGACACCACCCGTCAGCATTTTAAAGTAGCTGGCAAAGAGGAAGGTTACTACAATCGCAACGACCAAAAAGACGGTTCCTCCCATTGTGGGAGTTCCAGCCTTAAACTGATGCTGTTTTACATCTTCGTGCATCTGTTGGCCTTCAATACGTTTGGCTTGATAAAATGTTATAAATTGAGGAATCAGGAGAACCGTCGCCACAAAGGCGACGATTCCTGATACTAGGGTAAAGAGCATATTATTCTCCTAATGTCACTGTGATTTTTTTGGTATCTTTGAGGCTGCTGCCGGTATTTACATTTTGTGCGATAACCTTGGAACCTTCCTTCTTATACTTCACCTCAATCCCCGTCCATTCTGAAAAGATGTCTACATTTTCCTTGGTCCAGCCATACATATCCGGCATTTCGGTCAGATTGCTGGTTAGAAGGAGGATTTGCTGGTTGGCGATGAGGTTGGTTCCTTTTTCGACAGATACCTTCTCGATTTCTGAGCCATTTCCGAGGATAACCGGCTGAACGAGTTGGCGGCGCAATTCTTCTGCGCTGGTACCTGGATCCTTGCCGACCAAGTTTTTCATCTTATATTCCGTTTCGGTTGTAATGGCTTTAAGAGCAGGGGCGGGTTCCGTCAAGTTCAGACTGTCCTTGAGCAACATTGCTTCCTTTAAGGTTGGATTGATAATTTCCTGCCAAGAAAGCATGGTAAAGACCTCTGGCTGACGGATGGTCACATACATGATAAATTCTGGATCTTCTGCAGGCACCATGGCTACCACAGAGTTGATATAAGCTCCCTTGATATAACCGCCACCTGTTTCACTCGCGATTTCGGCCGTTCCCGACTTCACAGCTACATCATAACCTTCCACCTGAATGGCAGGCGCTGCAATGTCATGGGAATAAAGAGTCCCAAAATAAGGATCCGTTCCGACATCAATCATGAGCTTGAGAGTCTGATCAGCCGCTTTTTCAGAAACAGGTTTTCCCATAACCTCTGGCTGCGATAGGCGAGCAGAGTCTGTATTGGGATCATAAAGGGCGGATATGAACTTGGGCTGCAACATCACTCCGTTATTGCCGATTGCTGAGAAAGCCCGCAACATCTGAGTTTGCGTAACAGAAATTCCCTGTCCGAAGGATGACATGGCAATGGTTACAATGTTGTCATCAGGAACCAAGCCAGGTGCCTCTCCTCCCATTCCGAAACGAGTTGGGTAGCCAAAGCGGAACTTAGACATATAATTGAGCCACTTTTCATCCCCCATCGTTTGTTGGAGGATGGTCATTCCTACGTTACTGGAGAGGGAGAAGCCTTGCGCGAAGTTAAGGGTTACGGCAGAGCCACCGGCATTCAAGGTCCAGTCATTGATTTTCGCATCAGCAATAACATATTCATTATTGGTATAGGTTGCATTGGCATTGAAGGTGCCGTTGTCAATTGAGGTTGCTACGGTCATAACCTTCATCGTCGAACCCGGTTCGTAGGCTTCCTGATAAAGGAGAGAGCGCTCCAAGACACCTTCTTCTCCCAAGCCTTCCTTGGTATCTGAATCATAGCTTGGCCGCTGAGTGGTCGCAAGAATCTCTCCTGTTTTTGCAGAGATGAGAGTGGCGTTTGCGTACTGTCCTCTTGCATTGTTGAAGAAGATGGACATGTTGGTTTCAAGAGACCGCTGCAAGTCCGCTGACAGAGTGGTGTAAACATCTTGTCCATCGACCGTCTTTACCTTAACATCTTCTGTTCCCGGCAAAATCCGACCATAGCTATCCTTTTCATACACCACTTTGCCATCCTGTCCAGCCAAGATGTCATTGAGGTAATACTCCATACCGCTCACACCGTTTAAGCTATGGCTGCCGTCCTCATTTTCGACGAGGTTGGCCAAACCGACAAAGATTGAGGCAAAGGTGCCATTTGGGTACATCCGACCTGGACTGGCATTAAAAGAAATCCCCTTAATCCCTGCTGCTGTCATTTCCTGCTGGATGGTTGTCATGGTACTGTAAGAAATATTTTTCCCCAAAGTACCAAAATACACCTGATTTAACTCTGGTTGATTCAGCTGTTTGAGAACGTAATCCGTTTCCATCCCCAAATGCTTCTTGAAAATCTCAGCCACTTGGTTGAACTGTTGGGACTGAACATAGAGAATCTCTTTTAGTTCTGAAACGTAATTTTTATCAATAATTGCGAAAACTGTGTAGGTGGTAGAATCTTCCGCAATCGGAACCCCAGTTCGGTCATAGATGGTACCACGCCGAGCCTGAACGGTCACCTCTTTTTGGTGAACATTTTTTGCCCCTTCAGATAAGTCAACTCCAAACTTGGTATCTGTACCGATGATGATGGCAAAGTTGATTAAAAAGACAAAAAAGATGAAAACCGTCAGAAGGATGAGGCTCTGCCCAACCCTCCGACGATTTTGTGACGGGATGTATCGATTTTTCAAGACATACCGCAAAAGCTTATTCTTTTTACTGGACATTATTCTGCTACTCCAATATTGTCATTGTTAAAGGTCAGACCAGCTTTTTCAGCAATTTCCATAAGACGAGCGCTGCGGGTCAATTCATTGACCGCCTGCTTGGCATCGTCAATTTCAACTTGCTTGGCATTGATTTCCTGATTGACATCTGCCATCTGGGATTGTATCTGTAAAAGACGGGTCTGCATAAAAATGATGCCAATAGCCAAGATCAAACCAGATAGGACGATGCTTCCATAGAAAGCCTTCTCCACTCGGCTGAAGGTCTTAATTTTATCGCCAATAACGCGCATCGTAGCGTCTCTTCGTCTATCTTGTAACATGACTTTCCCCTTATTTGTGTACTTTTTTGGCCACTCTTAACTTGGCTGAATGCGCCCGGTTATTAGCCACAAGTTCATCTGCGCTCGGCAAAATTGGCTTGCGGTTGACCAACTCCAAAGGTGCCTTTAGGTCATCTGGGATGAAGGGCAGCCCCTTTGGTACATGAATGGTGCTTGCTTCTTTAAATAGTTGCTTGGTTAGGCGATCTTCCAAGGAATGAAAGGTGATCACTGAAATTCGACCCTCTAGGGCCAACAGCTCAATGGCCTGCTGAATGGATTCATCAGCGGCCCCTAATTCGTCATTGACTTCAATCCGGATAGCCTGAAAAATCTGTTTGGCCGGATGGCCTTTTTTCTTGAGTTCTTTAGCTGGCTTGGCAGACTTGATAATCTCTGCCAACTCAGTTGTTGTTTCAATCGGCTTAAGCGCACGCGCCTGTTCAATCTTACGGGCAATTTGTTTGGAAAACTTGTCTTCTCCGTACTTGAAGAAAATCCGTACCAAATCCTGATAATCATAGGTATTGACCACATCATAGGCTGTGAGGCTTCCCTCACGGTTCATCCGCATATCCAGCGGTGCGTCCTGCTTATAGGAAAAGCCTCGCTCCCGCTCATCCAGCTGCGGACTGGACACACCCAAATCGTAACAAATTCCATCAATCTCTGTCACGCCAAGCTCAGCCAAGCGCAGTTTCAGATTGCGGAAATTATCCTTGATAAAGGTCACTTGCCCCTTTTCAATATAGGGGGCCAAACGGTGTTGGGCATGGTCAATGGCCGTCTGATCCTGATCAAAGGCATAGAGATGCCCTCCATCGGTCAACTGACTGAGCAGGTACTCACTGTGACCTGCCCCACCCAGTGTCGCGTCTACATAAATTCCATTTGGCTTGATGTCCAACATGTCCACTGTTTCATGCAAGAGGACAGTTGTGTGATTAAATTCCTTGGTCATATCCTAACTATTGTACCACATTTTAAATCAAAACATTGTTGCAAACTTTTTACAAAAAATATGTCAAATATAGTTGACAAGATTAGGAGAGAGGTATATAATAAAAATGTGAATAGGTGTCAGATATAATTGACACCCACTGGGAAACTTCCCCTATTTTTTTAGACAGATATGTCAGATATAGTTGACATAGAAAGGAGGGCACATGAACCGTGTCAAAGACCACCGACTCATACTAGGCCTGTCTCAATTAGAACTTGCCAAGGCCATCGGCGTATCTCGCCAAACCATCAATATGATTGAAAACAATAAATACAACCCATCGCTAGACCTTTGTATCAACCTAGCCAAAGCCTTACAAACCGATCTCAACAGTCTCTTTTGGAATGAATAGAAAGGAATGAACACCATGAAAAAGAATACACGCAAAGCCCTTATCTCTACTCTCATTTTTATCCTCCTCTTTGTCCTCTTTCAGCTTTGGGGCAATAGCAGAGCAGACATCTGGCATACCATCAACCAAGCGAAATTCTGGGTGAAAGTACTGATTGCTGGAACTGTCTACTTCCTAGGAGTATCTTACCTGCCAATCATTTTTCGTCGTAAGTAAAAGGAGTATCGTATGAAAAAGGAAACCTTTCAAGACAAACTCATCAAACGCTTTTATGGGATTGTCGGCCCACTCGACGAATACAAGCGCAGAGAGGCCAATCGCATTGGCAATATCTGTTTCATGTTTAGTCTTCCATTTCTTCTGGTAGCCAGCTGGCTTGCTCTCTTGCTCGCAGATAAATCTCCAAAGCTGTTGGCCACCTACTTTCCTTTGGCCATTCTAGCCTTCTTCTTTGTGGTGTCAGGCTTCATCATGTTGAGAGGCCGACAAGCTGGACTGGCTTCCTATGACCCAGACGAGTTGTCCGCCAAAGAAAGAAAACAGGTAGAGCGAGCAGGGCTACGGGCAGGAATCTATTTCGCTTCTTGGTTCTACCTATGGAATGCAGCTTTGGCTATCTGGCTAGACAAACTGCCCCCTGTTGCGGCCTTTAGCTCCCTCAAAACGCTCTGCTCCGCCCTCTTTGCCGGCTGCCTCTTTGGTCTATTTAGCCACTTTATCGTCCGCAAGCGCCAGTTGGACACAGAATAAGGAGGAAATATGAAACAACAACCTTTCTTCCGTCGGTTCATCAAGTTCTTCTACGGCATTATAGGCCCTTTAGATGAATACAAGCAAGAGGAAGCCAATCAGATTGGAGGGCTGGGTTTTATCTATCTCTGGTATTTGATAGTGCCTTCCTCCCTTTTCGCCCTCTTGGCTTCCCATGACTACCCACACTTGGTGGCCTATGCCTATCCGATTGCCCTCATCATCCTGACCATAGTCTTTGCCATCTATGTCACTGTTCAAAGTCTTCATAAACAAGTTACCAGTCTTGATCAAGAAATAGAAGAGTATGCCGCCCCAGTTTCAAACATTCGGCGAAACAGTACCATTCTCTGCACCAGCATTCTCTTTATCAGCCAAGTTCTGACGAGCGACTGGTCTGATGCAGGCTCTCTGTTGGCCCAATTGGTCAATCCCAAACGACTGTTGATGATGTTGGTACAAGGGATTATCTTTTGGTTTATTTTTTCTGCACTTTACCGCTCGAAAAAGCACCGCTAAGCTACTTCAAACAGGAGCATTTACAAAGTGAGTCTTTTCCTTTACAATAGAGCATAAAGGAAAGTATGAGTAACCTATGAAATCCATTTTACAGCAATTCAAACCCTTTGACTTTATCCTAATCGGCCTGGCACTGCTGCTCTCTTTTCTGCCTGCCTTATGGACCTATACCAGTGTCCAGCAGGAAGAAACAGCCGCGAACCCCATCGCCCTCGTCAAAATCAATGGAGAAGTCGTTGATCAGTTTGAACTATCCGAAACAACTCCCCACCAAGAAATCACCTACTATCCCAATCCCGGCCAGTACAACATCGTTGAGATTGATGGCAACCGTATCCGTGTGAAAGAGGATAACAGTCCCGACCAAATCGCGGTTCAAACTAGCTGGATTAGCCAACCGGGTCAACTCTCTGTCTGTCTCCCTCACAACCTGCTGATTGAAATTCAGGCACCTGACCAAGAAGAGGAAGAAGATAAGCTGATTCTCCCATTATAAAAACAACTCCCCTTTAAACAGCGGGAGTTGTTTTTATCAAAAGAAAAGTGCGACCAATAAGGTCAGACTGTAAAGCAGGCTGTAAAGTACAAAACTCTTCACTGCCTCAATAAAGGTTTCTCTTTTAATCTGTTTTTTGAGAAAGCGACGTAGGCTCTTGTAGGCTGGATAGGCACAGACAAGACCCAACAAAGACCAAAGCGGCAAAAAGCCCGTCAAACCGTAAAGAAGCCAACATACCCAAGGAAAAAATGCCAAGGCAGCATACAGGAGCAAGGAGTCTTTTTGACCAATGTAAGAAACCAACGTGCGGCGTTTATTGCGCAAATCTTCCTCCAGATCGCAGATGTTGTTGGCCAGCATGATATTGGCAATCAGACAGACCAAGGGCAGGCTCATAAACAATACTTCTAAACAGTGCTTCCAAGCAAGATGCAGGCTAAATATATCCTTCGACCATTGACTGGTCACCAACAAAGCAGGTTCTTGCACAAAAACAGCCAAGAAGAAAATCCCAAATCCCATAGTCAAACCAGAGAAAACCTCCCCCAGAGGCAGACGCGATAGAGGCAAGGGGCCAAAGGTATAAAAAATTCCAATTAAGAAACAGACAATTCCCATCGGCAAAAGGACTAAATCTGTCTGCCAAACGAGACCCAAGGACACCAAGATAGAAAACAAGAGCAAGCCAACAATGATTTCAACCACTCTTTTGGCTTTCAGCTGGTACTTGCCTACGACGTTTGCTGTTTCACGATAGGTCATGTCGTGAGCCTTATAGTAGTCCATCGTATTGTTGATAGCCGTCGTACACATATCAAAACTAAGGACTGCCAAAGCAAAGAGACTGGTTGAGAGCCAATCAATCTTTTGGTAACGGTAAAGCGACCACAAGATACCAATCATCATAGGAAAAAAACTGGCAACCTTGGTCTTGATTTCAACAAATTCTAAAAAAACTGGAAGGCTAAAGCCCTTATTCTGTTTGGTTTTCAACAAGATGATACTCCTCATTGCTCAGTTCAAAGCGGTCTTTCAAACCATCGCTCAGATGAACGCCGGCGTCTTTATCAATAAAGACAGCCTCTACACCATCCAACTGATTCACAAAGGCCAAGCCGTCTTCCAACCCTAACAAGAATAGGGTAGTTGACAGACCATCTCCCTGAACGGACGTTTTAGAAAAGACCGTAACGCCTGAAATGCTATTTTCCACTGGATAACCCGTTGACGGATCCAAAATATGGTGGTAGCGAACACCGTCTACTTCCAAGTAACGCTCATAAATCCCTGATGTAACAATCGAGCCATCTGTTACACGAACCGACCCGACAGTCGTTCCACGAACTTCATCAGGATCTTGGACACCTACATTCCAACCTTCTTCATTGGTAGGCGAAGTGCCCATGACCACCACATTACCTCCTAGATTGATGATAGCTGTTGTGATGCCTTTACTTGCAAAAAGCTCTTGTAGCTTGTCTGCGATATAGCCCTTGGAAATGGCCCCCAACTCCAGAGTCATGCCGGCTTTTATAGCAACGGTCTGCTTGGCTTCGTCTAGGGTAATATCCTGATAGTTGATGAAAGGAAGAGCTGCTTGAATTTCTGTATCACTCGGTTTGCGGGCATCCTCCGAACCGATCTTCCAAAGATTGCTGACGGCTCCGATAGAAATATCAAACCTTCCTTGGCTCAACTGGCTTACAGCCAAAGCCTCCTTGATTACATCTATCGTACGAGGATCTACGGAAACAGCCTCTTTTCCTGCTGCCTGATTGATGCGATAAATATCTGAGCCTTCCAGATTGGTAGAAAGCAAGGCCTCCATCTCTTTCACATAGGCGATGGCTTCTTCCATCACTTCCTCTTGACCATCATGGTAAATGCTCAACTGCACCACCGTATGGAGCAGATTTTCGCTACGAGTCAAGGGCTTTTTAACGATTGTCAGACTTTCTGAGTGAGATGCCTGGGGTTGGCAGGCTGGTAGAATCAAAGCAAGCCCTAAAAGCAAGAAACACCACCAGACCATCTGTTTTATCCTATTTTTCACTGATTCTCCTTCCAAAAAAGAAAAGGGCAAAGGCTAGGACAATCCGTCCCAGCCTCATACCTTCCTTGAATCAATTCATCATGTGATTATTTCAATGTAATCAGGGCTGTGTCCCCTTTTTCAGCTGCAGCAAGCAGAGCTTCCGTACTCTTCTTAAAGTCTTCAGATGTATGGGTTGCCCCTGTTACGACATCCACGTCTGAAAGTGCTTGAGTTTCCACCAACTCGGCATTCAGCTGGTCAATAGCTTCTTTAGCAGAAACACCAGCTTTTTCCTTCATGCTCGTATTGTACTCTGCATTTTCAGATTTGAGTCCGCCATCCTTGTCTGCATAGTCAAAGGTTGACTCTGTAATCTTGCCATCCTTGATGGTAATGCTGTGAACAATCTTGTAGCCGTAGTCATCTACACCTGATTCAGCGGTATAGGTTCCGTCTTGCCATGTTGCTGTGGCAGTTGAACTTGAGCTTGAGCTACTCGTTGTACTTGATGAACCACAAGCAGCCAAGGCTACTGTTGCACCGAAAAGGACTAAACCTTTAAGTAATAATTTTTTTGTTTTCATTCCCATGAAACTCCTTTTTTTGATTTTATTTTATTTTTTGTTTGTTAAACCGTTTTCTTACTACTTAATGATACCTCATTTTTCAGCATTTGTCCAGTTTTTCAAGAAAAAAAGTGAAGAAATCAACATATCTATAAGGTGAACTAATAGTAGCTTCCCATGACTCCTTTGATAAGCTCCGTCAAGTTTTGACTTACTTCTGGCTGAATCATTCTGAAGAGGTGGGTTTCCATTCTATTTAGATAGGCAGCGATGAGAGTTTCTGTTTCTTCAAGGGCTGATGTCTGACAGACCCTTTCCAGAATGAGCTGGGCCAGCTCCGGATCCGCAGGATGTTTTTCCAATTGTTGAAGCGCATCTCTCAATCCCTTATCCGTGCGTAGAGCCAAGAGAAGAGGGGCTGTATAGATACCATTTTGTAGATCTTGATGGGCTGGTTTGCCGGACTGATCAGGTGTCAGCCTGTAATCAATCAAATCATCTCGTAGCTGGAAGGCCATCCCTATGGCTTGACCAGCCCTGAAGGCTTCTTGGTGGATTTTCTTGTCGCCGCCTACGGTAAAGGCTCCGACTTGACAGGCCAAACCAAAGAGAAGGGCTGTTTTCCCTTGGATTTGCTTCAAATAGGCCTTCATGGTCATCTGGGAATTGTATTGGTTCATGAGTTGAGAAAGCTCTCCGACCAGTATGCGCTCCAAAACACCTTCTTTGACCCCATCCATATCCTCTTCAGTGGCTCCGAGTTGCCGAAGGCCCTTACTGGCCAACCTCCCAGCGTAAACAAGGAGATAATCACCTGCGTAGATAGCAATGCGGTTGGAAAATTGTTTGTGGGCAGCAAGGATGCCCCTGCGGCTGTCCGCCTCATCAATAACATCATCGTGAATCAAGGTAGCTAGATGAAGAACTTCAATAGCAGCTGCAAAATAGCACTTGGCCGGACTAATTTGTCCTTCCACCATGTTAGACATCATCAGGCAGAGTCCGGACCGGATGTACTTTCCAGGAGCATCCATATACTGACGGATTTTTTCATGGACAGCAGGATGCAAGAGAGGCATCTCAGCCTTCATCAATTCTTTGACCTTTTCCAAGTGTACCTTTACTTCTGGATAGGCTTCCCAAATCCTATGTACCATTTCATCTTCCTTCTCTGACTAGGCTACCCTAGTTTTTTCCTAATTTTTTACTTCTGACCATAAATGTGTCGCGGCCTACCGTATACCTTCTTATCAAGGAAACGGCCTAGCCATGGCATGATCCAGTAGTCCAAACCAAAGCTGCGTCCTGCACCGTTCATCAAAGCAATTGCAACTGGAACAAACCAGATATTCACCCAGTAGAACATACCTGACAGACTGAACATAGCTACCAGAGCCACTGTTGCCGCGCTGACAATCCAGACAAAGGCACCGACGATAAGGGCTAGACCGATAGCAATTTCAGCAATGGTCATAAATTTTTGCATAAAGAGAGCAACATCCTGATTCGGCATGATAAACTGCATAATGGCTTCAAACCAGTCAGGCATCTCACTTAAGACTGTCATCGGCTGCTCTCCGTAGGCATAGCTTAGACCAAAGATAGGCTCTGCCACCTCTGTTACCGCCTGAGAGGCACTAGAAGTAGCCTCTGCTGCAGAAGCCCCACTAACAGGATCTGCCAACCACTCAAATGGAAAGACAACATCATCTCCCAGCCAAGAGGTCGTTCCAAACAGACCAAAGGCCTTTTTAATCCCCTCGTAAAGCCAAACTGAACCATAGAAGACTCGAAGCGGTACCGACCAGAGTAGATTGCCTTTGCCTGATGTATGGCCGCCAAAGATATTTCGTTTGTTCTTAATGTCAAAAAATTCGTGACGAACATAGGCACCCATATAGAAGAAGCTGCGAATGGTGAAGAAGTAGAGAAGATTAACCATATGTTTGACAGCCATTGCCATGAAGCCTGACAGATGGTATTTGTCCATCAAAAAGGCTACTCCATACTTGGAACCAATCGACACCATGAAGCCATCGTATTTGCCTTTAAAGCTATGCTTTTTGCCGCCAGTAATGGCCGCAATGATGTTTTGGGCAGCCGTATGACCGGTTTGCTCCGCGGCCTGCACGATTTGAGGTGTTGGTTTTCCGTCCTGGTTCGGGTCTTCATAGTAGACCAAATCACCTGCCACATAGACCTGCTCCTTGCCCTTGGCTTCCATGTACTCGTTGGCTACCAAGCGCTGGGCACGACCCGTTTCAATGCCAAAATCAGCCGCATCACTATTGGCTTGAACGCCGGCAGTCCAGATAGAGGTATAGGTCGGAATGATGCGACCAGAACTCAAGGTCAGGCTCGCTTCTTCGACACTGGCAACGCCATCTGCCAAGATTAGCTCTACCCCTTTTTTCTCTAGATATTTCCGAGCCTTAACCTGCTCCTTCTCAGTGACCATGGCTAAAATCTGCGGTGTCGCCTCAACAACCTTGAGAGAAAATTCGTCTGGGTCTAGCTTAAATTCTCTTGCCAAAACAGGAACCCAGTCAATCAGCTCACCGATCATCTCAATCCCTGTAAAACCAGCTCCAATCACGGTAAAGGTCAGCAGAGCACATCGTTTTTCTTCATCATGCTCTCGCATAGCACGGTAACAAGCATCAATAATATGGTCATGCAGCCTCTCTGCTGCTTCAATAGACCAGAGGGTAAAACCGTGTTCCTTCACACCCTTGACGCCAAAATCATTGGCCTCTCCACCCATGGCCAGTAGCAAGTAATCAAAAGGCAGTTTTTGGTGCTCTGCAATCACCTGCTTTTGCTCATAGTCAATTTCTAATACTTTGTCTGTAACCAGACGAACCTTAGGGTATTTTTTAAAAATCCGCTGAAGGTCGTATTTGATGGCATTGGCCTCAACACGTCCTGCCGCTACCTCGTGAAGCTCCGTCATATAAGTATGGAAGGAGTTCTTATCAATTAAGGTAACCGTTACATCGTCCTGTTTCTTAAAGGTTTTCCCGAGTAAGCGAGCCGCAGCAATTCCTGCATAGCCCGCGCCAACTATTACAATATGTTTTGTCACAAGCGTTCCTCCTCTTGCTTTCACCGATTTTTTATATTTACATTATACACCAATATCCACTGTCAGACAAGGAGTTTTCTTTAATTAGTAATATCAAAACAAAAAACACTTGCATATCTTTCTCAAAACAGGTAGTATGGCTATATAAAGAAAAAAGGTGCTTGCCATGCCACATCAATCCAAACATCAAACCTTACTGTTTATCACCATGTTGGCAGCACAAGCTGTTGTCATTTCCTTAATTGAACGCATCATTCCTACCCCCTTTTCGTTTGCACCAGGTGCAAAATTGGGGCTGGGCAATCTAATTACCCTCATCGCTATCTTTACCCTGCCTGCCAAAGACAGCCTGAAAGTCGTCGCTATCCGCCTGCTTATCTCGACTCTCTTAGGTGGTACTTTTTCTACTTTTTTGTATGGACTTTCTGGAGTCACCCTCAGCTACCTTACCATGCTGGCAGCCAAACAACTCGGTCCAAAGCGGGTCAGTGCTATTGGCATCTCCATTTTGGGTGGCATGATGCACAATATGGGGCAACTTCTCGTCTTTGCAAGCATTGCCCAATCCCTTCTCGTTCTCAACTACCTGCCTATCCTCTCTGTTAGCGGTATTCTATCGGGTTTTCTGGTCGGTTTGACCGGAAACTTCCTCCTCAAAAAAATCCCCATTCTCCGCCACTACAATCGAGAAATTCTCGCTGAGTGGAAATAAGCAAACGGCCTCAGGGCCGTTTTTTTATGTAACATCTGGTTGAAAGAAGAGAATTTTTTGCGTCAGGGGCCTTTTTTCCTTTCTTTTTCAGCATTTTGTGCTACAATATCATATATTTCCTATTTATATATAAGAAGGGTTATTATGTCTTTTTTTAAGATTCGCTTAACACCCAGCCAGCGGATTGTGGTGAGTTTCTTAGGAGTCATTCTGACAGGTTCACTCTTGCTGCACCTGCCTATCTCCCAGCTTCCCACTTCATCAGCAACATACTGGGACAACCTTTTTACGACAGTTTCTATGGTCTGTGTAACCGGGCTCTTTACGGTGCCGGTATCAGAAACCTACACAACTTTCGGTCAGATTATCTGCATGCTGCTCATCCAAATCGGTGGTTTGAGTCTGATTAGCTTCATTGGGCTATTTGCCTTGCGGGGTGGGCGAAAGATTAGTTTTGTCAACATGACCACCTTGCAAGAAAGTCTCAACCGAACGGATACCAAACACTTCAGACGATTTACCAAGTCGGTCTTTGCCTTTACCTTTGGGGCAGAGGCTCTGGGAGCCTTGCTGTTATCCTTTCATTTCGTTCCCGAATTTGGTTGGTCCAAAGGGTTATTTACATCGGCCTTTGTAGCAGTTTCTGCCTTTTGTAATGCAGGGTTTGACAACTTCGGTTCAACTAGCTTGTTGCGCTATATTGACAATCCCCTCATTAACCTGACTCTAGCTGCTCTCATTATCATGGGAGGTTTGGGCTTTTCTGTCTGGTTCGACTTTCAAACCCAGATTCGCAAGAAAGGCAGTTTTCGTAAACTTCGCTTCCACACCCGAGTAGTACTGGGGCTGACTCTGACTATCCTTAGTTTAGGAACCTTGCTGACTCTTATTACTGAATACAATAACCCTGCCACCATCGGACATCTTTCTTTTGGCAACAAGGTTTTGGCCAGCTTCTTCCAGACTGTTACCATGCGGACGGCAGGCTTTGCCACCATTGACTACACCAAGGCCAATCCCATCACCCTCTTGCTTTACATCTTTCAAATGATGCTGGGTGGAGCCCCAGGCGGAACGGCAGGGGGTGTCAAAATAACAGCCTTTTTGACCCTCATTCTCTATGCTAGAAGTGAGATTATGGGACTCCCCCATACCAATTTCAAGTATCGCACGATTGATAACCTGACCATCCGTAAGGCTTTTGCGACCTTCAGTGTCTTTATCTCTGTCTTCTTGTTGGGCCTTTTGGCCATCAGCGTGACAGATGCTAAACAGCCCTTGATTTACCTCAGTTTTGAGGTAATGTCCGCTCTGGCAACTGTCGGGGTAACTGCCAACCTAACACCAAGTCTGACACAGGCGGGACAACTGATTATCATGGCTCTTATGTTCTTCGGACGGATCGGGCCCATGTCTTTCCTTATCAGCCTTTCTACGCGGAAACCGTCCAAGAAGGAAACTCTACACTATTCAAAATCATCCATGCTTGTTTAAAAGGAGAAACTATGTCATCAGCTATTGGAATTTTGGGTCTTGGGGTTTTTGGAACCACCATCGCAAAGACCCTTCACAAATATGATTGCAGCATTATTGCAGTCGATAACCATGAAAGTCAGATTAACCAGCTTGAGTCATTTCTTACTCGCGGTATCGTGGGCGACATTACAGACAAAGATCTTCTGCGAGCTGCAGGGATTGACAACTGTGATACTGTTGTCGTCGCAACTGGCCGCAACTTAGAGTCAAGTGTCTTGGCAGTTCTTCACTGCAAGGCTCTGGGAATACCTAAGGTCATCGCCAAGGTGAAAAGCAAGACTGCTAAGGAAGTCCTCCTCAAAATTGGGGCTGACAAGGTTATCTCTCCAGAGCGAGAAACAGGTATTTCTCTGGCCAAGCATATCTTGCACAGAGATACGACAGACTTGATTGAGCTAGAAGGCAATGTCAGCCTCATCGAATTTCATCCGCCAGCAAAATGGATTGGCAAGAGCCTAGCCCAGCTCAAGCTCCGCCAAAACTACAAGATGAACATCATCGGCTACCGCAGCAAACACAGTAAAGAACTCAATATCCAGTTCACTCCTGACTATGTATTTAACGAAGATGAGCTCATCATGGCTGTCGCGGACAACAATACCGTGGACCACTTTGAAGAGTACACCAATAAAATGTAGTTTCAGACCTGCCTTGGCTAGCCTCGGTAGGTTTTCCCATGTCCATATCGATTGCTTTTCTAGTTTTTAGCTCACTCGACAACCATATTACAAGGAGATTCTATGAATGACTTAACCAAGGGCAAGCCCATTAGCGTGATTCTCCGCTTTGCCCTTCCGCTTTTACTGGGCTCTTTCTTCCAGCTAGCCTATAATTTTGCAGACAGCATGATTGTAGGGCACACTCTTGGAAAAACAGCCTTTGCCAGTGTCGGCTCAACCGCCAGTCTGGTGTTTTTGATTATCGGTTTCGCTCAAGGTTTAACCAATGGACTCGCTATTGTGGCAGCCCAGCGCTTCGGAGCAGAAGACTTGGAGGGACTGAAAAAATCCTTCGTCCACGGACTCTTTTATGCTGCCGCAATCAGCCTAGTCCTGACCATCCTATCCTTGGTGTTTCTTAGGCCTATTTTAGAAATTATGCAGACACCTCCTGCTATCATTGACCACTCTCAAGCCTTTCTAACAGCTATGTTTGGTGGACTGACCTTCACCGTTTTTTACAACTACCTTTCTAGTGCTATCCGTAGCTTAGGAAATTCTGTCACACCGCTCATCGCTCTGGTCATTGCCTGTTTTATCAACATTGGATTGGACTTTTTCTTTATCCTCACCATGGGATGGGGTGTATTTGGAGCTGGTTTTGCGACCATTACTGCCCAAGCCTTTTCGGTTCTCTATCTCGTCGTTTACATCCACCGCAAGGTTCCCCATTACCATATCAGCTGGGCCGACCTTCGTCTGGACAAGGAAAATTTAAAAAAGCATGCCCAGCTTGGTTTTCCCATGGGCTTTCAGGCCAGCATCATAGCCATTGGGGCTCTGACCTTCCAAGTCATGATTAACCAACTGGGAACGGATGCTATTGCTGCCCAGTCTATCGCCCTTCGAACCGACCAGTTGGCAATGCTGCCAATGGTCAACCTGGGACTGGCCATTGCTACCTTCACTGCGCAAAATTATGGCGCTAAACTCTATGACCGCATCTTAGAGGGACTAAAAAAGACCCTCCTTCTTAGCCTTGCTTGGTCGGTGGTCTTTGCTGTCCTTCTCATCTTGGGGAACCGCTTCTTCTCAGGCCTATTTCTAGCCAATGCCAATCAGGAAGTACTGGATTTGGCTCTGATTTACTACGTTATCAACGGTTCCTGTTACTGGATTGTTGCTGCCCTTTTTGTCCTGCGGAGTTTTATCCAAGGCTTAGGAAAAGGATTTATTCCAACGCTGGCTGGTTTTGGGGAATTGATTATGCGTGCTAGCGTAGCCATTCTAGGCATGATGTATTTTGGTTTCTATGGAGTAGCTGCCGCAAACCCTGCAGCCTGGATAGGGAGCGTCCTAGTTCTAATTCCTAGCAGCATCATTTTTACCAACAAGTTAAAAAACGGGGAAGATATTTAATTAGCAGAAAAACGCATGATGTCATGCGTTTTTAAAATAATATTTTCGTAAGAATTGAATTTGTAAGATTTGCCAGAAAAAAGCAACCATCAGACAAATGATAAACGTCAAAAAAGTTTCCAAACTTTTATCCGACATTAAAAATGCAAACACTAAAATCCCCAAGGCTACCGGCCACCTTTCTTTCACCTTGAAATAATCAGCTAGCAACTTGTCCTTATCTTTCTTGACTTCCTCATGAAGCCTCCAGCTAAAGCCAAGTACAATACTCACCGTAATCATGATGGCAAGATAGAATCGATAGGGCAAAAAGAAAATCGTGGAAAAGGCTACCGCAAGATAAGCAAGAATCAACAGAGCATAAGAAATTTTTTTCATATCTAAACCTTCTGGTACGTTTGCTTTCATCTACATTCTAACATACTTTTATTTTCAACTGCAAGTCTGTCCAAAAAATATTACAACTGGCTTTCTCGCTCAAGCTCCGCCAACAAACTCCCATAGAAAGCCTGTTCATCTGCTAAGAGAGGACTATTGGGTAAGGATTTTTTAGCCAAAGCCAGAGACTTTTTCAGAGCCTTGCTATCCTTGCTAATCCGCTGATGATAGAGGGCGACAATGACTTGGTAATTTCCCGCGGGGTATTTGAGCAAGGACTTGATCTGTTTGTCCTGCCCTAACCTTCTTGCTTCTTCCTCCAAGCCCCGCAAAATATAGACTTCCAACAGAACAAGTTTTGCCAACTTTACGATATAGTCATTGTCAGATACCGCAATCAATTTCTCCAAGCGCTCTTGGGCTTCTGGGTATTCTCCCTTAAAAATCAAGACTTCCGTCCAGTTGAGGTAATGCGTTTGTGGCAAATGCCCTGGTAAGATTGGAATATCCAAGACAAAATCACTCAAGTTAGCTGCAGTTGGATCCACCATAACTTGAGCTGTATGACGAAGGGCATGATAGGTCAGCCGACTGTAGTCAGGATGAGCACGCAACTCTTGTATCTTGGCACCATCCACCATACCAGACGGATTGGCATTAAGGACAAATAAAGATAAATTGAGGAAAATTTGCGAGAGTGGGAGCCCCCACTTACCTGTCACAAAACCAATCAGAGCAGAAATAACAATAAGGCTGAGGTGAACAATCAAGCCACCTGCAAACATCAGAATCGCCCGCGGATCATTCTCATCTTTTTTGACTCCGATATACTGAGCTGCTGCCCCCTGCACAATCACTGTTTCCTTCCATTTCCAGCCTTGATCAGTCTTGACCAACAAGTGATTGCCCAAGCCAAGCGCCACCAAATCAAAACCTGTCAGCCAACCAAAGAAGGCATGCCCCAGTTCATGGAGTATGATGGTCAGATAAAAACTTCCCATAAACCAGAGATAGCCTAGACCAAACACAAAAACTTCCCAATACATCATGTTATCTGGTAAAAGCTGAGCCATCCCATAGGTCGAATACATAGCGCTCGCTAAACCAAAGAGAATCGAAAAACCAAGCACAAACCAATTCCCAACTTTTTTCATACAAACCTCCTTTTTCATAGTATAACAGAAAAAGACTAGAACCTCTAGTCTTTTACATGTTTTTCTAAGTTATATTATCTTACGATTCTGGATCATCCAAACTGCGGCCATGCAAGCCTTTTTCACGTTGGACTTGGCGGAGTTTCTCTGGCGTCACATCGTTGCCCTCTTCATCAACAATCTTGATGCCTTCGACATGGGCACGCACACTACGGCGGTAGCCCTCGATATACTCCTCACGAAGAGCTGCTTGCTCCTGCAACTCCTCTTCCGTCAAACCTTCCGCCTTTTTCTTGCGGGCCAGTTCATTGATGCGATCGATTTTTGCTTGTTCCATGTCCACCTCCTACTTACTATTCAAGAGATTGAAGACCGCTACCGCACTTGCCTTATCCGCCAAGGCTTTCAAAAGTGCCAAGCGGTTGGCTTTGATCGCCTCATCTTCCACCATAACCATGGTGTTGTCGAAGAAGGCAGCGATGACTGGGCTGAGAGCAAAGAGTTTGTCCAAGTTGCCCGCCATGTCTTCTGTCAACTCCAAGCTAGATACTGCCGCAGCAAGGGCTTTTTCCTGGTCATTTTCAAAGAGGGCCTGGTCAATGACAGTCGCTTCCGCCTTTTCAGCCAGGTTGAAGACCCGCGATAAGTTTTCCACGGCTTCCTTGTAGTCAGCCTCTTTTGCTTTTTGGAAAATAGCAGAGCTGGCTGCCAGTTGCAGTCTGACCACGAAGGTTGAGCTAGCCAGCACAGCCTCACGGATGTCTTTCGGAATCGCCTTATCCATCATCTTCTCCACACGGGCACGGATAAAGTCCATAACAGCTGGCTGGTTGTCATAGGTCAAGCTAGCAAAGTTCAAGCTGTAGAGCTCCGCAATCAGCTGATCCAATGGAATTTCCCAACCAAAGGCTTCCAAAATCCGCACGATCCCCTGTGTTGCACGACGAAGGGCGTATGGGTCGTTGGAACCAGATGGAATGAGACCTACTGAGAAGAAGGATAGGAGGGTGTCAAATTTATCAGCCAGTGCCAAGACCGCACCGACCTTGCTTTCAGGCAATTCGCCTTCTGCTGAGTTCGGCAGGTAATGCTCACGGATAGCTGCTGCCACCGCAGGTTTTTCCCCTGCAAGAAGGGCATACTTCTCGCCCATGATTCCTTGCAGTTCATCAAACTCACCGACCATCCCTGTCAAGAGATCAAACTTGTAGATGTCTGCCGCACGCGCCACATCAGCCTTTTCATCCGCAGACAAACCTGCCAAGTCAGCCAATTTTGCTGCGATGACCTTGGTGCGCTCCATGTGCTCGTAAAGGGAGCCGATTTTCTCATGGAAGGTCACGACTTTGAGGCGTTCAACCAAGTCGGCAATCTTGAGTTTTTGGTCTTCACGCCAGAAGAACTCGCCGTCTTCCAAACGGGCCACCAAGACTTTTTCATTTCCTTTGATGACATTGTCAAGGTACTGGTCATTTCCGTTGCGGACAGAGATGAAGTTTGGCAAGAGTTTGCCAGCCTTGTCCCGCACCACAAAGTATCGCTGGTGGTTTTTCATGGAAGTCACCAAGACTTCTTCTGGTACTTCCAGGTATTTGGTGTCAAAGGAGCCCATGAAGGCAGTTGGGTACTCGACCAAGTTGAGAACTTCATTGAGGAGGTCTTGGTCAATCTCAACGCTCACATTCTCTTTGTCCTCGATAGCCTTGATTTGCTCGACGATCATATTTTGACGCTCAGCGGGATCGGTGATGACAAACTGCCCACGCAGGTCTGCCTCGTAAGAATCTGCACTTGCAATTTCAGTTTCATTTCCAAGGAAACGATGACCACGGCTGGTGCGACCTGATGAAATGTCCAAGAAGTCCATGTCTAGTGCCTCGTCGTCCAAGAGAACAGTCAGGGTGTGGACAGGGCGGATGTAAGCGAACTTGTTAGAGCCCCAGGTCATGCTGACAGGGAAGGTCATGGCCTTCAAGACCTCTGGAATGCCGGCCAAGACTGCCTTGGCTGGCTGACCAGCCTCGTGTTTGGTCACGTAAACATATTCTTCGCCCTTAATCTCGCGGAATTCGATGTCAGCAGTTGTCAGGCCTTTGCCACGGACAAAGCCCTCTGCCGCCTTGGTGAAGTTGCCATCTGCGTCCAAGGCAATCTTCTTAGCAGGACCCTTGAAATCTTCTGTCAGGTCAGTCTGCTGGTCCGCTAAACCACGGACACGAACTGCCAAACGGCGTGGTGTAGAAAAGACATCCATGCTGTCAAAAGCCAAACGGTTGTCTGTCAAAAAGCTGGCCATGCGGTCCCGCAATTGCTGCATGGCAGGGGTTACGATATAGGCAGGGATTTCTTCCAAGCCCAGTTCAACAAGTAAGTTCTTTGTCATTATTCTGCATCCTCCTTCAACAATTCCGCTCGTGTTGCTTCATCCAAGAGTGGGAAGCCCAGTTTCTTGCGCTCTGCCACAAAGGTCTTGGCAACGACACGGGCAAGGTTTCGGATACGGGCGATATAGCCTGCACGCTCAGTTACAGACACAGCTCCACGCGCATCCAGCAGGTTAAAGGTATGAGAGCATTTGAGCACATAGTCAAAGGCTGGGTGAACCAAGCCCTCTTCCAAAGCCCGCTCTGCTTCTTTTTCAAACTTGGTAAAGTTTTCAAGGAGCATATCCTGGTCTGATACTTCAAAAGAATACTTGGAATGCTCATACTCTGGCTGGATAAAGATTTCACCGTATTTAACACCGTCTGCCCACTCAATGTCATAGACCGAGTCCACTTCTTGGATGTAGGACGCCAAACGCTCCAAACCATAGGTTACCTCAGCTGTGACAGGGCCAGTTGCCAAGCCTCCGACCTGTTGGAAGTAGGTAAACTGCGTGATTTCCATCCCGTCCAGCCAAACTTCCCAACCCAGACCTGCTGAACCTGTTGATGGGTTTTCCCAGTTGTCCTCAACGAAGCGAATGTCATGCTCCAAAGGATTGATGCCCAAACGCTCCAAAGATTCCAAGTAGAGCTCTTGGATATTGGCAGGAGATGGTTTCATCACCACTTGGAATTGGTGGTGCTGGTACAAACGGTTTGGGTTTTCCCCGTAACGACCATCCGCAGGACGACGAGATGGCTCCACATAGGCCGCATTCCAGGGCTCAGGCCCGATAGCACGCAAGAAAGTGTAGGGACTCATAGTACCCGCCCCCTTCTCCGTATCATAGGCCTGCATGAGCAAGCAGCCCTGCTCATTCCAAAATTGTTGTAAGGTCAAGATAATCTCTTGAAATGTTAACTTCTTTGACATATTTGTCCTTCTTTCTATTCATTTAATGATTGAGGTGTCAGTAAAACAGAAAAAGAACCACATTCTCCTCCCCTGTCCACAGACATAGGGGCGTTGAGAACGCGGTTCCACCCTAATTTATTACTTCATTATTGTTTGATTGTGACCGAAAGCGCCTGTTACTTCTATCCACCGCTCGGCTTGCACCCTCCCGAACTCGCTAAGGCTTCATCAAAATAACCTTCTTTCATGGTCAATAGTATAGCAGAAAAATCAAGCTTTGTCTACTTTTTTAATATGTTATAGATTGTATTGAAGGTGGTCATTTTCTGGATTTGTTCAGTCTGCTGGAGTGCGGCTTCTTGTCGTTGCAATAGTTGATTGTATTGGCTTTCTTGATGATAGAGATTTAGGGCCTCTTGAAGCGTCCTAGCCCGTCCCTCATTAACATACATCCGCATGGTATCAAAAAAGAAGGAGGAACTGTTTTGAGCTTGTTGCTGAATAAGAGGGTGTTCCCCGGCCTTTTGAAAATGTCAATCTAGACAGCCTTGAGCTTCCTGTTTTTCTTTTTGAATATGAGATAGTTCTACTTTCTTTCGTTCTTGGCTATTTTTAATAAAATACCCTAGACCCAACATCAATACTATGTAAATTAGAAGCATGTGGGCATTCTTTAAGCCATAGGACAGTAACTCACCTGCAAATAAGAATAGAAGGAAACCTAAAATCCACCATAAGTAGTTGCCTTTTTTTCGCCTCTCAACTTCAGAAAGTTCCAACGTATGAAACCACCTATTTGCTCCCTCTAATTTACTCATCAAGATAGCCGCATCATAGAGGTACCAGCTCAATTCATTCATGTTAAATTGTTCAAAAAATCCAATTCCATAAACCGATTGATACCACTCTTCAGATGACATTACTTGACTGGTCAGATGTCGAACCCTTTCAAAATTTCCTGCTTTCACGCCTAATTTATCAATGGCCTTCTCATCTTCCGGCGACAACTCAATCTTATTCATAAGGTAGAGCTCATAGGTCGGTGCTTCCTTAGCACGATCATTCTTATAGACATTTGGAATATCGTAATGCCGATATTCTTCCGCAATTCTATTTTTTTGTTGTAAATTTTCAGCATTAAATTGCTCGATTAGTTGCAAATCCTCTTGGTCTAGCATTTTTACCTCCAAAACCTATCTATGTTCAATCCATTTATGATAGCAATTTTTACACCGATAATACGTTTCAGCCTGCTTGCCACTTGAAAATATTAAACCTGAGTGATTATCTCCAATTTTAACAACCTGATGACTTCCACATTTCGGACACATATGTTTCTCCTTTTTTTGCTTTTTAGGAAGGCTTGGCTGGAAAGTCAAGCCTTGTTATACTAGTATAACAAGCGATTTATCAAGTAATAGGCTTTCTTTTTTGATAAAAATCACACTGGTCAACCTTATCATACAGGCGATATAGACCGTTTATTCGCTCCTCAAGCCATATCAGCACAGCATAAAAATAGGAACCGCCTGAATAAAAAGCGATTCCTATCCTTCTACCTTTCTCGGATTATATTCCCACACTTTTTCCTATGAGCCTTAAGCTTTTTAATGGCCCAGTCGTAGTGGCTGGCTGTGGCACTGACAAAATAAGAACCTAGACTAGTTCCTCCTACCCAGTCAAAGACATTCTTGTTAAAGAGCTGCTCATTGCTAAAGGATGCTGCTAGATCAAGAACCGCCTGATGGGATTCTTCAAAAAGCGCCCTGGCTTCCTCCAAGGGAGTTGTTTGGTGCTTTTCCCAGAAAGCCATGTTCATCTGCCCGTAGGTTCTCCAGTTATAAGGTGCGGGAAGAAAGGTCTGACTCTGACCGCCTTGATTGGCAGCAACCCATTTGAGCAGGAGTTGGTGCCATTCATAAAGGTGAATGAGGACATCTCTGAGATTCTTATCTCTGGCCCAATGGGCTTCTTTTTTCTTACTATCTCCGGAAAAATCAAAGGGGCTTGTCAATTCAATATCTGTCAAACTTGCCATTAAATTTTGCAGTTGTTCATACTGACTGCTGGCTGCTTCTAGTAAATCTGTCTTGCTGCTTGGTCTAGCCATGGAAATCCTCCTTTACGAGATTGTAACGTAGAATAGTTTTAAATTGTTTAGGGTCTGTCTGGTGACTGCTGTTTCGATAAACTTCTCTGCGACTATACCTCCAGTAGTTCTGGCTTGGTTTTGCTCCAAAGAACACCTTTTCTTCCTTTTTCCAGTTGTATTCCCTGACGAATCCCTCCTTTCTGACTTTAGTATAACACATCAAACCTGTCAGCTCTTGTCAGCTTTTATATTTTTCTGCCATTTTTTCAATCATCTCTTTGACCTGATGGCGGACAGACTCCGGCTTCAGTACCTCTACGCCCTCTCCGAAGGAAAAAATGTATTGATACAGATTATAATCTGCTGGTAAATGAACAGTTGCATAAAGGTTACCTGCCTGATCCTCACTGACAAGCTGACCCAGTTCATCATAAACACGAAAAGCCTGATTCCTGTCAAATTTCAGACAAACTGCGATAGTATCTTGCTGTGGCAACTCTGTTTTCAAACGAAAATCTCCAAAATCCTCCTCAAACTGAATATTTTCTGTTTTCAATTGGCGGATGCGAGAGAGTTTAAAATAGCGAAAGTCCTTTCGTAACAAGCAATAGGCGTAGAGATACCAATCCTGTCCCTTAAAAAGAAGGCGGATAGGTTTGACTCGACGTCTACTTTCTTCCTCCCTGCTTGAAAAATAGGTAAAAGCAAGGATTTTCTTATCTAGAATAGCTTCTTTTATATCCTGAAAAAGAGAGTCGTAAGCCTGATCTTTCTGCCAGAAACTAAAATCAATCTCAATCCATTTGGTTTGCTTGAGCCGAAAAAGTGCGGACAACTTGGTCAGAAGTTGATCTTCATCCCCCTTTCCGGCAGCAGATAAACCATGGAGGGATGATAGTATCTGCTCTCTCTCATCAACCGTTAAGAGTGACTTGCTGAGGACAAATTCTTCTGCTATTGCAATCCCGCCTGTTCTCCCCTTTTGGGTATAGACTGGAATGCCGCTGGCACTGAGAGCGTCCAAATCTCGATAAATGGTTCGGATAGATACCTCGAATTTTTCTGCCAATTCTTTGGCAGTTACTCTTTTTCGCTCTAAAATCGTATAAAGCAGTCCAAATAGACGACTCTCTTTCATTTGGCTCACCTCCTAATGCTATTATAGCACGATAAACTGACAGCAGGTGTCCTATTTTGAACCAAAAAAGTCATTCGGTTCACCCGAATGACTTCACAATCTTTAAAATCCAACTTCATTTGGATTGTAGGCACCTGTTACGCCAGTAATAGCGGTAATTTGAGCTAAATCTTCATCTGATAACTGGATGTCTTGGAATTGGATATTCTCCACAATCCGCTTATCAGTTACAGATTTTGGTAGTGGAAGAAAATCATGTGCCCAAGACCAGGCAAGAGCTATCTGGGCAACTGTCTTACCATACTTTTCAGCCAAGGCGAGCATGGTCGGATGTTCAAAGAGTTCTCCCCTGCCCAGTGGACTCCAGGCTTCGAGGATAATGCCCTTTTCCTTACAGTAGGCGACAATCTCCTCTTGATAGACTCCCGGTGCCAGACGAATTTGGTTGACAGCAGGTACTATGGTCGCTGTCTTTAAGAGTTCTTCCATGTGGTGAACCATGAAATTGCTGACACCAATTGAGCGGATTTTCCCTTCTTCTACCAATTCTTCCATGGCTCTCCAGGCAGCCGCATTAGCCATTTGCCAACGATCGCGGATAGCAAGCGGATTTGGCCAATGAATGAGATAGAGATCCAAATAATCTAGCTGCAATTTTTCCATGGATTTGGCAAAAGCAGCCTTTGCTTCCTCATAGCCGTGGGCATCATTCCAGAGTTTGGTAGTAATGAATAACCCCTCACGCGGAATGCCGGAATCCTTGATAGCACGGCCTATGCTGGCCTCATTGCCGTAAATGGCTGCTGTATCAATATGGCGATAACCCGCCTTGAGAGCTGTCAGTACAGCATTGTAGACCTCTTCACCATCTTTGGATAGGAAGGTCCCAAAACCGATAGCAGGAATGGTCAAGCCATTGTTCATTGTAAAGTGTTTCATGTCTATGCTCCTTTCTCCAACTTACTTACAGTATAGCAAAAACTAGGCAGATTTGCCTAGTTTTACACTTATTTATGACTCAGTTTTCTGGTTAGGAAATCCCCTATAAACTGGATAAGGAAAATAATAACCAAAATCAAGAAGGTCGCCAAGAAGGTCACATCATCATTGTAGCGCAGATAACCATAAGACAGAGCTACCTGGCCCAGACCTCCGCCTCCAATGGCTCCTGCCATAGCTGTATACCCAACCAGTGAAATCAAGGTCAGCGTGGTCACACGAATCAAATCAGGCAGGCCTTCGCGCAGGTAAACCATAACGATGTCCCAGAAGGTAGCGCCTGACGCCTGAGCTGCTTCAATAACCCCCCGATCCAATTCTGACAAGACCACTTGCACCTGACGGGCAAAGAAAGGAAAGACCGACAAAGCTAAAGGTACCAAGGCAGCTGTTGTCCCAATCGTGGTGCCCACAAGCAATTTGGTAAACGGCGCAATAGCAGCAAGAAGAATAATGAACGGAATGGCCCGAAAGATGGACGCAATTTTGTCCAAAATCCAAAAAACTGTCTTGTTCTCAATCACACCACGCGGACCGGTCAAGACCAAGAGAAGACCAGATACCAAGCCCATGAATCCACCAACCGCAAAAGAAGCAAAGGTCATGTAAAGAGTCAGGTAGGTATGGGTCAACCAGCCAGTATCACCATCCCAACCCAATTTGTATACATCTGGAAAGTTTGCTTGAATCCATTCTAGCATTTAGTTTGCTCCTTTCAAAATGGTCACTTGAACCTTGGCTTCGGTTACAGCTTCCAAGGCTTGGTGTAGCTGATTAGGCTCACCGGATAGGATAACGACCATCTCACCGACTGGGACATGATCCAAAATCTCGATATTCCCATAGAGAATATTGGCAGACACTTGGTAAAACTTATAGAGGTCATTGATTATGGCTGTGTCTGTACTTGAACCTGCATACTTAAGCTGAACTAGCAGACTGTCACTTGGCAGGTTGCGAACGATGTCTTGCTGGTAGATTTTCACCAAGGCTTCATCAATACCTGTTGCTGTCTTGATGAAATCCTGAGTCAAAGCCTGCTGTGGGTGTGAAAAAATTTCAAGAACAGAACCTTCTTCGATTAAACGTCCGTCCTGCATCACCGCCACACGATTACAGATGTCTTTAACAATCTGCATTTCATGCGTAATCATGACAATGGTTAGACCTAATTTCTCGTTTAGCTCCTGCAACAAAGCCAAAATCTGCTTGGTCGTCTTGGGATCAAGGGCAGAAGTAGATTCATCTGAAATCAGAATCTTAGGATCATTGGCTAAGGCACGCGCAATCGCAACCCGCTGCTTTTGACCACCGGACAACTGGGCCGGATAGTTCTCCGCCCGATCCGACAGACCGACCAACTCCAATAACTTGGCAACCTTGGCCTTTTTTTCTTCCTTGGAAAGACCAGAGTGCTTGAGAGCAAAGGCCACATTTTCTTCAGCTGTCATCTGGGCCATCAGGTTGAAATGCTGGAAGATCATCCCGATTTCACGGCGCTTGCTCCGCAATTGTTCAGGAGTCAGGGTTACTTTTCCCCCTTCAAAAATGACGTCCTCGTCAATAGTGATTTTGCCTGCTGTCGGTACCTGTAACAGGTTGATAACCCGCACCAAGGTAGACTTGCCGGCACCTGAATAACCAACGATACCGTAAATATCCCCTTGGTTGATATGGATAGTGACATCCTTGACTGCTTCGATGGTCTTCTTTTTCTGATGGAAGGTAACATCGATTTGGTCTAATTTGATTATTTCCTTAGTCATAACTTGCAATTAACTCCTCGATTAGTTCAATATGGCTGTAATAGTCGGCAATGCTGACATTCTCATCACCTGCATGATCCCGGCTGTTGGCGTTTCCAATCCCAAAACCGGCAATCGGCACACCTAGGGCATGAAAGACTGTATGCATAGGCCCTGTTCCAGGCGAAGTCGGCAGTACCGCCACTCCTTCTGGAGTCAGCCGTTTCGCCAAATCAATCACCTTAACAATAGCTGGCGCTGACATGTCGCTTCGGTAGCTCATCTCGCCAAGCGTAAAGACAACCTCAACCTGACCAAAACCATGCCGGTCTAGGTGCTGACGAATTTTATCCAATACATCATTTGGCTCAAGACCCGGTACCAATCGCACCTCCATCTTGGCACTAGCCTGTGCAGGGATAATCGTCTTAACTCCTTGACCTAGATAACCTGTTGATAACCCTTCGATAGTGATGGATGGTTCAAAGAAAAGACGCTTCAGAAAAGCCTTGCGGTCTTCTACCAAGGTCGGCAAGGTTAGTCCATAGATTTCAGTCACAGACTGACTGCTTGCCAGAGCAAATTCCTCTACCAAGGCCATTTCTCGCTCGTTTGGTTCGATAACCTGTTCATAAATACCATCTATCAGGATACGACCATTGGCGTCCCGCATGGTTTGAAGAGCTGCAAGCAAGTACCAGCTAGCTGAATCAATAACCCCACCGTAGGACGAGTGAATGTCCAAGGCGGCAGATTGAACCGTCAAATCAAAGGTGACAATCCCCTTATTTCCACCGGCAATTTCCAGCTGGCCCAGGGTATTGCGATGCCCCTGTTCCCAGACCAGTAAATCTGCTCCTGCTAAGTCCGCCTGATATTTGACCAAATACTTGTCCAAATCAACAGAGGCAGACTCTTCCGCCCCTTCCATGATAAAGATGATGTTGACAGGAAGTTGTTGATGCTGGCTCAGATATTTTTCAACCGCTGTCAGGCGAGCAATAATATGCCCCTTGTCATCATCGACACCCCGACCATAAAAATGTCCATCTCGAATGGTCAATTCAAAGGCGGGGCTGGACCACAGCTGGTCGCCGTCTGCCGGTACTGTATCGTAGTGATTATAGAAGATGAGGCTTGGAGCATCTGGTCTTGGACTTGCGAATTTGGCCATGACAAACGGGGCCGCAAATGAAGTGTCCAAGGTTATCTGGGCTCCGGCTTCCTCAAAAATCTCCTTGAGATAGCTAGCCACCTCCAAGAGACCCACTTGCTGGGCAAAGATTGATTTTTTTGAAATTAAAACCCGAAACTTCTCCATATAAGCCTGAGCTAAAGCATCCGCTTCAAATTTTCTAATTTGTTCTTCCTGTCTTGACATTCATTACTCCTTGTACTCAATGAAAATCAAGGCCTAGATCAAATGGACATTGTTCCAGACTTCTTCCTTTTGATTTTCACAGAGCGTTAACAGACGAAGAAGGCGTATGCTCTCACACGCCTCTTGTCCTTTTTCTTTTTACCAAACTGGCTCATCCATACCGTCTGAAGTTTCTTCGATTACTTTTTTCACTTCATCTGTGTGGTAAGCTTCGATAATTTTCTTGATGGCTTCCGCCTTATCAGATGATTCCCAATCTTTGCGAGCAGCAATCAGGTTGTACCATTGAGAAGAGTTCTCATCTTTTTGCTCCTTGTAAAGAGCATTCTTGTAGTCCAAACCAGCTTCCAATACGAAGGTGTTGTTTACAACTGCTGCATCCACTGAGCTAAGAGAACTTGCTGTTTGGTTGGCATCCAACTCTGTGATCGTCAAATTCTTTTTGTTTTCAGTGATGTCTGCCTTCGTTGCCAAGGCCGTACCAGAAACACCAACCTTAATCAGACCAGCTGCCTGAAGAAGGTAGAGGGCGCGGCTTTCATTCGTTGGGTCATTTGGAACTGCGATTTCAGCTCCGTCAGGAATTTGGTCAACAGAGGTGTATTTGTTTTTTCCATCTTGTGTGCCAGAATACAGACGGATTGGAGCGATGTAGGTATCAGCAATAGCTACCAAGTCACCGTTGTTTTCTTCATTCCAGTTGTTGAGGAAGTTGTGGTGCTGGAAGGCATTGATGTCCACTTGGTCTTCAGCAAGTGCCTTGTTTGGTTGGGAGTAGTCAGTAAACTGAGTAAACTCCAGCTTCACTTCATCACCAAGCAATTCTTGAATCTTGTCCCAACGTGCCTGCTCTGAGTCACTCAAGCTCATCACACCAACGCGAACCGTTGTTGCATCTGTTGATGCTGAGTCTGTGCTGCTAGCGCAAGCTGCCAAGCCTGCAAATGAGAGTGCAGCTACTGCTGCAAAACTGAATAAGCGTTTCAATTTCATAATTGTAAAATCTCCTTAAAAATAAACTATATTTATCTTAACATAAGTCGGTCTATCTGGCTATTAGAGAATTTTTATGTCCAGATATAGTTAAAAGTTATAACAAAACCCTATCATGTTCTTGCAAAAACTAATAAGCACCTTCGAAGCATCTATAACTGGTGAACCAGATAGTCAAAGAGCAAGCGATTTTGGTCACAATTCTGGCAGAGAAACTCTGGGTGCCACTGGATGCCCAACAAGGCAAGCGCTCCTTGGCTTTCAAATGCTTCAATCGTTCCATCACGAGGATCGTGGGCTGTTGCCACCAAGCCCGGTGCTAGCTGCTTGATGCTCTGATGGTGAAAAGAATTGATTTGGCTTCCTTGACCAAATAATTGACTGACCCGGCTGTGAGGCTTGACCTTGAGACCATGAGAAGTCCCGCGCAAGTCTTTTTGCCAGTGGCCGCTGACTTCCTGACGAAGGCTTCCTCCCAAGGCAACATTGAGCAACTGCATCCCTCGGCAAACAGCAAAAATCGGCTTTTGCTGCCGAATGGCTTCTTTAATAAGAGCAATCTCAAACTCATCCCGGGCCAGCAGGTAGTCATCGCTGTCAATGGTTCTGTCTTCTCCATAGAACCGCGGGTCAACATGTTGTCCACCAGATAGGATTAATTTATCTACCATAGCTACATAATCTTTGGCTAAACTAGGATTTCCCATCGGAATGACGATGGGGAGTCCACCTGCTTTTTTTACACCGTCAGCTAAATCACGAGCTACTGTAACATATTTGAGACCAGACATGGCTGGCAGTTCCTTTTCATTTCCTGTAATTCCAACAATCACCTTGGCCATACTGGCACCTCCTTTCTGGTTTGTTTCATTTTACCGTCTGATGTTTGAACTGTCTAATATAAAAATTTTATGGAGCCATTAGAATTTTATATCAGCTATTTTTGAAGCAGGGCCTATCACTATCATCTGCCTCTTTTTGCCTTTCATTTGTAAAAACTATACCTACATCAAGCTTTTTAAGCCTTTTTCTCCAGTTAGTTATAGCCTGAAACTATATCAATCCCTAATTTTTTTCAATTATACAAGCTATCCATTTTCTGTTAGTATACTGTCATAGCAATTTTTTTGGAGGATACTTATGTCTACAACCATCATCGGCTTCCCTCGTATCGGCGAGCACCGCGAATTGAAATTTATCACTGAAAAATACTTCCGTCAGGAAATTGCCCAAGAAGAGCTCTTGGCTGCAGCCAAAGACCTGCGAGCTAAGCACTGGCAGATCGTCAAAGAAGCTGGTATCACTGAGATTCCAAGCAATGACTTCTCTCATTATGACAATGTTTTGGACGCAGCTGTCCTCTTCAACATTGTTCCCCAATCTATTCAAGCCTTGGACTTAACCGACCTTGAAAAATACTTTGCCCTGGCGCGCGGTTACCAAGGGGAAAAAGGTGATGTCCGTGCAAGACCCATGAAAAAATGGTTCAACACCAACTACCACTACATCGCTCCAGCTATCGAAAAAGATACTGAGATTAAACTAGCTGGCCACAAAATCTTCGATGAATTCCAAGAAGCAAAAGACTTGGGAATCATCACCCGTCCTGTTTTGGTAGGCCCCTTTACCCTCCTTCAACTGACCGAGTTTGAAGATGGGGTGACTGCGGCAGACGTAGCAGCTAGCTTGGTCGCAGCCTATGGACAAGTCTTTGCCAAATTGGCAGAGCTTGGTGCTGAGAAAATCCAGTTGGACGAGCCTAGCCTGGTTAAGGATTTGACCGCAGAAGAAAAATCCCTCTTCCTAAACATCTATCAAACACTCTTGGCAGATAAAAAAGGCCTGCAAGTTCTCATCCAGACCTACTTTGGCGATGTGCGTGATATTTACACAGAATTGACCAAGCTTCCAGTGGATGCCATTGGACTAGATTTTGTTGAAGGCAAGGAAACAGCTGCTCTTGTGGCAACCGGCTTCCCAGCTGATAAAACCCTCTACGCAGGTATCGTCAATGGTAAAAACATCTGGCGGAACAATTATGAGAAGAGTCTGGCTATCCTAGATGCCATTCCAGCCCAAAACCTAGTCTTGACCACCTCTTGCTCCCTCCTTCATGTGCCATTTACAACTGCTAATGAAGAATTTGAGCCTGCCATCCTCAACCACTTTGCCTTTGCTGTTGAAAAATTGAGCGAATTGCGTGATTTGGATGCCATCCGCAAGGGGCAAGGCGATGCAGCCCTAGCAACCAACAAGGCCCTCTTTGCCCTCGAACGGGTTGGCAAAGACAGAGCTTTGGAAGAGCGCCTAGCAGGATTGACAGATGCGGACTATACACGCTTACCTGCCTTTGCTGAGCGCGAAGCCATCCAACGCAAAAAACTCCAGTTACCGCTCTTGCCAACCACCACCATCGGTTCCTTCCCACAAACCAAGGATGTCCGTAGCAAGCGTCTAGCCTTCCGCCGTGGCGAAATCACAGAAGCAGAATACGATGCCTTCCTTGCTGCCCGTACAGATGAATGGATTGCATGGCAGGAAGAAGTGGACTTTGATGTCCTCGTTCACGGTGAATTTGAGCGCAACGACATGGTCGAATACTTCGGTCAAAACCTGTCTGGCTACCTCTTTAGTAAGAACGGATGGGTTCAATCTTACGGTATGCGTGGGGTGAAACCACCAATCATCTGGGGAGATGTCACTCGTCTAAACCCAATTACTGTCAAGTGGTCTAGCTACGCCCAAAGCCGCACAAACAAACCAGTCAAAGGCATGTTGACAGGCCCTGTCACTATCCTCAACTGGTCTTTCCCTCGTGAGGACATTACCATCAAGGAATCTACCCTTCAAATCGCCCTTGCGATTAAGGAGGAGGTTCTTGACCTGGAAGCGGCTGGTATCAAGATTATCCAAATCGACGAAGCTGCCCTTCGTGAAAAATTGCCACTGCGCCGCAGCGACTGGTATAGCGAATACCTTGATTGGGCTATTCCAGCCTTCCGCTTGGTACACTCTACTGTTGCTCCAGATACGCAAATCCACACCCACATGTGTTACAGCGAATTTACCGACATCATCCCAGCCATCGACAATATGGATGCGGACGTTATCTCCTTTGAAGCTAGCCGTTCAAACCTGGTCATCCTCGATGAACTCAAGGCTAAGAACTTCCAAACTCAGGTTGGCCCTGGTGTCTATGACATCCACTCACCGCGGGTCCCTGCCGTTGAAGAAATTGCACATACTATTACAGCAATTCTTGCCAAAGTACCAAAAGAAAAGGTTTGGATCAACCCAGACTGTGGTCTGAAAACACGCGGTGAACGTGAAACAAAAGAAAGCCTTATCCACTTGACACAAGCGGCCAAGGCAGCTAGAAAGGAACTCTAAGATATATGACAGGTCAAGCTCCCAGCCTCTCCTTTGAAATTTTTCCTCCTAAACCAGAAGTAGGCAATACAAAAATACTCCAAGCCCTCAAGGAGATGCAGGACTTGGCCCCTCATTTTATCAGTGTTACTTGTAGCAACAACAACCTCAATGTGGAAGAAACTACCATTCGTCTGGCAGACCATATTCATAATGACCTCCAGATTCCCTCGATTGCCCACTTGCCGGCTGCCTATCTGACAAGGGACAAGGTGAAATCTGTCCTGACCGCACTTGATGACATCGGGGTACAACGAATCTTGGCACTTCGTGGCGACATTATTGACGGACTTCCTCCCAAGGAGGACTTTCGTTATGCGACGGATTTGGTTTCCTTTATCAAAGAGGAGGCCCCTCACTTTGACATCATCGGTGCCTGCTACCCAGAAGTCCATCCAGAGTCACCAAACTCTGTATCTGACATCAAGAATCTGAAAAAGAAAGTTGATGCAGGCTGTTCTAGTCTGGTCACCCAGCTCTTCTTTGACAACGAGGTTTTCTACGATTTTCAGGAGAAATGTTCCCTAGCAGACATCGAGGTGCCTATTATTGCAGGGATTATGCCCATCATCAACAGGAATCAGGCCCTCCGTCTTCTAAAAACCTGTGAAAACATCCGCCTACCAAGAAAGTTTAAGGCTATTCTGGAAAAATACGAACACAACCCAGAATCCCTCCGAGCGGCTGGTCTGGCCTATGCAGTGGATCAGATTATTGACCTGGTGACCAATGATGTTCATGGTGTTCACCTCTACACCATGAACAATGCGGCCACAGCCCGCTACGTCCACCAAGCCACTCACGCCCTCTTTAAGCACTAAATAAACTGATATGAAAAGGTTCAAACCGATTGAGTTTGAACCTTTTTTGTGCTCTCAAGCCATAATTTGAAGCAATCTGCCGACGATTCTGATTTCAATTAGCTCTGAAAACCGCCTGCCGGCGGTTCCTATCTCCAACCTTCTAATAAAAATGACTGTCCCCCGGACAGTTGGATACAAAGAAAACCAGCTACCGCTGGTTCTCATTTCCAACCTTCTAGGACGTCCCACTAGAAAGAAAACCGCCTGCCAGCAGTTCTTATCTCCAACCTTCTTGAAAAAATTACTGTCCCCCGAACAGTTGGCTACAAAGAAAACCAGCTACCGCTGGTTCTCATTTCCAACCTTCTAGGACGTCCCACGTCCTAGAACCCATCTACATTCGTATAGATTTTTTGGACGTCTTCGTCATCATCGAGGGCGTCGTAGAGTTTTTCAAAGGTTGCTAGATCATCGCCTTCAAGGGTAACTTCTGACTGGGGAATCATTTCCAGTTCGGTTACTTGGAAGCTGGTGATACCTGATTCTTGGAGGGCTAGGATAGCCTTGTGGAGGTCAGTTGGTGCGGTGTAGACAGTGATGGTGCCATCTTCTGCTTCCACATCGTCCACTTCTACATCAGCTTCTAGAAGCAACTCAAAGATACTGTCCGCATCGTCACCTGCAAAAACTGCAACACCTTTTTTGTCAAACATGAAGGAAACGGAGCCAGACGCTCCCATATTTCCGCCATTTTTACCAAAGGCAGAGCGAACATTGGCTGCTGTACGGTTGACATTTGAAGTCAAGGTATCAACAATCAGCATAGAGCCATTTGGTCCAAAGCCTTCGTAACGACCTTCTACGAAGGTTTCGTCTGTGTTTCCTTTGGCCTTGTCAATGGCCTTGTCGATGATGTGTTTTGGTACTTGTGCCTGCTTGGCCCGGTCGATAACGAATTTGAGGGCTGAGTTGGTTTCTGGATCTGGATCACCCTTTTTCGCTGCTACATAAATCTCAACACCAAATTTGGCGTAAACTTTCGAGTTGGCACCGTCTTTAGCGGTTTTCTTGGCTACAATATTGGCCCATTTACGTCCCATGGGGAACCTCCTGCATTTTTTAAAATCGTTTTATTATACCATATTTGGCACAGATTGAGAAGATTTTTTCAAATGCAAGCGATATACAGTTGAACGATATATAGGAGGAGCTATGAAACGTAATAAGCATTTACCCCTAACAGAAACCACTTGTTATATTTTGCTAGCCTTGCTCAAACCGGCCCATGGTTATAGCATCATGCAAACCGTGGAAGAAATGAGCGATGGAGATGTCCGCATTGCAGCTGGTACTATGTATGGTGCCATCGAAAACCTATTGAAACTGCAATGGATTGTTGCTCTTCCCAGCACAGACAAGCGCCGAAAGGTCTATCAGCTAACGGCTGCTGGAAGGGAAATAGTGGCGCTTGAAACCGAGCGCATCCGCAAATTAGCACTGCTTGCCAAATCTCGCCATCTGTAAGGAGGTTTAGTTATGAAAAAATGGAAATTATTTACCAGCATGAAGAACGAAGAAACTTGGATTAACCACATTCAATCTCAAGGTTACCGCCTGACCAAGATCAATCCTTGGCTTGGCATCTACCAGTTTGAAGAACATCAAGGAAGTCCGCTCTTGGTACGATTGGATTTTCATGAACATATTAAAAGACAAGACTACCTTGAATACCTATCTTTATTTCAGGAAACCGGTTGGAACTGTCTGGAGGGGAGCAGACGCAGTGGTATGCACTATTTCCAGCAAGCGACCAATTCTTCTAGTACTGAAATTTTCTCCGACCGAGAATCCTTGGTTGCTGTTCATAAACGCTACCAACAGTTTGCACTAACCTACTTTACCATCTTTTTAGTCTATTTCTTCCTTTTTTACCAAAGCAATATCAACAACGGTTTTTACCCTTGGAATCCCAAATCTTGGTTTCTGACCCCTGGCCTTTGGGAACGAGAAGGCTTCTCCTTCTGGTTTGGTTTTTTGCTTGAAATACCGTTTGCTCTATTTCGGAGTGGTTTAATTCCTCTCGTTTTTCTCGTTTGTTCTATTTATTTTCTTTTTATCTCTGAAAAAGTTAAAAAAGAAATTCAACACATACAGGAATATTGAACAGTTCTTTCATTCCTACCTTGTCATTTTTTTCTGAAAATCCTATAATCAATACAGGCATTCATAGAAAGAAGGTTGTTTATGAAAATATTTACCAAGGTCCTCTGGTTGCTCCTTGTCTTTATGATATCTCAAATCTGGACCTTTATCATGGGCTTTACCATGGCCTCAAGCGTCTTAACGAACACGCCCTATGACCCCAATCTGTTGACGGAGTTCATCATCACCGCCAGTGCTATCGCCTCGATTTACCTCACTTGGCTTATTGCAAAAGCTGCTCAAATCCCTCTACCCAAACTCAAAGGTTGGACAGTAAAAGACTTTGCCGTTGTCCTTGGGATGACCATTCTGACACGAGTTTTGGTTCGTGTAGGAATCTTTTCACTCCAAAATATGGATATCAAAAGCACTGCCAATGATGCTGTGTTGGCAAATATGTTTACCAACTTCAGTTTTCCCCTCCTCTTTATCATCGTTGCTATTTGCGGTCCGATTTTGGAAGAATGGACCTTTCGGGCTGGGATTATCGGCTATCTCTTTGAAAAATATCCTATCATTGGCGTCATCATCAGTAGCCTGATTTTTGGGGCCATGCACATACCAACAAACTTAATTAGTTGGGGCATTTACGGAGGCATCGGCCTGGTCTACTCTCTGGTTTACTACAAGACCAAGCGCCTGGAACTCGTTATGGCCATGCACATTTTACACAATGCTGCTGCCACCTTCAATCTTTAAAACTAGAAGACTCTTAGACCTCTGGCTTCTAAGAGTTTTTTTTGCGACTAAAAAAATGAAGAGAGCCTCTCTAAGAGAACTGTCTTCATTTCTTTTCGTTCTTACAAGTCAACCGTTGCAACCTGGCTATCTTTGGTCACTTGGCCGAGGTTATCAAGCGTCACCGATTTGATTTCTGCTGTATTTGTAAAGGCAACAACGATAGTAGTTTCACGTCCTGCCGAACGGATAGCCTCTAGGTCTGCGACCAAGAGCAGGTCGCCTGCTTCAACGCGTTGGCCATCTGCTACCTTAGCAGAGAATGGTGCACCGTTGAGAGCTACTGTATCAAGACCAACGTGTACCAAAATTTCCAAACCTTCGTCTGTCAAGAGACCAATCGCATGTTTGGTTGGGAATACACTAGTAACTAGACCTGATACGGGGGCATAAACATTGCCGTTTGCTGGTTCTACTGCGTAGCCATCACCCATCATTTTTTGTGAGAAAACGGGATCTTTCACTTCTGTGATTGGGCGAACTTGACCTTCCGCTACGGATTGGACAGCAACAGTCAGCCCTTTAAAGGTGGTTGGAGTGTCTGTTGTTGTAGCTGCTGATAGATTGCTTTTAGGAATTTCAACTCCTGACTCCAAGAGGTCTTGAATATCAGACTTGAGAACATCTGCCTTTGGCCCGTATACTGCCTGAACCCCTGAATCTTTAATAATTAGACCCATGGCCCCAGCTTGTTTCCAAGCATTTTCCTCTCCGACTTGCGCAATATTCTTAACTGTCACGCGCAGGCGAGTCATGCAGGCATCAACATCCGCAATATTTTCACGGCCTCCCAAGAGGTTGATGATTTGAACAACTTGTGAGTTAGCATCCGCTGTTCCCGCTTCACCAGCAGGAGCGTCTGTTGTTTCAGTGTCATAGTTTCCATTGCGACCAGCAGTTGCAAGGTTGAATTTCTTAATCATGAAGTCTGCAATGAAGTACATCAGAACTGCAAAAAGGATACTTACCCAGACAAAGTTAACAAGATCCATACCGATACCGGCCTTCAGAGCCATCGGAGTACGGGTGAGAAACTCAATATTCCCAAATGAATGGACGCGCAGGTTGACGATATCTGCCATCGCAAAGGCGACACCCTGCACCAAGGCATAGACAATATAAAGAGGAAGAGCTGCAAACATGAACATAAACTCGATTGGCTCTGTTACCCCTGTCAAGAAGACAGCGAGAGCAGATGACAAGAACATCCCTCTGTACTTCTTCATCTTATCCTTATCTACATTGCGGTACATAGCAAAGGTCAAGCCCATGAGAATACCACTTGAACCAATCATTTGACCAACCTTGAAGCGAGCAGGTGTGACAGTCGCAAGAAGGTCATTGTACTGACTCATATCGCCAGCATCTTTGAGGTTAATCAAATCGGTAATCCATGCCAGCCAGAGCGGGTCTTGCCCAAATACTTGGGTACCTGCCTGGGCACCGGTCAAGATTTCGTAAGTACCGCCTAGAGAGGTGTAGTTCATTGGGATCGTCAACATATGATGCAGACCAAACGGCAAAAGAAGACGCTCTAAGGTACCGTAAACGAATGGAGCTAGGATAGGAGCCGTATCTTGTGAGTTGGCAATCCATTTACCAAAACTGTTAATTCCTGTTTGAACTAGAGGCCAGAAAACTGCCAACGCAAGAGCCACAAGGACAGAGCGATAGATGACCACGAATGGCACAAAACGCTTGCCGTTAAAGAAGGTCAAGACATCTGGAAGCTTGCGGTAATTGTAGTATTTGTTAAAGGTTGTAGCGCCAACGAAACCTGCAATAATACCGACGAAGACACCCATGTTGAGGGCTGGTTGTCCTAGAATATTGACAAAGTAACCTGAAACAGGAATCTGTGTGCCAAAGACCGTAGTCACTGTCGCTTCGGCATCTGCCAGCATGTCTGTGCTAACCCCAAAGAAGTGACCTGTAATGAGATTAATCAGGATAAAGGCCAAGCCAGCTGAGAAAGCACCGCCCGCCCGTTCCTTGGCCCAGCTACCACCGATAGCCAACGCAAAGAGCAAGTGAAGGTTTCCAATAATCCCCCAACCGATTTGGGCGATGATGTTTCCGATACGGATGAGAATTTCCGAATCTGCGTCAATTAAGGGGATGGAGTTACCGATACTCACCATAAGACCAGCCGCAGGCATAACTGCGATAACAACCATCAAACATTTTCCGAATTTTTGCCAAAATTCAAAGCTCAATAATTTTTTCATCTTATTGTTTCTCCTAAAGATCTACTATAATCTCCACACCATAATGGTCTGAGATAGGGAGTTTGTTATTTCCGTTGAAAATAACCCGACTTGATAGAATGCTCCTTTCTTGGTTTAAAAAGATATAATCCAAACGTTTGCCTTGGGCGTGACCTGTCCAGCCATCGATAGCCTTTTCCGCTGTGATACCAGAGTCTTTATCTGCTGTCAGTTCATAGCTATCATAGAGTCCTAAATCCTTAATAGCCTCATAGGATTTTTTGTCCGAAATAGCATCTGTATTGAAATCACCCATCAGAATTTTGAGGCGTTCCGTCTGACTCCGTTCCACGATGGTTCGTACATTTTCCAGCTGATCCTCTCCATCACAATCTGGTAGGTTGATATGACAGGAATAGACATCAATCAACTGACCCTTGTAGGATAGAGTCACCCCTAAAACCTTCCGAGATAAAATAGAATCCACTGTCTGATGTTGGCTGCAGTAAAAACTATCAACCTCATAAACAGGTAGCTTGGTCAATAGCGCAATCCCTTCGTCATAGCGACTGTATCCGATATGGGAATTGCTCCAAAAATAGGAATAGACATCGCCGACCAATTCTTTCAGCCGTTTTACCAATAGCAGTCCATAATTATCTGCCTTCAATTCTCGACTGATTCGCGGAGCCGAAATCTCCTGATTAACCTCTTGGAGGGCAATCACGTCGTATTTTTTCTCCGCAATCGTTTGGGCCAGCCGTTCTAGTTTTTCTTCCTGCTGTTCCTCCATCCAAGCATGAACATTGATGGTCAATAGTTTCATGATTTCCTCCTTTCTGATTTTAATTTTTTCTCATGACTAGGCTTCTTCCAAAGCTTCATTGACACGTTGATAAAGGCGAGTGACCTTGATGAGAAAAGCTTTTCTCTCCTCGGTCAAATCTTCTTCTCTCATGCGCCACTGCCAGTTGCCGCCGATGGTTGACGGGTAGTTCATCCGGCTATCTTCGCCCAGATCCAATATATCCTGCATGGTCGCAATGGCTGTATCACTAACTGTTGCAAAAAGAACGCGAAGCATGGCCTGACTGACAGGTTCTATCGGCTTGCGGTTGCTGTATGCATCAACGTACTCTTGCTGCTCAGCACTCAAATTTTGGTACCAGCCGTTGACCACTTCGTTGTCATGGGTTCCCATATAGGCAATAGAATTTGGGATACAGCGATGCGGTGCATCAATGCTCTTGCCAGTCACATCACTCAAACCAAATTCCAAGATTTTCATACCTGGATAGCCACAATCATTGAGCAGTTTTCTAGCCTTGGCATCAATATTTCCTAAGTCTTCTGCGATAATCGGCAGATCTCCCAGCGTTTCTTTGACAACTTTGAACAGACTGTAACCCGGGCCTGGTTCCCAGCTGCCAACTTTGGCAACCGTTGCTTTTCCATCAACCTGCCAGTAATCTGAAAATCCTTTGAAATGGTCAATTCGAAGCAAATCATACAGTTTGAAACTTTCGTGAATGCGGTAAATCCACCAGCTAAAACCGGTTTTTTCATGCTCTGCCCAATCGTAAAGCGGATTCCCCCAAAGCTGACCATCTGCGCTAAACTGATCTGCTGGAACACCTGCGACAAAGGTTGGCTTGCGCTCGCTGTCCAGTTTGAACAGCTGAGGTTTCGTCCATACTTCCACGCTGTCTGCGGAAACGTAAATAGGCATATCGCCGATAATCTTGATATGGCGTTCATTCGCATACCGTTTGAGCTGCTTCCATTGGCTGAAGAAGAAATATTGACACACCTTAAAGTAGTCGATTTTATCTGCCAAGGCTAACCGGTACTTGTCAAGTGCTTCTTCGTTACGAGCTACAACTGCCTTATCTTCCCACTCCTGCAAGGCACGATTGCCAAAATACTCCTTGATTGCCATAAATTCTGCATAATCATTGAGCCAGGAAGAGTTCGCTTTTTCAAATTCTAACAAGGCTACTTTTTGTTTCTCATCAGCCAAAAATGCCCTAACTGCTTTTTCTAGGATTGGCCGCCTAATCTGATACAGAAGAGCGTAATCCACACGCGTTGGGTCAGCACCGAAGCAAATCCCTTCGTAATCACTCTCTTGCAAAAAGCCGTCTTTTGCGAGTAAAGCAAAGTCAATCAGATGCGGATTGCCAGCGATAGCTGAAAAGGACTGATAAGGGGAATCTCCGTAGCTAGTTGTGGTGAGGGGCAGTAATTGCCAAAAGGTTTGCTTGGTTTCCACCAGAAAATCCACAAAATCATAGGCTTCCTTTCCAAAGGTTCCTATCCCAAATGGACCTGGTAGAGAGGTAATATGCATCAGTACACCACTGGTTCGTTGTGTCATAAAGCGCTTTCCTTTCTGTTAATTTATCCCTATTTTAACGGAAACGTTTTCACTTGTCAAGTATTTTTACGTAACAATTTTACCTTTTACGTAAAACTACTATTTCTGTCAGGCCGTTCCTGCCCTTCTGTCCCAAACAATGAACGGTGTTCCTAATTCATCAGCTATATTTTTAAGTAAAATTATGGTACACTTATAGAAGAATCTTCGTAGAGAAAGCAGCATATCATGAGCAAGTACAAGAACGTCTACACTGACATTAAAGAAAAGATTGAGCAGCATATTTGGAAGCCCAATGAGGAATTACCTACCGAAAACGAGTTAATGGAGCATTACTCCTACTCAAAAGACACCATTCGCAAGGCATTATCTATGCTTGAAATGGATGGCTATATCCAAAAGCGTCAAGGACGCAACTCAATCGTTTTGGAACACAACCTGATGAAGAGCCAGTTCGTTTCTGAGATTAAAACTTCTGGCGAACTCAACCGCCTAGCTCTTCATGATATTCAGACTCACTTAAAAGATCTCTATATCATCCAAGGTGAAGAGGCCTTAATGGCCATTCTGGAGGTGGATGAAAAAGTAGACTTCTATCGTGTGGCACGGGTTCGTACCATTGATGGCGAGCGTCTGGAGTATGAAGTATCCTATTTTGACCGCCGCCTTGTTCCTTATCTGAATCGCGAAATTGTCGAAGGTTCGATTTACCGTTATCTTGAGGAGGAACTCCATCTTAAAATTTCCCACTCTAGACGGGAGATTTCCTTCCGCTATGCGAATGAGGAAGAACGAACACAGATGGACTTGGGCGACTATGATATGGTTGTCGTGGTCACCAGTATCACCTACTTGGCCAATGGACACCCCTTCCAATATGGAACCATCAGCTACCGTCCAGATAAGATTAGTTTTGTTTCCATGGCCAAACGATAACAAAAACAGAATGTTTCCAGCGAAACATTCTGTTTTTGTATATAAGGAGAGCTTAGTTGATCATTGCTGCCTTGCAGTTGCTTACTTACTGTGCCAGATGTCTTCGTTGTACTGCTCGATGGTACGGTCAGATGAGAAGAAACCTGCCTTAGCAATGTTGTGCACAACTTTCTTGTTCCAAGAATCTTGATCCTCGTAATCTGCAAAGACTTGCTCTTTAACTTCAATGTACTCAGCCAAGTCAATCAAGGTCATGAACCAGTCTTTAGAGATGAGTTCATGGTGCAAGCGACCAAGGCGCTCGTCGTTGCCGAGGGCACGGATTTCATCGCTGACGATAAAGTCAACTGCGCGCTTAATGTTGGTATCGCCATTGTAGTAGTCTGCAGATACATAGCCAGCCTTGTCGTACAAGTCGATGATGGTATCAGAGTCTTTACCGAATGTGTAGATATTGTCCATTCCTGCCAATTCTGCAATCTCAACGTTGGCACCATCCATCGTACCCAGTGTCAAAGCACCGTTGAGCATGAATTTCATGTTACCAGTACCTGACGCTTCTTTAGAAGCAAGCGAGATTTGCTCAGAAATATCTGTTGCAGGGATGAGTTTCTCAGCAACTGTTACGTTATAGTTTTCCACCAAATGAACGTTGAGGTACTTGCTCACTTCTGGGTCGTTGTTGATCAACTCAGACAAGCAGAGAATCAAGTGAATGATGTCTTGAGCAATCACATAAGCAGGAGCTGCCTTACCACCGAAGATAACGGTGATTTTACGTTTTGGCAGGTTGCCGTTCTTGATTTCAAGATACTTGTGGATGACATACAAGGCATTCATCTGTTGGCGTTTGTACTCGTGGAAACGTTTGATTTGTGTATCAATGATGGAATTTTCGTCCAATTCGATACCCTTGTTGTCTTTTAAATAACGTTTAAGAGCCAATTTGTTGTTAAACTTGATTTCAGCCAACTTAGCATGCACTTCCTTGTCATCTGCGAAGGCAAGCAATTTCTCCAACTTGGTCGCATCTGTCAAGTAGTCATCACCAATCAATTCCTTGATGTAATCCGCAAGGTCTTGGTTAGCAAATTCCAACCAACGACGGAAGGTGATACCATTTGTCTTGTTGTTGAATTTTTCTGGGTAAAGCTCGTAGAAACCTTTCAATTCAGAGTTTTTCAAGATTTCAGTGTGGAGAGCCGCAACCCCGTTGACTGAGTTTGAGAAGTGGATGTCCATGTGGGCCATGTGGACACGACCAGACTCATCGATGATGTGAAGGGCTACATCTGGAACGTCCTTGGCTACCAAGGCATCCAATTCTTTGATGATGTCCACTAAGTGTGGCACGACTTCTTCCAAGAACTCAAGCGGCCATTTCTCAAGGGCTTCTGCCAAGATGGTGTGGTTGGTGTAACCAGTCATGTTCTTAACGATTGCCACTGCTTCTGCAAATTCCAAGCCATGTTTTTCTGTCATCAGACGAATCAATTCTGGGATAACCAGTGATGGGTGGGTGTCGTTGATTTGAACATAAGCATAATCAGCCAAATCATGCACGTTTGATCCACGCTCAATAGCTTCATCAATCAAAAGCTGAGCAGCATTTGATACCATGAAGTATTGTTGGTAGATACGAAGCAATTCACCCTTCTTGTCTGAATCATCTGGGTACAAGAAGAGGGTCAAGTTTTCCTTGATGTCGGTCTTATCAAAAGAGATACCATCTTCAATCAAGTCATAGTTAACAGATTCAATATCAAACAAGTTAAGGTAGTTCTTGCTGTCTTTTTTGTAGCCAAGAATGTCCAGACGGTCCAATTTAGATGTCAGGGTAAAGTCTTTGAACGGTACATCGTAGCTGATAGTAGTCGGAATCAACCAAGAGTCGTTTTCAATCCAGAAGTTTGGTTCTGCTTCTTGCTGGTTGTCTTTGAAGACTTGCTTGAACAAACCGCAATGGTAGTTGAGGCCAACACCTTCACCGTTGATGCCAAGGGTTGACATAGAGTCCACAAAGCAAGACGCCAACCGTCCAAGACCACCGTTACCAAGTGATGGTTCTGGTTCAACATCTTCTACCTGCGCCAAGGACTTGCCGGCCGCTGCCAATTCTGCTTGAACGTCTTTGTAGATACCGAGGTTGATTAGGTTGTTGGACAAGAGTTTACCGATCAAGAACTCAGCTGAGATGTAGTAAACCTTGCGTTTTCCGGTATTTTTAGGCTTGTCTGCAGCCGCTTCTTTCACATAGTGAAGCAACTGAAGGTAGATTTCTTCATTGGTCAATTCCGACAATTTCTTGTTGGTATTACTTTCTGCAAATTGGGTAAAGTTAATCATGGTGTTCATTTCCTCTTTGATATAGTTTCGTCATTTTCAGCAGGAAGTCTTTGCGTTCCTGTGTCAAATCTTCTGGTTTCATGCGCCACTGCCAGTTTCCGCCGACAGTGGAAGGGGTATTCATCCGGCTATCTTCGCCTAGGTCTAAGACATCCTGCATGGTCGCAATAGCGGTATCGCTAACTGTCGCAAACAGGATACGAAGCATGGCTTGACTGACTGGCTCAATGGGCTTGCGGTTGCTGTACGCATCAACGTATTCTTGCTGCTCCGCAGACAGGTTGTTGTACCAGCCATTGATTACCTCATTGTCATGAGTGCCGGTATAGGCGATGGAGTTCGGTGTGCACCGGTGGGGCGCATCAATGCTCTTTCCTGTGACGTCAAAGAAGCCAAACTCTAGAATTTTCATCCCTGGGTAGCCACAGTCTGCCAAAAGCTTACGAGCCTTGGCATCAATATTGCCCAAATCTTCTGCGATGATTGGCAAATCACCCAAACTTTCTTTGACAGCCTTAAAGAGATTGTAGCCAGGCCCAGGCTCCCAAGTACCGACTTTGGCCACTTCCGCCTTACCATCTACCTGCCAGTAGTCTGAGAAGCCTTTGAAATGGTCAATTCGCAAGACGTCATAGAGTTTAAAACTCTCATGAATGCGGTAGATCCACCAGCTGTAACCTGTTTTTTCATGCTGCTCCCAGTCATAGAGCGGGTTGCCCCACAGCTGACCGTCCTTGCTAAAGTTGTCTGCCGGCACACCTGCCACATAGAGAGGCTTGCGTGTGGCATCCAACTTGAAGAGTTGTGGCTTGGTCCAGACTTCCACGCTGTCAGCCGAAACATAGATTGGCATATCGCCGATAATCTTGATGTGGTGCTGGTTGGCATAGGCCTTGAGCGCCTTCCATTGACTGAAAAAGAAGTATTGACACACCTTGAAGTAGTCGATGCTATCAGCCAAGGCCAACCGGTACTTGTCCAAGGCTTCTTCATTACGGGCGATGACTTCTTTGTCATCCCACTCCTGAAGGGCCTTGTTGCCAAAGTGTTCCTTGATGGCCATAAACTCTGCATAGTCTGTCAACCAAGAAGCATTGGCTTTTTCAAAGGCAGCAAAGTCTCTTTTTCGTTTATCATCTTGTAAAAATCTGTCCACAGCCTTCTCCAGAATGGGACGCCGCACCTGATAGAGCAGGGCATAGTCAACCGAGTCTGCTTCTTTGCCAAAATCTTGCTCAGAAAAATCCGCCTCATCCAACAAACCCTCTTCTGCCAAGAGTTCAAAGTCAATCAGATGTGGATTTCCGGCAATCGCTGAGAAGGATTGGTAGGGAGAATCCCCATAGCTTGTGGTGGTTAAAGGTAAAATCTGCCAGTAGGTCTGTTTGGTTTCTACCAAAAAATCAACAAAGTCGTAGGCAGGCTGACCAAAGGTACCGATACCAAACTTTCCAGGAAGTGAGGTAATATGCATTAAGATTCCACTGGTACGATTTGTCATAGTTCGCATCCTTTCTCTTTGGAATACAGTTGACATTTTAACGCAAACGTTTGCGCTTGTCAAGGATTTTTCTTTTATTTGCCTAAAACCATTTGTTAAATCCCCTTCTAGCAGGCTTGTTAACGAGTAACAAAAGTGCTGTTGCCGCCTCTTCTGTTTTTTCTCTCTAGTTTTTCCACTCTTTTCGTAAGAGTAGTTGAAAAACCGATCGTTTTATTGTATGTTAAGGAAAATACTTGCTTTATGAGCTGTTTTATTTTAGAATTATTTTGTAGCAGTATACTTTTAGGAAGGAATCGAAACATGATAAAGAACATTCTTAAGTTTTTTATTACCGCAACCTTTTTGGTTTCATTTTTCTCACCCTCTCGTATGGACACCGTCCATGCTGCCGAGCATAACGATGTCATTACCAAGATTTCCATCGTAAATAAGGATGGAAGCCCTATTACCGGCCCGGTCCGGCAATGGGAGCGATTCCGTATTGACATAGACTTTGCCCTGCCAAACAACACGGTAAAGGCCGGCGATACCTCCACCTTCACCTTCCCTAATGAACTCGCATTATCACAGAACCCCGCTTTTGAACTCCGAGATCCCAGAGGAAATCTGGTAGCTACGGCTGTTATGAAGCAGCGGACAGTGACCCTGACCTACACGGATTATCCCGAGCGCCATTCCGATGTGACCGGAACCCTTCATATCTTTGCTCGTGTAGATCATGTTGTCATTCCGAACGCCCAAACCATTCAAGTGGATTTTACTGTTGAAGGCAAGGTCATCCCTGGCGGAAAAATTGACTTCAACGGTATCGGAAAACCCTATCCAAACGAGATAGACAAGGCCGGTTGGCAAAGTTCGACCGATTCAAAAATTATTGAGTACGCTATTTCGGTCAACCGTAAAAAGGTTGCTTTGAACAATGCCGTTGTCAAGGATACATTGAAAATCCCAGGCGCCAGCTTTAATCAATCATCTCTAAGAATCTACCAAGGTGATTGGCAATTTATCAACGGCGACTGGCGACTCCTCAACCAACGGGATGTGACTGCCGACTACGCCGTTACTTGGAACGGCCAAGAATTCTCTGTGAATCTAGGGAACCTCCGTGCAGATCAGGGAATTATGCTACGCTACCAAGTTCATATTCCTTATGTCCCTGCAAGCGGGGAACTCTTCCAAAACACAGCTAGCCTAGAAACCAATCAAACCCTTCAGAAAACACTAGACTCCTATGTTCGTTTCCTCACAGCGGATGGTCGAGCAGAAGGTTATGTATTCACTGTCCAAATCAAAAAAGTATCCGAAGACGGAACTGCTTTGGCCGGTGCTGAATTTGAACTGGTTCGTAATTCGACAGGTCAGGTTGTTGGCAAGCTAATCACTGACGAGAGCGGAATTGCTTCTGTCAATGGATTATTGAAAGATAATTACACCATTCGTGAAAAGAAGGCACCTACAGGCTATGAACTAGAAAACAAAGAAATTAGTATCAGTCCTTCCGATTTCGGCTCCATTACTCGAGTGGCTTTCAAGACAATTACCAACAAACGGATTGTAACCTCTATCCAAGGTAAGAAAACCTGGGATGATAACCTGAACCAGGACGGCTTGCGTCCTCAGTCTATCACCATCCACCTACTGGCCAATGGACAGCCGACTGGACAGACCACAACAGCTACTGAAGCTACTGGATGGGCCTACCAGTTCACCAACCTACCAAAATACGAAAATGGTACCGAAATCCGTTATTCTGTCAAAGAAGAAGAGGTGACCGGCTACACTGTTGTCTATGATGGCTTGAACATCACCAACAAGCACGAGCCAGAAAAAACCAAGATTGTCTTTAACAAAATTTGGGAGGATAGCAACAACCTAGATGGCAGCCGACCAAACAAGATTACTGTTATTTTAAAGTCTGATGGTCAAGAAGTCGACCGCCAGGAGGTGACAGTAGATGCAGACGGCAACTGGAAAGGGGAATTTACCAATCTAGATGTCTATAAACAAGGCGTAAAAATCAACTACACTGTCGATGAAGTTGTCCCAGCAGGATACGAAAAAACAATAACAGGTGACAGCTCAACTGGTTTTACAATCAAAAACAGCCACACACCTGTCACAACAACAACGACAACAACGACAGAAGTTACAACAACCACCTCTACTACTACTTCTGAGGAACCGTCCACTACAACGTCCGAAGAAACAACTACGGTGACCACTACTTCTGAGGAACCATCTACTACAACATCCGAAGAAACAACTACGGTTACTACTACTTCTGAGGAACCGTCTACTACAACATCCGAAGAAACAACTACGGTGACCACTACTTCTGAAGAACCGTCCACTACGACATCCGAAGAAACAACTACGGTGACCACAACAGAAGAACAAACCACTACAACCTCCGAAGAATCTACGACAACTACGACCACTGAGGAGGCTTCTACCACAACCTCTACGGAGGAAACAACAACCCCACCGACACCAAGTTCTTCAACTACAACTGTTGAACCTAAAAAAGTCCTGCCAAAGACAGGACAATCCTCAACCATTTGGTTAAGTTTCCTTGGAGTCTTGCTTTTTGTAGCTTGTGGATTCGGCTATCGTTTCCATAGACAAAAAGACTAATCTTGCTATATTTCTCATAAAAAAACGCTAGTCTGGAAAGGTCCAGACTAGTGTTTTTAGTTCCCCAGCTCTTCCTGAATGACTAGCTGTCCATCCACCATGTCTGCTACAAGTCGCTTAGCATGGATGTTGTCAAGATAGAAATCTGTCACCTTATCACGGATCTGACTCTCTATCACACGGCGAAGCGGGCGAGCTCCCATGGCCTTATCGTAGCCTTCTTCCATCAGATAGGCCTTGGCTGCTTCTGTTACCTTCAATTCAATTTCCTTCTTGGCCAAAGTCTTGTTAACCTGTGCCAACATGAGATCAACGATGGCTTTGAGGTCTTCTTTGTCCAAGTGCTTGAATTCAATGACTGCGTTGAAACGGTTGAGAAATTCTGGACGGAAGTAAGGGGCAATCCGCTCCATAATATCACCATCTCCTTCAGCGGTTGCCGGATAACCAAAACCTGCGTTTGAGGTTGCAATAATGACAGTGTTCTTGAAGTTGACGGTGTTACCCTGACCATCTGTCAAATGCCCGTCATCTAGTACCTGAAGCAGAAGGGTAATAACCTGCGGGTCTGCCTTTTCAATTTCATCCAAAAGGACAATCGAGTACGGATTGCGGCGCACACGCTCGGTTAAAGTGTTGGAGTTGTCGTCATAGCCCACATAACCCGCGGTGGTTCCAATAAGCTTAGATACCGCTGTTCGGTCGCTGTACTCAGACATATCCAGACGGATGATGGCTTCTTTTGAGCCAAACATATCCAGAGCCAACTGTTTGGCTAGCTCAGTCTTCCCAACCCCAGTCGGGCCGACAAAGAGGAAGGAGCCAATCGGACGGTTGCCTTCATCAAAACCAGCACGATTCCGACGAATGGCGCGTGATACAGCTTCAACCGCATCGTCTTGACCGATGACATTAGCAGCAAGACGTGACTTCATCTCCTTGAGGCGCTCAATGTCGGATGCCCCCATCTGCGATACTGGAATCCCTGTCATCCGCTCAACTGCCTCAGCGACGTCGTTGACCGTAGCTACGACACGCTGGCTCTCTGTATGGTTGTCGATCTGCGCTTGCAGCTTATCAATACGGACTTTTTCCTTGAGCGCTTGTTCATAGTCTTCTTTTTCAGCAGCCTGAGTCTGGCGATTGCGGGCTTGAGCAATTTCTTCTTCAAGCGTTTTAATATCTGTTACAGAGTGCTGAGCTGCCAAGTGAGCAGCAGTTACATCAATCAAGTCAATGGCCTTGTCTGGCAAACTGCGTTGAGGAATGTATTGAACCGAGTAATCCACCGCTGCCTTCAATACAGAATCTGGAAGGTCGATATTGTGGTGAGCCTCATAGAGAGGTTTGATCCCCTTGAGAATCTGGTAGGTATCCTCAGAAGATGGAGCATTAACCTTGACTTCATTGAAGCGGCGCGCTAGAGCTGCATTTTTCATGATGGTGTTCCGATACTCATCCTGTGTTGTTGCCCCGATTAGGGTTAATTCTCCGCGGGAAAGTGCTGGTTTCAAAATATCCGCCAGACCTTTGGAACCTGAATCCCCTCCTGTACTACCTGCACCCAAAATCTGATGAATTTCATCAAAGAAGAGGATGATGTTGCCTGCTTTTTTGACCTCATCGACCAAATTTTGGATGTTTTCTTCAAAAGCACCGCGGTATTGGGTTCCGGCCTCCAAACCTGAAATATCAATAGAGATAATTTCCTTGTTTTTGATAGCAGCTGGAACATCACCGTTGACAATGGCTTGAGCCAGACCTTCTACTACGGCGGTTTTTCCGACACCCGCATCTCCAACCAGAACAGGATTGTTCTTGGTACGACGGGCTAGAATTTCGGCGGTTTCTTGAATTTCCTTATTCCGACCAATGACTGGATCCAACTTGCCTTCACGGGCATCCTCTGTCAGATTGCGACCCAATTTAGCCAAAATACCACCTGGCTTGACATTTCCTTTAGTTTCCTGCGTTTGGGCTTGCTCGCTCTGTGGGAGCTTACCTGTTTGGCGATAGTAGACAAACTCTTCTGGTGTCACTTCGCGGCCATTGATAGAATAGCGTCTGCGTTCCGTATTGTAGCCGCCCATATTTCCCATAAGTTGGTTGAAAATGTCGTCCATATTGTTAAAGTTGTTGAAATTATTGTTCATAGTAGCTTCTCCTTGTTTTTTGTTTGACCATTATTGACCTTTGTTTGTTAAAAAAATACGCTAGTGTCGATGTGCGTCATTCATCATAGGACCTCCCTGGGTCTTTTTCTGACCAAAATTGACCAATCTTATAAAAAGAAGAATCAAATTTTGACTTTTACTGACCTTTAAATCTTAAAATTTGTAAGGTCTTTTACCTTACGAGGACTATTATACACTATTGGTCAGTGAAGGTCAATAGGTTTGTTTGACTTTTTTTCAAAAAAAAAAGCTGGGGGAAAACTCCCTCCAGCTAGTCTCATTTCTTCGCAAGCAACTCTGCTCCTCTACGGCGGTAAGACAAATCTCCGACGGCTTCAATGGTAAAGCGACCTGATTCGTATCGCACAACTGTAACGGAACCATTGTCCAAGGCTAGATTGGTTGGACGGTTTGGCTCCAAAAGATTGACCAAAGTAGCAATCGTCATCCCATGACTGACAACCAAAGCATTACCGCCACCCTGGGCCTCCAGATCGCGAGCGATAGACTCAAAACCAGTCAAAATACGGTGGCTCAACACTTCCCAGGACTCAGACCAGCCCGCTGTATCGGCTTCTTGAATGCCGTTTGCAATTTCTTCAAAACTCATGGTTGAAGCATCTACGATACCGCTGATACGAGGCAGAACTCCGTTAAATAGCTCCGCATCATACATGCCCTCAAAACTACCAAAACACCACTCCCGAATCCGCTTGTCTTGGTAATAAGGAATTTTCCCAAGGATGCCCAACTCTCTCTGGGCAATGGTAATGGTCTGCACAGTCCGTCCTAAGTCACTGGAAACTGCCTTTTTAAAAGGAATACCAGCATCTTTTAACCCACGACCCAATTCACGGATTCCTTCTTCTCCGAATTTCGTCAAAGGGGTATCACACCAGCCTTGAACGCGACCGATGGTATTAAACATGGTCTTACCGTGACGCGAAATATACAGTCTTGTTTCTGTCATAAACTCCTCCTCTTTCTCTTCTTCTAGTATATCAAAAAACGATTGCTGACGGCAATCGTTTCTCATTTTAGTTTTTAAAACTATGAATCGGGGCAGGAATTTGTCCGCCACGATTGATAAAGTCAACAGATGAGGCTTGGTTGACCTTCATGACTGGGGCTGTTCCCAAAAGACCGCCAAATTCAATCATGTCCCCTTCCTTACCCTTTGGAATAATCCGAACGGCAGTGGTTTTTTGGTTGATAACCCCGATAGCCGCTTCGTCCGCAATCATGGCCGCGATGGTTTCATAAGGGGTATCTTCTGGGATGGCAATCATATCCAAGCCAACCGAGCAGATAGCTGTCATGGCCTCCAGTTTTTCCAGATTGAGGGAACCATTTTGGACAGCCGCAATCATACCCTCATCTTCAGATACAGGGATGAAGGCACCTGAAAGGCCGCCAACTTGGTTACAAGCCATAACCCCACCCTTTTTAACGGCGTCATTGAGGAGGGCAAGTGCAGCTGTCGTTCCGTGTGTACCAACGGTTTCCAGACCCATTTCTTCCAAGACACGCGCCACAGAATCTCCAACCGCTGGCGTTGGGGCAAGGGAGAGGTCAACGATACCAAACTTGACACCCAAGCGCTCACTAGCCAAGGTTCCAACCAACTGACCGATACGGGTAATCTTGAAGGCTGTCTTTTTAACGGTTTCCGCCACCACATCAAAGCTCTCACCGCGCACTTTCTCAAGGGCACGTTTGACAACTCCTGGGCCAGAAACACCGACATTGATAACGACATCTGCTTCACCGACACCGTGGAAAGCGCCTGCCATGAAGGGATTGTCTTCAACCGCATTGGCAAAGACCACCAGCTTGGCCGCACCCATATCAGAAGCCTGAGCTGTCTCCTTGATAATCCGCCCCATATCCCGAACGGCAGTCATATTGATACCGGTCTTGGTGGAGCCGATATTGACAGAGGAGCAGACCTTAGAAGTCTGAGCCAAAGCCTGCGGAATAGAGTTGATGAGAATCTCATCCCCCTTCTGGTACCCTTTTTGTACCAAGGCTGAAAAGCCACCGATAAAATCAATGCCGATTTCATTGGCTGCCTTGTCGAGAGCGTGAGCCAATGGAAGGTAATCTGTCGCATCCGTTGCTGCACCAATCAGGGCAATAGGGGTCACGCTGACCCGTTTATTTACAATCGGAATCCCCAACTCTGCAGCGATTTCGTCACCGACGGCAACCAAATTCTTAGCCTTGGTAACGATTTTTTGATAGACTTTTTCAGCTGCTTTATCAATATCTGCATCAATACAGTCGAGAAGCGAAATACCCATGGTGATGGTACGGATGTCAAAATTCTGCTCCTCAATCATGTCAATGGTTTCTTTTACCTGTCTAATATCCATGAAAGGCCTCCTTACAGATTGTGCATAGCATCAAAGATGGCTGCGCTCTGGATATTGATCTTCACGTTCAGGCTCTGACCATAGGCTTCCAACTCTGAGCGTAGCAGGGTGAAATCTTTCTTTTCTTCTGAAGATACCACTGCCATCATGGTGAAATACTCATCCAAAACGGTTTGAGAAATATCATCAATGTTGAGCCCCAATTCAGAAACCTTGGTTGCAACGCCTGCAACAATACCTGTCTTATCCTTACCAACTACTGTAATAATTGCTTTCATACTACACCTCTTTTGATTTTTAACTATTCTACCATAAATCCGTATAAAACAAAAGAAATACTAAAAAAGAACAGAATAAACTGCTCTTTCGTTAGATTTTTACGAACGTTTTCAACCATTAACGAGGGAACTGTTTCTTATAATTCGTTAACGTCATGCCTGTCCACTTGTTAAAGGCACGGCTGAAGGCATCGACCTCGCTGTAACCAACGAGGGAGGAAATCTCCTCGGTCGGCAGCTTCATTTAAGGGCAACCTTTTTATGTCATCCGGCTCAGCATCAGCATACCTTAGGAACACCTACCGAAGGTAGGCATAGCCCGATTTAGCTATGCTTCATCTGGCTGCTGGCCATCGTGGGCCAGCCACTTGCAGTCTGTCAAACTCATTTCCGAAAAGACGGCTTCAAAGGAAGAGTCTTCTGGCGAGCAGGCATAGATGCCGAAATGGATCTTACCGCTGCCTTCCTGCAGGTGGCAGACCCGCATTTGCTCAAAATGGACACCGTCTTTGGAATTTTCAATACAAAAATCACTGCCGCGTCGGCTCAAACGGTAATAAATGGACTTGACGGAGGCAGGAATTTCCTGGGTAGCCCAGTCGGAATAGCCATGGTTGGTCACGACGCTGCCCAAGTGTTGAAAATCTTCATTTTCATACTCAATCGAGCCCTTAATCCAGTTTTCCGAATCCTGATAGACTACTACACCGCACTGATCAAAACGAGTATGGCTATTGGAAAAATCCGTCTTAACCGTAAAGGAAAAATACTCTTCCTCCGTGTCCATCAAGAGCAGGGGAGCATTGTCATTGACAAAATGGTAGTAGGTCTTCTGCCACAAGTCTGTATGAGCTTGGGTTGTGATTCTAATTTCTGTATCCGAAATCTGATAATTTTCTGGTTCCCGAACCCAGTAAAAATCCTTTGTGTTCATTTGGATTCCTTTCAGCACATAACATCTCATTAAAAGCTTACCATATTGTACTGTAAAAATACAGATGCTGCAAGTGTTCTCTAGAGATCTTTTCGTTTTATATTGCTTGTATATACTGAAAAAAGCAGACTTCACTTAAAAATAAAAGAATTTCAATTTTTTCTGACACCCTATTGACAAAACTTTGGAACTTCGGCTACGGATTTCCTTAAGGATCAAAGTGGACCAACGGTTTCTTAGAAGAGGCACCCCATCTTCTCTAGAACAAGTCCTACAAGAATCCTTTCTTTGGTGTTACACCAAAACGTGCAGCCAATTCTTTCAGTTCATGGTCTGTGATTTCTTGCTTGATGACACCACCCTGTGCTCCGACTTGGCTATAAATCATGGCTGCTTTTTCAATGACTTCCACCAAGCCATAGGTTTCATCAAGAGAGACACCAGAAGCAAAGAGTCCATGATGTGGCCAGATAACAGCCGAGAAATCAGCCATTTTTTCTGCTGTCGCTTGTCCAATCTCTGTTGTACCTGGAGTCATATAAGGAATGAGCCCAATTCCTTCAGGAAAGACAACCAGCGATTCTGCCTGCATCTTCCAAAGTAAACGTGAAAGATGACGCTCATCCAAGTCCTGAGTAAAGGTAAGTGCAATCAAGTTGGTTGGGTGACAATGGAAGACAACACGTTGTTCAGGGTTAACTTTCAGGCGTTCAATGTGGCTCATCAAGTGACTTGGAAACTCTGAGGTTAGTCGTCCACCATCTTCAAATCCCCAAACAATATCGTAATGGTGACCATCTTCAGAAATTTTGACCAATCCTAAATCAAGTAGGGGTTGCTTGGTCACATTTCTAAAATAGCGACCTGTCCCTGTAACAAGATAATACTGACCTGCTAATGCTGATGCATCAAAGCCAAGTTCATGCGTGGATTTGACTTCATGCACATCTTCATAAAAGCTCACTTCTTTCTCGGTTAACCGGCAGGAAACATTGCCACCATTTCGCTCATCCCAGTATCGAAGATAAGACTGGTAAGTCACTTCTCGCATGGTTTCTACATAGGGTGAATCAATAAATTTTGTCATCATGTTCCTCTTTCTAGTTTCGTTTACTTAAAACATCTTCTTCGTATTGACGGACTTCAGTTAACCAGTCCAAGCCAACAGGTACATTATTCTGCAAGCAGAAGTAATTCCATACATCTGCATATGGGAAATCTTTCAGCTCCTCTGTGTAGACCAAACGGGAGGTGAAATCAAAGGCATTTTCCATATCTTTCAAATCTTGAGTAGGCTCAAGCATGGCTTTCAATAGAGCTTTTTGAGTATTGCGTGTACCGATAACCCAAGCTGCAATTCGATTGATGGTCGCATCAAAGAAGTCTAGTCCAATCACTGCCTTGTCCAACAAATCATTGCGGACCAATTCTTTAGCGATATCTTGCAATTCGTCATCCATAATGACAACATGGTCAGAATCCCAACGAACGGGACGAGAAACATGGAGCATAATGCCTTTTCCAAAAAGAGCCAAAGATGACAACTTGTTTGAAATGACTTCAGTAGGATGGAAATGTCCCGCATCCAACAAAATCATTTTTCCACGGGTCAAGCCATATCCCATGTAAAACTCATGTGAACCAACAGTATAGGCTTCTGCACCAAGACCAAAGAGCTTGCTTTCTACCGCATCCTGCGTATAGCTTTCATCCACCTGATCAGCGAAGATTTCATCCAAGGATTCCATCAAACGCTTGCGAGGACTGAGACGGTCAATTGGATTGTCTTTGAAGCCATCTGGCACCCAGAAGTTGTTGTAGCACACTTGACCAAGTTCTTTCCCCATGTACTCAGCAACCTTACGGCTACGTTTGCCATGTTCAATCCAATAATCACGGACTTCTTTATCTGGGTGAGAGAGGGTGAAGCCATCTTTCATCATCGGATGTGAGAAGAAAGTTGGGTTAAAATCAAGTCCCAAACCTTGTTCTTTAGCCCAAGTCACCCATTTTTCAAAATGCTTTGGTTCAATTTTATTCAAATCTACCTTTTCATCTGTATCCAGATAAATCGCATGGAGGTTGAGTTTGTGCTGACCGGGAATCAGGCTAAAGGCTTTTTCTAGATCCTTGCGGAGTTGTTCTGGACTGGTAGCAGCCCCTGGATAATTTCCCGTTGACATAATTCCGCCAGTCAACTCACCCTCTGGGGTCAAAAAACCTTTAACATCATCTCCCTGCCAGCAATGCATGGAAATCTTGATTTCTTGAAGTTTTTTTAGAGCAGCATCGGTATCAACTCCGATAGATGCATAACGTTCTTTGGCAACTTGATATGCTTGTTTCAATTGTTCAGCGTTCATTTCTTTCTCCTTACAGTTGTGGTATAAATGTTTCAAATTCAGATGTTTCTGCTAACCATTGTCTAGCTTCTTGGAGATTTTCAAACTCCCCTGTCGTAATCATCTGGACTAGGATATTGCCAATTGCAGTTGCCTCTCCTGGTCCTGCAATCACTTCTTTTCCGATGACGTTGGCGGTTAGCTGGTTGAGCAAGCTGATGTTAGAGCCACCACCTACGATATGAAGACAATCGATGGTCTGGCCAGTTAATGCTTCAACTTGCTTCAATTCTCGTCCGTAGGCCTTAGCTAAGTTGGAATAGACAGCCATAACCAGTTCTCCGATAGATTCAGGCACTTTTTGCCCTATCTCACGACAAGCCTCTTTGATTTCTTCTATCATATTTTCAGGATTAGTGAATCGATCGTCATTCAAATCAATCTCTTGCTGGAATGGCTCAACAAGGGCTGCCTGCTCTGCCATTTCCTTAAAGGAATAGCGATAATCTGTCAGGCGTGCAATTTCTTGGACACACCACATACCTGTAATGTTTTTGAGGAATCGGTATGTCTGATAAGCGCCCCATTCATTTGTATAATTGGCTAGATAGCTGTCTTGATTGGCGATAGGCTGCTTAGATTCAATACCTATCAAAGACCAGGTGCCTGAGCTAATATAGGCCCAGTTCTCGCTAGTCGCTGGAACCCCCACAACGGCCGAAGCGGTATCATGTGTGCCAACTGCAATCACTTGTGCTTCTGGTAGATCATATCCATCTACTTCTAACCGACCGATGAAACCACCCGCTTCAATCAAATCAGGGAACTTGCCAGTCTCGATACCAATCACTTCCAACAACTCCTTGTCAAAAGTGCGTGTTTCAAGGTTCATAAATTGGGTCGTTGACCAATTGGTCACTTCTCCTGTCATCTTTCCTGTCAATCTGTAGGCAATGTAATCAGGAATCATAAGAATTTTATCTGTTTTTTCCAACAAACTTCTGTCTTCGACAAAGAGCTGATAGAGGGTATTGAAATTTAGAAATTGGATTCCTGTTTTCTGATAAATGGTTTCTTTTGAGATATGCTGAAAGACTTGTTCCATCGCCCCTTGAGTTCTAGCATCCCGGTAAGCAATTGGTTGGGCTAGTAGGTTGCCATTTTTGTCAAGTAGACAATAATCAACAGCCCAGGTATCAATACCAATTGTACAGGTGTTTACCCCAGATTGCTTCACTTTTTCAAGCCCAATCAGTACATTGTCAACCAGCTGGTCAATATCCCATCTGTCATGTCCGTCAGCCTCCACAAATCCATTTTTGAAACGATGAATTTCTCTTAATTCCAATCCATCAATCTTATTTGCTAAGATCACACGGCCACTAGATGCTCCAATATCAATGGCAACATGATAGGTCATGAGGTTTCTCCTTTGTTTTTTGATACTTCTATTTAACCTTATTTCGTTTTATGGTACAATGTCGATAGAACATTAAAAACGTATCAAATTTACAGTTTTTTGGGGGGAATCGCAATGAATCTGTTAGATCAGTTATTATTAAGAAAAACAGAGCATGAACTCTTGCAGGAAAAACAGGGATTCGTATCAGATTATTTGGACATGCAATCCGTAAGTCAGACACCAAAACTCTCTCAACAGTTCTTCTTTCAAAACAAGGATATTTTCATTAGCAAGCACAGTCGCTTTGCTGCTTACCCAGAGCATACCCATCAATTTTTAGAGATCAATTATGTTTATAAGGGGTGTTGTCGCCAGCAGATTAACGGCCAGGAATTTGAATTGAAGGAGGGAGATATTCTGCTCATGGATGTGGAAAGCCGGCATTCCATTGAGGCATTGGGGGATGAGGATATTCTGATTAATCTCTTGTTTCAAAACAAGGATGTATCGATCAACTGGCTCAAGCAACTTCAGGGGGAGAACAGCCTGCTATATCAGTTCTTGCTGTCAGATTCCTCCCAACACTTCAAACGGGACAATTTCCTTTTGTTGCATACGGAGGAAAATAGCCCTGTCCGCCAGATTTTAAGTGAAATGATGACTGAATATTTGCTACCGCAGGAATTTTCCCAACAGATGTTGAAACACTATCTGCCACTTTTCTTCTACCAATTGGCTCGCCTATTGCCAACTCTTGAAAAAACTGTTGATTTACACTTAGAAGAATCAACCTACGCTCAAATATTGAAAATCATAGACCGCGAATATGCTAGCATCGGTCTTGCTGATCTAGCCCAGCGACTGAGTTTTAATAAAAACTACCTGAGCAACCTCATCAAAGCAGAATCTGGCCAAACCTTCACCCAACTAGTCACCCAACGCAAACTGATGAAGGCTCAATTATTACTGAGAACGACCCAACTCCCTATCCAAGAAATCGCCCTCAGCGTCGGTTTCAGTAATAAAACCTATTTTTACGAAAAATACAAAGAAACCTTCGGCCATGGACCGAAGGTAGAAAGAAAAAACTAGCAGTTTGAGGCTACTAGCTTGTACGTTTATGAAATATTCTTTGTTGTATGTATCGTCCATGTCAGGCTAATTTTCCTGAATGATATTTTTAACACACTTTAAAATACCTCCGCCACCTAGATAGCAGGTGACTTACTAATTGTTTTCTTCGAAAAAATCTAGCTTGAAGCCATAAATAAACCTTTGACTCACGGTCAAAGGTTTATAAAGGAAAATTTTACAAATACCAAATCAACACTAACTGTCATTTCGGAAAATAACATCGCTAAATTGATAGGTTCCTGTTCGCAATGCTTTACGTTCGCCATTCAATAGTATAAGATTTATATTGGTTCGTGCAGGAACATCTATTCTCAATTTGACATTTTCATTTTGAATTTCCCAGTTCACAGCAATCGTTCCATTTACTGTTTCTAATTTTCCAGATAAGAAGTCTAACTGGGAAGGGTATCGTGGAGAAATCGTGTAAGTATTTGTATTATCGTTTATATCTGGCAAGTTAATACCAATAATTTTCTCAATTACAAAGTCTTCAATTGCTCCGTATGCATAATGATTCATGGAATTCATTTCAATACCTGATATTTTTCCATTTGGGAGAATGGAATCCCAACGTTCCCAAGTTGTCGTTGCTCCCATATTTACTTCAAATAACCAGCTTGGAGAAGTTTCTCTAAACAAGAGCGAATATGCTTCCGAAACAAGTTCACTTTCAAAAAGTGCATGAGGTAATTCAGGAGTTCCTACGAAGCCAGTTGTCAATGCTCCGCCTGATTCAATCATCCTTTCTTTTAATTTGTTAACTAGTTTTAGACGAGCAGATTCAGAAGGATAGATTCCAAACCGTAACAAAAGGGAGAGACCTGTTTGTGTGTCAACTCTTGTCGAAATATCAATTCCACCAAATAATCGTCCCATCTCTTGACGGTTTAGTTCAACCTCGGATTGTAGGGTGACAGGAATTAAATTTAATTCATCACCGATAAAGTAAGTAGTCAACAATGCAGTACGGATTTCAAGAGCTAGTTTTGAATAGAAAGACGCTCTTGAATCATTACATAATTTGAGTGCTTTGGCTGTATTGCTTGCTGAGTAATAATAGTAAATTGTCGCTATTAAAGCTGAATCAGTTGCCCCAAATACTGTACCGGGAATACCCAAATCGAGTGCAAGCCAATCACCAAGTTGAAAACCAAAATCCCATAATCTTTTCCCACCATGTTTTTCATCTTGATGATAAATATAGTCTACCCAATTCATCATCATTGAAAGGTGTGATTTTAAAAGACCTAGGTCGCGAAAGTGGCGAAACAGCGTTATTGGAAGAACTGTTGCTGCATCTCCCCAGACCGCCGAACCTGCTGATTTAAGAAACGGATTGTGAGCGTCTTTATCTGCTAATTTTGGATATGGTGCAAAAAAGGGAACCGCTCCATTCAGTTGTTCCTGTTCCAACTCAACCATCTTTAAGAAATGACCTAAAAACGCCCTAGTTTCCATATTATATGAAGCAGTATTTGCAAATACTGTTATATCACCAGTCCATCCCATTCTCTCATCCCTTTGTGGACAATCTGTTGGTATACTTAGAAAATTATCTTTTTGACTCCACCTGATGTTGCTAATTAGCTGGTTCAATTTTCTATGGGAAGATGAAAATTCAAATCTTTCCTCTAACACACTATGAAGAACTTTTGCAGAGAATCTCCGAGCTTCCGCTTCATTTAATCCTTCAACTTTTACATATCGAAAACCGAAAAACGTAAATCTAGGACGAATGATTCGTTCTTTTTCATTGTTTAGAATGACAAATTCCTGTTTGGCTGTCCGAAGATTCTCTGAATAAAATTGACCATCTTGCAAAATCTCTCCAAATTTAAATACAACTTTAGGCTTGTTAGCTGGTAAAACGCCTTCAATCCAACCTGTAATTTCTTGTCCAAAATCAAGTAGGAGGTTGTTAGCTGTATCTCTGAAAATATAAGGTTCAAGACTTTCCATGTTGCAAATTGGTAAATCAATTCTCTCACGTAATAATTGTTTACTTGCCTTATCCATGATGACTGTCAGTGGCTTACACTTCGATGAAAAATCAATTATTTCTCCGTCATAGATTGAATTTTCAACAATTTCATTTGTAATGGCATTCCAAGTCGTATCACTTTTGATGATTTCTGTACTACCATCGCTATATAAAATATGGAGTTCTGCAATTAGTTTTTGTTTATCTCCATAAATATTCTCAAAACCACCTTCAAAAACAAACCGACCTCTATACCAACCATTACCAACAAGAAAAGTTACCTCATTACTGTCTTGTAAAAACTCTGTTACATCATAGGTTTGATACTGCTGAATGAGGTCATAACTATGGTAACCAGGAGTAAGGTATTCATCTCCAACTTTCCTTTTATTGATAAAAACTTCATAAAGCCCTAGACCAAGGGAATATAAGCGTGCAGAACTTATTTTTTTCTCAGCAGAAAATGTTTTTTTAAATGTAACTGATTCAATAGTTGGTTCCTCATAGCTAATCCAATCTGCATCCCAGGGTTCATACATTTTTCCAGTTTCAAAATAGCTAGTTGCGGAAACTTCATCAACACTTACTCTCCAAAAGTATCTAATCCGTGGTTCAAGAAATTCAGTCGTTACAGTATATGTATTGTAATAACTATCTGTCACTCCACTAAATACTATTTCTTCGAAGCAATCATCCTTTGATATTTCAATTTTAAAGGTTAACTGTTCGTGAAATTCAGAGCTTTGAAATCTCCAAGAAAATGTTAAATAATCAAAATGATAGCCTAATGGAGTGCTTACCCCGTTTACTTTTAATTGGTCAATCTGCATTGTTTAACTCCTCTAATAGATCATTGGTACAAAATGGATTAACTGGACTGACACCTTTAAATGGACTATTGCCAACTAATTTCGAAATCCCTGCTTCAATAAAATGATCATAGTTGCAGTATGCATTTACAACAGTCTCAACCATTGGTAAGTCAAACAAATGATAAGGATTTCCAAAACTAACTAGCAAAGTTGGAATCTCCTTTACAAACCAAGGAAGATTATTTCCTAATCCAAACAGAGTATGCCAATTTATTCGTGCAACAGTTTGATTACTTGCATTTTCAATATTAGCTACATACAACACAATATCATATTTACTTGAAAAACTCTGCACAGTTTCTAAATCCCAAAAGTTCGTTTCGGGTTCATAAACAGTCACATCAAAACCGAGTTGTTCAAGCTCAGTTTTTACCTTTTGACTTACGCGTTCATTCGAATCGAAATTTCCTAACATTTGAAGCAGAACTCTTTTGTGTTTTTCGGGAGATAGGGGAAGCAATTGTTGGCTATCTCTCACAAGTGTTACAGCACGATCAGCAAGTTCCGCTTGGTCTTTTTTTCTATCTTCAAACATTGCTGAACCATGTTCGATTTGTTTGTGTAAGCCTAAAGATGCTTTAGTAGCTAATACCCGAGTAACAGCTTCGTCCAATCTCTCATGAGATAGAATTCCATTTGCTAGTCCATCTTTCATATACTGAACATCTTCTTCAAAAACCCGATTGAATAATAGCATATCACAGCCCGCTTCAATCGTATATGGAACTGCCTCACTTCGCTTCATTGCTGCACAGAATCCCACCATTGGACTAGCATCAGTAATGACCAAACCATTAAACCCAAGTTGTTTCCGAAGTAAATCTTTCAAAATTTTTGGACTCAATGTCGCTGGCATATCATCTCCAGTAAAAGCTGGTAAAGCAATATGCCCCACCATGACTGCCTTGGTACCAAAATCAATTAACTCTTTATAAACCAATCCAAATGTTTTTTCCCAAGCCGGCATTGATAGGTGGTTAACAGATGTCAATAAGTGTTGATCCCGCTCATCAGCACCATCACCGGGAAAATGCTTTATAGAAGTCATTACATTTTGCTCGTGAAATGCTTTCGTATAGGCTTTAGCATTTTCAATGACTTTTTCAATATCACTACCATAAGTTCGAACATTTGTGATCGGATTTCTAAAGTTAAAATCCAAATCAATTACAGGTGCGAAGGCCCAATTGACTCCAACTGCCTTTCCCTCTTTAGCAGCAATTTCACCAAGTTTGTAAGCAAATTTGGGATCATTAGCTGCTGCTACAGCCATTTGACGACCATATGCTGTCGCTTCAAAGGCAGCACCATTTCCTCCGTCTTCTAAGTTTGCAGTTGTTAATAGTGGAACTTTACTAATCTCTTGAATATACTGATAGGTATCTCTTACTTCTACTGCATTTCCAGGTCTGAAAAATAATCCTCCAATGTTAAAAGAAGCCAAATGATCCAAGTATTCTTTTTCTGTCGAATAACCTATTGGTAAAAATAGTTGGCCTATTTTCTCATCTATAGTTAAACTTTCCAATGTATCTTCAACCCACGCAACTGCTTCATCATCCAAGTAAAATGGTTTTTCTGTTAATTTCATTATTTTCCTACTTTCCAAAATACAAAGGAGTAAGCTAATTACTTACCCCTAATTTATCATTCGTGTCCTTTACGGGCTTCTAAGTCCTTAATAATACTAGGAAGTTTTTTATCCAAATCATAAAAGAGGATTAAAATGACACTCACAACCCCTAATATAAAAGGTATATAAGCAAATACTGTTTTTATTGCAAACAAAGTTGATGCTGTTTGAGTAGCTGCCCCTGCAACATAGCCACCAAGTGCCATTACCATACCTAAAATCCAGCCTCCCAATCCAGAACCCACATTTTCACCAAAAGTTGCTGCCGCAAAAATGATTCCGTCTGACCGAATTCCTGTTTTCCATTCTCCATAATCAGCAATATCACCTAACATCGCAAAGCTGGCAACTGATACAGGTGCAATCCCCAATCCTCTAACAACCAAACCAGCTGCAATCATTGTGAAATTACTTGGGAATAGAGCTAATATTACACCACCTATTAAACTAAGCACTGTACCAATTATCATAATCGTCCGTTTAGAGAATCGACTTAACAATAACGGTGCAAATAGACAGCCAGCAATAATTGGAGCAAATGACAACATGCCAATCAAGCCAACTTTGCTCATATCGTTCAAAATCCATTGTGCATAAAAAATATTGATTCCCATAAGACCAGCATTAATAAAACTAATCAAAATGACTGAAATGATAATTAACCAATATTTATTTTTAACCATGGCCTTTATATTATCAATTGTGGAGAATTTTTGTGCATTGTCGGCACTGATAGCCTCACTGGTTTCCAGCACCCTTTCTTTTGAATTTCCATAAAGAATAGTTAGCAAGACAATTGAAATTAAACCAAGTGTTGCCGCCATTTTAGTCCATGAAGAAGTTTCAGTAACTGCACCATACATTTCAACAATTTTTAGAACTACACCATTAACCAAGAAAGCTCCAATGAATCCAAGAATTGTTCGAGAAGTTGATAAGTAACCCCTCTCCTTTGGATCAGGCGTTGCGGTCCCAATCAACGCTGAATAGGGAACCATAGTCATAGTATAAACACCAGCAAGTGAAATAACATAGGTAACAAATGCATAAATTGCTTTCATCTCATCCGGTAGAAAACTCGGTGAAGTGAACAATAATGTAAGGGCTAATCCATATGGAATAATCATACGCTTAATCCATGGTCTCGCTTTTCCTTTGCTAGAAGATGTCTTATCAACAATTGCTCCCATCACTAAGTCAGCAACACCGTCAAATACACGGGCAAATAACAAAATTGTTCCAACAACTGATATCGTTAGTCCAACTACATCAGTATAGAAATATGTAATAAATGCATTTGCTGTGGTGATCATTAAGTTCGCTGCCAAATTACCAAAACCATATGTTATTCTTTCGCTTACAGGTAAGGCATATTTATTTTCTTTCATACCCACGGCTATGTCCTCCAAAAATTTTTTTGATTTTTTATAAATATATTATAAATCCCGATGTATCCGTTTACAATGCATTAAATGTATTATATAATGAACTAAATACAGATTTTGGAGTGAACGATTTGAAAATTAATATCTTAGAAAATTTCCTCTTTGAAATAAATGAATATGAGAAAAAGCAAAAAGAAACAGGCCTTTCAATAAATGATTATCCATTTCAATCTGATACAAGTAAAGATACATACATCGACCCTGCCTTCAAAGTTGCGAGATTACCAAAAGAGATATTTTTTACTGGGGACAGTTCCATTTTCTTAAGTCGACATAACCGTTTTGCTCCTATGATTACTCATTTACATGATTTTATTGAAATGGTATATGTATATAACGGTCACTGTACTCAAGAAATAAATGGAGAAACTGTATCGCTTTCAAAAGGTGATTTAATTGTACTAGATCGTGATGTCCCACATTCTATCAATGCCCTAGGTGAAGAGGATATTCTCATAAACATTCTTCTAAACGAAGAAACCTTTGATACACTCTTCTTATACAAATTACAAGACTCTTCGAGTATATTAACTCAATTTCTAGCAGATGCTTTCAATACTCAAGCAAAACATGATAAATTTATTATTTTTCATACTAATAAATCTTCAACTATCCATAGTCTTATTCAACTCATGCTCTGTGAACATCTCGACAATAAAATGCAAGCTCAACTATTCTTGTTTCAATATTTACAAATATTATTGATGGAATTGATTCGGATTTACCAGGAGGAGAATATCTATCAAAACAGTTTATTAAAATTTAATTTTGCCCCAATCTTATCATATATTGATCAACATTTTAAAGATATTGATATCGCTGAAGTTGCTGATAAATTTTCTTATAATCCTAACTATTTAAGTAATAAGCTAAAGCAGGTTACAGGTAAAAGTTTTCAAAAGATTGTTCTTGAAAAAAGGTTACTCTATTCAAAGGAATTACTGAGAAATACTGACTATTCTATCGAGACAATTTCATTAGAATCTGGCTTTAATTCACCTAGTTACTTCTTTCGCCAATTCAAAAAATTCTTCGGCAAGACACCTAATGAAATGCGTAAAAATTAACCATCTATTCTTCCATAGTCATTTAATAAACTGTAAAAAGAGCATAATTATCTGTTCAGAAGTGATTGAATCCTCTCTTCTTTTAATACTATAATGAAGTAAGTAAAAATTAAAGATGGAGAGAAAATATTATGTTTAAAGGTGCTCTTTTTGATTTAGACGGTGTGATTGCGGATACTGCTCCGTTACACTTCAATGCATGGAAGCAAATTATTTTTAAGCACTTCGGGCTTAATCTCCCTGATTCTATTGAGGAAAAAACAAAAGGTGTTAGTCGAGAAGATTCTCTTCGAGTCATTTTAAAATACCTGAAAATTTCAATCTCTGATTATGACTTTATGAAACTCTGTGAAGAGAAAAATTTATTGTATGTCGAATCACTTGAAAAACTTACTCCAAAAAATATACTCCCTGGTATTGAAACATTTATTCAAGATTTACAAAGAAATGGTATTAAACTTGCTTTGGCTTCATCATCTAAAAATGGACCATATATTCTTAAAAAACTAGAACTTGATAGGTCTTTTCAAGCAATAGTTAACCCTGAAAACATTACTGAGGGTAAACCTGCACCAGATATTTTTTTAGAGGCTGCCAAATCTATCCAATGTGAACCTGAAGAATGTATTGCAATCGAAGATTCTGTGGCAGGTGTTACTGCAATAAATTCAGCAAATATTTTTTCAATCGCAGTTGGTGGAGCAGAACTCAATCATGCTAACAAAATATTCACTTCAACCAAGGACTTAACTTTATCTGAAGTAGAAAATGCATGGCAAATCCAAAAAAAATAGCTCCAATTTCAAATTAGTATTAAGCAGAGCCAACAGGCACTGCTTTTTTGAATATATTTGAAAAAAACATTTGTACTGATATAACCTATCAACCACCAATCAAACTTTTATAGCTAATGACAAAAAGTCGCTAAGAATTTCATCCTAACGACTACATTTATATTGTTTAATTATCATATTTCTCAAAACAATTCTTTATAAAATGCGATTGTTTCTTCCAAGGTTGGCATGAATGGGTTGCCTGGTGCGCAGGCATCAATCAAGGCATTCTTAAACAGGTATTTAAAGTCGAAGTCTTCTTCTTTGATGTCTAGCTCGGTCAATTTTTTCGGAATGCCAACTTTAGCGGACAATTCTTCAATTTGTGCGATGGCGTAGTCTGCGCATTCTTCATCGGATTTACCAGCAATGTCCAGTCCCAAAGCTTTTGCGACATCACGGAAGGCAGCTGGCACCCGTTTGGCATTTTCTTTCTCGATGATTGGTAAAATCATGGCACAGCAGACACCATGTGGCAGGTCATAAACAGCTCCCAGTTGGTGCGCCATGGAGTGCACATAACCCAGACCAGCATTGTTAAAGCTCATGCCACCAAGGAAAATGGCATGAACCATGGCTTCACGCGCCTCAATATCCTGACCATTTTCGACCGCACGTGGCAAGTATTCTTTGATCAGCTCGATTGCACCCATGGACAGTTTCTTGGTCACACCGTAGGCACCTGGTGTCACCAGGGCTTCAATGGCATGAGTCAAGGCATCCATACCTGTTGCGGCAGTAAGAGCCGCTGGTTTGGACAACATGAGCTCAGGGTCGTTGACAGACATCACAGCTAGACTGTTTTTGTCCACCATCACCATTTTGACCTTGCGGTCTTCGTCGGTAATCACATAGTTAATCGTAATCTCAGCTGAGGTACCTGCAGTTGTATTGATCGCTACAACTGGCAACCCTTTTTTCTCAGACTTATGAAGACCTTCATAGTCTTGCGGTTTTCCACCGTTGGTCGCCATGATGGAAATACAGCTAGCCGCATCCTGTGGAGACCCGCCGCCAACTGAGATGATAAAGTCACAGTCATTTTCCTGCAGGACAGCCAAACCATCGTAAACATTTTTACAGGTTGGGTTTGGATCCACATGACTGAAGACCACATAGTCTACACCTACTTCATCGAGTGGCTTGGTCACTTTTGCTAGAATATCACTTGTCAGCAGAAATGCATCTGTCACAAGCAGGGCTTTTTTGTAGCCCAATTCCTTGACATAACCACCGATGTCATTAACACAACCGCGACCAATCAAGTTGACCGCTGGAACGTAAAATGTTGCCATAGACAACCTCCTTTAGTTTTTTGTGAATTTATAAACAAATTATAAGTTAAATTGTTGTGTTAATAAAGAACAATTCTCATGATAAATTGTATCAAATATACAGATAGTTCATTGACAATAATAAAGACAATCCGACTTAACGTTCAAAATACATTTTCATTTTGAGATGTATATTCGATGGCTTGCACTCATTTTGTATAATTCAAACAAACTTCTATTTCAATAGTCATTAGAATTACAGGATTCAACAATAAAACCTATTTTTACGAAAAATACAAAGAAACCTTCGGCCATGGCCCGAAGGTAGAAAGAGAATAATTTCAGATTGTTATATATACAAAAAATATTCTATGTAATCAATCCCCTATTAGCAGTTCAATATCAGTGTATTTTATCTCAATTTCTTTGACTCTTCATTACTGCTTGATTTAGCTGCTCGACTATCTGATAGATGGCTTCAATCGTGACTAGTCCTGCAGTCATGTCAGAAATTTTTATCAATGGCATAGCTTCTGCCATTGAATCATAAGCCATTGCTTTATCTGTGAAATTTTCCTCATCAGTTATGTCATTAACTGTTTTATTCTCCGTTTTTTTCGGAGGCATCATTTTACTGAAAACTGCCTTCAACACTTCGCTTGCAGCAGGGTGTTCCCTGATTTCTCCGACTGTGCTTTGTGGACTAAACATAACCGGAAGTGGATTGTTATTTATTTTCAGGATTTCTTGTTGAACGATATCTCTTACAGATTTGCCTATCATAATAAGATAGTTTCCGTCTTCTACGTACCAATCATGGATTTTCTCTTCATAGTATGCAAAACTTCTCCTATCCAGTATGAAGGTTACCGTTTTAGTTTCTCCTGGCAAACAGAACACTTTTTTAAAGCCTTTTAATTCTTTTATTGGGCGGTGCACTTTTGGTTCTTCTTTAGACACATATAGTTGTACAATTTCTCGACCTGCCCTTGATCCGGTATTCGTCACATCGACAGAAACAATCAGACTTTCTTCCTTCGTAAAATCCAGACAAGATTGGCTGATATTTAAATTCTGGTATTCCCAACTTGTATAAGAGAGCCCAAAACCAAAATCAAAAAGGGTAGATATTTTCTTCTTATCGTAGTATCTATAGCCCACATAAATTCCTTCAGCATAGTTTGCTTGCTCTTTCTCTGGAAACGTCAAGCTCGTTGGTGTGTGAGATAGAGAAATTGGGAAAGTTTCGGCAAGTTTACCCGAGGGATTTCTCTCCCCAAATACTAATTTCCATGCAGCTTCAGACATTCCTTGACCAGCTGTAGAGAAATATAAGAGCGACTCAACATTCCCTAACCAAGGCATTTCTACTGGAGAACCAGAAAATAATAAGCAGATAATTGGTTTATTTAAGGCTGATAATTGTTTGAGGAGATGTTGTTGGTTTTTAGGAATTTCCAAATGCTTGCGGTCCAATCCTTCACTTTCCCAGGTATTTGGTAAGCCCAAACAAAACAGCACTGCATCAACTGTCTCAGCTGCAATCAACGCTTCTGAAATATATTGAGAATCGTCCACATCCTGTTTTAGACGGTAGCCAGGTGAATATGTGTACTCAACATCTGGATAATCGTCCTCAAGAACATTTAGCAACGTTTTGTACTTACTAGGAATGACATGACTACTACCACCGCCTTGATAACGAATGTGTTGTGCCAATCTTCCGATAATGGCAATCTTCGTATTTCGAGTTATGGGCAATGTAGAGTGTTCATTTTTTAATAATACTGCACTTTCAATCGCAGCTTCCACAGCAAGTTGATGGTGTTCCTCCTTCGAAAAAGTCGCGGTTAATTCATTTTTTATACATTTTTTCACAAGTGTCAGAATCCTCGTCACTGTTTTATCTAAAACACACTCGGCCAATTTCCCAGTTTCCACTGCTTCTATCAAAACCTTGGTGTAATAATCGCCATTAAAAGGCATTCTCAAATCAAACCCATTTTGAATTCCGACAATTTGATTATTAGTGGCTCCCCAGTCTGATAGGACGACTCCGTCATATTGCCATTCGTCCCTAAGAATTTCATTCAGTAGATGTGAATGTTCGCAACAGTATTCTCCATTGACTTTATTGTAGGCAGCCATAATGGTCCAAGGTTTTGCAATTTTTATCGCTGTTTCAAAGCTTGCCAAATATATTTCTCGTAAGGTGCGTTCATCAACCTTTGCATCTACGGTCATCCGTTGTGTTTCCTGGTTATTAACAGCAAAATGCTTGAGACTCGCCCCTATACCCATGCTTTGGATACCTAAGATTTGACTCTTTGCCATGTGTGAAGATAGATAAGGATCTTCAGAAAAATACTCGAAGTTTCTACCGCAAAGGGGACTTCGTTTGATATTGACACCCGGTCCTAACAGAATTGATACATTTTCTGCAATACACTCCTTGCCCAGTGCCTCACCTACACGCCAAATGAGGTCTTCATTCCATGAATTTGCGATGGAAGATGCTGTTGGGAAGCAGGTTGCTGGTAAACTCAAATTCATACCATATTGATCTTTTTCTTCCGACTCTTTTCGTAAGCCATGAGGACCATCTGTCATCAGAATGGCTGGAATTCCTTTCTCCTTAATCTCTTTTGTTTCCCAAAAACTAGAACCTTGACAAAGACTTGCTTTTTCTTCTAAGGTTAAACTTTTTACAATATCTTTAATTTCTTTCATTTATTTTCTCCTTGAAATTAACTAGACATCCATAGTTTTATCTTCTTATAAACTAGGTTTATATAAAACAATAAATACGAAAATATATTAAAGTAACTTAATTTGCTCACTTTAATACTTTCTATTTGTTCATAGACTTGGTAATAATGATAGAAACTGTCTTCACAAAATTGAATCAAATAATTTCTTAGTTATACCTTAGTAAACTAGGGTAAGCATCATTTCACTCGCGATTCAGATTATCCAGACTAAATACCACAGATAGAGCCGTAGACTTAGCCGAAACGAGTTCTGGTTCAATAATTGACATAACAGCTAACTGATTTTATCAAGCATGACCTTTTTGAGTTACAGTCTTATCAGTTATTAAACAGGATAAAACACTTCAACCTTCGGCTTGTAACCGAAGGTTAAAGTATAAATTCTAGATATTTTTTCCTGATAATTTTACAATTAATTCAATTACCCTTGTAGCACTTCTTTCCAATTCTACCCTTGTAATTGGGTAGGTGACTTCAGTTGAGTTCAGTGCTTTCATTAAATCTTGGAAATCGTGAACTCCACCTGGCATCATCAAATCATTGCCAGCTTTAATACTTCCCGAAGCAATTGCTGATGGATATGTATTTTTACTTTTTCCTGAAAGTCCCGCTGTTACCCAGTCTGACATGACTAAACCTTTGTATCCCCATTCTTTACGTAAAATAGTCTCTAGTATATCTTCTCTTTGAGATGCATGTTCACCATTTAATAAATTGTAGGAGGACATAACTGTTGCAGGATCACTCTCTCTGATAGCAATCTCGAACCCTTTTAGGTACAAATCACGCAATGCACGCTGACTTACAATTGAATTATTCCACATTCGGTTCGTCTCTTGGTTATTACAACAGAAATGTTTGATTGAAACCCCTAACTTATCTAGTTTTTGAACCCCGATAGTAATCGCAGCTGCCATCTTTCCACTAATCAATGGGTCTTCTGAGTAATATTCAAAATTCCTTCCGCACAAAGGATTTCGGTGAATATTCAAGGCAGGAGCCAACCAAATATGAATACCAAAAATTTTCATTTCCTTACCGACTAGATTACCAACTTGCTCTGCTAAGTCAGTATTCCAACTCTGTCCGATTGCTGTTCCGATTGGAATTGCCGAGCAATATTGTTCAAAAACTTCACCGACAATTTTTTGTTCTTTCATCTTATCAAGGCCCAAGAGTTGAATCATTGAATCCGGAAGCACTTCCATCAATGATTCAAAAGAACCTGTGTCAAGACTATAGGCACCTGTTTCATCTCGATAGTATTTTCTCGAAAGCCGTAGTCCAGCAGGTCCATCAGCCATTACTAGTGCAGGTAGATTCTCAATTTTCGAAGTAGTTTCTCCTGCTGCACCCGCAACTTTTCTGCCTGCATTTCCTATAAAGCTATTATTTCCACTATCTTCAAAGCCACCAAGACAGATATATGCTAATTCTTCATTTGTTAATCCTTGCACAAAATCACGAATATTCTGATCACTGCTATGTGTTTCATTAACTATTTGAGGAATTTCATCTGAGTTTATTTGTATGATTGGTAAATCTGGTAACACATCATCCTGAATGTTCTGATTAGGGATCCAATCTTCAAAATCAGGCTGTCCACCTGCATCTGAAAGTTTTTGAACTAGTGTTCGTGAGGAAATGTTAATGACCGCCACTGGTTCAGTTTGGTTACTTGTATTTCCTAATCGAACAATATAACTTCCGCTCTCCAATATTTTTGAAGAACTTTTAGTATCAAAGGACGCCAAATCACGAATATCGAATGTTAATATCAGTGTTTCACTTTCACCTGGTTGTAGTTCTTTGGACTTTTTAAAAGCTGCAAGTGTTTGGAATGGTTGATCGATTTTTCCGCTAGGAACTGATACATATAGCTGTAAGACCTCTTTTCCTTTAAATTCGCCTGTATTTGTAATTTCTGTTACCAGACGAATTTCAGTCTTATTACGACTAATTTCACTGACTTCCCAATCAAAAGTTGTATATGTTTTCCCAAAACCAAACGAGAATACAGGTGTAGTTTGTACTGTATCAAAGTATCGATACCCTACATAAATCCCTTCTTTATATCGAGTGTCATCAATTTCTGCGAAATCACCAATTTGAGGATAGTCTTCATATTTTGCCCAAGTAGTTGTCAATTTTCCTGAAGGGTATGCATGACCTAACAGAACATCCGCAAAGCCATCTCCAATTGCAATACCTGTCTGTGAGATAAGTAGAATATTTTCAACTTTATCTACGATTGGAGATAAATCAACCACACCACCAACATTTAGAACCAAAATGAACTTTTCGTAGGTTTCTTGTAAATGACAAATCGTATTAATTTCGGTAGTTGTTAATTGAAAGTCTCCTTTTACTGCCTCACGATCCGAACCTTCGCCACTCACCCTTGCTAACACATAGATAGCCGTATCGGCATTTCCATTTGTTGCAAGCTCATACTCTGGTTCTGGCATAACTGCACCAATACCGAGCATAATTGCTGTGATACCTTCTTTTTCAATCCGATTCTTGATGTTATCGCAAAATTCACTATGAGCTTTCTGCCAAATTTCATCATAGCTATCTAACCAAGTAGTTGTCCCAATTTTGAATCCTGCATTCAACAACCCTTCTTCAATCGTTGTAAAATGCCGTACATTTACATCACCTGAACCGGTTCCTCCTTTTATTGTACGTCTTGCGCCATTTCCGTACAAATCAATCAGTTGTGGACCATCTAGCGGAAAGTCTTCATTTGATTTCAATAAAACCATACATTCTGGAGTCAATTCCCTTAATTTCTGATAATGTTCTTCTTCATGTGCTTGAAGTGTCATTTTGATTTCCTCTACTTTCCCTTTAGATATTAAAACTGTTGTTCAAATATTGAAAAGCTTTTACATTTGTAAAACAAATTTTTGTTAAGATTTTCATTTCATTGAGCCATTAGTAGGTTTTTGACAATTGCTGCTCGCATTCCTGTCTTGTGATCTCACCTGAATTACATTTCGCCATTAATTCAGCATCCCCATCATCTAACTTATAAAACATTAATGTAATTGCTGCTAGAATAAATCCGAGACCAGGAATCAATGTATATACTACCCACATACCATGAATAGCCTGAGGTGTTTGATAGGCTGCTTCTCCTATTTTTGTCCCCATTTCAAGTAGTTCTTGATAGCTTCCAGCTTTAATTTCGTTCCATCCAAACAAACCTAAAATCAATAGGCCAATACTAGCTCCAATACCATTCGTTGCCTTATTTACAAAAGAATTGAGTGCATAAAATATGCCTGAACAATCTTTTCCTGTTTTATAGCGTGTAAATTCAATAGTATCAGGTGCAATAAAATTTTGAAATACATATCTAAGTGAATTTGCAAGTCCAGCTAATACCCCCAAAGTAATGAAAATCACTAAATTTTTGTAACCTAGAAAGTATTGCAATATAAAGGTAGCTCCAAAGAAGAAGCTTAAACCAACCATGGAGTTTTTACGACCGAATTTCTTAGCAATCTTATCTCCCTGACTACTGATTAGAATTCCAGGAATGAAAGCGAGCAATAATGGAAGTTGAACGATGGCGGTGTTTCCATCAAAGAGATAGAAAGAAGCCAATGAGCCTACAGCTGTTGCAGTAGCTGTAACACCTATAATGAGTGAAGAAGACAAGAAAATTGCCATATACTTATTCACTTTTACACAATTCCACATGTCCTTTAAGGTATAAGTTTCATTCTCTTCTAACTCCGTATTTTTGAGTTTTATATTGTACTCTTTGCCATTTTTTACTAAAGGTAACATCATGATCAAACATACTGATACTAGGAGAATCGCACTTTTCGAGAATGTCAACCCCAATCCGACTTTTGGATCTACCAATAATGTTGAGACAATTGAAAGTAGTACTACTGCGATTACTGTAACAATTCCTCTGACTGTAAGAATTCTGTTACGTTCATCAGTCACGTCAGTAAGAGTCAAAACTAGGCTACTCATTGGTGTTTCAATTAAGGTACATGAGAAATCATAAAATAGATAGGAAACAATAAACCATGCCAGTTTAGCCCATTCAGGAAGTGAATTTGGCATAGAATAAAATACTATTGTGAACAGAGGGAATAAGAAAAATGTCAGCTTGAACCAAGGAAGATATTTTCCATCCCCAACGATACGTTTTAGACTTTGAATTTGACTGAGTTGAATTTTGTCAACCCAAAATCCAAATAGGATGTCATTGAAGGCATCAATTAACTTTAGAATCAATAATAATCCTGCGAGAACACTTAAATTTACTCCTCTTAAAGCTAAGAATGCGGTCATATAAGTTTGAAATATCATTGTCCCAAACATTCTTCCAGAATCTGCTAAGTAATAATTTAAACGCTCTTTCCGGCTCATTCGCCAATTTACTTGTTTGTTTTTCATTAGTATGTCCCTCTAATCTAAAAATGTGAGCCCAACTGTCGATGGACTATCTGTCAAATTTTCCCAAAGCCATTCAGAACAGCTTTTTCCTTCAACCTGAACATCATAAAATTCCTTATCAGAAATAATACAGTGCTTTGTCAGCTGGTGTACTTTTTCACTCTTTGGTCTCGATGGAATATCGAATATATATATCTGAGCACTTGGAATTTGGTGTTTAACTCGTTTCATCATTTGTTTCAGCCAAACTTTCAATTTCTCCCCACTTTCTCTAGAAAACTCAAAACGACCATTTTGTAATAAGTTAACCATTCTAGCTAATGCACCATCTCTATTTGATACAGTCAGTAATATACGAATTTTCCCATGGTAATCACGTTCTAAGGCTTCTAAAGCATCTAGAGTAATATTATCCGAATGGATTCTATTGATTATCTCATTAGGAGATTGCCAGACATATTTCGCTACGTTTTTCCAGTCATCCATTGGGAAAAATCCACTATCAACCAAACAGGTAATATCTTCACATTTTGGGTACATTTTACAAATTGTATCTGTTAATAAAGCTGCTCCAAAGCCACCACCAGAACAACCAGTTACAAGTAAAGTATTCGGATTATCAACCATTTTGGTTACTTTTTCCATCAATTTTACGAAATTTGTGTACCCATGATGGTGACACAACCTATTACTTCCATCTAAAGCAACATAGGGAAAATCTCCCGTACCGCTGTGAAAATCACCTGTGGAATATGGAATTACTAGTTTAGACCAATCTTTGAAGCTATTTCGTTCACTATTCTCGAATATTCCATTTTTTACAGCAAGGTCCGAGAATAAATCAACATGAATCATATAATATGAATCTTCAATATTCTTTTGGTATAAGGAACTCGGTCTAGCCGCTGTATACTCATTCCAACTCACTCCTCCTCCTTGGAAGAATATCATCAATTTATTTTCTTTTCCTTTTTGAAAATCAGCATAAATTGGTTCTCCATTTGCTGATACACAGCCTTCTGCATAGATTCGATACCATTTATTCTGGACAGGTTCCCCTTTTAGTTCTGGGAACCTCTTTTTGCGAAGATAAGGGGTTATCAATTTTAGCCAAATCGGCTCTCTTTCCCATGATTCTAACTTCATAGTGTTCACCTAATCTACTTTAGAGGGGTCTAAAACTAAAGATGGTCCCTTTCTCTTGCTGTCACCTTTTCCCCAGACTCTCATTGGTACGACACCCGGTGCAAAAAAGAGCTCTTTTTCATTTCTTACATTTGAAAAATCAGGATTTTCAGCAACATATATCCACTTAGTTAAATCTTCCTTTGTATATAATCTTTTACGATGACCTGTCAATAAATAGTCTAGTTCTAACTTTTCTAATTTTTTCAAACTGCTACGGTAGGTAGTTAAGTTAGTAGATTCAGGTAAAAATAGGTAAGGACCATCACATGCACCATCTGAAACAATTGCAAGTTTAAGTTCTGAAAAATAGAGTGCTACACTGCCAGCAGTATGGCCTGGAATCTCTATGACTTTCCCTGTAATACCACCTAAATCAAACATGTCTCCTTCTTTGATAAATTTGAAATTGTTAAATTGTGAACGTTGTTCATCAAATTTAGCAGGTGTCTTCGAAGTGAAGTCTCTCCAAAACAAAATCCTTTTAAAAATTTTTATCGATTCTTCAACTTTTCGATGTAAGGACGGTTGATGATGTTGTTTGTAAAGCTCAACATCTTTTTCATGAATATATGTAGGACCATCAAAGAAAAAATTTCCACCAGAATGATCGACGTGACCATGTGTATCTACTACATATAGCGGTAATGTAGTAATTTCTTTCACAACCTGACTAATGTCACCGTATCCATATCCGGTATCTAAAATCATCGCAGCTTTCTCACCTACAACAACATAGCTCATAACCAAAAATGAATTGATCACGTAAACATTTGGTAAAAGTTGTTTAATCTTATACATTTTACTTAATGTTTTGTCCATATTTTTATCCTCTAATAGCTTCAATAGTATTGAGTTCATTATCTAAGGAATCAATATATTCTTTTGGTAATCCTGCAACTTCTAACATTCCTCTCAATGTATAGAGTGTTTTTACGTACGATGCCGCTGCACCATCATAACCTTTCGCTTTAATAATCGTATCAATTGTTTTTAATTGTTCACCGATGATGTGAGAAATTCGTTCACCTTGTTGTTCAAGATACAAAACAGTACAATCTACAGAAAGATACTTTTCCATATCCCCACTAACACATCTTTTTATTTCTGGTTTAGTAAAACCATTTGAGGTAAAGATTCCCCATACCTCTTCTAAAAACCTAGTAGCTTCATTCATCCAACCTTGAGCACCTCTAGAAATTGAATTTTGATTAACCCACCGAGCACCATTAGAGTAGCCGTGATTGCCATAAGAATGGATATGTAATTCAAAATTAATTCCATTTTCTGTTAGCGCACTAGCAAAATTCATTGCATTCGATACACTAACTAGTAAATCATCTCTTGCAGCAGAAATAAAGCATGGCGGGGTTAAATCGTCAACTTCTTGAGCTGGACGAGGGAGCCCTGGAGCACAAAAATCACACATATCATCATTGATTGCTGGATAGACTAAGATAGCTGCTTTAGGTCTATTTTTCGCTATCGTTGCGGTGCAGGCCGCTAAGTGCCCGCCAGCTGAAAAACCACAGACAGCAATTCGATCAGTATCAACAAACCATTCATCAGCATGCTCTTTAATTAAATCATATGCTTCATCGTAGTCATTAATTGGATGTGGCCAGATCAATTCTTTCTGTTCAGCACGAACAGTATATCTTAAGATAAATGCTTGATAGCCAACTCGTGCAAATTCTAATGCAACTGGATCCGCTTCTCGGTCGGAACAAATTCCGTACCCACCACCTGGAAGGACAATTACCGCAGGGCGCTTATGAATCCCTTCAAATTCACCACCAACTTCTTGAAGATAACCTGTAAGTTTCACACCACGTTCCTTATTCGTTTCAATTTCAATAACTTTCATATGACACCTCATTTTTTGTATGCGTTTACATTTTTTATTATAATCTTTCGTAAATCATTTCACTTTCCTAAAATTACTCTTTTTTTCTTAAAACAACTTTGGTAGTATAGTTTTCACTTCTCAGTTGAAATTTTTAAAAGTGTAATTTATGGAATTAGCTCATACTAGTTTTAAATGTGTAGTTACCTTCTTCTAATCTATGATAGAGTCCATCTGGTAAAGTTAAATGACCGACAGTATTTTCTGGTATTGTACATTCATAGAGAAATGCATCATTTTCAATCTTCCATTTGGAATAGATTTTTCCATATTTCGTCTGATAACTCCCTTCTGCCCATCTTAGGCTGCCACCTGGAATTGGTTTTAGCTCAAATTCTTTAAAACCTGGTGCCTCAAAGATTGGACGGATTCCAGCAATATATTCAAAGAAAAATTGACAAACAGCTCCAAATGAATAATGATTCAGACTATCTCTAAAGTTTGTAAATCCATCCCAATTCTCAGGAATTGTTGTCGCTCCAACCGTAATGGGTTGAAGCCAACCTGGTGAATCAGTTTGCTCCAAAATTTTATAAGCTTCTTCAATTAGCCCATTATCACATAACACAGGTAGCAAATAAACTGTTGACAAAAAACCTGTATTTAAATGATAATTTGAATTTTCTAGTTCTTGTTTCAACTGCTTAATGACAGAAGGTTTCTTTCTTTCGTCTACCAAATCTAATGCAAGAGCTCTAATATAAGGTGCTTGATGACCTTTTAATATTTCACCATCATCTGCGACTAAGTAATTGTTATATGCTTTTTTAATTTTTTCTGATAATTCTTTGTAACGTGCTACATCATCTAGCTTATTCAGAATTTCTGCAATGTGTGCCATATTATCACAAGAACGCTTTGTATATGCAGTGGCAACTTCTGGTTGTCCATATTTTGCCATATGTTTTACAAAATCTTCTGGCTTACCTCCATTTTTAAAGAGTTCAATAACTGCAGGCTCAGGTGGTAGCGGTTCATTCCATTCTCCATAGTGGAAACGAGTATCATAAATATAATCACCATCACCGTTTCTATACCATTCCTTGTCCTCGTATTTTGGATTTCTCTCTTTCATGCAACTTATTGAAAACTCAAGCCATTTTTTTGCTGTTTCATAATGATCTTCTAAAATCTTTTTGTCCCCATACATCAAATACAGCTGATAGGGCAACCAAACTGCAGAGTCTCCCCAACCCACACTATCCTCACCGATATTTCCATTTCCTAAAGGGCCTGCTAAAGCCATCTCAGGTCTAGTAGATTGAATGCGTACTAATTCTATCGGATTATGAACAGAGGAGGTTGATGGGAAAGTAATTCCAACTTTTCCACTTGAATATTGCTCAATTCTCTGATCAACTAGCCATTTTTTGAAAAATTGTTCTACATTCATGAAATACGCAGCTGTTCTTATATATATTTGAGCATCACCAGTCCAGGCATTTCTTTCCCGAGTCGGGCAGTCCACTGGAACATCTAAAAAATTACCTTTTTGACTCCAGCGGGCGTTCTCCACCAGTTTATTTATCAATGGGTTTGAACAATGAAAATCTCCAGTTTGGTCCATGTCTGAATAGACAGCAATAGCTGTAAATTCTCCGTTTTCAATTCCTTGAATTAAGGCATAACGGAAACCAAAGTAGGAAAACGATGGAGCATATTCTTCACGTTCTCCACCTTTACAAATATAAGTAATTTCCTGAAATTCTTTCATTCCAGCATCACAGTTGGCTGTCGAAAAATTTCCTTCTAAATCTAGTGCCTCACCGTGTTTTATCCGTACTACTTGTCCAGGCTTTGTATTATACAAGACCATCCGAACGTAGCCGGCAACATTCTGTCCAAAATCTGCAACTAAATTTCCACTAGTATCTCGGAACAACTTAGCAGGAAAATGCTCCTTCTCTCTTACTGGAACACTCTGATTATCGATTAAGTCGGCATCCGTCTGTTCAGTTTCGACCTCAACTCTTTTCCAATTTCCAAGTGTAATTCTTGCATCAAAGACTTCGCCTCTTTGAAGATCCGATTTTTGGATGGGACCTTCACCAACCTCAAAAGATTCATCCGTATAAACCATTTCAATGCTACCATCGGCATAAGATAGTGTTAATTGCCCCCAGAGAGCCAAGCGATACCCAAAATTATTGTTCCAGCGCCACCATCCGTCTCCTACTGTCGTTAACCAACTATTGGTTCCAATATGGAGTTGACTTATAACATCATATTCTTGAATCTGAATACGATGATAATAACTTGTAAAACCTGGTGTAAACTTATGATCAGTTATTGACTTGGCATTAAATGTAACATCATAAACACCGTGTGATGTTATATGAAGTTTCGCTCCAATCAGACCTTGTTTAACTTGAAATTCACATCGAAAAACAGACACGACTTTATTTTCTTCCGAATCAATTGGATTGCAAATCCATTTAGCTAACTTGTTCATTACCATTACCTCCAGTGTACTTTTTCATAAAGCTAAGAATATGATCAAAACATAATCTGGCGTGTTCATTTTCTTTCACAAGATTCAAATATCCATGTGGTAATTCACAAACGTTTTTCGGAACGAAGAAATACTCACATTCAGTACCAACTTCTGTCAACTTTTGAGCAAAAGCGCTCATGTCATCTGGAAAACCATCTGTGTTTCCTGCTGTAAGAAAAGTAGGTCGATACCCTATAGTGATAAATTCATATGCATTGGATTTCTTGGCAGTTGGGCTTTGCATATTCATTGTCCCTAAGTAGTTTCCAGTCATCAACTTTAATTTTAGACCGAATTTTTCAGTCATAAACGGAGCATCATCAATGATCAATGCTTTTATTCTTTCGGCTTTTATTGATGGGGTAATGCCAAGAATTTTTTGATATTCCTCATTCGCTAATAGTGAACCATACTGCCCAACTAGGACGGCACCGGCTGACTGACCAAATAACACTACATTTTGCATATCCAAACCTAATTCAAAATCATGTTGTAGCAGAAATTCAATAGCTTGATTCATCTGAATTAAGGGTACAGGGAAATGATAATCTGGTACGAGTGCATAATTTACATTAACAAAGTTAAATCCATTTGCCGCAACTTCTTCGAACAATCTGTTAGCATCATCATCTACTGCTAATGGATCACCTAGTCTTTTGTCTCCTCCAAAGAATCCTCCCCCGTGAAAATATATGACCGTGGGGCGCCGAACCGAGGTATCCTCGCTAGGATATAAGATATCTAAAAAACTATTGGGATACTCGGTACCATAACCTATTTCTGTTACAAGCAATTGCTTATTTTCTTTTATCATTCGCATAGGTGGATCGAAAGGTTCATAAGAGTTTATCGGTCTTTTATTTTTATATAAGACATTCTGAATTCGACCGACGATAAGTTGCGGATGATAATAGACATAAACTGCTACTGCAATACCAATTACGGAAATACATGCGACAATCAATAATACTATAGAAAAAAAATCCATTTTACTAACCTTCCAACTTTAATTTGTATAGATTTACATCCCCTGAACCCATATATTTTAGATATAGAGCTGAATGAACACTACCTGAAGTATGTAATACAGATGTAAACCAAAGCTTTTCATCTGTCGCAACTACTTCAATCTCACCTAAAATTGCTTCCTGACCAAACTCTTCATCATATGAAAGAACAATCTTACCCTCACCATTTCCATCAAGCTTTATTCCGATTTCCTTTGTTTTTGATAAGTCAAAGTATTTATAGCCAACCACTGTTTCATCTTGTATATTGGCTATGTATTGAGTCTCTACAGTTGAGCCATCTTCCTCTTTCTGAGTAAAATACGGATGATTCCCTTTCTTGTAATCTTTTTCCGCATGATAATAGATTGCTCCTTCCTTACTCCATAGATGACAAGCAATGGAGCAATTGTAAATTCCATTACCACTTAATACCCCATCATTTAAGCCACAACTGGTTAATTCAGCCTGTAGAAAATGCCCACTTTTAGTTCGCTCTAATTTTTCTGCGCATGCTTGCCGCGAGTAAGTATGCCCATTGGTTTGACGATGGTAAAATACATACCATTGGTCATTGACACACACGATACTTCCGTGTGTATTTCCTGCGTAATTCTTGTATTTTACTGACCCTGAAAGTCCATAATCACAATTACTAATTAAGGTTCCTTGAAAGACAAAATCTTTGAATGGACTGTGACTTGTCGCATAGCATAATTCATGTGATCTTTCTGATGAATAAATAAAATAATAAGTATTTTCAATTTTTCTCATTGAGGCGGCTTCATAAAAACCATATCCTTCAAAGCTTGTTCCTTTACTATATTTTTTCTTTGGAACAATTGAACCATAATACTCCTTAATTGTGATCATATCGTCATCAAGTAAGAATGCATATGCACCATTCATTTGATACTTTTTACAAATATCTTTAAAGAACCCTTCCTCTTCAGGACCAAAACCTGTATAGAGATAAATTTTTCCATCATCATCTTTGAAGACACCTGGGTCAAACATAAAAATATCATTTTCTCGTGAACCAGCAATCGTCCCATCCTCCCACCGGACAATGCCGTGATATTTGTATGGTCCTGATGGTTTCTCGCTTACAGCAACGGATACGAATGGTACTTTTCCAAGCGCATAATATAAATAGTATTTGCCATCGTTACCTTGCACCACATCGGGGGCTTGCATAATGCTGTCACTTTTTGCAAAAGGATCTTGAGATTTTCGATACATGATACCATGGTAGTGCCAATCAGAAAGATCCGTTAGTGGAGCAGAGTAACAAACATAATCATTTAAGCAGAACTGATTTCCGTCAAATTTATCATGGCTACCAAAGACATATAATCGATCTTCAAAAATATGCGGTTCACCATCTGGGATATATTCACAATTGGGTAAAAATGGGTTAAAAACTTGTTTTTTCATATTCTTTCCTCTTTTCACATTATTTACTGTATTATAAAAAAAGTAAACGCTATCAACTTTTCTGTTTTTCTTGTTTTTTTTCTATTATTACGATATTATCGTTTAAGAAATATCTAGAAAGCGAGTTTTCGAATGCAATATCTCACAGATAAAGATTTTGAAACCTTTGTTGATCTTTTAAAAATTAGAAAGGACGAACTGCAACATAGTAGAGTTCCCTTAGAATATGAAGCTGAACTCCTAAAGCAAATTGAAAATGGAGAATACCAACAGTTAGAAGGACAGTCATTTATAAAACTAGAAAGTACTCTAATGGAAAATGAAATTGAAGTAAAATTAAAATTGCAATTTACTCTAGTTTCAGCCATCACACTTTTCTCCAGAGCAGCCATTTCCGGTGGTCTATCACCTGATGAGGCATTTTCAATTTCTGATGCAATGCTTTACTATATTGCAAAATCAAAAGATACCAAAGAATTTAATGAGTTGTTCCAATTTGCAGCAATATTTTTTGCCAAAAAAGTAAGTTCTTCAAAAGAAGAGCACCTTCCTCACCATGTGAAAAAAATCTGCACCTATATTAGCAACCATATATTCCATAAAATCACAATTACAGATTTAGCAAATTATGCAAATTTATCCCCAAATTACATGTGCAAGTTGTTTCATTCACATATGGGAGTTACCATACATAAATATATCCAGAGTGAGAAAGTGGAAATTGCCTGTAACTTCCTTAGCCAAACAGATGTTTCCATTCTTGATATTTCAACCTATCTAGGGTTTAAAACTGTCAGCAATTTTTCTGTCATCTTTAAAAAATGGAAAAAAATGACCCCTTCAGAATATAGAAAAGTACACTTTAAGAATGTCATTTAACCGCAAAAAAAAGGCCGACTGCTAGGTAACGAAAATACCTACCAATCGGCTTTTTATCATTTTATTTAATTCCCAATATTGAACGGAAAAATTAGTTTTTCTTCAGCCAATCTCCGATGGCTGCTTCTAAATAGTTGATGGCATCTACTGTCGACCTGCCGCCTTCCTTTTTCCACAAAAGGCTTGACCTGCTCCCAATTCTTGTACTGTCATCCATTTATTCCTTGGCTCTATCGTCTATAAATGTCATCAACCGCTCGAATGCTTTAGCAGACACAGGGTCATTTCGTAGATTCGCCACAAAGCCATGGGGCTTTTCAAGCCCTTCTTCTGCTAAGGGATCGACCAATTCATTCTCAACTCCCGCTTGCTTCAAGGCTTTATTGAGCGACACCATATCTGTCCGATACTCGCTTCCCAGGAGGAAACTTGCTGGGTAGTCCTTGTTCACATGGAAAATCGGGTTATAGGCATTGATTTCTTCCTCACTTAGATAAATGGTTTCTGAAACATAATTTCCAACCAAAATCTTGGTCCTTAAGCTAAATTTGGCGTAATCTAAGGGAGCGTCGTCGATGACCAGAGCCTTGACATGTTCTTTTTCAATAGTTGGTTCAATGTTCAATAGCTGAGCGTAATCATTGTTGGCTAAGAGACTGCCATATTGTGCTACCATGATGGCACCTGCTGATGAGCCCATTAAGACGACATTGTCCATGTTCAAATGGTATTCTTCAGCGTGTTCCTTCATGTAGGCGATGGCCTGATTCATCTGAATCACTGGTGTTGGAAAATGGTGGTCTGGTACAAGGGCATAGTCCACATTGACCACATTATACCCTTTTGACACGATATCGTCAATGAGATAGGTCGCTTGGCTGGCAGCCAGAGGGTCCCCCATATTTTTGCTGCCTCCAAAGAATCCACCACCGTGGAAATAGAAGAGGGTTGGACGGTCAGCTTCAAAATTTTGGTCTGGATAGGTAATATCTAAAAAGCTGTTAGGATAGTCCTTGCTATAGGCAATCTCACTTTTCAGATACTGACCATTTTCTTTCAAGCCGTCAATGGGATCATAAAGGGGACTGTAAGAGTTCGGTGAACTCTCCTGGTACATAAACGATTGAATGACCCCGACCACCAACTGCGGATGATTGGTAACGGACACATAGGCAATGAGACCGAGGCTAGCTACAATCCCAAGGGTCCATAAGATGATTTTTTTGAATTTTTTCATGAAGAATTCCTCTCTTTTTACACATTTTTTGAATAAGCTACTAACATATAGTCGAATGAATTAGCTTTCAGACAAGGAACTGAAGTGCAGGTTGCTAGAACAGCCTAGAGGCTGTTCTAGGTTGGAAATAAGACTTGCGATGTAAGTCACTTTCGTTGAGTACGGCAAGGCGAAAGTGACTATGTATCAAAGTTAATTCAAATGACTATAAAACAAGGACAAACAATAGAAAGACAAAACTCGCTTTTGAAAAGCGATGATAGCTTCTAGTCGTTTCGTTTTTGGTCTTGATAGAGTTTGTTTTGAACTATTTCAGGCGAGTTTCCTTGAAATGCCGTCTCTGCTTCAGGGTCCCCTTGTAATTGCCACATAAACCAAGCTACCATATAGCCATTTGGAAGACTAAGCATATCACCATGTCCAGCTTCTTTTCTCCGAGCCATTACCTTTGTGATGGTAGCTGGTAATGTTTCATAAATTTGTGTCAACTGCTTGCCAGACACTACCAAATCCTCATCTCCAGCACCCGTACCTGAGACAAGAAAGGTCGGAACAGTGATCAAGCTCGGGTCATAGTCCCATTCTAAATTACTAGAAAGTTCTAAATTTGCAGGACTTGCAGCGTAGATGGCTTTGATCATATGCCCATGCTTTTGTTCTGTAACAGCATTAAAGACCCCTACACCACCTTGAGAATGACCTGATAATCCAATCTTATCTAAATCGACTTTACTAAAGAAAGGATTTGATTTTAGGCCTTCAACAGTCTCATTATCATTTAGCTTGATAGCAAGTCGCAAGCTCATTTCGGATGAAAATCCATTCCAAGAATATTCTTCCTCAGTACCAATCACAATAAAGCCCCAAGAAGCCAAATGTTTCAAAACAGCCGCATACTTAGAAGCTCTAACACCGGTACCATTAGAAAATATCACAACTGGAAATTTTCTGGTTTCTGTTTCAATACTTGTAGGATAATATAGTTCATATTTTTTGAAATTTTGTAAAGCATTGATTTCGAGATAGGAAACGTCATAGTTTCCTAGCCCAAGATACTTTTTCTCAACAGCTCCTCCCGTTTCAACTACTTCTGTGTAGTTAGAAGCTACTGATGGCTTGCTGGCTAAATACAGGAAACCAATACCCAAACAAGCTATTAAAATCCCAATGCCGATTAAAACTTTTTTCATACTTTCTTTTTTCTGTCCTTTATGGTATCTTTTTAGAAACAGGTGTTTCGTTTTTTATCAGTATAGCAGATGAACAGTGGGAAAACCAGTCCCAGCTCTGCTATTTGCCCCAAAGGAAACAAATGAAAGGAAGTGTTTCGTGTGGAAAAAGTGAAGCGGAAAGAATCGCTATTTGTGGAGAGTGTCGTGGAGGCTCTGTGGGACTTGCTGGAAGACAAACCCTTTGAAAAGATTAGTGTGTCAGAGTTGGTAGAGCGGGCCGGTGTCGGTCGGGTGACCTTTTATCGCAACTTTTCCAATAAGGAAGAGGTTCTCAAACGCTCCTTCAACTTGGAATTGCAAGCCTGGTTGACCGAGCGGCAGATGGACTTGTCAGATTGGTCAGATGCTCGTCTATTACTAGCTTTACGGCAATTTTTTGACTTTTGGTATGAGCAACAGGATAGGATTCGCTTATTGACAGCCAACCATTTGGACTACTTGCTCGAGGAAGCCTTGGACAGCTACTTCAAAGAAAGACTGGGGGACTTGACTGATGATTTTCACCTGCAATTTATCGTGGGGGGATTTTTCCGAGTGCTTAAAACCTGGGTTGCTAGAGGCTGTAAGGAAAGCCCTGATGACATCATGCGGCTGATGGGGGAGCAATAGGACAAGCTGGTCAACTGTCTTGACCAGGCCAAGCAAAAAGACTTAGACAACTGTTTTTCAGTCACTCTAAGTCTTTTTTGTACATAGTGGTCATTGTGAAAAGATGACAATTTAAGTCCTTTTCACTTTTTCTTCAATGGCTTTTTCTAGGTCAACTAGAACATCAGACATATACATGGTTTTCAATTCTTTCTCCATAGCTGTCTGGACTTGGACTAGTTTGTCGTCCACAGCAGCATGGATATTCCCCCCCACGATGCAGGCAGGATGGGGATTTTCATGAAAGTTGAACAAGCCTTTCTTATCGATATTGTCAACCGTAACAAAGATGTCATAAAGGCTGATGGCATCAAGTGGCTTTGCTAAACGAAATCCGCCGCTACCTTGCTTGGCATCTACAATTCCCGCCTCCTTCAAGCCAGATAGAACCGAGCGAATGATAACGGGATTGGCTTGAATGCTGTTTGCCAAAACCTTGCTGGTGACACGTTGCTGGTCTTGAAAGAGATGGATAAAGGCCAAGGCATGAATGGCAATGGTAAATTTATTTGAAATCTGCATAACAACCTTTTACTCGCTGACAAGGCTGATACGTGCTTTGAGATGATTACCTGATGCAATCTCGTCAATCATACCAATGGCATAATCTGCATAGGAAATAACACTTTCTCCCTTGCTATTCAAGACCAACTCTTCACCGCCAAGAATATAGCGACCTGTCCGTTCGCCGTCTGCTTGGAAATCACCTGCTGGGCTTACATAGGTCCAGTTGACATCATCTACTTGACGAAGGGCCTCAAGTGCTTCCTTGTGAGCATTTAGCACAGGCAATACTTCCGCTGGAAACTCTGTCACATCTGCCACAGTCAAGGTATGTTCTGGATTAACATACAGGCTTGCTGCTCCACCAACCACAAGCAAACGTGTTTGTGAATCTTTTAGGATAGCCGCCAAATGTTTGGCTGCATCAGGAACCATATGCACAGTGTCTGCTGTCCAGGCACCTACTGCATCCACTACCGCATCAAAACCAATCACATCATCAGCTGTCAGGTCAAAAACATCCTTTTGAATAACCTGCTGTGCGACTGTCTTATTTTCATCACGAACGATAGCCGTTACTTCAAAACCACGTGCGACCGCTTCTTTCACAATCAAGCTACCTGCTTTACCGTTCGCTGCTACTACTGCTATTTTCATTTTCTTTTCCTCCGAAATGTTTTTGTTGTAAATTATTTTGTTACAACTTTACGTACACTAGTATATCCTAACCCCTAATAGTTGTCAATAGTTTTGTTACAACTTTTTTCGAAAATTGTCGGCAGGTTCATTTATCGTAGAAAAAAGAGGCCAAGTTCAAGCCACGAGCCACTTCTCATCGACAGTTCAGCATTGGAAGGCGGCTAAAAAAAGGGAGCAGGACAGAAATCGGTCATTTCTAAGATAGACGATTTCTGCCCTACTCCTATTTTATTCTTTTTATAAAGTATCTTCTTTCTTATATCCAAACATCCACGTCAATGCAAATGCAGTTGCAAATGCAATGAGGTTTGTCAGGATATAAAGCGGTAATTGTTCATTCAAGTATAGAAGAGTTCCAGGAATCCCTGTCAACCCCAATCCTGTCGCTTTCAGTTGGAAAATAGATGCGAAGAATCCTCCGATACCACCACCAATCATTGACATAATAAATGGTCTTCCAAGGCGTAATGTAACACCAAAGACAGCTGGTTCCGTAATACCGAGCGAAGCAGACAAAGCCGATGGATAGGCTACCTGTTTCATTTTGTTTGATACGGTCTTAATGGCAATGGCTAGAACTGCACCTGCTTGAGCAACGTTTCCACATGTTCCAACTGGGTTTAGTAAGTTCCACCCATCTTTTGCAAGCATATTGATTTCAAGGAGACTTAGAATATGGTGAATCCCCAAAATACCAAGCAATTGCCCAAATGAGCCATAAATCAATCCACCTAGACCAAATGGTAATGTTAATAAAAATTCAACCGTAGCAAGTACATAAACTTCAATTTCATGGAAAACAGGACCGATAATAAACAGACCTAAAACCAAACCACTCAATAGTGTCAAGAATGGACGTAAGATTAAATCAAGAGAATCTGGAATTGTCTTTTTAAGCCATTTTTCAATCTTCGTGGTAATAAGAGCCGTCATAAAGGCTGGCAGAACAGAGGCCTGGTAACCAACAACCTTAATAAAACCAAAGAAGACCATCGGTTCAGCTTCACCTGAACCAACCGCATAGGCATTCGGCAAAATGGAGTTAACCAACATCAAGCCCAAGACCATACCAAGAATAGGTGTTCCGCCAAAGATTTTAAATGTAGACCAAGCCACAAGTGCTGGTAAAAACGCAAAGGCTGTATCTGTTAGGATTTGAGTAAATTGAATCAACTGAACGGGTACATCATCAGGTGTCAAACCAAAAATACCAAGAACAGCTTCCTGAGTCAGTAGCCCACGTAAGCCCATAAACAAACCAGTGGCAACCAGTACAGGAATAATAGGTACAAATACATCCCCAAAAATCCGAATAGCCCGTCTAAAAGTTAGTTTTTCTGGTGCAGTTAAATCATCATCGACTTTAGCAGACATTGCTTGTCCAATTAAAGGCATAAATTCTTCATAAACCTTATCAACAAGTCCTGTCCCAAGGATAATTTGATATTGGCCGGAATTATAAAAGCTACCTTTTACTTTATCTAAATTTTCAACAGCTTTTACATCAACCAAATCCTGATTTTTTGTAATGATTCTTAACCGAGTTGCACAGTGTTGGGCAGACTTTACATTCTCTGCACCACCGACATACTGTAGTATTTCTTTTGCTAGTGTTTTATTATCCATTTTCTTCTCAACTTTCTAATTTTGAATAGGTAATCTTCATCTGGTGCGAGGAACGAATGTCACAAGAACGGTTTTCTTGCTGCAAGAAATAACGTAAGGACATAACCTTCTCACCCTGGTTTATGAAAAATTCCATGGCAGAGCTATCAATAAAAATTTGCAGTGCAGTCAGTTCCTTGAGTGGAACTGTTTTTGTATGCACCTGTTTATCTGACCAAGATATTCTTGAAAGGATAAATTCTTGATTCTTGTATACAAGAGTCACATTTTGGTCAAAGAATGCAAGTTCAAAGCTCGAAGGGCTATTACTCCATGTCATATCAATAACAGACTGAGTAGCCAGCTCCTCTGATTCATAACGAACCGTTTCAAGCGATTCTATCAATATTCTTCTTTCAAGAATTTCTTGGAGAGGCAATTGGTAAAGTTTGCCATCTATCACCCTTAATTCCCTAGGCATGGTCAGACAATGTAGGTAACCGAACTCTCTTGTCGGGCAGGCTTCTTCCTCTTTAGAGTTCATACGACTCATCCATGCCCACATCAAGCGTCTTCCTTTGGGATCTAAAAATGTTTGCGGAGCATGAAAATCAAACCCATCATCTATTGGTCGAATTTCCGTTTTTGGATGAAACTCATTCCTGTTTAGATTCCCAATATAATGAGCTGAATAGCCTGAAATATCCTTATCATTTCTCAAGTCACGCTTCTGAGGACAAACTAAGAGTACAGACTCTCCATCCAGTTCAAAATAATCTGGACACTCCGCCATCTGTTCTAAATCCTTTGAAGTATAGAAGATACCTCGATAGTTCCACTCTTTACAATCAATGGATTGATAATAGGCTATCGCCCCTTGACCAGTTTTTGTCTGACTACCAACAATCATGTGGTAACCATTTTGATCAGACCATACCTTAGGATCACGATGGTGTTCTGTATATTCTTCTGGTGTCGTGATAACTGAGTCATTTTTTTGAAAGGTTTTGCCGTCTTCACTGATAGCTTGGCATTGAAGAGAACGCCTTTTTCCATCTATTTTACTATTACCAGTATAGAAAATGTGCAGCTTATCTTCAATCACAAGAGCTGAACCCGAATAGACTCCCGACACATCCTTGTCAGAATCTGGAAGCAAGGCACTCCCTTGATGTTCCCATCTTAGTAAATCATTTGATGTAAACAAGCCCCATTCCTTATAGCCATGATGGAGATCAAAGCGATTCCATTGGTGGAACACGTAATAGGTTCCTTGAAAATAGGTTAGGCCATTTGGGTCATTCAATAACCCTCTAGGAGCTTCAAGATGAAAATAATTTTTATATAGATTTTCCAAATATTACCTCCCGAATAAATAAAACGCTTTCAACTAGTTGTTGTTTATATTTTAGCGGATTGACTGCTATTATCATATAGAAAATTTATAGTACTTTATGGAAAAATCTAATCTCTTCTGGTATTTTATTTCTTGTTTCGCTATACTGTAGATATGGAACACTATCTCAAACAATACACTGATCGTTTTACTGATTTTAGTAACAAACATATCTCGGACTTAATTCTTTACAGTAGCGGTATCGAACAATGCATCCCCAACTACTCCTATAGTCTAAAAGGTCGTGAATACCATCTCATTACCTTTGTCAGTCAAGGAAAAGGAACCTTTGAGATTGAAGACAAAGTCTACGACATTAAGGCTAATCAACTATTTATTATTCCTGCAGGATATTGGTTCAAGTATACCGCTGATGCCACTGATCCTTGGAGATATTCTTGGATTGGTTTTTTGGGAATTAAGTCAAACTTTATTTATCAGGCTGCCGAAAGACACCAATTTGTCTATGATTGCAGAGATGCTAGCCAGTATGAAGGCATGATTGCAAGCATTCTTGACAGTTCGGGCGACACCTTTAGTTCCTTCTTGAAAATTAACGGACTGATGTATAGTCTTCTGGGTGATTTGACCGAGGAAATAGGGATTTTGAACCAATCTACCAATCAGCAACTTTCTACACTTGCTAGACATTTTATGGATTTACATTACCATGATCCTATCCAAATGACTGATGTTGCAGAGTTTGTGGGGGTTCATCCCAACTATCTGGCCAATATTTTTAAGAAGGAAACCAATACCACTCCCAAAAGCTATCTGACAAATTTACGGATTCGAAAGGCCAAGGAACTACTTCTCGAAACCAGCGATTCCGTTTCGTTGATTTCCCAGTCCGTTGGATTTACTGATAGCCTCTCCTTCTCCAAATTTTTCAAGAAGGAAACAGGAAGCTCTCCTCTGCATTATCGAAAGGAACAGGCCCATGATTCAGATTCGCTTTGATCAGCAACAGAACTTTTTTTACCTCTCCAACGCCCGTATGTCTTATATTCTGGAACTTTACCAAAACCAGCAGCTCTTTCATCGTTATTGGGGGCCAAAACTGACTCACTTCCACGCTTGGAATCAGGCACCCAGCCAGAAAAAGACCTTTGCGGCCTTTAGAGATTTTGACCAACCTCAGGAGTCCCTCGAAGCCTATCCCCTTGAATTTTCCTTGCCCTATCAGGGGGACTATATGGAGCCTAGTCTTGAAGTTATCTTGGCTAATCTTTCTCAAATCGTCCATTTTGACTTTCAATCCTATCAGATTATTGAAGGGACTCCTGAACTTGAAGGCCTGCCACATGCTCGAAACAACCAGGACAGTCCTGCCCAAACCTTGATATTGACTTTTGTAGATGAAAAAGCCCAACTGACACTGGAACACTATTATACTATTTTCCAAAATCATGACAGCATCGTTCGTTCTTACAAACTGCTGAACCACGGAAAAAATCCCGTGATGATCAATAAGTTGATGAGTGCTTCTATTGATATTCCCTTCGATTATCAAGTGCTGACAAGTTTTAGCGGTTCCCATCAGGCTGAATTTCAATTACAGAAGAAAGAAATCCATCCAGGACAAAGCATGCAGTCTACACGGAGAGGGGCTAGCGGTCCACAGTATCCCCCTTTTCTTGCTATTTCATCTGCAAACACAGATGATTTTTCAGGTGAAGTAAAAGCCATGACCTTGATCTATAGTGGCGAACACGCTGAATCTGTAGAGCGTAATCAGTATGACTTTGTTCGTCTGCAAATCGGGCTAAATCCAGATAGCTTTTCATGGAAACTCAAACCAAATGATAGCTTTCAGACACCCCAAGCTATCCTCACCTATAGTAAAGAAGGTTTTAACGGCATGTCGCAACAATTTCATCGCTTTACGAAAGACCATCTTGTTCCGCCTCAGTTTGCACATCGTTACGCTCCAATTTTAGTCAACAGCTGGGAGATGACCTACTTTGATGTCAATCATGAAAAGATGGCCTCACTTATCTCCAAAGCTGCTCAGCTTGGGTTTGAAGCTGTTATTTTAGATGACGGTTGGTTTCTAGGAAGGGAGAATAGTCGGTCTTCTCTTGGTGACTGGACGGTTGACAGAGAAAAATTTCCCCATGACCTCCACCCCCTCATTCAGACCTGTCATGAACATGGCCTGCAATTTGGTATCTGGTTTGAACCCGAAATGATTTCCTCAAGGAGTCTTCTGGTTCAAGAAAAACCTCATTGGGTAGTGGGTTCCAAGTTCCGCCCCCCATTGTATAGCCGTCACCAATATTGTCTGGACCTAAGTCAAAGAGAGGTTCAGGACTGGCTGATTGATACCCTGACCCACTTTATTCAGAGCTACCAAGTCGATTATATCAAGTGGGATATGAATAGACATCTGGTAGAACACGAAAGTCAGGTAACTGTTCTAGGTAGTGCAAAAGAATTTGCCCATCGTTATATGCTGGGTCTCTACCGAATTGTTGACACTATTACCAAACGCTTCCCTGACTTATTGATTGAAAACTGTTCTAGTGGCGGTGGCCGATTGGATTACGGGATGCTCTACTACTTCCCACAAACTTGGGCAAGTGATAATACAGATGGATTTGACCGCCAGGCGATTCAAGACGGGGCAAGCTATCTCTTCCATCCCTATCAATTGACTGGACATGTTTCTGTTACTCCCAACCATCAAACTCAGCGAGTGACCCCGCTTCAAACCCGCCTCGATCTAGCATCTGCTACGAATATGGGCTACGAACTCAATCTACTTGACTTTTCTGAGGAAGAGGAGGTGGTGGTTATGGAGCATATCAAGGAATACAAAAAACAGCGTCCCCTTATAAAACACGGTAATTTCTATCGCTTGCAGTCTCCTTTCACTAGTAATCAGACTGCCTGGCTGTTTGAAAGTCCTGATAAATCCCACTATCAACTCGTTGCCTTTAGAAATATCTTCAAGGTCTCTCAGCATCATACCATTATTAAGATTCCATATCTTGACCAAGACGCAAACTATGTAGACCAAAACGGAAGAGAATTTTCAGGAGCTGAGTTGGCCTATTCTGGTATTCATATTCCATTTGCAGCCAGTGATTTTCAGTCTTATAGTCTGGAATTACGCAGAATATAAAAAGTACACTAGGAACATGTGTGAACCTAGTGTACTTTTCATTTCAATGTTTTTCTGGATACTGTTGCTACTACTGTTCTTCTTACCGCCTACTTCCTCCTCGGTTTCAAGGCTGACAGACCGTGGGCCTTGATGGTTTGAAGAAGATAGGGCCAGGCATGCTGACTGATTTTGACACTTTTTCCCTTGGCCAAGCCTTTCATCTGGGCCTCGTAATAACTGACACCGATAATGGGACCAAGAGCCTGATCCAGTTTTGGAAGACCTGTTGTCAGGCGAGGCGTTGTCAGTTGCACATCACCGACTTGACGGTAATCATTGACTAGACTTGCACGAAGGACAAAGGGTCTGGCAAGACCAATCATGGACACACCATCCTTGATAGCCTCCTCCATCTGAGTGACTTTTCGGAAACCGCCTGTTGAAACAATAGGAACAGAAGTCAAATCTGCTAAGGCAAGGGCATAGGTCACAAATCCAGCCCCATTCTCATATTCACTGCCAAAAACCGGCGTCTCATAATTGCCACCTGAAATTTCAATCAGGTCGATACCCAAGTCAGACATGGTTTTCACCACATGCTTACAATCCTCAAAACCAAAGCCTTCTTCCTTAAAATCGGAAGCATTCAATTTCAAGGCGATGGTAAAATCTGGCCCCACTTTTTCACGCAGACCTTGGTAGATTTCCACCAAGAAGCGCATGCGATTGTCCAGACTTCCACCATAAACGTCCGTCCGCTGATTATCTGCTGGCGAGAGGAATTGATTGATCAAGTAACCATGTGCAGCGTGCAACTGTACACCTGTAAATCCTGCAGCTTTTGCCCGAAGGCCTGCTGCAATAAAGTTATCCCTGGCTTCTTTGATGTCAAACACGGTCATCTCTCTCGGAGGACGAAAGGCAGAAGCTGAACCACCTGAAATCGGAATGGCACTGGGTGCAATGGGGGTTTGATTGATGGAGCGATACATCTGTTTGCCAGGGTGATTGAGCTGGAGCCAGATAGGCACACCGTTCTTTTTCCCAATGGCTGCCCATTTCCGAAATTGAGCCAGATGAGCTTCAGAATCAAGAACCACATTGCCCGGCTCACCAAGGTAGCGGCCGTCCACCATGACATTGCCTGTCACTAAGACGCCCATTCCCTGCTTGGCCCAAAAATCATATAAGGCGATCAGGTCATCTGAGGGAGCTCCCTGACTATCTGCCATGGTTTCGCTCATGGCGGATTTGAAAAAGCGATTGTCTAAGACCTGATCATTGGGCAGTTGCAGGCTTTCTAGCAAGATCTTAGTCACGGTAGCCCTCCTTGAATACGTGGATTTTCTTATCAAGATAGGCTAGTAAGGCTTGGCTCTTTGTCCAATCAAAGCCTTTTAGGCTGACCTTTGCCACTTTCTTTTCTGCAAAATAGCGACCTGACGCCCCAGCCACTTCTGGTGACAGGCTTAAGTAGTAACCTGTTTCAATCCCCTGGTCCAAATCCTTGGAAAATGGTTTCATCAGACGAGTGAGAATCCGACTTTTCAGGTTGCGTTTGACGCCATCATTGCCCAGATTTGTCGCAATCAAGCCAGGATGGTAGGCATTGATGGTCACAGATGACCCTTGCTTTTCTAAGGCTTCTACCTGAGCTATGGCCAGCCAAATGGTGTATAGTTTGGCATTATTGTAAGCCATGGCTGCAGAATAGCTCTGCTCTAAACCAAAATCCAAGCCTCTGATTTGTGCAAAATGGTGCATGAAAGAAGAGGTATGAATGACCCTGCCTGCTGCTTTTTCCAGCAAGGGCAGCAACTCCGTCGTCAGGATATAGGGAACTTGGACAGACAGCATGAAGGTCATCTTGATATTTTCTGCCGTTGCCACACGGGCATCACCAAAGTAGGCTCCCGCATTGTTGAACAAGACATCAATCTGCTCAAAATCTCGTTTAATCTCTTGGCTGAAACGATAGACATCTGCTAACTTGGAAAAGTCTGCAAGATAGCCGTGAACCTTTTTATTTCCTGTTTTTAGGTGGATATCACTGAGAGTAACTCGGAGTTTTTCGCTATTTCGCCCGTGCAAGATGACTTCATGACCTTCACTGGCCAATTTCATGGCTAGGTGTTTGCCTATTCCGTCTGTTGAACTTGTGATTAAAATGGTTTTAGGCATTGGTTTCCTCCAAAAAGGCCATCAAAGATTTTGAAAACTCCTCTGCATTTTGGAAGATGGAGCCGTGACCTGCATTGGTATAGATGATCAGTTGGCTGTTTTTGATTTTCTCGTGCATGATATAGGAATTTTCAGTTGGAACTTGCATATCCTTATCGCCATTGACAATCAGGGTTGGTTGCGTGATAAAGGCCAGCTCGTCTTGAGGCTCTCTGCCCCAGCCTTTGATAGCTTTCAGCTGTGTCAAAAATCCTGGAACCTTCATGGCTTTGTCAGCATCAGTTGCCCTTCTTTGGCCCATACGACCCAAGACTTTTTCTGCCTCGAAACGACCTGCTTCATCATGATTGTAAAAGATGTAGCGTTTTGGATCCACACGCTCAAAGCCAGCCCTCAGCATATAGCGGAAGGTTTTTCCTGTCACCTTATCGACTTCAACACCACCACGAGGACCTGTGCCTGCTAAAATCAAACGGTTGACTAGCTGACTATCCAGACGGACAATTTCTTGGGCAATAAAACCACCCATAGACAGACCCAGCAGATTGATTTTCTCATGACCCAAAGCCTTGATGATGGCAAGAGCCTGCTCGGCCATTCCTGGAATAGTCGGTGCTACCTTGCCCTGACTAGCTCCCACGCCAGGCAGGTCTAGGACAATCACATGGTGCTGTTCAGCCAGCAAATCCAGCAATTTTGGATCCCAGTTGTCCAAGGTCGCTGCTAGGTGAACCAGCATGACCAAAGGAAGGTCTGACTTGCCCTTGCTGAGCTCACGATAGGCGATTTGGTTCCCAGCGACAGTAATATAGTTATTTTTTTTTGTGATATAAGACATGACTTCTCCTATTTTTCAAAACTGAGGACGGTTTTTCCGCGTGAACGGCCGTTGGCAACCTTATCAAGGGCTGCGTTGACTTCTTCAAATGGATAAACGGTATCGATTGACGGTTTGATTTCAAGCTTGCTGAAAATGTCTGCTACTTCTTGCAGCTGCTGGCCATTGCTTTCTACGAAAATGAAATGGTAGTGCACGCCGTAGCTGTCAGCCATCTTGTCAAACTTGCGACCAACCAAGCCAAACAGGACTTGTTTCCATTTTGGCAGGTTCATGCGTTTGGCAAAGGCGCCATTTGGCATGGCACGAAGGGAAACCAACTGTCCACCTTTTTTCATGATCGACATTTGTTTCTCCGTCTCTGCACCGCCCAGTGTGTCCAGAACATAGTCGATTTGGGAGAGGGTTTTGGTGTAATCTTCTGTCTTGTAGTCGATAAACTGGTCTGCTCCCAGCGCCAAGACCCGCTCTGCATTTGCTCCATCTCCATTTGTGATAACAGTCAAGCCCTTGGCCTTGGCGATTGGAATGGCCATACCGCCGACACCACCGGTTCCCCCTGAGATGAAGATGGTCTTACCAGCCTCAGCCCCCATGAGATCCAGCGCCTGCATAATGGTCAGGGCCGTCAGGGGAACGGCCGCCGCCTCCACATCGGTCAGGTAGTCTGGGACTTTGGCAAGGGCAGCTACTTCCACCGCCGCATACTCGGCAAAAGCACCGATACTATCAAGCGGAAGGCGGCCGAAGACACGGTCGCCTGCTGCAAATGTGGTTACAGTTGCACCGACTTCTTCGACCAGGCCAACAACCTCATTGCCAGCTGTTTGTGGCAATTTATAAGGAACAATCATTTTGACATCTCCGCGAGAAATCATATTATCCAGGGGATTGACGCCTGCTGCGGTCACTTTGACCAGGACTTGGTTGGGTTGGATTTGTGGTTTGGCAATGTCAGTCAGGCTGAGGGCGATATTGTTTTTGTTATAAGATATGTGTTGTGCTGCTTTCATGGTTTCTCCTTTTATTTAACAACTTGTATCTGATACAGGTCTAACTGTATTCTAAGAAAATCTGACTAAGCCAGTCAGATGCGCTTTTGCTTGGCTTCCGCGTAAAGATTCTCAATCACCTTGTCCAAACTTTGCTGGGCCAAGTCTTCCTCCAGTTGTTTTTCAACCTTGGTAAAAATTGGGCTCACTGCGCCTACAATATGCTTGCCGACAGGGCATTCCTGATTGACATGCTGGTGCTGCTGAAAGAGTTGGATATGGGTGACTTCCTGGGTTGCAAAGTAGATTTCCAAGAGGCTCATCTCAGCTGGCTCCTTGCTCAGCTCATAACCAGCCTTGCCCTGCTGGGACTGGATAAGGCCTGCGTTTTTCAAGAGGGCAATGACCTTTCGGATATAGCTGGCATTGGTGCCAACACTGTTTGCCAAGGCCTGCGATGTCATGACATCACTGCTCTCGCTAATCATGGTAAGAATGTGAAGGGCAACAGAAAACTTAGTGTCCATAGGTTCTCCTTTGTGTTGTATCTGATACACGAACAAGTTTAACACAAAACATTTCCCTTGGCAAGGATTTGGTTTAAAAAATCACAACCGATTGGTTGTGACGAATTGACCCTATCCTTATGAAGATAAGCAGTTTGCCTCTTTTCTGCCAAAGCATTTTGAACCATAGCACGGGCGACCTGCCCTAGCCGAATGCCCTTCCAGCCTGCCACAGGACCGACCAGAACGGGCGAGATGACTTGGAAGATTTTGATTCAAATGCCCTTGTCTACTGTCAGCCCCTCTCGCTTGGGTGCAATCAACATAGACGGCCGATAAAAGCGGTGAGTGTATAGATTCAGTTTGAGCAAGTCCTCATCCAAACGGCCTTGACTTGTAGATACTTATAGCCTGTTTTACTATTGGCTCCCATAGCAGAAACGAAATTGAAGCTTTTGACCCTGCCTGCACAGAGTTTATGGGAAAAGCTGCTGGAGATAGGCATGGCTCTCCAGCTGTTCTTTGGGATCGAGCATATCTACCAGATCAATTTCATAGATGCTAGTGGCTTTTGGATTGAGCAAGGGAATAACCCGCTTCCAGTCGATGGACCCTTGGCCCAGAGGCAGACTGTCATGCTCCTGCCCTTTTGAATCAACCAAATGATAGTGCACAATATGATCTTTCAAATAGGTCAAAGACTCTTCCAAGGCCTCCTGTTTCCCCTTTAAGGCGATGAAGGCGTGGGAAACATCGTAGGCCAGACGATAGCTGCGCTTAAAAATCTCACGCTCAAGCTCCCTATGCCCAAAACAAAAGAGAGGGGAAATGGAATTTTCAAACATAATCCGATCTTTTCCCAAGTCCCGATAAGTATCCAGTCTTTGCCAAAGGACTTCCGTAGCTTCAGCCAAACTCCGATAATCCGCAATAAAAGCATGGGTCTGTTTTTCGTAGGAGCCATGAACCAGCACCTGTATGTCATACTGAGCAGCCAAATCTAGCAAAGTCCTTGTGGAAAAATCAATAAAATCCACTAATTGTGGATGGCAGTCAGCCTTGGCAACCAGCTCCAGCATCTCCCCTCGATAAAATACAGGGTGGTGCAGGATGATATCCCGAATGCCAGCATCCTTTACTCTCCTAATCCCCTGTTCCAGCCTAGACAGTCCCTCTTTTGTAAAATTTTCTTCCGAGGTATAAAATTCAAAGACGCTTGGCTGATGTTTCAGACGGCTTTCTACTTGGTTGGGATCAGCACTTGATTTTAGTCCTAAACGCATATAGCTACCTCCTATCTCTCAAGACCCATTATAACAGATATACCGTCACTTTTTTCTCAACTCAAGTGTTTCTGTTCCCTTTTGTAACATTAGAAAACACCGCAGCAAGCTACGGCGCTAGGATCTGTTTGATTTCACAGGGCCATTGACTAAACTCGTAGCCTTAAAACTTCCCGAGATTGGTCAAGTCTTTTTTGTCTGGCATGACTTCCTTGTTGTCCCAATGCTCCACAATCTTGCCGTCCTTGAGGCGGTAGATGTCAAAGTGGGCGTAGTCCTGACCTGCGATCCAGACCTTGGAATAGGCCACCACATAGTCACCCTGTCCCATCACCTTGAAAACAAAGTCGTAGGTAACTTGATTCTCTACAAGATAGTCCTTATAAGCTGCACCGCCCTGGGCGATTTCTTGGTTGTGCTGAATCAAGTCATCTGCCACATAGTCGTCAAATTTTTCGATTTCCCCATTTTGAAGGACATCGACCAAGAAGCGACGGACGATTTTCTTGTTTTCCTCGGTCTTGTCCAAATCGGTCAGCTCAAAGTCTGCGTAAATCGGGTCTGTTTGGCCAATGGTTTTTGGATAGGCGTCAATAACATCCCAGTGCTCGACGATGCGGCCTTGGTCATCCGAGCGGAAGATGTCCGCCGTCACCCACTCAGCCTCACCATCATTGAGTTTCTGGTGGACATGAACAAAGACGAAATTCCCGTCTTCAATCGCACGGACAATGGTGATTTCCCGCTTGGGATTGCGCTTGAAAAAGTCCTCAAAGAAAGCCGCAAAGCCCTCCTTTTCATCAGGCACACCTGTACTGTGCTGGGTGTAGCTGGCTCCCATATAGTTTTCATGAACTTCCTTGATTTCTCCGTCTCGAATGCCACGGAGGTAGAGATTTTTTGCGTTTTCTAGTTGATTGGACATAATTTTTTCCTGTTTTTTATTTTTTTGCTTTATTTCCTGTTCTAAGTCAAGAAGGTATTGTTTGCGTGCCACTCCTCCACCATAACCGCCCAAATCACCATTACTGGCAATAACACGATGACAAGGAATTAAAATGGAAATTTGATTGGCTCCATTAGCATTACCAACCGCCCTCACCTTATTAACATCTCCTAAATTTCCTGCCAAATCTTTATAAGAACGTGTTTCTCCAACTGGAATTTCTTGTAATTGTTCCCAAACTTTCTGTTGAAATGGTGAGCCAAATAAATATAGAGGGGTCGTAAATATTGCTGTCTGTCCCGCAAAATAAGCTGACAATTCCTCTTCTAAACGCCTCAACAGAGAATTTTTTCCTTGAAAAATTCTTGCGTTAAACTTCTGGCGTAGACGCTCAATCTCACGTTCAAGTCCTCTGCGATTATCAAACTCTAGTAAATAGAGATAGTCCTCATCTGCTAGAGCAATCATACGCCCTAGTGGTGTCATGATGAAAGTAGAGATTATCAGTTTTACCTCCGTCTTCTTAGCTGGATTTCCCATTATCTTACTAAAAGCATCATTAAAGCCACTAGCAGATTGATACCCCATCGCTACTTGTTGGTGGATAACTTTTTGTCCATTTTCTATATTCTTAAAAGCAAGTCCCATTCGTCTAGCACGTGCATACTGAACAAAGGTCATCTGGTAAATATCCTTAAATTTTCTTCTTACGGTCGCCGAGTGAATGCCCAGTTTCCGAAAATCCTCTTCCTTCCATCGCTTCTCTGGATTCTCCTCTACCGCTTCGACCAATATCTTGACCTCATCTGGTAATTGATTGGGATAGGACATGGGATTACAAATCTTACACGGGCGATATCCTGCCAATAAAGCTTCTTCTGCTCTTTCGTAAAAGAAACAATTTTCAAATTTTGGTTTTCTCGCCCGACAAGTAGCGTGACAGAAAACTCCTGTTGTTTTGATTGCTGCAAAAAAGATACCATCAAAGTCACTATCTCGATTAACCAGTGCCTTATAGTATTGTTTTCTTAGCATTTCATCCGTAATCATTTCACTACCTCGCATTTTCTAATCACCCCATTATACATCAGGATGAATAAGAAAACTTCCGAAAAATGAACAAGTATTTCCACAGACTCCTATTTTAGTAAATTTTCTTTTTCTAAATATTCCCTCGCCACTTCTTCAGCCGATTTGCCTTCCACATCGACCGCATAGTTCATCTGGGTCATCTCCTCGGTCGAGATTTTACCCGCCAGAACTCCTAGAACTTGCTCCAACTCTGGGTATTTCTCTAAGGTTTCTTGGGACAAAAGCGGAGCGGCCTGATAAGGAGGGAAGAGCTGTTTGTCGTCTTCTAGGATTTTCAGCTTGTAAGTAACCACCTTGCTGTCTGTTGAGAAGGCTTCCACAATCTGCACATCCCCGTTTTTAATGGCTTCGTAGCGCAGAGCTGGCTCCATGGTCTTGACAGTGAGGTTGAGACCATAGAGGTTTTTCAGGCCCAAATTCCCATCTTCCCTGTCATTAAATTCCAGGGAGAAACCAGCGACTGCTGTGCCCTGAACCTTGGCCAAGTCTGAAATGGTTGTAAGGCCATTTGCCTTGGCATAGTCTTCCGTCACCGCAATGGCAAAGGTGTTTTGGAAGTCCATGGGTTGCAGATAAACCAGACCATCCTGTTCCAAGATAGCCTTGCGGGCCGCCTCATAGACCTCTTCTGGATTGTTGGACAGGTCTGTCGGAGGATTGGTCAAAAGGGTGGTCGTGATGGTGCCTGTGTACTCTGGATAAATGTCGATTGAGCCTGACTTGAGGGCTTCATAGAGGAAGCTGGTTTTGCCAAAATTAGGCTTGATGTCGACTGAAATATCAGTTTGATCCTCAATCAGGAGTTTGTACATATTGATCAGGATTTCAGGCTCGGCTCCCAGTTTCCCAGCGATGACAACCTTCTTGGACTGGCCTTGGAAAACCGGAACATAGCTGACCCCAACCGCAAAGAGGGTGACCAGCAAGGCCAAGAGGATGGTTTTTGGCTTTTTATCCTGTAAGAGCTTGATGACATAGCCAAAGACTACTGCCAGGACAGCCGAGGACACCGCCCCAATCAAAATCAGGGCCGAATCATTGCGGTCAATGCCCAGCAGGATAAAGGAACCCAGCCCGCCAGCCCCTACCAGGGCGGCCAAAGTGGCTGTTCCGATAATCATGATGGCGGCTGTCCGAATGCCCGACATAAGAATGGGCATGGCCAGGGCCAACTCAAATTTTTTCAGCTTTTCCCACTTAGTCATCCCAAAGGCGGTCGCTGCTTCTTCCAGATAAGGGTCAATCTCTGCCAGTCCTGTCAGGGTTCCCTGCAGAATGGGAAAGACTGCATAGATGACCAGGGCCACCACAGCTGGCAGGGTCCCAATACCCATAAAGGGAATGAATAGCCCCAAGAGTGCCAAAGAAGGAATGGTCTGAAAGATTCCCGTAATTTGCAGGCTCCACTCGGTCAGGCGTTTTTTATTGGACAAGAGCAGACCTAGAGGAACCGCGATGGCAATAGCGATAATCAAAGAGAGTAGGGAAATCCGTAGGTGCTCAAAGAGGGCTATCTGCCAATCTCCCTGTCTTTCTACAAAGGTTTGGATTAGGTTCATTTGGCACCTCCGCTTGTCTGCATAAATTCGGTGACAAAGTCATCTGCTGGATGATGGCGAAGCTCATCAGGGCTGCCAATCTGCAGAACCTGTCCCTCTTTCATGAGGCAAATTCGGTCGGCCAGCTTGACCGCCTCATCCATATCATGGGTCACAAAGACGGTTGTCATACCAAATTCCTGATGGAGAGCCTTGATCAAATCCTGGAGCTGACTTCTGCTGATGGGGTCCAAGGCTGAAAAGGGCTCATCCATGAGCAAGACCTTGGGATTGGCAATAATGGCCCGCAAAATCCCAATCCGCTGCCGCTCTCCGCCAGAAAGGTCCTTGGGCAGACGGTTCAGGTACTGGTCAGGCTCCAAGCCCACCTTGGTCAAGAGTTCTCTGGTTTTTTCCAGAATCGCTGCCTTGTCCATACCCTTCATTTCAGGAATGAGGGCAATGTTCTCTGCCACGGTCATATTTGGGAAAAGAGCAATCTGCTGGAGAACATAACCTGTTTCCAGACGCAGCTCCCGAAGATTGTAGTCCTTGAGCCGCTTGCCCTGAAAGAGAATATCGCCATCTGTTTGCTCCAAGAGGCGGTTAATCAACTTCAAGGTTGTTGTTTTTCCACAGCCGCTGGGACCAATGAGGACAAAGAACTCCCCTTCTTGAATGGTAAAGGTCAAGTTGCGTAAGATTGGCCCATTGACAGAGCAGTCTAGGGTCACATTTTGGTAGTCAATCATAGATCCCCCCTTCTTCCTTTAAAAACAATGCTGTAATGGACTGGCTATAACGTTCTGACAGCTGCAAAAACAAGGTCTGTTCCTCATCAGACAAGGCTTGCATCGCTTTCATCTCCAAAGCCTCTAATGGATCCAATATAGCTGAAGCATAGGAACGGCCTGCTTCTGTCAATGTTAGTAACTTGTGGCGCTTATCCTGAGGATTTTCTTTGCAGGTCAGATAGCCTTTTTCTATAAATTTCTTGATGGTTGCATTGACCACTTGCTTGCTGGCATAAGTTTTTTCACTGATACGCTTCTGAGTAATCCCTTGAGGATTGTAGTAGATCCACATCAGCATGTAAAGCCCCTTGCTCTGTAAACCATGCCGTCTGGCATAGCCTTCATAAAAGGCCAGCTGCTGATCAAAAATACGAGCATACTGCTTGGTTTGTCGGTGTAAATCTGACATCTTAACTCTCCTTCTCATGGTTTAGTACAATCACTTTGCCAAAACTCTCTTTTCCTTCCAAGTAAGCATGGGCCTCTTGAATCCTGTCCAGTGAAAAAATCTTCTCAGGCCCGACTGGGACATGATAACTTGCGATATAGTCAAACATCTCTTGAAGCTTGGTTTTGGAAACATTGCCTGATGCAAAAGTGGTCAGATAAACGTTGTGTCGCAGCATTTCAATTGGATCAAAATCTTCCAGATACCATTTGCCGCCAAGCTGACCAGTTGAACAGACGATACCGCCCTCTTGCAAGTGAGCTAAAGAATCTGCTATGGTGGCAGGCCCGACCAGCTCCAAAATCTTATCAAAGGTCAGCTCTGTCTGCAGGCGGCCCTGTTCGTCCACGATAACATCTGTAAAACCAGAGGCTAGCAGTTTATCCTTCTTCGCCAGACTTCTGGCTGAGGCATAGACTGAAAGATGGGGATAACGGGCTTTGACCAGTTTGACAAAGGCCTGGCCCACACCGCTGGTTCCACCCCTGACCAGAACCTTATCGCTGGCTTCAATCTTCAGATTTTTCATCGAACCATAAGCTGTATAGTAGGTTTCAGGAACGCTGGCAAGCTCTGCCCAGTCTAGGTCAGTCCTGATGACATAAAGGTTGCTGTTAGGAACCAAGGCGTATTCAGCATAGGAGCCATCGTAGGCACGCCCCATCTCCCCCATGATAGACACCACCTTGAGTCCGACCAGCAGATTCTGACTGTCGCTGGTTTCTTCGATAAGACCAACCAGCTCAATGCCTAGAACTCTGGGAAAGGAAACGCTGGGTGACAGTCCCTGTCTGGTAAAAATCTCCGAATGGTTAATGCCAAAGCCCATGACCTTGACCAACGACCAGCCTGGTTTGAGGCGAGGACGTTCGCGTTCAACGACTTCAAGAACTTCTGGGCCACCTGCTTGAGATACGACTACTGCTTTCATGCCATTCCCTCCGTTATTAGTCAATAGTTTTTACTAGTTGCATTTACTATATACTTTTATTCTTACCCTGTCAAGAAATTAGTACAATATTTTGACTAATTGAGATAAAAAACAGATAAACTAGACACCATTTACAAGATGCACCCCGATTTTCAAATAGACGAACCGTTTCAGTCTGTTCGCATTCTATAATACCTTGACAAACGTGCACCTTCTGTTTACAATAGGAAACAAAAAGGCATGAACACATAGTTATGTGGACTTAGAGTATAAAGGAGTTGCCCATGAAAAAAGGATACAAATGGTTGCTTGCGTTGGTCAGTCTTTGTTTGGCTGTTAGCTTTTTGACCTCCTGTGGCTTTCTCAATCAGGAATATCAAGAAGACGATGAAACCAGCTTGTTCGAGCAAGAATCCAACGACGACATTGAGGATGAAGACGACTAAACGCCCCAGGAAGATTCCTGAGGCGTTTTTGATTTGAAATATTATTGACGTGAGCGATTGGCATAGGATTGCCAATCAATACTGCGGGCCTGACACCAGTTTTGAACATCCGGTCCGAGAATCAAATCCTTGGTTCGTAGTTCCTCAATATTTTTAGCCCCCACAAGGGTCATGATGGACGCTAGCTGTCTTCTGTGGAGCTGGATGTCACGAAGAGCATCTTCCATAAGGTCAATCTTGCCCGTTTTCACATATTGAAGGTAGCGATTGGACATTCCAACCAGATCAGCTCCCAAAGCTAGTGACTTCACAATATCCAACGGGTTCTTGATACCGCCAGAAGCAATGAGTTGAGGTCGTTCTTCCTTTGGCAGACTCATGGCTTCTACCAAAGAAATAACCGTTGATTGCCCCCACCCCTCTAGGAAATCATAGTGTTTAATGGTGCGACGATTGTTTTCAATTTTGGCAAAATCCGTGCCACCTGTTCCTGAAATATCCACAGTCTGAACACCGACTGAAGCCAGCTGGGCCACCGTTTCACGGCTCATACCAAAGCCCACTTCTTTGACGATAACGGGCACTTCCAATTCTCGAACGATGGTTTCAATATTTTTCAGCCACATGGAGAAGTCACGATCACCCTCTGGCATAATGACTTCTTGGGGGGCATTGATATGGATTTGAAGCGCATTGGCTTCGAGCAAATCGACCGCCCGTTTGGCATTTTCAAGGTCATGGTGAGCTCCCAAATTAGCAAAGATGATACCGAATGGATTTTCTCGACGCATGACAGAGAAGCTCTCTGCAACAGAAGGCTCCTTGATGGCAGCGCTGACGGAGCCGGAAGCTAGGGCAATTTTCCCATAATGAGCCATAATTCCCAGTAAACGGTTGATTTCTCTAGTTTTTTTGCTACCACCTGTCATGGCATTGATAAAGAAGGGAGTCGCAAATTCCAAACCAGCTACTGTGGTTGAAATGTCCACATCGTTAATCTTCATCTCTGGTAGTGACTGGTGGACAAAGCGTGTTTCTTCAAAATCCTTGGCAGATTGATAGGTAAATTGTTGACTGGCCAGTTCTACATGCTGGTCCTTTCTGTTTCTTCCATGGGCTCGATTATCAATCATAGGTTCTCCTTATTCTCCATAGGTTATAGCTAGATCAAGCGGTTGGATTCCCGCTTCTAGCCAAGCCTGACATATTTCTTGTTGCTGCTTAGAGCTGGTCACCAGACAAAAGCCACAGTCACCGCCGCCTGCTCCCGAGGACTTAGCTGGCGCTCCCTTATCAAGTGCTAATTGACAGAGCCGGCTCAGTAGCGGGGTCTCAATCACAAGTCCCATTTCTCGGGCAAACTCTCTCAAGAGTCTGCGATTTTCTAAAATTGCTTCTTCTACCTCGTGAGCGGATCCAGCCTGACAGGCAGCAACCAGTTTGTGGACACAGGCTTTGCTTGCAGATAGGAAGGATACTCGGTAGGCCGTCTTATCTGCTTGCTGACCTTGTTGCTGCATCTGAGTGACCAATTTTTCCGTTGACGCAGCCTTACCTGTCCAACCGACCAAGAGTCTTAGCTCTGCTGGTAATTGGAGGGACTGGATGGACAAGCCCTGCCAATCAGCCTCCAAGAGTTCTGGCAGAGAAAGCTCTGCCATTTTTTGCGCTAACCAGACCTTATCAACAGAGTGATAAGCAATCAATCCTTCAAAACTGGACGACGCCAAATCTCCGAAGGAGCCGGTCATCTGTAAGCACATCTGACAGAGGGCAGCCAATTTGAAGACCAACAGGGGCTGACTTTCTTGGTGATAGTAATCCAGTAAGGCCTTGATACTTGCGACTGTGACGGCTCCTGATGACCCTAGTCCATACTTGGTGCCTGTTGCTGCATCATCCAAGCTAGAGGTGACCGTGAGTGAGTAGTAGCCTTCAACCGCCTGCCCTAGAGCACGGAGATAATCTTCTACTAGCTGCATGGCGGTACTGATGATGCGATAGGGATTCTCACCCTGCACTTCCAGTTGGTCGCCCTTTCGTATCCAGTTTAGGGTTAGATTGGCCTGCTGGCTAGAATGGATCCGCCCCTCGTCTGCACGCGCGATGCGCACCCATAGACGTTGATTGACCGCAGCAATCACCGCTGGATAACCAGGCTCAACAACTGCGTATTCACCTGCCAGAAAGAGTTTTCCTGACGCACTTGCTTGGCTAATCATAGTTGTCCACCTGCCCCAAAGCGCTCCAGCGAAGCTTGCCAGTCTGCTTCGGTCAACTGACTAGCCCCTTTTCCTGGCAGACTAGTGATTATCTTATCAGCAGGAAAGTGTTGGCTGAGTGCTCCAACTAACTTGTCCACATCACTTGCTCTGCAAAGAACCTTGACATTAGGGCCTGCATCCATGGTCATATAAGCTGAAACTCCCAAGTCTTGCCGCACCTGCCGAACAGCCTCTTGGGCCAGTAAGCTGCCTGCATTCCAATAGGTAAATGGTGGATTGGCTGAAAGAGTGGTCGCATGCATCTTCATACCGTTATGCTCCGCAATCTGACCAACCTTATCAAAATCTCGCTCCGCAATCGCTTTTTTAATGGCAGCCAAGTCCGCCTTAGCAGTGTCAACCCAAGCCTGATAAAAGGGAGAGGTCGCAACTGTATGATCCATCCCTTCCCGACTGGCTACCTTTTTCTGGCTGGTATCAACTGCCAGCACCAGCATAGCAAGATCCCAGTCTGCCGGATCTATCGGCCGAGCAAGTGAATCTTCTGAGCAGGTACCCATCTCCCATTCAACAAATCCGCCGAACAAACTGCGAGTGCTGGAACCTGACCCCCTACGGGCAAAAGTGGACAACTGCTCCATGGACAAATCCAACTGCAAGGCACTTGCGGTTGCCAAGGCTAGGGCCGCAAAAGCAGAAGCCGAGCTTGCCAAACCTGCTGCTGTCGGTACAAAATTGAGGCTTTCAACTCGAGCAAAACGCTTCTCACCTATATATTCGCGAAATAAATTCAAAAAACGAGAAATTTTTTCAATTTCTTTTTCCGACTGCTCTTTTTGATTCAATGAAAAGCTGTCCGCAGTCAATTCTGTATCAAAAACTACCTTGGTATCCGTATAAAAGGCATCCAGTGTCAGAGATAGACTGGAATTCATCGGTAAAAACAATTCCTTGTCCCTTTTTCCCCAGTATTTAATCAGGGCAATATTGGTATGGGCACGCGCGATGCCGATTGATTGAGTCATCTTATTCTCCTAAGTATTGAATCCAAGTCTGTTTGGCACCTGCCTCCTGCAGGGCTGCAACAATCCTATCAGCTGCTTCTTGATCCTTGGCTAGTGCAATCATGCAGCCACCACGGCCGCCTCCTGTCAACTTGGCCCCCAGAGCACCTGTCTGCCTAGCAACAGCTACCAGATGATCCAGTTGCTCATCTGAAACTCCCAATTGCTGAAGATAATGGTGGGCTTGGTTCATCTTGTTGCCTAGACTTTCTGCACGATTTTCTGCCAAATCTTCTTTGGCTCCCAGGGTCAGCTCCCCCAAGGCTTCAAGCCAATTTTTGACCTCATTTTTTTGCCGCCACAAGACAGCCACATCGGTGATGGCTTCCAAGGTATGCCCTGTTTTTCCTGTATCGGCCACCACTAGATGGGCATCGAGCTGGATAGTCAAGGGTTGGATTGGATGGCCCTTGATAAAGAAAACAGGCGATTTTCCACTGGTAGTCGTCGCATCAATTCCTGACGGATTTCCGTGGGCAATTTTCTCCGAGGACTGAACAATATCCCAAAGCTCCTGATCGGTCAGCTCCTTTTTGTAATAGGCAAAGAGAGAGCGGGCGACTGCTACCGCCACTGCCGCACTGGAGCCCATTCCCCGCTCTGCTGGAATCGTTGAGCGAATTTCCACATGAATAGCCGGATCTGTCGGAGCCCCGATGCGATAGAGAGAAAAGCGGATGGCATGCTTGAGACTCTCCCAAATCTTGGGCATCTCATGCACCAAGCCCTGATAAAAATCACAGGTTACCGACAGAGCCTCTCCTTTAGAGCTTACTGTTGCGACAATTTCAACAGCAGAAAAAGGCATAGCGATGGCTGGTTGACCGTAGACCACTGCATGCTCCCCCATTAAAATAATTTTTCCTGTTGCTTTTCCAACTGCTTGCATACTCTCTCCTTGTCAATCCTAGTGAATCGTTCACAGGATTGAGGGCTCCTATCTTTTCTTATTCTCAACTTTGTCAAGACTTTTCACCAAAAAGGCCGTTCTAATCCTTCTTCTTAAGCAATCACTCATATTATATCATTTTATAGACAATTGAAAAAAGAAAATAGCCATTCTTCCGCAAGAGTTTGGAAATGAGCTGAAAACTTTCTAACTTGCCACTGGCATTGTTGTTTGTTAGGCAGGCTGTCGCTATTTTTGACACTAAAAAAGAAGTCGATTGGCATCAACTTCCTCAGTTTAATAGACCTTCCCCATGTTTTCTCAGTTCCCGCCGGAAACAAAGTGATAAGAAAACGGCTCGGAACACATTGTCCACAATCGTTCCAATCCAGATAGCTGCAAGACCCAACTGAAAAACCGTCAGTAAAATATAAGCCCCAACAATTCTTACCAGCCACATCCCGATTGTCGTTGCATAAAGAGGGAGTTTGGCATTCCCCAAGCCTTGCCAAAGGGCGGTGAAGATTAGAGTTGCGGCTGTTGCCGGCAAGCCTATCAAGCAAAATAAAATAACCAGTTGACCCGCCGTCGTAGCTTGTGCATCTGTCGTGTAGAGGGCAAGAAGCGGCTGACGACCAACAAAGATCAACAGCCCAACCAAGCCCATGGAAAGGAGCGCAAGAAACAGACTAGCCCGTCCTAGCGCACGAATCTCGCGCCAATCTGCACGACCTTTTTCCTGAGCAGTCAGGATGATAGTTGCTGTAGCAAGACCCAAGCCGGGCATATAGTTAAACTGGGTCAAGGTTTCACCGATGCTATTTCCTGCTACCACAGCCGTACCTAGGCTAACAATCATCCCTACCACCACCAAATCTCCTAGCCGCATCATCAGGCGTTCCCCAGCTGCAGGCAGGGCCAGACGCAACAACTGCCTATCCAACTTCCAGCTCGGTTTGCCCAAAGGAATTTTTACAAAATACCAGAGAATCAAGCAACCGATAAGACGGGATAGGATGGTTCCCCAAGCCACCCCTGCAATACCAGCCTTCAGAACGAAAACAGCCAGAGCAGACAAGAGGGCGTTGAGCAGATTGGACAAGAGGCTGACATACATGGGCAGCCGAACCCGCCCAGTCGCCCGCAAAATAGCGCCGAGACTGGTCATGAACCCTAAACAGCCGACCGCTCCTCCCACTAATACCAGATAGAGTCCGCCAGCTTCTGCAACCTCTTTTTCAGCTCCCATCCAAAGCAACAAATTTGGGCCTAAAAGTATGGATAAGACTCCCAGAATAAGACTGAGCAAAAGGGTCAGTTTCACCCCTTCTGTCAACTGTTGAGAAAGAAGAGCCTGGTCTTTTTTTCCAACGGTTTGCCCTAAGTAGGCAGAAAGAGCTGCTCCTAGGGCAATGAAAATCGCTTGGTAGATAGCTAGAACATTATTGGCGACAGAAACACCAGACAGAGCAACCAATCCCAAAAAGGCTACTAGGTAGGAATCCACCATCCCCATCAACATCTGCAACATATTTTCTACCATAGCCGGCAGGGCTATCTGCAAAATATCCTTGTATCTTTTTTTCATATCTCTCCGTAAAGCAAAAGGGCGTTTCCGCCCCTTTTCCTATCTTTATTCAAGTCCCAGATACCGCTCAACTTCCGCTTGCATCTGATCTGCTGCTACCACCGTCTTGTGACGGACTGGAGCTGTTTCAAGACCATCAACTGCTGGCGGAACAGCAACACCTGAGATGGCATGAAGCTTGGCAAGGGCTTCAAAATCTGTCAAGCCTGACTCGCCTGTAACAGCCTCCACGGCAACAACCGGAAACTTGTACGGACTAGCTGTTGAAGCAATAACCGTCGGAGTTTGATCTCCCGTTTTTTCCACATACTGTTTATAGACAGCTGAAGCCACGGCCGTATGCGGATCCTCGATATAAGCTGACTCCTCAAAGACACGCTTGATTTCAGCAGCCGTTTCAGCTTCTGTCGCAAAGGCCGCATCAAAGAGAGATAGAATATCCGCGTCAGCTCCTTGAATGTCATACTGCCCCACTGTATTCAAGGCTGCCATTAACTCAGCAGTCTTTGCAGCATCATTTCCAAAAAGATGGAAAATCAAACGCTCTAAGTTGGATGACACCAAGATGTCCATCGATGGGCTGGTCGTCACGCGGAAAGCCCGTTTCTTGTCATAAACACCTGTCGCAAAGAAATCTGTCAAAACATTGTTGTCGTTGGAAGCACAAATCAACTTGCCGACAGGAAGGCCGATTTGCTTGGCATAATAGGCCGCCAGAATATTTCCGAAGTTGCCTGTTGGAACCGTGAAATTGACCTTGTCACCAGCCTGAATATCTCCACTCTTGACCAATTGAGCATAAGCGTAAACATAGTAGACAATCTGTGGCACCAAGCGACCGATATTCATCGAGTTGGCCGATGAGAACTGCAAATTCTTGTCTGCCAACTTGGCGCGAAGCTCCTCATCATTAAACATGTTCTTCACATTGGTCTGAGCGTCGTCAAAGTTCCCGTCAATAGCGACCACATGAGTATTGTTGCCAAGTTGCGTCGTCATCTGCAACTCCTGCACCTTGGATACCCCGTCACGCGGATAAAAGACGATAATCTCTGTTCCTGGAACATCCGCAAAACCAGCCATCGCAGCCTTGCCTGTATCACCAGAAGTAGCCGTCAAAATAACAATCTTGTTCTTCAGACCATGTTTTTTCGCGGCAGTGGTCATAAAGTAAGGCAGGATAGACAAGGCCATGTCCTTAAAGGCAATCGTCGAGCCGCGGAAAAGTTCTAAGTTATACCGCCCCTTAAGTTTGACCACAGGAGCAATAGCCGGTGTATCGAACTTACTGTCATAAGCGTTCTCAATACAGTAATCCAACTCCTCAGAGGTAAAATCATCTAAAAATGCAGATAAAATCAATTTCGCCACTTCCTGATAAGAAGCGTCCTTGAGTTTGTTGAAATCCAGCTCCACCTGCGGATAGCTGACAGGCGTAAACAAACCACCATCAGCTGCCAAGCCTTCTAAGATAGCCTGACTAGCAGAAACTCGATTGTGTGCATCGCGTGTTGATTGATAAACTAGTGTCATGTTCTTCCCCAAAAATCATATTTTATCCATTTTACCACAATTTGACAGAAAATTGGCAATATATTACAAAAAACCAGACAAAAGTCCGGTTTCTCCTTATTTTACACTTTTTTGCCTTACAAAATCACTTCTGCAAAGAGACAATCCAGCTCAAGAAGGTCAATATCCTTTTTCAGATGGATTTTTATTTTGCCTATCTTGGTCCAGAGTTGCACTTCAGAACTAAAGTCCAAGAAATTGCCCGCATTTTCTGTTGACCACATCAAAATGGAGCTGTAAGGGAGAGAGTAGGTTTCAATCTTCTTTCCTGTCAGTCCTTGGGCATCACGGACAATCAAACGTTTGTTGGTAAATAGGGCCTTATCACGAATCGTTTCATATGCCGCTTTCACTTCCTCACCTTTTAACAAAAGGTGGGAAACATCCGTCGGAGTTGGGCATTCTTTGATAAAGGTCCAAGCAAGCGTGCTTATTTCTGCCATAACGGCCTCCTTCAATAATCTAGACTTATTATATCATAGGCTTGTCTGTATTTTGCTCCTTCAAAAAAGCAAGCGCCCATACAAAAACTCCCTACTCAAGCAGGGAGTCTTGGCCATCAGTCTATCGAAGACTGACGAGAAATTAGATTATTAGAGGTGATTATTTGATACGACCTGGACGCTTTTTGTAACCATAGTAAGCATCTTCGATGATTTCTTGCATATGGTCAACCATTGCCAAGCGTGGGTTAGCAGGTGTACATTGATCTTCGTAGGCAAGAAGAGCCAACTCACGAGAGTATTTCTTGAGTTCTTTCTCATCAACGCCTTGGTCTTTCAAGTTCATCTTGATGCCGACGCGCTCACCCAACTCATAAACAGCTTTAGCGTAAGATGCTACACCTTCTTCTGGAGTTGAAGCTGGAAGTCCAAGCATTTTTGCGATGTCTTGGTACTTCTCATCCGCACGGTAGTAGTTGTACTTAGGCCATGTAGCGGTCTTAGCTGGACGAGTACCGTTGTAACGGATAACGTATGGAAGCAAGATAGCGTTGGTACGACCGTGAACTGTGTGGAAACGTCCACCAAGTTTGTGAGCCATAGAGTGAGAAATACCTAGGAAGGCGTTGGCAAAGGCCATACCTGCCATTGTTGAAGCGTTGTGCATCTTCTCACGAGAAGTCCAGTCTGCTTCTTTAACAGATTTTTCAAGGTTTTCAAATACCAACTTGATTGCTTGAAGAGCCAAACCGTCTGTGTAGTCATTGGCAACTGTTGACACATAGGCTTCTGTCGCGTGGGTCAATACGTCCATACCAGTATCTGCTGCTACGAAGTCTGGCACACTCATAACGAAGGCTGGATCCACAATCGCGATGGTTGGAGTCAATGAGTAGTCTGCAAGTGGGTACTTGCGGTTGTTCTTCTTGTCTGAGATAACGGCAAATGGTGTTACTTCTGAACCGGTACCAGATGTTGTTGGAATACCAACGTACTTAGCCTTTTCACCCAATTCTGGGAACTTGAAGGCACGTTTACGGATGTCCATGAATTTTTGAACCAAGTCACGGAAGTCCACTTCTGGTTGCTCATAGAAGAACCACATGATTTTCGCAGCATCCATTACAGAACCACCACCGATAGCAACGATTGTGTCTGGTTTGAAGGCTTTCATCGCTTCTGCACCACGCTCAACAGTTGTGATGTCTGGATCTGGTTCGATGTCTGAGAAGACTGTATACATCACCTTGTTTGAGCGCAATTGAAGCTGTTCGATAACGCGTTGAACAAAGCCGAGCTTCACAACCATTTCATCGGCTACGATCATGACTTTCTCAACATCTGCCATTTTTTGGAGATATTGGATTGAGTCACGTTCAAAGTAAATTTTCGCTGGAACTTTAAACCACTGCATATTGTTTCTCCGTCTTCCTACTTTCTTGATGTTGAGCAAGTTAAGGGCACTTACGTTGTCACTTACTGAGTTACGTCCATAAGAACCACATCCGAGAGTAAGAGATGGAAGGAAGGCGTTATAAACGTCACCGATACCACCGAAGGTAGATGGAGAGTTCCAGATAACACGGATAGCTTTCACGCGTGTTCCAAATTCTTTCGCCAAGTCTGCATCTTCTGTGTGGATAGCTGCAGAGTGACCAAGCCCGTGGAATTCAACCATTTGACGAGCTGCTTCCAGACCTTCTTCACGGCCTTCAACTTTCAAGACAGCGATAACTGGTGACAATTTTTCACGAGTAAGAGGCTCCTTTTCACCGATTTCAGCTACTTCTGCCGCCAAAATGTTAGTGCCTTCTGGTACTTTGAAACCAGCTTGCTCAGCAATCCAAGCTGCAGGTTTACCAACGATATCAGCGTTCAATTTACCTTCTGCACAGTTCTTGCTGTTTGCTTTCACGCCGAAGCAGAACTCTTCCAGAAGCGCTTTTTCTTTTTTGTTGACGAAGTAAGTGTGGTAAGATTTGAATTCATTCACAAATTCATCATAGATGTCTTTGTCCACGATAACTGCCTGCTCAGATGCACAGACCATACCATTGTCAAATGACTTAGACATTACGATGTCGTGAGCTGCTTGACGGATGTTTGCAGATTTTTCAACATAGGCTGGTACGTTACCGGCACCTACACCAAGAGCTGGTTTACCGCATGAGTATGCTGCACGCACCATAGCGTTACCACCGGTCGCAAGAATCGTTGCAATACCGTCGTGTTTCATCAATTCAGAAGTTGCTTCCATTGATGGTTTTGTAATCCACTGGATACAGTTTTCAGGCGCACCTGCCGCTACCGCTGCTTCATACACAACGCGCGCTGCGTGAGCAGATGATTCTTGTGCAGATGGGTGGAAGGCAAAGACGATTGGGTTACGAGTCTTCAAAGCAATCAATGATTTAAAGATTGCAGTTGAAGTTGGGTTGGTTGTTGGAGTAACCCCACAGATAACACCAACTGGCTCAGCAATCAAGGTCAAACCAGTCACTTCATCATCTTCGATAACGCCAACTGTTTTAACACCACGCATATTGTTAACAACGTGCTCACAAGCAAAGAGGTTTTTTGTCGCCTTGTCTTCAAAGACACCACGGCCAGTTTCTTCATGAGCATGTTGAGCCAAAACACCATGTTGATCAAGAGCTGCCACAGATGCTTTAGCTACAATGTAGTCCACTTGTTCTTGGTCAAGCAGGCGGAACTCCTCCAAGGCAACTAACCCTTTTTGAACAAGCTCATCAACATGTGCGCGAGCCTCTAGCAACTTTTCTTCTGGTGATACTTTTTTCTCAGCCATTTGGTTTCCTCCAATAGTTTAATTTCTAGTCAACAAACTTTGTTAACTTTTTCACAAAAACATTCTACACTATTTTTTCGTTCTTGTAAAGTGTTTGTTAAATATTTCACAAATTATTTTTCCTATTTTGTGAACTTACTCTGCAAATCCGGCTAAAACATAGCTTTCCCTTGCTTTCTTTGTGAACTTTTTTTCCGAACTTTTTTTCTTTCACAAGGAAATTCTCCCTCTTTTATCCGAAAAAAGAGCAGCAGGAAACTCCTGCTACTCATCCGAAAAACAGAGATAGGTCTTGAACAGGTAATCAGGAGTTATAAGGCAGATTATCCTGATGCAGCACCTCAGAAGGGGCTCAAAACTAAAACAGAGACTCACACAAAACGTGAATCTCTGTTTTTCTTTAGAGGAGAAGTTTTTTTATCTTAGACTCAGCTAATTGATCCATAATTGTTTGGAAATCGCTCTTTACTTGGGCCAAGCTTGTTTCCAGCTGTGTCCGGGTCTGGTTGTTTTTAACGAGCACCTGACCTGTCTCGATTTCGCTGCTCCCCAACGTAATGATACATTTTGCGCCGAAAACATCTGCTGATTTAAATTGGGCCTTGAGCTTGCGATCCAGATAATCACGTTCGGCTTTAAATCCTTGTCTGCGTAAAGCTTGAACCAGCTCCAGCGCTCCGCTATTGGCCTCCTGACCCAAGACTGCAATGTAAACATCCAACTGGGTGTCTAGTGGAAGGCTGATTCCTTGCTTGTCAAGAACCAGAATAAGGCGTTCAATCCCTAGCCCAAAGCCAAAACCAGCCGTGGCAGGCCCGCCAAAATACTCTACCAAACCATCGTAGCGACCACCCGCACAAATCGTCAGCTCGGTATCTGCTACTTGGGTAATAAACTCAAAAATGGTGTGGTTGTAATAGTCCAAACCGCGCACCATATTGCTGTCAATGACATAGGAAATCCCCAGATTATCCAACATGGACTTGACCGCTTCAAAGTGAGCGGTGCTTTCCTCATCCAGATAATCCAAAATAGAGGGAGCATTCTCCACCGCCTGCTTGTCTTCTTTTTCCTTAGAGTCTAGGACACGAAGAGGATTTTCCTCCAAGCGGCGCTGACTGTCCTTAGATAACTGGTCCTTGAGCGGAGTGAGGTAATCAATCAGAGCTTGGCGATAAGCTGCGCGGCTCTCTGGATTGCCCAGGCTGTTGAGGTGGAGGGTAACTTGCTGGATCCCCAGCTCCTCAAATAGCTGGTAGGCCATTGCAATGGTTTCCACATCGGTCGCTGGATTGCTGGAGCCGAAACATTCCACCCCTATCTGATGGAACTGGCGCAGACGACCTGCTTGCGGACGCTCGTAGCGAAACATAGGGCCCATATAGTAGAATTTAGAGGGTTTTTGCACTTCTGGGGCAAAGAGCTTGTTTTCCACATAAGAGCGGACAACTGGTGCTGTTCCTTCTGGACGAAGGGTGATGTGGCGGTCGCCCTTATCGTAGAAATCGTACATCTCCTTTGTCACGATGTCTGTTGTATCCCCAACGGAGCGGCTGATGACCTCATAGTGCTCAAAAATGGGCGTGCGAATTTCCGCATAGTTGTATTGGGCAAAAAGCTTGCGCGCAAAACCTTCCACGTACTGCCACTTGGCAGACTCCTGCGGAAGAATGTCCTGAGTTCCTTTTGGTTTTTGAAGTTTCATCGTTTAAAATGCAACAGATGTCGAATGCAAGGTAAAAACAAATCGTATCCATCTCGATCTTCCGTATGGTTTGTTTTTTTACACAAGGTTTTGTCTGTGCATATTCCTTTCTGAAATATAAGTCTGAAACAAACACTCGTCCAGACCACTTGTAATCTCCTTATTTTACCATAAATGCTCTGCTATTTCTCAAAAAAATGAAAAAAATCGTGTCAAGTAACTTTACTTTACAAAAAAGTTTTGATATACTGTTACAGTTGGCGAAAGCCAAAACATACACTTGAAAGGAAAATAAAGAAAATGGCAGTACCTGCACGTCGCACCTCAAAAGCGAAGAAAAACAAACGTCGCACTCACTACAAAGTAGCAGCTCCAACTGTGAAATTTGATGAAACAACTGGAGATTACTCACGTTCTCACCGTGTATCTTTGAAAGGATACTACAAGGGACGTAAGATCGAAAAAGCAGCTTCAGCTGAATAATAGAAGGGAGATACCATGCGCGTAAACATTACACTTGAACACAAAGAATCTGGTGAACGCTTGTACCTTACTTCAAAAAACAAACGCAACACTCCAGACCGTCTTCAATTGAAAAAATACTCACCAAAATTGCGCAAACACGTGATTTTTACTGAGGTGAAATAGGGATTCACTACACGTCAATAGGCGGTAGAAACCTTGATTTTAAGCGATTTTTGAAAGATGAACTTTCATTACATTGCAGTACAAATCAATTGAAACTCTACAATTTTCTCTACATTTTTTAGATAATAAAATTTAAGTAGAACATGCAGATAATGAAAGGAACACTTCGAATGAGGTGTTCCTTTTATATAACAAAAACTCTACTATTTGGAATAGTTCATTTATTATAATTATGTCAAACCTTATGTTTTTTTATTTTTGTATAGATAAAATCTTTGGGATTATCAGGTGTCCTCAATATCTAATGATTCTAATTTTTCAATTGATATTTGATATTGAATCTAGTCAGAATCTTTCCAAATTATAGCTTGACAAATATTTCAACTGTCATGAGTAATTCTCTTAGACCAATAACTCTAATTCTTCTATATCTTCCTCTCTATCATTTTTGATTGCAGAAAATGCAGATAAAGTAGCTTCAAATGCATCAGCTCTAAAAGTTCTATTCCCTTCTCGAATACCATTCTCAAAAAGAGTTTTTAAATTTTTTTCTTTTTCCAAAAACATACTTTCAACAAAGCTAAATTTTTTTGTACTAGAAGAAATATCATTACAGTTCAAGTACATACTATAAAGATAATTCTTAAAATTCATGCTCTCATTCCATAAATATGACGTTATAGGATTTGCTCCCAAATATTCAGCAGTATAATCATTTGAAGGCTGGAATAGATGTAACTTATCTCTATTCTGTGCTAGTGCTAGCTGCTCGGGTTTAAACTCACTGAACGTATTATTATCATAATACCAAGTACTTCTCCGCTTTATAGACTCTTCTTCATCCATAAAAAACATATCTGGATTAAAATTTCTAACATTTTGATAGTTCCCAGTTGCAATCCCATCAAGTCCAACCGATGCAAACATCAAATCTTGTGGATTAGCATAACCTATAATAATCTTTTTCCCAGATAACTTTAGACTAAGTATTGCGTCCAAAAGATTGTATAAATAAACTGAATTTGATACAAAAGGTTCTTCGTTTGGTTTCCTTAAAGTTAAATAGTAGCCATCGACCTTAGATAAAACTAAAAATCCAATAAAATCGCTAAACCGCTCGTCTAACACAAAATCACTTCCAATTGAAATAGTCTGATAAAAAACGCCATCAATATCGCTCGATAAACCACCGTACATAAGGTCTTCTTGTTGTTGTATCCAATCTTCACTAAAACTGTTAGAAAATGTTCCTGGAATAATATATTCATCTACACCCAATGTATTTTTTTGAAAATTGATGACATTTTTTGAAAATTGCTTTGCTTCTTCACCAGTAAATGAAGTTGTTTTATAATCTAATTGTTCAAAGTAGGGAAAATTCAAAATTTTATCTAAGTTTGTCCTTGGTTGGTAAAATTGCGGGTCAAATAAAATCTTCCCGCCGTTCTTCTTTATTTCATTAGCGTGCTCTTTCAATCTTTGAGGCCGTTGTCCTGATTGCAGAGCTCGCGGAGACAATATAACCTCAATATTGTTGTATTTGCCAGAAAATTCTTTATTCAGAGCCATCATGCCGTAGCCCTGCTGTAAAATCATTCTCATCTAGTAACCTTTCCTTTTTAAAAAATCTAATATTTCAAGTGCCGAACTAGAACGTTTATGTACTACCGGAGATAAATTCTTTTTTATAACATATTTTAATTCTTCTGGAATATTATTAAAGTCAACCGAATCCGGAGAAAGTTTTAATGTTTTTTGTAAAATTCTCTCCTTTGAGATTTCTCCTTGTACTATAGGATTTGTTCCTGTTAATAGTTCATATAATACAACAGCCCATGAAAATAAATCTGTTCTCTCCGAAATCAACTTTTTTTTATTTGCAACTTGCTCTGGGGCTGCATAACCAATTGTCATCGGCCCAAAAATGGCTAAGTCAGAAGTTATTGAATCATCTGTTAAATCTCTTGCGATTCCAAAGTCTAACAACACTAACTCTCCATTTTCTGTAATCATTATATTTTCGGGCTTCACATCTCTATGAACTAATTTTTTTTGGTGAACTAAAGCCAATGCTTCTAGTAATTCCTTCCCAATTATAACAGCTTCTTCAAATGCTAGGCCGCTTTTATTAAACTCTCTCAAAGTTTTTCCAGTGACAAAACTTTCAAGAATTATAAAGATTTCTTGCTGTCCAATCTTTACTATCTGAGTATCCAAAATTACTGGAAAATATCTTGATGATAATAATTTTAAAATATCAATCTCTCTTTTTGTTCTCTTCTCGCCATCATCGCTCGTAAACTTAATTATTTTAATAACTAAATTCTTCTTTAAACTCTTATCGAAAGCTTGATAAACTGTTTTCATACCACCGTGACCAATAGGGTTAGGATTTATCTCTAAATCCGGATATGTAAGAAACAATTTATCTAATACAAGTCTAAAAAAATCATCGTTATTCAATCTTAAATTTTCCATCTACTATCCCTTCATTTATTTCCCAAAGAAGTGGTGTGTTTATTAGTTTATTTTTCCTATTTTTTGTTTTAAAAATAATTTTATGGTTACTCGTAACAGCTACTCCAACCCCTCTTCTATGTGCTAGCTCCTTAGCTTTCTGCTGTATATCTTCTGATAATTCCGGCAACAAAATAAAAGACTGATTTGAAAACCAAAGATGACGCTCAGCTTGCTCAATAACATATTTCCAATTTGTCAATTTAGCTTCATAAACTGATAAAGAAGAAATAAAGAGAAGGTCGTTAATGCTCTTTAATTTTATGAGATTTCCATCAATATCTATCATATCTCTGTTCATTAGCCGACTTAAAGAAGAGTTTAAAATAGGTAATTCTAGATTTAAGTTTCGTAAAACTGTTTCCTTCTTCACATAAGACTTTCCTTTTAAATAAGAAAGTATATATGTATCTACCCTCTGTATGTGAGGGATATTAGAATTAAGAAGCCTTTTTTCTAATAGCGACGTGTTTATTGATAACTCAATAATATCTGGTCTTCCAAAATTTGTTGGCAATTCTCTAATATAGAATTTTTTGTTTTTCTTTGAAAATTTTATAAACGAATCCACTAACTCAAATTCAGTTAAAAACATTTATTCTCAACTCCTAACTTGTATATTATAACATCTTTTTAGTGTTTCATTGAACCTTTTCATTGCCAATCAAGTAAAATTTTATAAAAATGTCATTTAAACAATATAAAAAGAGGAATCTACTTCAAATTCCTCTTTAGTTCATATTTTTAGTAATCTCATTAAACGAAGAAATTAACTTTTGTTGCTTCTCATTTGATAAACTTGAAATATTTTTGCTCAAAGTCTCTAAGGATACAGCATTCTCTGAAAATTGAAAATCAAAGAAGTCTTCTACTGAGATATCTAATGCTCCAATAACTTTCTCTAGAGTTTGAATTTTAAAATCATATTTTTGAGTCTCAATATTTTGTATTGCTTTAATACCTAACCCAGCCATCTCCGATAATTTTTCTTGACTAAGCTTTTTTTCTTTTCTACATTCCCTTATTCTAAGTGAAATATATTCTTGTAATTGGTCGTGTTTCATGTTTCACCTCTTTCGTTTATTCTACTATCCATTTTCTCCAACTATAAGTACAACAAACAATCTAAAATCACACGAAAGTGTTGCGCATTGTCTGTTTTGTTGATACAATAGATAAATAACCATACAAAAGGAGAATTTTATGTTCAAAAAGAAAACTTTTATCACTACAATTGGACTTTTAACCTCTTTAACTTTGATGAGTGCCTGTTCAAATACCAGCAAACCTTCCACAAATACTTCTCACTCTCAAGAGAAAACTTCTTCTGAAAAAACAAAAGAAGTCAGTATCGGAAACTATATAAACCAATCCAAAAAAGCTACCCAGCTCTGGTATGAAATCGACGGAGAAGAAGCTATCAAGGGAGTATATGTCTTTGAAGATAATCAAGTAACTTATTATGATACTTCTTATGAAGCTACTACAAACACTGAGACAACCATTTCTTCTGCACAATTTAAAGCTGACTATGTTGGAAAAAATGTTTACTCGGCTGGTGGAAATACACAAAGTTTCTTTGATAGCTTTGATGGAACAGATACGGCAGAAAAAATTTCTGAAGAAATGCTAATTGATATTATCAAGAAATACGATACTGAAGATGGTAATGCTGATGGAATAATTGATGTTACGATTCCAGATACACTTACTCTTGAAAGTATTTCAGCTTTATCAGATGATGAAATTATTAAACAAGCTAAAGCATTTGAAAAGGCTAGTGCCCATAAACAAATTATTTTTGAAAAAGTATCACTTGCGCTTAGACAATTGGTTGATGGAAAAGATACTACTTCAGCAATAGACAAGTTGACAGAAATTGAAAACCAATATAACCAAAAGGTAGCGTCAGATTATCAATTGAAAATTTTACCTGATGAGGACTTGGCAGAAACACTAGAAGAAACCCTAACAATTCCTATCAAAAAACTTAGCTATGATAATGTTATTGATTATACCTATGTTATTAAGGACGAATCTTTCTCTGCACATTTAGCCTATTCTCAATTTGCTTCAGAATCAGTAGATGATGTGAAATATATTGGCTTCCCATCGTTTGTCACAAAGCAAAAAGACGGCGAAAATGTGACTCTAGTTTATGATACCTACGATTTGAGACCTGACAATGTTCAAGTAACTTCAGATAGCGTTGACGATGAAGAATAAGAGAAGGAGAAGAGAAGGAGAAGATGATGAAGAAAATTAAAGCACTTTTGCTGGCACTCACAACCGTACTGTTACTTACTGCTTGTTCTGCTAGTAATCAAAGTCTGGATGGAACATATACTTACGAAGAAGATGGAAGTATCATGACAATAATAATTGATGGGCAAGATGGTTCACTTAGCATTGAAGCAGGTGATGGCTCAGGTTCACTATTTGTAGACAATATTAGCACAGATTTTACAGTGGACAAAGAAAACAAAATATTTAATGTAGAAGGAGAAGAGCTTGAATATTCTCTTTCAGGAAATACTTTAACTGTAAGTGGAGATGGCTTCGGAACTGTAAAATTGAAGAGAGAATAATAAATGAAAGACGAGCTTTAAATGGCTCGCCTTTTTATATTAATTTGAATCGACTTCTGATATACCATACATATCCCATAATCCTTCCGGAATGTATTCCTTTAGCATACAATTCTCCCTATTTGCATTAGTTGGTAATTTTATAGATGTGAGATTGCCATCTCTATTGTATTGTTGACACAACTTTGCTATTTCACTATACACCATATTTTGCCTTACCTGAATCTTAGTTGGCTCATGTAACATTTTTCTATTCCAATATTGAACACGACTATATTTTTCATCATCATCCAAAAAGAACATATTCACCGAACGAAATACACTATTTATTTTCCTTCTATCATTTTTAACTTCAATATACAGATATTCTTCTGTAAAAGAATTAATGATATTGGAAAACTTCAGTTGATTTTTACTTCCTCTAAAAAGTTCAAAAACATTAGTCAGCTCACTTGATGATAACACTCCAAATTCTCTCAAACTAGCCTCGGCACTTGTGAACTCTTTTCGAAAAGATTCTGTTTTTGCTAAAGTCATACACTGAATAAAAGTGTAAATACGCTCAATATCTAGAAGCACTTTCTCTCTATCAATCAGCATATAGACTTCATTAGATTGCTGTTTAATATTATTCAAGATTAAGTCACAATATCTCTCACTAATTACTAGAGTTGGATTATTACTCAATTCTTCTAATAAGTTTTGAAAAATAAATTGTTGGATTTCAGCATAAATAACAGGCAGGTATAAATCGGAAAGTAGACTGTAAACCTTTTTTTCCACCTCATTTTTATCAGATATAAAATCTGTAAGTACTTTAGTAGCCTTTGAAATGGAATTAACAATATCTTCTGAGATAATTGTTTCTATCGAGAGAATGGATAACCTTCGCAACTTGCGACTTTTTTCTGCTATTAATGTAATTATCTTTTCATCATAAAAAGTTTTTCCATTTTGAACCACTTTCTCAAGCAAAATGGTGTCCAGCTCATCATAAATCTGCTGAATAATACGGTCGATACTTGAACGACTGATATTCTCATTCGGAAAAACACTACTTCTTATATACTGTCCTGTTGGCAGAAACCCCTTGTTAAAGAAATACAAAATATCATCAACTGAATAATAAATTTTAGGATTGATTAACATTAACGTTAATACTATTGCATTTTCAAGATATACTTTATACTGAGTCTGCGTATATTCATCCTTTGAAAAATCATCATTAACGGGGTGAGAAGATTGTGAAAATCCATTTAGTTTATCATATAAACTTAAAACGGTATTTTCTAATAAGCGCCTATCTTTCTTGTTCACCTTGAATTTTGCAAAACATTCTTGTAAAAGTTCATAAATCATTTTTAATTCCGTAACTGAATTTGAAGAATTAATATGGTATTCTAAGCGCTCAACTATCTCTGAAATCTCTAATCCTTTATACAATTCATCTGTGAATATTTTCCAAGGATGATTATCAGACCAGATTTTTCTATTGACTACATGACACTCATAAAACAATCTGCTTTCTTCTCTCTCAGCTAAGATTTTATAAAATTCATCTCTATTTGAACAGCTATTCATAATATTTTTTGTGGATATCTCAATTTTTTTATCAAAAATTTTAAACAACATAGTTCACTTAACTCCTTTATTTCGTGAAAAATTTTTGTCTACTTTTCTTCAAATCACGCTCAAACCCTTGTCAAACAAGGACTTGTGGCTATACTCAAAACTCGCTCAAAAACTCATTTCTTTTGTTTTTTAAGTATTGTAAACTAAGACTCAAGAAGTGCTTCAAAGAACGAAAGTGAGGTTTGAATTATGACAAGTAATAACTACTAACTACATGATATCATCTTTTTCGTAGAAAAAAAGATGGAGCTTTTCCAAAAAAGAAAGGAACTAATTTATGCTAATATATCCAACTTTTGATGGCGTCCCAGAACTTTTAGGAAAATTCATCCTGTTTGACATGGATGAAACCAAAAAAACTCGGGGTGGAATTGAAATAAATCTAGATGATAACTACCAAATTGTTGCGTATTCTGAAAACAATCACGCTCCAATATTCAGCGGTATTATTATCGGTGAGAACAAAAACACATTGCGTGTCGCAAGCACAGACACGAAACTTGATTCATTTTTAAGCGACTATGTGTTAAAGAAAGATAAGTTGATAAAGGAAATTGCTTCTCTTGAATCGGAGTTTGAAGAAAAAGCTGATTTGAAAGACAGTGAAATTTTCAATTTAGATACTGAAATTAACGAGCTAAAAAATCAACTTAAAGAACTACAGCAAACATACAAAAAACGTAAAAAATTAGTTGATGCTGAACTTAGAAAAAACTTTTATAACTGGATTAACAGCAACTGGTTTCTTAGAATCTTGTATTCGCTTTATGAAAACTTATCATAAGTTGAATTCACTTTAGACTTAATCAATTAATTATATAAAATTGAAAAAGCTGACATGAAATAATGCGCAGTTTAAAGAAAGCATAGATTGTGAAACGAATGAATCTGCTTTGCAGATAGCGTTATGCATCGAGTCTGAACGATTGCGTGAAGACGCAGAAAATAACGCGTCAGAATGAGTGCAACAAGCTGTGCTTTCTAGAACTCGCATTATCATTCAGTGATAACTTCTGTTTTATAATTACGATTAAACAAAGTATTCAACATATGATGTTTTCTTAGCATACAAGATTTAAAAACTTGCTGAAATACAGCTAAAATTTTGACTGTTCAGCAACTAATTTTACAACTTTGTATTTAGATGTTTCTGTTGATTTTTTATCGTCAAGAAAGTCTAAATATCATTCACGTTTGAAATTAAACTTGTACTCTCATCAAGAGAAAATGTCTTTTCAGTTTAGCTAATTAAAAAAATAACAAAGAAAAAATGAGGATTAATAATATGGCTCAAGTAGAAATTATAACAGTATTAGGTATCAGTAATAAAGAAGATAAAAAAGAGGGTTGGTTATCTTGTGTCAAAACCAATGCACCAGCTTGGAAAACACTGTTCTTACCTTTCAATAAAGAAATTTTTACCTCTACCTTCTCTAAATTAGGAATCTATGAGGTATCTCTCGTTGACCAATCAGGATTCGGCCAACGTCCAAAGTTTGAGATTTCTGAAGCACGACTCATTGTATCAGTGGATGACATACTCAAAACTTTCAAGTAAATTTTAACTCTAATTATTCTAACGGGTGTACAAAAGGGCTTGTCAACAGTAGTACACCCAAGAATAGTTAAAAGAATAATTATCGAAAAGGATTTTAACTATGACACAAAAACAATCTAATTTGACTGTAGTCGCTGGTACACAACAATTAGAATTTGAGTTTTGGAAAAATTATCCTAAAGAGCTTATCCAAAAAGCTATTGATGGAGATGCAAAAGAACTACTCCATAAAATGGTAGAATATCTTTCTACAATCGTAGTAGTTGCAGACGCTTACATTATCATCCATAATAAGGATTGGTCCGAAGTCTGGAATCCATCACTCAATGAATACGAAAAAGTATTAAAAACGATACACGTTCATTTTCTTTTTAAACTTGCTGAAGGAGCTACTTTACCTGAAATTGCGAATGCATTAGGTCTTGAAACTCAATATTTAGAAAAGCCAAAATCTGGAAGGTATGCCTACGACAACCTATTGTCTTACCTAATACATGCCAAAGAACCTGATAAATTCTTTTACTCTCCATCAGAAGTAGTTACTCTAATGGGAAGAGATTATCAAACAATTTATAATGAGCGAATTCGTACATGGGAGAAGGGACGTGCTAAAAAGACTTCAAAACAGGCTAAAAACGACGTTGAAGCACTTATTATGGATATCATCAAAGGTAAAATAAAAAAGGATGAGATTCTGAATAACCCTGAATTTTATGCTATATATGCATTCAATAAATCAAAGTTGAATGAAGCATTCGAGACCTATGCAGAACGAAAGTCACTAAAAACTTACAAAGATTTAGAATTAGGATTGTTTCAAAAAACTATCATCTTTCTGCAAGGTGCATCTGGGCTGGGTAAAACTACGCTAGCAAAAGAACTAGCACATAAACTTCAGTTCTTATCAAGGGTTAATGGAGAGGATTGGGAGACTGTTATTACAGCAGCAACAAATCCTTTTGATGATGTTAGAGGAGAAGAAATTATTCTTCTGGATGACGTTCGTGGACAGGCACTATCAGCTTCAGACTGGCTGAAATTACTAGACCCTTTTACAGCTTCTCCAATTTCTTCACGCTTTAAAAATCGTTCTGGTGCTGTCAAAACAATTATTATCACAAGTAGCAAGTCAGCCCTTGAATTTTTCTTTAAAACAAAAGATAGTGGTTATGAAGACCTCAGTCAGTTTGTCAGGAGAATCAATCATTTCATAACGCTACGAACAGACAGCTCTGGCAACATCATTTACAGTAGTTCATTCCCTGAACGAAAGCATACTCCAATACAAAGAAAAATCCCTAACAAAGAAGTTATAGTATCATTAGACTATGATTTCTCAACAGCTAAAGAAATGAGCTCTGAAAATTTACTTGAATTTCTCATTGAAACTGTTCGCTTAAACAATCACTGGGAAATTTCTTATCAAGATAGCAAAAAAGCCATCACTACTACCGACCAAAGCAAAAGTGATGACCTAAATCAGTGAGATAAATAACAAACCTATCTCTATTGTTATTATCTCATATTTAAAAGAAAAAGGATAATACAAATGAACTCTGAAAGAATAAATCATATTGAAACTCTGCTGACTCTGCTAGTTAGCTTGATTCAGCAACAGGTAAAACAACGTACTACATTTGGAATTGTGACACAAAAAGAGCTATTAGTTCTCTTAGATATTTCTCCTAATACTTTGAAAAGTTGGGAGAAAAAAGGTTTGCCACGACTTGAACCCCCAATCGAAGGTACTAGAACTGTATATTATAAACTATCAGATGTACTTGATTTTTTAGAAAACTAGGTAAGAATGTGCTAAAATAGATTCATCTAATTAGGAAAAGAGGATAGTCTATTTTAGCCTTTTCATTATCTGCATGAAGAGGCATTATGAAAACTGAAACAATCATTTACAAAAACAAAAAAGTTGTCAAAAAAACTAAGAACAACGGCGAAACTAACTATGTCTTACGAGGTGTTTACCTTGGTTTAGATGAAAAAACTGGAAAACAAGTTACAACATCAATTACAGCCAAAACACTTCGTCAATTGGACAGAAAATACACTCAAGCCAAGTTAGACTTTGAGCAAAATGGCTCTACTCGAAAAGAGACTATAACAGTGACAACGTTGAAGGAACTAGCTGAAGAATGGTTTAAAAACTATCAAAGCTGGGTTACGTCATATAATACGTTAAACCGTGTGAGAGGTTATCTTGATACCTACATTATTCCACGTTTTGGCGATTATATCCCTGATAAAATAACCTCTTCCGAGATTCAATCATGGGTTAATGAATTAGCGGATAGAGCTAAAAAATCTGTTGAATCTGGCGTTAAACGAGCTCAAAAAGGAAGGGCAAAAGATTTTGGAGCTGTAGCTCATAAGTTAAGCGATATTTTTGACTTTGGGATAACAAACTATGGTTTGTTAAAGAATCCAGCATTGACTATCAAAATTCCTCCAAAGCCAAAGGCAAACAAGAAGCGAATTATGGTACTACATGATGAAGATTTATCACACTGGTTAAAATTTTTATCAGATTTACCAGATACACGTGCTAATCGTAGGTTCAAAGTCATTTGCAACACCCTACTTGCTTCAGCTTGCCGTATCAATGAATTGCTAGCATTGGAGATTCATGATTTAGATATAGAAACCAATGAAATTGTCGTAAATAAAACTCTAATGTGGAAAAGGGCAAATATAAAGCTAGGTTTAAAGGGTGAGATGGTTTGTAAGCCAACTCCAAAAACCGACGCTGGAAATAGGCGAATTCCTGTTCCTAATGAAATAATTGTTACTTTAGTTAATTTTCACAATGAGATGAATGCTTATTTTGAAAAACATGGCTTACCTAAATCTGATTTAATTTTCCCAACAATTTATGGAAACTATATGTGCGATAGAAATGAGCGTGCTACACTCAAGAAGCGCCTGTCCTCACTAGGATTGCCTGATTATGGTTTTCACTTATTCCGTCACACTCACGCTTCTTTGATGTTAAATGCTGGAGCAAACTGGAAAGAATTGCAAATCAGAATGGGACATAAGTCTATCACGACGACAATGGACACCTATGCTGAATTGGCACCTAAGCAAAAATTTAGAGCAGTGGATATTTATCTTGATAAAGTTTCAAAATTAACAGCTTGATTTATCTCTACATTTTTCTCTACACATTAGACACGACTCGTTCTCAAACCTTGATTTAACAGGGTTTACAACCGCTAAAATAGACATTATTAGACCTTTACTGAAGTAAAATAAGACAACACACAGAAAGCCTATGAAATCAACGTTTCAAAGGCTTTTTTCTTTTGATTTTAGCAAAATAACTGAATTTTAACTGATTAAAATAAATCAAATAATTATTTCTGCTAAATCTATCATAGCCTGTTCAATCTTATGTTTTCCTTTCTGCATTACATGAAGATAAATTTTCTCTATCTCCTTACTATCCTCGGAATGTCCTACAAATTCTCGGATAACATTCAAACTAACTTTTTTATCAGCCATAACTGAAACAAAACTATGTCGGAACATATGAGGCACTATATGAATAGGTCGCCCAAAATCTACTAAATCATCAATATCCGCATACGGCTTGCCACTTTTCTTATTGTATTTTGCGGATTGACTAGAACTACCTCGTAGAAACATTGAGATTTCTGACTGATACATAGGACATACAGATAAACTGCAAAACAAGGATGCTAACTTGAGCTAGGCATCCTTGTATTAGTTTTATTCAATAACCTGTGTTTCCGCTACTTTTTTATACCAATAAGCACTTTTCTTTGGATAACGTTCTTGGGTCTCAAAGTCAACATAGAACAATCCATATCGTTTCTCGTATCCATTTGACCAAGAAAATACATCCATCAAGGACCAGATGAAATAACCTTTAACATTGGCACCATCTGAGATAGCATCTGAAATCACTTCTAAATGCTTTTTCACATAATCAATTCGACCATCGTCATAGACTGTACCATCTACAAATTCATCTTTATAGCCTAGACCATTTTCAGTGATGTAGATTTTCTTATAGTTTGGATAGTCATTTTTCACACGCATGATTTGATCATAAAGACCTTGTGGGTAGATAATCCAATCCCAATCCGTTTTTGGAATATCAACTGGAGACTCTCTACGACCGACTCCTTTGATTTGATACTTAGAACTTCCCTTTTCACCTTTACCATTATGGATAATTTCAGTCTCACCGTCATGAGCCCTCATCCAATCACTCATATAGTAATTGATGCCCAAGAAGTCGTTCAAATCTTTTGCGGCATCTAAGGCAGCGAAGTCTTCATCACGAAGGTCTAATTCCCCACCATTCACTTTCAGAATATGTCGAACACCTTCAAGCGTTTTTTCAGAATAGTAACCCAAGTATGTAGCATCGAGGATAAATTTATTATGAATAATATCTTCAAGTTCCGCTGCACGAACATCGTCAAGGTTGCTTGGATCATAAGGATATTTCGTTGGCAATGCGTGTACAACACCAATTTCTCCACTATAACCAGCATCCTTGTAAAGCTTAACAGCCTTGGCATGTGAAACCATCATATTATGATGGGATTGAAATACTTTAGACAAGTCATACTGAATCCCTGGTGGGAACTTCCCAACTAGATATTGCCCATCACCAATTGGACCGATTTCATTAAAGGTTGTCCAGTAATTAACTTCAGGGAATTCTTTGAAGCAAAATGCTGCGTAATTGACGAAGTGTTCAATGTTATCTCGATTCAGAAAGTCACCATTAGAATGTAGCGTTTCTGGTGTATCAAAATGATGAAGCGTTACAAATGGTTCTACGTGACGTTTATGGCATTCCGCAAATAATTTATGGTAATACTCTACTCCCTTTGGATTCACTTCTCCAAAGCCTGTTGGGAAGATACGAGACCAAGCAATTGAAATTCGAATGCCGTTTACCTCAAATTGTTCACTTAGTTCTAAATCAACTAGATAACGATTATAAAAATCAGAAGCTGGTTCCGCAGTGTACCAGTAATTATCTTCTAGATACTTATCCCATGCAACACGACCTTTTCCATCCGTCTGTGTAGCACCCTCTGCTTGATATGCAGCAGTTGCTCCACCAAATATAAAATCTTTCGGTAATGTTTTAACCATATGCCTACCTTCTTCTATCAAAAATAAATAAAGGGGTAGGAGTTGGAGATGATAACTCCCTCCCCTTTTGATTAAGAACCTGTATTCACAAGTGAAGTGCTTGTATATAAGAGATAGTTTTTCGCTAATCAAGGCGGTTTTTTGAGGGAATACTGACTGTATTTTGAAAAAAACTAACGATGAGTAGCTGAAAAACTAGCCTTAGATGGAAGTGCTGAACTGTGAATACAGGTTCTAAAACTGTTGTTTGACAAAGTCAAGAGCACCTTGACCATCACGTGTGAGTTTAATGTATTGGGCTCCTTCAGTCTTGGCAAGTTTTATACCCAATGCATCGGTTTCTTGTTTAATGTCATCGTAGTTTGATGCCACTTGTGGTGCAAGGATGACTAATTGATACTCTGGCAAAATCTCGCGGTGAGCCCCATAGCTTCCTGCTGTTGCTGTGACTGGAACACCGTATTCTTTTGCAGCTTTTGTTAAAGCATTGGCAAGCAAGCCGCTTGTCCCACCTCCTGCACAAAGTACCAAAACGTTGGTTTGTTCCGAAATCTCCGTATCGACTACAGCTTTTTCAAGAATAGCATCCGCTTTGGCAGTATTAAAGTTAGCCGCCACTTTCTCTTTCAAGCTATTTTCAACTTTCCCTGATTGTTCTTCAGCAAGAATTTGCTCGTCATAAACTTTCAAGAATGGATAATAGATAAGTACATCGACAACTACCAACAAGATGGCAAGTACAAAGGCTAGTGGGGCAAAGTTTGTTCCCATGACAATCCCCAATGGTCCTGGAGTTGTCCATGGCAAGTTAACGCTGAAACTGTTCATTTTTAGCGTATCAACAAAGAATTTGAAAATCCATACGTTGGCAATTGGAGCTAGAATAAACGGCACAAAGAATACTGGGTTGAGTACGAGTGGGGCACCAAACAAGATTGGTTCATTTACTCCAAAGAATGTCGGAACAACTGAAGCACGTCCAATTGCTTTATTTCGTTTAGACTTAGTCAACCACATAAACATGAATGGAACAACCAAGGTAGCACCTGTACCACCCATTGTCACGATAAACATTTGAGTACCTGAAGTCAGGATTTTGTCCGCATGTTGACCCGCCTGTAGAAGCTGGAAGTTGGTTTCAATATTGGCATAAGTAATGGCTGCAATTGCTGGTTCCACAATAGATGGGCCATGAATCCCTACAAACCAGAACAAAGCATAGGCACCAAAGATAATGGTGATACCAACATAACCATCTGCGGCTGTAAACAGAGGCTCAAATAATTTCAGAATCGCCTCAGCAACGTTTGTTCCAAGGAATTGACGTGTCACAAGATCAATTCCATACAAGACAAAGATAGACAATGCATATGGAATCACATCTTTAAATGCCTGGGATACATTCGGTGGAACTTCGTCTGGCATACGAATGGTGACATTGTTTTTCACACAGACCTTATAGATATTAACCGTAATGAAGGCTGCCAGAAAGGCTGTTAAAAGTCCCTTAGTTCCCATATAACCATTGGCAAATCCACCTTCAATACCATCAGAAGCCAGTAATAGGAAACCTGAAATTGAGGCAATCATTGTTGAAATGAAGTTAATCTGATTGGTTTTTGGCAATTGACGGTTAAACGCATCTGTCAAAGATTTTGCGGTCGTTCCTGCAACTAGGACAGCTACAATACCCATTGTATAACCGTAAGGTTTCATGATAGCCGCAACTGCTTCATCGGACCAAGTAAATCCAAAGATATTAGGCACGAAAGCCACCAATAGAAAGATACTTGAGAACAAGATAACCGGCATGGCTGCGATAAAACCATCACGGATAGCCCTTAAATAAGGGTTTCTCGAAATCTTTTCAAAGAAAGGCTTTCCTTTCTCAATGAATTCAATCAATTTATTCATTATTTATCACCTCGTTTGTAAAGTTCAATCATATGACTCATCATATCTTTCAATAACAATGTGGTCATGAGATGGTCTTGGCCATGCATGAGCGTCACACTAAAGGCTAAATCCTCACCAGCCGCTTCTTTCTGCAACAAACTTGTCTGAGCATGGTGGGCTTCAACAATACAAGCATTGGCAGCTTCAACTAGTTCTTCTGCTTTTGCATAATCACCTTTTTGAGCAGCGGCCAGTGCCTCCATCAAACGAGAACGTGCATCACCAGCGAATGCAACAATCTCAAAACCTAATAACGTAATTTCTTCTCTGTTCATAATATGAACCTCCTATTTTTTATGTACTCAATGGAAATACCATTCAGACTAGGCGACGAAAACGTAGATAGAACTAAAGTTCATCAAGTTGAGGCAACAACGTCTGAATTGGATTTACGAAGAGTATGATTTACAATAACCGTTGAATATGTAACACAATATAGAACCTTTCACTATCATTTACTGGCTCATCAACCAATGATGTGATCATCTCAAAAATCTGACTTCCAATCTGATAAGCTCTTGGGTTCTGGAGTTTGATATACTGTTCCAAACTAGCAATCGATTCATTTGACTGATGGGATCTATCTAAGTAATTCAGAAAATAGGACAAATGAATCATAAAGCGATCATAAAAATTGCTATTTTCTTTTGAGCGTTTAATCCCATTCTCTATCAAAATTTGTTCAACCTCAGCAATAATTTTCTTACTGATGTCATGTTCTTCACTAGTGGGATGAATGGTTTCACCCTTTGCATTGATTAAGTGAAGTGCAATTCTACCAATCTCATCATTTGGAAAATCATTTAGCAACTTTTCACGAAACATAGCTAAGGCTTCACGCGCCATTTTATATTCCAATGGATATTCGGCTGAAATATTAGGTAACCTACTTTCTTGATAGGTATTCTTTAAAACCGCCTGATATGCACAATAGATATGATCTGTCAGTGTCACATATAGATATTCTTGTACAGGGTAATGATAAGTTTCTACCAGATGATTAATAACCGTGTAGGTTGCCGAAATAAAATCTAATGGAATATCTTTTAATAAGGTTAGAAAATTTTCTTTGGCTTCATCATTTTTTAGCGAAAAGATATTTTCTATCTTGTCCTTAACAATTAAATCCCCTTTCTTCTTTTGAAAGGTTATACCTAATCCCATCACGACTGCCTGTTCCCCATGTTCATTTTTCACCAGGGCAGCGTTATTATTTAGTGACTGTATAATCCTAAACATATATCCCTCCTATATTTTTAAGCAAAAAAAGACTACAAACAAACCGAGAATATCCTACTCTCAAATCCATTTGTAGTCTTGCCTAATCGAATTAGTTACAATCCACTCTATTCTTGCTGATGAGATTATTATAGCATATTCCCAGAAAATGTAAACCCTTTCTTTTGAGAAAATGGTTATTTTTTCAATTATTTTTCTAGCCAAGAAGTTGCTGTTTGAGACAAGACTGCATCAAGTCCCTCGATATTTTCACGACCAACAGTTCGTAACCATTCACGCGCAGCTTCTTCACCCTGTTCAATATAGACTGGCACAACACCCGCCCACGTCGCACGACCGCAGAGAACACCGTTAAATTTAGCACCTGCTTCATGTGCAAACACTAGAGTATCTTGGAAGAGTTTAGCAGAAACACCTGCACTTAGATAAATATAAGGTAAGTCAGTTGACGCTTCTTGCTGACGGAAATATTCGGCTGCTTCTTCTTTTGTATAGACAACTTCCCCTGTTCCAAAGCCTTCTACAAAATTCATGTTCACAGGTACTTCTACCTTGAGAACATCCACTCCAAAGCGTTCATCCGAAAATACTTTCATAGCCTCATTTACTTTTCGAGGTTTGACTTTTGCAAATTCCACACTGGCATTGTCTTCAATCGTTTCATCATAGCTCAAAATTTCCAAGAAGAATGGTAAACCTTCAGCCTGACATTCTGAACCTAAGCGTTCAATATAGGCATGTTTTTGAAGATTGACGTATGGATCCCCATCAACGTCATAGTAGAGTAGAAACTTAATCGCATCTGCCCCTTCTTCTTTTAGTCGTTTTACAGACCACTCTACTAGGCAATCTGGTAATCGACTAGTAGAGCTGGTATCATAGCCAGTTTTTTCATAAGCTAAAAGTAGACCACATTGTTCATCGCGGGCGCGCGATGCTGGCAAACCAAATTCAGGATCTAACAGAATTGAGGAAGAAAACTGTGTTAATTCCTCTGAAACTAGTCTCTTTAGTTCTTCCATCTGTTCCACAGTAGGTTCTTCTGTCTGATGTTTTGCCATCATTTTTTTCAGGGCTCCACGTTGGTCAAAAGCTAAAGCTGAAATAATACCTGCTTCATTGCTCACTTTTTCCATATATTTTCTTTTATCTGCTGTTACTACCATCTTAAACCTCCTCGACTTCGATTTGAGAATACAACGATTCTGCGTTTTCTAAATTGACGTAACCCGTCTGTTCTTCCTGGGCATTTAACATGCCTAAAACATTAGCATTTTTTAATAATTCTGCTTCAGGTAAAGCATGTACCAAACCTGCTGCAATACCTGCAACAGTTGAATCTCCTGATCCTACTGGATTGACGACTTTGATTTTTGGAATTCTGACACGATAGAACTTGTCTTTGTACTTGGCAAAAGCCCCCTGTGCCCCTAATGAGACGACTATCCAATCAATTCCTTGGAAAAGTTGACCAGACAAAACTGATTTCAACTCTTGAATATCATCAGTAACTTCTTTACCAATCAATTGTGATAACTCCTCTGTATTCGGCTTAATCACAGTCGGCTTCTGCTGGCTTTCTAAAACGTTTTTCAGCGCCTCACCAGAACAATCCAAAACAACAGCTACACCGCATTTTTTACAAAGTTCTACAATCTCAACATAATAATTGCTAGCAAGTCCCTTAGGCAAACTTCCTGAAATAACAACAACATCTACATTGTTCAGGATGATTTCAAGATGTTCTATAAAATTCAAGGCTTCATGTTCTTGAATAGTTGGTCCTTGTTCTAAAATCTCCGTCTGCTGGCCATCGTGAAGAACCGCAATGCAGTTACGTGTTTCGCTCCCAATTTCCACAAAGGAATTTTTAATATCATTTCGAGTGAGTTGTTTCTTTACATAACTTCCAATCTCACCGCCAATAAAGCCTGTTGCTACAACATCTTCACCGATTTGTTTCAAAACTCGTGTGACATTGAGCCCCTTACCACCAGCTGTTTTTTGAACTTTTTCTACTCGATTGACCGTATCCAAATGAAAGGTATCCAATTGATAGGCAATATCAACTGACGGATTTAAAGTGATTGTTAAAATCATGTGAGCCTCCTAGTCGTGGTATTCTCCACGATCCCACTTTTCAAGAAATTCAGTAAAGAACTCTGGATTAGCCTGCTCTTGATTGAGCGTTTCAACTGCAGCAATCTTTTCAATCAAACGTTTGTTTGCTTCAGTTGGTTTGTATTCTGCTTTAATGAAGGCTTCAATGATGTCGCACATGAGCAACTCACCTGTAATTTTCCCACCAAAACCAATGACGTTGGCATTTAACTCTTCTTTTGCATAGAGTGCGGAGGTCATATCACGAACCAAGGCTGATCGAACGCCAGGTACCTTGTTTACAGCATTGTTGATTCCAACACCTGTTCCACAGATACAAATTCCCAAATCTGCTTGCCCGCTCACAACTGCTTCACCAACTTTTTTACCAAAGATTGGGTAATGAGTACGAACATTGTCATAAGTCCCAAAGTCCAACACTTCATATCCTTGATTTTTCAAATAATCTACCACAGCGATTTTTTCATAGGTTACAATGTGGTCACAACCGATTGCAATTTTCATCTCTTATTCTCCTTTGTTTACAACAATTAGCACATTTTATTTAGCATATCGACACGAATTTGGTGACGGCCACCATCATACTCACCTTCAACAAATCCTTTAACGATATTTTTAGCAATTCCTTCTCCTACAATCTCACTACCGATTGTAATAATACGCGAATTGTTGTGTCCTCTTGTCATATAGGCAGAACGTTCGTCTGAAACTTCTGCAGCAATCATGCCTTTGACTTTAGTTGCGGTCATAAATGGACCAACACCATAAGCATCAATCACAATGCCTAGATTTCCTTCCTGTTGATTAACTTCTGCAACTACTGCCAAAGTTGTATCAACAAAATCACTTCCATCACTGACATCTTTAAAGTCATATGATTTTTCTAGCAAATAATCTTTAATAACGTCTTTTAGTTTTGAACCCGCTGGATCAGCACCGATAATGATTGTCATAACCTATCTCCTAACAAAAATAGAAAGTTGTAGCCATATTTGGCAGAAAATCTTTGTTTTGCAAAACTTAGAAAAAGCGTTTTCGCTTTTTATGTTTAAATTATACAACCAAACAAACATAAAGTCAACAACTTTTGTTTGATTTTTGTTTATTTTTTTCGTATACAAACAAAAAACCAACATTTAGCTGTTGGTTTTGATAACTTTATGATTTTGTAGTGATCATTTCGATGTGCTTACTTAATAATTGGTAATTTTCATCCTTTGCAGTCATATCGGTCACTAGAGCAGTTACATCATTCAAATCACAAAAGGAAGTAAAATCATCTTTTCCAATTTTCGAGGCATCCAGCAGTAGATATTTTTCTAAAGAATGTTTAATGGCAATATTTTGCGTATAGGCTTCCGCTAAGGTGGAGGTCATGACATCAGTTCCCTTAAGTCCGTTACCTGAAAAGAAAATCTTGCTGAATCGCATTTTTTCTAAACTTGTATTGGTAATTTCTCCTACAAAAGATTCTGTCACTTGGCGATATTCTCCCCCCAGAAGAAAGACTTGAAACTCCTCGGTCTTCTTTTGAGATAGGATGGTAAAAACAGGCATACAGTTTGTGATGACTGTTAGGCGAGGATTTTTAATGGCCTCAGCCAGAAAGGCCACTGTTGTTCCTGGACCTAAAAATACCGTGTCTCCATCTTCTATCAGTTGTGCAGCCCTTTCCGCTATCTCTTGCTTGGCTTCCTTATTCTGAATGTGTTTCTCAGAATGGGAATATTCCCGATATTGAAAAGCCTTATTACTTCTAGCACCACCGTGAATTTTTGTTAAGACACCTTGCTCTTCCAATTCAATAAAATCACGTCGAACAGTCATATCAGTAACATTTAGCAATTCAACAATTTCAGAAATTCGAACTGTGCCTTTTTTGTTTACCAATCGTGTAATTTCTTCTAGTCGTTCTCGTTTATTCATGTTTAATCCTTTGTTGTTTTTCTACATTATATCAAAAATAAACAAGAATCTGTTGGAATTTTGAACATTTGTTAATGTTGATGGAGTTATTTCTAACCGTAAATCAATTGAAAAGATATCACATTAGTGAAAAGAAGGGAAGAAAAAGAGAGCCAAACGGCTCTAGAAAAAAATTACAGTAAATACTTTGCGAAGTATTCTTTAAAGATATACGGTTCTAAGCTCTTTGGTGAAAATCCTTTAGATAGACTATTGCATTCTTTTGCAGTACCTTTTTCTGGTCGGAGATAGAATGCTCGAACTCCTTAAAACAACTTTCCAGCATATGAATACCAGCAATATAGCGATTTATTTTACTCACTCAACACTGCCGCAAAGTCCGATAATAAGACAAGGACTGTTTTTTGTTTGAAGACGTGAATAACGTGATTAGCAGATTTAGGGGATGACACCTTGCGCATCATAATCGTCAAATGCCCCCACAAGTCCGTGTTTTTCATATCTTTTCCAATTTGCTTGGATAAAGCTCAGCAAACAATTGGCCAATAGGAGCTATAAAAAGCCTTGAGCTGCTACTGTCAAGGCTTTTGGATACTAAGCTTCCTTCACGATTTCTGTGAAGCGGTGGGTAAACTGGGCTGTCATGCCCCAGATGGTTTCTCCCAGTTGGTCATAGAAGGGAATGCGACGGGCATTGTGACTGAAGGGATAGTCCTGTCCATTACGGATACGATCAAAAGGAAAGGCACTGTCGGCATCTACCGTAGAAGTCAGGGAATAGTAGGTTGGCTCCTGTTCAAGCAGGCTCTCCAGCGGAACGGTGAAAAGCCGTGCGACCTCTTCATTGGGCTTGATTTGTCGCCAGTCAGCCAGCTTAAGCTGGCCGACAAAGCAGTGAATAGTCGTTTGTCCAAAGACTAAGTAGTCGATTTCTCCCAGAAGGTCAATGTCAGCGTCCTTTAGATTGAGTTCTTCTCTGGCTTCACGGACAGCCGCCTGTGCATAGCTCTCTCCTTCTTCCAAGGCGCCTCCGGGAAAGGAAACCTCCCCTGGCTGAGAGATAGACTCGCTTCTAACCTGATAAAGAACCTGCCAGGTGTTTTCCTGCCAAATCAAGGGCAAGAGGACAGCGTAGCGGCGTTTTTCGCCTAAGATTTTTGGCTGATAGTCCTGTAAGATAGAGTGAATCGAATCTAACATACTTTTTCTTCCCTTACTGGGGCCTTTCTGCGATGGTGATAAGGTTCTTTCCATTATATCATGTTCGTTAGACACAGACAATTTTCACAGCTTGTCGGATTGGTAACGATTACTTGAAGATTTTCATATTTTTTCCACAAAATCTCTTACTATTTTTATATTTTTCTGGTATACTCATATATTGTGAGATTCATCTCAAATTTTAGTGAAGAGGTTATCGTCATGGCAGAACACGATACATTGATTTATAATATTGATAAGAGTATTAAGAAAAAAGCAGACTTGATTGAAAGCAACTACTTCGCCTATGCTCTTCGGGCTATTATGGCCAGTGTCTATCTGGCGATTGGTTTGGCAATCTCTGCCTATGTAGCGGACAAACTCAACCACATCGTAGATGGACTGGGCAAGTTCGGCTACGGTCTCATGTTCGGTTGGTGTCTGGTTATGATCTTATACATGAACGCTGAGCTGGGTACTTCTAATATGATGTATATGACCTCTGCCGTTCACAGAAAGGTCATTCCTGCTAAAACAGCCTTTAAAATTTTGGCAACCTGTATCTTCTTCAACTTTGTCGGTGCAGTAATCGTCTGTTACTTGCTGTCTTTCACCCAACCTTATCAAGTAGGGCATCTGAACGAACACAGTTACCTGATTCAGGCAACGACTGCCAAGTTGATGAAGACTCCTCTAACCCAGTTTGTGGAAGGGATTTTTGCTAACATCGTCGTGAATATCGCTGTCTTCATCTCCATGCGGATGAAGGATGATGCAGGGCGTGTCATTTCCCTTATCTTTATCATCTTCATCTTTGCCTTCCTTGGTTTTGAGCACGTTATCGCCAACTTCTCTACCTTCTCATTGGCCTTCTTCTCATTTGGTGGCCCTGTGGAAGGAATGACTGTTTGGTCTGTTCTCATTAACTTCTTCTTCTCTGGCTTCGGCAACTTTGTCGGCGGTGGTATCCTGATTGGTTTCCTTTACAGCTGGCTCAGCAACAAATCAAAATTGTATATTGACTAATCGATTGCTAGAAAGGTCCTTGGGGCCTTTCTTTTTTTCTTCTAAATTTGTCTATAATCACTTGACTTTTTGAGCGAATAGGTTTATATTTTATATATACAGAAATTTTATATATGCGTTTTTTCAACATACTAAACGGAGGTGTCCTATGGCCTTTCCTGTACCTGCCATACTGACGGAATTTCTGATTATGGCCATCTTGGAATCGGATGATTCCTATGGTTATGAAATCTGTCAAACCATCAAGCTGGTCGCCAACATCAAGGAATCAGCCCTTTATCCCATCCTCAAAAAGCTGGAGAAAAGTGACTTTCTGGCCACCTACTCCAGAGAATTTCAGGGTCGAACCCGAAAATATTACAGCTTGACCCAGCTAGGTCATGAACAGCTGGTTCAGTTAAAAGCGGATTGGGATGAGTATACGTCAACCATCAACGGTATTATAGAAGGGAGCGTGCGCCATGACAAGAACTGAATACATGGCCCAGTTGGAAAAATATCTGAAAAAACTGCCTCATAAGGAATACCAAGAGGCCATTGGCTTTTTCAAGGAATATTTTGACGAGGCCGGCCCCGAACGGGAAGCCTATCTCATCGAAGAATTGGGCACACCCAAGGAAGCTGCCAATGAGCTAATCAACAATATGCTCAACCGTCAGGTCGAAGAAGCTCAAGAAGACCAGTCTCAGCCTTCCAAAGAGAAAATGCTGTTCCGCTGGTTTAGTTGGCTAGCAATGGGAGTGCTGTTTACCCTCTCCCTTCTTCTCTTGCTGGCAGGAGAGTTTCTGGGCTATTTGATGGTCTTTCTACTGCTGTTGGTCGGCGCCTTCTTCTTGGGCAAGAACATCAACGAATGGAGGAAAACGAGAAAAACGCTATGGCTAGCCATTCTGGCAGTTGCGACCCTCCCCATCACCCTACCACTGCTCCTCTTGCTCCTCTTGCTCCTCTTGGGGTTAATTGCAGTGATTATTGTCTTTCTCCTGGCAGCCTTTGGCCTTGGTATCTGTTTGACTGTCCTTGGAGCCTATCTGATTTGGGAAGCCTTTGCCCTGTTACCCCAAGCATTCTCTGTTTTTCTCATGGGATTTGGCGGTGGGCTTTCACTCATCGGTGGAGCCATCCTGCTTTACATCCTGACAGGCTACTTTGCCTACTGGTCTGGGCGTTTTGTCAAAACCTTCTTCCAGTGGATTCTCAAGCGAGGTAAAACATCATGAAAAAGAAATTAACCATCTCTCTCATCATTGGTTTTGTCAGTCTAATTACTGGTTTGATACTGGCGGGAATCGGTTTTTTCTCTGGTGGGGTAGCTCAGCTGGAGGACATCAGCCAGCCAGAACTCATCGAGAAAACCTACAATAAGATTAGCGAAATTCAGATTACGGGGTTGTCAAAGGAATTTTATATCCAAGAATCTCCTGACCAAAAAGTTCATGTTCGCTACTACAAGCAAACTAATTACCTAGGACCTGTCCTTGAAGTATCTGAAAAAGATGGCATTCTAAGACTGGAACAAGCATCAGAAGACCCTCTGCAAGTGAAAGGAATCCTGCAACTGGGAGGTGAAATCCTAGCTTCACGCGACTTGGCCACATATCGCGTTGAGATTGAACTGCCCAAGGGAAGCAAGCTGAACAAGCTTTCTGGCACTCAATATGGTGCCCTTCTTTCCTTGACAGATGTAGCCATCGCCGAGCTGGACTTTATTGGTAATATCGCAGCCGAAAATACTAGTATTGAAAAAGCCAGCGTCCAGGCTCCTTATCTCTATCTGAATAAATCTGTCTTGAAAAATGCGACCGTCCATTCAGAAGCCGGTCATGTGGTCATGAAGGATTCTAGTCTGGAGGCCACAAAGATTGACTACTATCAAAATTTAGAAGCCCAAAACCTAACCATCATCGGTCAGGTGACCTTCCTCTCAGAAAGCAATCTAGTAGCAACCAATGTTGACCTGAGCGAGCAAACTCTTGCTAATACGGGGCTTGACGCAACAACAAGTATTGACCCAAAAGCTTTTGTAGAAGCCATGGGCTACTATGGCTATTCCGGTCAAGGAGGGGAAGAACTGAACCTGCAACAGATCTTCAAAGAGGAGCCATATCTGGAAGAAGCCTTCCAAAACATCGGTATCTTCACCTCCGAGAAATACGCTCACCTAACTGTAACCAAACAAGAAGACCAAGAAAAGGTGACCGTGGAGAAAAAAGACAGCAAGAACAAACTGACGATTCAAGCAATCAATGGTACCATCAATTTCAGAGAAAAAGTCTTCAACCCGTAGACTGGAGAACAAAAAGACTTAAAGCTGCGCTTCTAAAAGCTCTAGCTTTAAGTCTTTTTTGAATGTTTGATTTGTACCTAGGTATGTTGGCTACTTCATCATCAAGCCTTTTTTCAAGCTCTTCCAAAGTCCGATGTCATCGGTTTGAAGAATGAGGCCTGCATAGGATTTGCCGATAAAGTAAATAGCGCCTGCCGTGGTAGCAATGAGGATTAGAAGGGAAATCCCTGCTTCTACACTGCTTGCCCAACCGTTGATGATGCGGATTGGCATGAAGAAGGTGGATAAAAGGGGAATATAGGAGCCCAGCTTGATTAAGATATGCTCCTGGGCCTGCTGCCCCAAAGACATAGAGCCAATAAAGCCTAGAATAATCGGATACATGACTGGTTGCACAGCCTTATTGACATCTTCTTGGCGAACGACCAAAGAACCACAAAGGGCGGCAATGACAACAATTAAAACCAGACCAAAAAGGGCAAAGAAGATAAAGAACCAGTCAAAACCTGCTAGAATACTGTGGACAATGGGATTGTCCTGTAAGCTCAACATGGCCAGACTAGCGAACTGGTAGCTTCCCAAACCACCGAGGGCATAGATGCCCAGATGCGTAGCAATAACCATGAAAATTCCTAGAATTCGACCATAGAAATAAGTCGAAGCCGGCACACTGGAGAAGATAACCTCCATAATCTTGGTTCCCTTCTCACTAGCTACTTCCTGAGCCGTTGTTGAAGCGTAAATCATAGTTAGCACATAAAGGAGGAAAGTCAGAGCGAAAAACAGGACAAACTTGCCAATCTTTTCATATTCCTTGTTTTCCTCCAAGTCAACCTGATAGTCCGGAATTCGTGCTAATAGTTCCTGCTGCTGGCTGGTCAGCTGAGCTTGCTCTCTATTCAACTGGTTCTGAAGGGTCGTCAAGATCTGCTGAACAGCCGTATCAACCTCTTTATTCGGCAAATCATTGCCATGATAGACAGCTCGTAGCTGGCCTTCTGCCACATCCACCGTCAGATACCCCAGTAAGTCCTCATCCTTGAGGGCTTTTTTAGCACTCGTTTCATCAGTGTAATCGAAGGTCAGACCTTCCACGTCCTTAAAAGCGAACTGGACAGACTGGTCTTGGCTAATAAGAGCGATCTCCTGCCCACCCTGGCCTATGCTCGTTCCTGTCAAGTACCCAACACCCAGTGAGAAGAAAATCATCAGAAAAGGTGATAAGACCATAAAGACAAAAGACCAAGACTTAACCTGACGGAGATAGGTTTCCTTTGCAACTAAAAATAGTGAGTTCATTCTGCCACCCCCGATTTGATTTTGAAGATTTCATCAATGGTTGGTGCTTGCTGGTCAAAGGTTGCCAGATAGCTTCCGCCGCTGATGGCTTGGAAAAGTTCTGGCCCTGCTCCTTCGTCATCCAAAACCAACCGCCACTTATCTTGGTTGGTCATCTGTATGGAGAGCACATGAGGCAGACCTTCCAAGCGTTCACGCGGTACATCGGCTGAAACAAAGAGGCGAGTTTTGCCAAACTGACGACGGATTTCCTGGATACCACCATTCAACACCACATCACCGTCTTGAATCATCACCAGCTGGTCGCACAATTCCTCAACATTGGTCATAACATGGTCAGAAAAGATAATGGTCGCTCCACGTTCTTTTTCAGTTAAGATGACGCGCTTCAAAAGACCAGTATTAACCGGATCCAGACCAGAGAAGGGCTCGTCAAGAATGATAAGACTAGGCTCGTGAATCAGGGTGATAATCAGCTGAACTTTCTGCTGGTTCCCCTTGGACAGGCTCTTGATTTTGTCTGTCAACTTGCCCTTGACCTCTAGTTTTTCCATCCAGATCGGCAATTTTTCACTGACCTCCTTGCTGGTCATCCCTTTGAGACTAGCCAGATAACGGACTTGCTCAAAGACCGTCAGTTTGGGCATTAGACTGCGTTCTTCTGGCAGATAGCCTATATCTCGATAGCGATCTACGGTCAGGGATTTTCCATCTAGCAAAATTTCGCCTTCATAATTGACAAAGCGCAAAATGGAGTGAAAAAGCGTGGTCTTGCCGGCTCCGTTTTTGCCGACCAAGCCGCAGATGCTGCCGGATGGAATCTCAAAAGACAGACCCTTGAGCACTTCTTTTTCACCGTAGTGTTTAGATAACTGTGAAATGCTTAACATGAAACAACCTCCTTTCCATCTATTATACGCCTTCCGCCCAAAAAGTAAAGATTTGTTTTTAAAAACATATCCATCCTTAGCACTCTTCTCTTTAGATAGTTTCAATAAAATGCAACTCAATTTCATAATTTCCAAAGATTTTCTTTCTCTTTTTTGATACACTAGAGAGAAAAGTGAGGTAGTTTTATGAATCATGAACAGTATTTATACAATCATTGCAAGCAACTCTTGGCAGAAAGAGGAATTGAGCTGCAGCAGATGGCCGAGTTGGTTCTCTTTCTGCAAAACAAGTACATTCCCCATTTGACAATGGAGGAATGTCTAGAGAGTGTCGAATCCGTTTTGCAAAAGCGAGAAGTCCAAAACGCTATCATCACCGGTATCGAACTGGATTGTCTGGCAGAGCAGAATAAGCTCTCCCAGCCCTTGTTGGATATTTTGAAAAAGGATGCCGGTCTGTATGGTATTGATGAGATTTTGGCCCTATCCATTGTCAATCTCTACGGCTCGATTGGTTTTACCAACTATGGCTATCTGGACAAGGTAAAACCTGGAGTTATCGCCCATCTGGACAGTAAAATCGGACCGTCCTGCCATACCTTCTTGGACGATATTGTCAGTGCCATCGCTGCTGCTGCTGCCAGCCGCATTGCCCATAACGACCCCGCTAAAAGCTACATTACGAACCAAAACTAGTTCAGCAGGTCTTTCCTGCTGTTTTTGTGTGCAAATCATCTCTTGTCAAGCCTGGTCAAATATGCTACAATACTCTTGCGCAAACGTTTTCCTAAAAGGAGTTAAGTATGATTGAAGCCAACCACATCAGCAAAACCTATCAGGTCGTCGTTAAGGAGCCTGGATTAAAAGGGAGTATCAAAGCCTTTTTTAAACCGCAAAAGAAAGCCATCCCAGCTGTTCAGGACATTTCCTTGTCCGTGAGCAAGGGGGAAATTGTCGGATATATTGGCTCGAATGGCTCAGGGAAATCCACGACCATCAAGATGTTGACGGGAGTCCTCTACCCTGATTATGGAGCTGTGACACTCAACGGTCTGGCTCCACAAGAAAACCGCAAGGCCGTCAACAAACAAATCGGCGTGCTATTTGGTCAAAAATCCCATCTGGACTGGAACCTTCCTGTCTATGAATCCTTTGTACTTCACGCTAAAATTTATGATGTACCAGATGCTGTCTTCAATGAACGTTTGAACCGTCTGAAAAAATTGCTTGACTTAGACGACATGCTAAACCAGCCCGTACGCAATCTCTCGCTGGGCCAACGGGTTCGCTGTGAATTTGCAGCCATCTTTATCCACCAGCCGGCTATTGTCTTTCTGGACGAACCTACCATTGGTCTGGATGCCAGCGTCAAGGAAACAATTCGCTCCTTCATTCGCTATATGAACCAGCAGCACCAGACAACCTTCCTCATCACTTCTCACGATATGCAGGACATCGAAAGCCTCTGTGAGCGGATTTTTATTATCGACAAGGGGCGTAAGGTCTATGACGGTTCACTGACTCAGCTGAAAGAACGCTTTTCACAGGTGAAAACCATCAGCTTCTCTAGCGAGCATCCCATGTTGCCGCCACTCGACAGACCGGGTATTGAGGTGGATGTTAAGGACGACTATCATATCACTCTTCACTATGAAACCGCTCTGTGGACCAGCGCCCAGATTATTGAGCAGATGTTCAGGGATTACCGCATTGAGGAAGTGACCATGAAGGAGCTGGACATTGAAACTATTGTCAAGCAGATTTATGAGGAGGGATTGCATGCGTAAGTACCTCTACATGACCCGCCTGAGCATGATGACGGCCCTGCAATACAAGGCCTTCTTTCTGGCCAATATCATCTCCCTCTTAGCTCGGATTCTGGTTTCCCTCTATGTTTGGCAGACGATTTTTTTCAGCCAGCCAGAGGTCAATGGGTATACCTTGGCCAGCTTTACCAGCTACATTATCTTTGCTAATCTGCTTGCCAGTCTAAACTCCTTTTCGATAGGAGAAGAACTGTCACACTCTATTTTGCAAGGTCAGATTGCCGGGGAGTTTTTACGGCCCTATTCCTTTATTGTTGCCTTATTTTTCAAAGATTTGGGGATGAAATGCGTCGAGCTCTTCAAATTTTTACTGATTTTCGCTCTGATTCTCTGTCTTCAAATGGATTTTTACCTGCCAGACATCCAGACAATGCTCGTCTTTCTTATCAGCAGTATCTTGGGGGTCTTTATCGTTCAGCTTCTGGATTTGGCCTTTGGTTTTGCGACCTTTTTTACGGTCAATGCTTGGGGAATCTATGTACTGCGCAACGGTTTGTTTAACATTGCTTCCGGTGCCCTTTTGCCCTTGAGTTTCTATCCTGATGCTGTTGAGAAGGTTCTGTCTTTTCTTCCCTATAATTACGCCGTCAATGTTCCTGTTACCATTCTCTTGGGGAAAGAGAAGGATTTGCTGCCTCTGGGAATCCAGTTAGTCTGGATTCCGATTCTGCTCCTCTTTATCGGTGTACTGTGGCAGCAGGCCCAACGCCGCATTGTTATTTTTGGAGGCTAAGATGAAAAAATACCTACAACTCTATGTTTACAATATCAAGGTGTTCATGATGGCTCAGATGTCCTTTCGAGTGGACTTTTTCATCGGCCTCTTGTCCTCTCTGGTAGAACAAATTGTCTACCTGATTTTTCTAAATGTTCTCTTTGGCAATATTAAGGAAATTGCAGGCTTTAGCTATGGTGAGATGCTCTTTATTTATGGCATTAGCACGGTCGGCCGATCCATTCACTTGATTTTCTTTGATAATCTCTGGATGTTTGGTAGCCGCTATATTCGTCGGGGAGAATTTGAGCGCCTCCTGCTGCTGCCTGTCAATCCACTCTTTCAGCTGATTTGCGAGCGTATCCAGCCACAGGGGCTTGGAACAACAGCCATCGGTTTGCTTGCACTAGTTCAGTCCTCTCAGCTTCTGAACCTTGAGTGGTCTGTGTGGAAACTGGTCTTATTGGTTTTCATCTGCCTCTGCATTGGTCTGCTCTACGCAGCCATCCAACTAGGGCCAACAGCCTTAGCCTTTTGGATTGTTGAATCCTTCCCGCTAACAGTGGGAATCTTCTCGCTCAATCAAATGGCCCAGTATCCCATCAACATCTATCCCAAGGTCATTCAATTTTTCTTGATTTTTATCTTCCCCTACGCTTTTACGGCCTATTTCCCAGCCCTCTACTTCCTTGATTTATCGATGTGGGGCTTACTTCTCCCACTTGTTCTAATCGCCGTTTTCTCCGTCAACTACAAGTTGTTTCGATATGGCATGACCAAATTTACCAGTGTCGGCAATTGATACAAAAAGAAGGCTCCGTTACGACACGAAGCTTTCTTTTTTATCTACTTATTTCCAAATAGGAGCTCTTCAATCACGGTCATCACCCCAGCTTCTCTGTGAGAAGGAGCTTGGTATTTGGCAGCGCGTTTGACCCGTTCGTGTGCATTAGCCATGGCGTAGGAATATCCTGCATAGGACAACAACTCCAAATCATTGTCACTGTCACCAAAGGCTAGGACCTCCTCAGGGCGAATGGCTAATTCCTTCAAAATTTGTTCCAATCCCCAAGCCTTATGGATGCCAGCCGGCAAAATATCTATCGAACCATAACCGCTGGTCACTGCCTCCATCTCCCCTAAAAATTGCTGGTTAAATCGAGCCACCACATCATCCACCAGTTCCTCCTTGACCCACAAGCCCGCTTTATAGACAGTTCTCGTTTTTGGATAATGGGTCAAATCAGGTAAGAAGGAAATCCTTCTGAGAAAAGCCTCCAGCTGTTGGGGTTCAATACTGGTATGCCCATCAAAGGGACGAACAGCCCCTTCCTGCATATAAATGGACGTTTCGGTTCCCAGCATGACGCAGTAGTCCGTCAAGTGCCCTTTATAATAGTTCAAGATAGCATCTATCGCTTGGAGAGATAGAGTCTTTTGAACTTTTGTCATTCCTTTTTCATAGAGATGGGCACCGTTTGCCGCCACAAAAATAATGCGGTCTTCAAAGCCTTCAAAGAGCTTCAATAAGCGCTCCATACCGTTACCGCTTGCCACAACAAAGGGAATCTGTCGGTCTTCGAGCCCACTTAAAATCCGCTCAAAGCGTGCCCTGTCAAAGCTGCCGCGCTCATCCAAAAAAGTGCCGTCCATATCTGTTGCGATTAATTTTATCATACAATCTAACCTTTTCCCTTTCAAGGGGGTGCAAAACCCTAAAGGGGTGTGCAACTCGAATCCTAATATAACTTCTTCTATTATAACACAGAAACACCAAAAAGACGTGCAGAATTGACACGCCCTTGTCTTCTATAAATCAATCCGTACGCCATTTTTGAATGTCAGGCTGATTTTCTTACCCACTTTGATGTCTAGTCTCTCAACACTGGTCTGCCAGAGTTCTTGGTTGAAGTCTGTGATGAGGTCGTCCTGCTCTTTGAGTTGTTGGATAAAACCATCTAGGCTAATTCTCTTACTTTTCTGCTCTTCCAAGGATGACCTAGTTTCCTGCAACTCTTTCTGTTTTTCTTGGTAGGCTGTTACTAGGGTATCGTACTGCTTTTGGTAGAGTTCTTGATTCTGAGCCTTCCTCGCATTCCTATCGACCAAGTCCTTGATGTCTTGTCGTATGGTTTCAAGGTGATGCTCCAAGTCATCAATCCTAGATTCAAGTGGCGAGGTGTCTTTTGCCATGTCAATTAAGAGTTCTGTATTTGCGATAATCTCATCTCGATTACTGAGAAGTTGATTGATAGCTGAGAGGAACCAGGCTTTAATTTCTTCCTCAGTCACATGAGGTGTCCGACATTTATGCTCGCCCTTGTACTTGGCATTGCACTGGTAAATGGTTCGTTTGTACTTGCTGGTGGAGTGCCACACCTTACTTCCAAAAGCTCCCCCACAGTCACCACAGAACAGACGTCCTGTGAAGATGTTACTAGTTTGCCGTTTCTTCTCCAGCTTATCCAATTCAACTTGAACCAAATCAAAGACTTCACGCTTGATAATGGCTTCGTGGCTGTTCTCCACATAATACTGTGGAAGCTCTCCTTCATTGGGTTTAGTGCTTTTCGTCAAGAAATTGGTTGTAAAACTTTTCTGAAGAAGAGCATCCCCTTTGTATTTTTCATTCCGAAGCATACGCTTGACCGTGCCATAACTCCACTTCCTTTTCCCTTGTGGGGTCGGAATTCCTTGGGCAGTCAACTCCCTTGCGATTTTGTTGGGATTGTTTCCCAATAAGACCTGATGAAAAATATACCGAACAATCTTAGCTTCCTCATGGTCTATTTCAAAACCACCCGTGTCACTTTTCTTGAAGCCTAAAACTTGGCTATAGGAAAAGGTCACTTGCCCTTCAGCCAACTGGCGTCGTCTACCCCAAGTCACGTTCTCTGAAATGGAACGGCTCTCTTCTTGGGCTAGACTTGACATGATGGTAATCAGAAGCTCCCCTTTAGAATCAAAGGTCCAAATGTTCTCCTTTTCAAAATAGATTTCAACTCCTGCTTCCTTGAGCTTCCGAACCGTTGAGAGGGAGTCAACCGTGTTTCTGGCAAACCGACTGACCGACTTGGTCAGGATAAGGTCTATCTTTCCGTCAAGGGCATCTTCCACCATCCGTTGAAAGCCAATCCGTGCCTTGGTATTAGTCCCTGAAATCCCTTCGTCTGAATACATCTTGACAAATTCCCAATCCGAGCGACTGTTGATGTAGTCTGTATAGTATTTCATCTGAGCTTCGTAGGAGGTCGTCTGGCCTTCATGATCAGTTGATACCCTGGCATAGCCTGCCACTCGTCGTTTGGTAAAGCTCGGCAGGTCAACCTTATGGCTTACTTGTTTAGCTGGTTCTATCGTGATGACTTTTTTCATGCCTACCGTCCTTTCTGAATGATGATGTGTTTTTCTTTTCCATTTCTATAGGTAGCTTTAGCTTCATTGGTCACGCTATTAAAAGAAATATGGTGAATATCTTCTACCTTTAAGGTCTCGCCAAAAGCTTGAAAAAGTTGTTCTTCTGTAATAGTACGTCCTAGACAAGCCTCAACACCTTTGGCATCTCTTGTCCTGCAGTAATACCTTACTCGCTTTTCCTGATTGGATTTGGTTTCTACAGTCAAAAGCATATCTAAACCACAATGCTCACAATATACTTTGCCTTGTAACTTTGCTAGAGCATCGTGCTTTGAGACTCTCCTCCTAGCACGTCGCTTTTTCTCTTGATTGACCAGTTGGAAATACTCCGGTGTCACAATAGCTTCATGGGCATTCTCAACGATATACTTCGCCATCTGCCCATCATTTGGAATGGAGCGACTGCCAAATTGATCTCGAAAGGTCTTCTGTAAAATCAGTCGTCCACAGTAGGCTTCTTGATCAAACATGTTATAGATGACTCGTTTAGTGAAGCGATTCCCTAGCCTTGTTCGCTCACCCCTATCATCAAGCCTTTTAGCTATTTTAGGGGCTGAAAGTCCTTCCATATACCATTCGAAGACCTGCCTGACAATAGAGGCTTCATGGGGTTCAATCACATACTCGTCGCCATTCCACCGATAGCCAAAGATGTCTTGAGGAATATAAGGTTTCCCTTCTTCAAAGCGTTTCTTCACTCGCCATCTGATGTTTTGACTGATAGACTGTGATTCTTCTTGAGCCATGGAGGCAAGCAGGGTTAAAAGCAACTCCCCTTCAGCGGTTAGGGTGTCAATCTTCTCCTTTTCAAAGCGAACACTGATACCAAGTCGCTTCAGCTCACGAACAGTTTCCAAAAGCTCCACCGTATTTCGCCCAAAGCGTGAAATAGACTTGGTTAAGATAAGGTCAATCTTACCCTTACGACAATCTTCAAGTAACTGTTGAAAGTCTCGTCTATAAGCTTGACTGCGACCACTAATGGCTGAATCGCTGTAAACTCCCACATAGTCCCATTCAGGATTTGCCTGTATCATTTGGCTGTAGTGGCTGACTTGATTGGATAAGGACTGGAGTAAACTCGTATGCGAAACCCTAGTGTATGCAGCCACCTTTAACCTTTTAATGGCAGTTACCTTCTGGGCTTGTATCGTTTTGATTTGTTTCATTGATACATCTCCTTTCGCTATTATATATCACTCTAAAGCCCTTATTTATCAAGTCTTTAGGCCACTAATTGGCTCATAAAAGGCTCATATTTTTCGAGCATTTTTGCCTTAAATTCTTGGAAGATGGCTTCAGAAATCAGACCCTGGGACAGGAGCTGCTTTGCCTGTGCCATAGTCAGTTGGTAGGTAAGTTCTTGTTGAAAGTCTTGTTCTGTCATTTCTTGTCTCCAAATCTAGCAGTCACATAGCACTTACGACTACAATATTTTCTCTTAGGATTAGCGTAGGAGGTAAACTCACCCCCACAAGCCAAACAGACATGCTCGGTATAGGCTTGTCGATTGACTTCCTCCAAATGGCTGTTCCACCATGTTTGACGACAGGATGTTCCACAAAAGCGTTTCTTTTTCTTACCGTCTATATGCGTCAAAACACGACCACAAGCATGACAATAATCTGGCAGTTCGTCATCAGTTTTATCGCCTGCTTTTATTACCTCTCTACGACAAAATGACTTAATGGTATTAATAGATAAATTGAGTTTTATACCTATGGCTTTATAACCAAGACCATGTTCTCGTAAACAGCGAATAGCTACTTTTTGTTCTGGGGTCATTTTATTCCTCCTTCTACCTACTAGGGGAAATTGTGAACAGTTTAGTCCAAATATAATTTTATTCCTCCTACCTTACTAGGTAGGTTTGGGAGTAATTTTTCCGCACTTATTGAAAAAAAGGCAAAAAAAAATAAAGCCTGATGTTTCCACCAGGCTTATAACTAAATTATGAAATTCTAAACCAACCAACAACTTTACCGAGTTTAACTGTTCCAGTAGAATCATAGAGTGAGCCATCCGCCATCCATTGACGTTTCACACGACGAGTGATCCCACCGCCACCAATTTCTAATTGGTCATTGATACCGTTCTTATTATGGTCAGAATATCCATCAATATTCTGTTCCACACCATCAATACTTTTTCCATCTGAATCCGTCACACAAACACCAATATGCCCATAGACCAAACCATCCGTCTGAATGACATAGAAATCACCTGCTTTAGGATTCACACCCCAAGCATCGTAGATTACTTGGAAACCATTTGATTTTGCTTTCTTCAAACAATCAATGGCATTAGTATAGGACATATTCTTATCCGTAAGTTCTTGAACAATCTTATCTACCAAGGCAACACACTGTCCACCATAAGGGTTAGATGGAACGGTCACCTTTTGACCGACCTTAGATAAAGCTGACGCAACCACACGACTTGCAACACTGGTTGGAATAGCGGTTGTTGTCCTTGAAACTGCGTTGACCTTTAGAGTTTGTCCAACTCTTAAAATATCCGTCTTCTTCAAGCCATTTACTGCAAGAAAGGCATCAACTGTCAAACCAAACTTCCGAGCAATACCATAATACGTATCGCCTTTCTGTGCTTGATAGGTCTGCTCACTATGGCCTTTAGTTGTTCCTTCTACATCCTGCTCAAGCACCCATGACTTGATTCCATCAAGTAGATAAGCTCTCTTACTGTTGGACTGGTGAACATTCTTCACTTGGAGGATTTTGTAGGTACGCCCCTTGACCCAGTTAGCGATTTTCTGACCAGTCTGATAATGAGTCGCATGAGGCAACACCCTAAGACTATCACCAACAAGATAGATTGGTTTTGAAGGTGTTCTTGAACTCCCAACGGTTGAACTGGGGGTCGGGGGAACTATTGTCTTGACCTCAACTCCTGTTATTGCTGACACAAGACCTCTCGCAATATCCTCTTTCTTGTTTTCAAAAATCGCCATATCTTGTTCATTATCGATGAAGGCAATCTCCACCAAACGATAGGTATATCCACGACTCGCTGCTTGGTTGGCATTATAGAGCCAATCTACCTTCTTAATACCACGATTTTGGAAATAACGTGAAAGGAGAGATAGGATTGCCATATCTTCCTTATCTGCTTCTAAGGAGGATTGAATCAAGACTTCTGTACCTTTGGCACTGCCATTAAATGCATTGAAGTGCAATTCAGTAATTGAGTCGTATCCCTTACCAATACTAGTAATACTCCGATAATCATAAACATTTTGTTCGGTAATAAAATCAATCTGTTGTCCACTGTACTTAGACATTAACTTGGCTAATTCTCGAACCTTTCCTGCTTCTGTGATGCCTAGTTTGGCATTCACTGCTCCAGGATCATAGCCTGTTCGCCCCTGGCCATGACCACAAATGACTAGATGTATTCCCATATCTTCTCACCTCTCGTTGATTTGTTTTAGGATTGCTTGTAGTTTCTCAGGTATTGGTAGACCAATTCGAACGGTATTTTCTAGAATGCTTAACCCCTCATTACTGAGATAAAAGAATATAACCATGGTTCGAATTGTTCCACCCTGCTTGATAATAGCTGTATCAATCAGATGACCAATTGAAACTAAAAATAAAATGGCTATCTTTTTAAAGATGCCACGAAAACCGATACTACTTGACAATTGTTTCTCTACAACTGCCGCAAAAATTCCTGTTAGATAGTCAATAATAATGAAGACCAGTAGGGCATATAGAATACCATCCAACTCTCCAAATAGACTACCAATCAAGCCTCCAATCATGGAAAATAAAATCTTATTAAGTGTTAACAATTCCTTCATCGGTCACCTCACTTTCTACTGACCCTTCCTGCACAATGGAAGGGTCTGACCAATCTGGTTGACCGTTCTCATCAAACCGCATCAGATAGAAACAATCATGGAACAGATCAGAAAGGTTCAGTGTTAATGTGGTACTGCCCCACTGATTAAATGCCCAAACTGTTTCTGTTGTAACCAACTGCCGCTTTCCATTTTTAATGGCAGGTCGCCTTACTTCTTCAAGATACATGTAAAAATCCTGCTCGGCTGTCTTACAACGTATGAACTCTCCATTCTTACGCATGTAAGATAGGGCTGTCTCCAAATCAAATGGTTCTGTTACTTTGTCAATATTGAGTAGTGCCATAGCAACTATTCTCCTTTCTCTTCTTCAGGTTTTGTCTGAACTTCCAATAACTCAGTCAATTCCTGTTTTTCTTTACGCAATAGGCTAAGTTCCTCATCCCTTTCCACCAATTGGATGGCAATGAGGTTCTTAGCGGTGATTTCATCAGATAGCTTTGTGACAAGCTCTTGGATAGTTAGTTTTAATGATTGGTTGATTTGTTCTAAATTCATCTGTGAACTCCTTTATTTAATCGTATCCCATGTCAAGATGACATCACCTCGACCTGTGATGTTTACTAAGTGTTTGAAATTGTGATTGAATTGATGAAGTACATCCTTCAAGCTGACATAGGTTGTCCCATTTCGATAGATGCGGATATCTCCGATATTCAATATTGAACTTGGTCGGTCAGATGCTTTAAAGGCATCAATACTCAGTCGGTTAGGCAACGTTACAATTTCCCAGCCATCTGGATTGGTATATGGAGCACTGGCCAAACGAACCTTATCACCTACCACATCAATTTGGTCGGTATCTGTACCGTTCCATGCTCGAATTCCTACAAAGCCACCGTCATTGGCATTCCAGTTGTTCCATCGATTGGAACCGACAATGGTTACACCACATGGCTTGCCGTTTGAGGTACCTGTTTCAAATGAAACCCACTGGTGAGGATAACCACTAACCTCACGAGAAATGGATGGAGAGTTTGTAAAGAACTTGATGTTTCCAAGTGACAGATTGATTTTCATGGCTCCGTTGATTGCTGACAAGATTCCACCAGAAATTTTATTGGCAGATAGGGTTACTGCCTGCACTTGGTTTATAAAGGCTGATTTGGCAAACAACTGCTTGAGATAGGCTTCTGTAGCCATAAACTTGGTAAAGAATGCTTGGTCAACCTTTAATTTATCCGCAGTGATTGCTTCTGCTCCAATTCGAGCTGCTGATATGATGCCTGACGTAATCTTGCCTGCATCAAGACTGGCAATCTTACCACTTGCAATGACACCGTCTTGGATATAGGTTGTACCTGTTATTTGAACGAGTTTTCCATCAATCTTGACTGTGCCATCCTTATTGAGATTGAGCTGACTGAGGACTGTCCCTGCACTTGTCAAATTTCGAACCGACCACGACCCTGCAAGTGTTGAAACCTGTGTTTGAATGGCATTTACTGTTGCCGTTGTAGCTCGACTAGTTTCTAGATTGCCAACTCGTGTTACAATCCCAGTAGCCGTTTGAACAACCTGACTGATTTGATTGGCGTGATCTCCAATTGTCCGAGTGTGACTGCTTACAGTATCCCGCACTTCATGAAAAGCTGTCACTGTCGTAAAGTCGTCTAATGACGGTGTCCAATAGTCTGGAAAGATATCACCAGTTGAAACCATTAAGGCTCTCACATGGAACTTACCAGTCTTAACCCCATCAACTCTAACTTGAAGTTCAAATCCTTTAGAGTGTTGGTACATCTCTTGAGTGACGGTAGCGGTCAATTTTATCAAGCGATAGTTGTTACCAGTTGTCAGATTGCTGCTCCATTTATTGTAGAAAGGGTGATACAAATTCCAGTTGGTCCATGTCCAAACATTTTGACTATCCAATATTGGACCTTGAAGTTTCATTGTACGTGTCGTCACCGCAGAGTCAAATGTAATCTCATCCACTGAGACATGAACATATAAATGAACTTTTGATCCAACATAGATACCACTACTATCTCCAAATTGAACTCTTCCTAAAGAGGCTATCCAGTTACTATTGGTATTTATCGTCTGATAAGCACTCCATCTATCCGAAGTACCAGCTATTAAGTTGCGATGCGAAACTGAGGTAGGGATTCTGCTTTCCGTTTGACTGATTCGCTGGGTAAAACTATCAGAGGTGGTTCTAACCAAATTCTGCACACTAGTTGTCGTCGCATAAGGTTGGAGAGAACTGCTGGTTAGATAACCACGACCCATAATATTTGAATCGACCTGTGACTTGGTTTGGTAGCCTTTTGAGTTGATTGCAGATTCAACTTGCGTACTCGTCAGTCGTTGTTCGATTTGCCCAGCCTGTGTTCGGATAGTGGTTTCCACACTTGCTACTCGACCAGTCAAGCTATTAAAATCTGTCTTTGCAACTTTCTGTGAGATGGCATCATTGGCAATCCGTAAATCAGCCTTGGTTTGGGTAATCTGACTAGCGTTTGTGTTGGCCTTAGCTAAGGCATTGTCAGCGGTTGTTTTGACCCCCTCAAGAACAGTCTTATCAGCCTTAAGCAAGATGGATTGCTGTGTTTGTTGGATGGATGTAGTATGTCCTTCGACAGTTCGTTTCAAGTTATTGAAATCCGTTTGACTAACCTTCGAGGATACATCTGAAACTAATTGTCGAATCTGTGTTTCACTACTAGAAATCTTTCCATTTGCTTCGGTTAATCTTGTAGAAACCTGCTCTACACCAGAGGCCGTTTGCGTGATGAGTGTCCGTTGGGCGGTCAATTCTCCAGCAATATCTGCTGGGTTTTCTGAATACCCTGTATCCAGTGAGCTTTTTGCGACTTTCAATCCTGCTACATAGAATTTATTCCCATTTGGGATGGTGCTGCCATTGTACTCTGTCCGAAATTGAAGCGAACCATCAGATAAGACATGGACTGTTTTCCAGTAGCGTTTCCAGTCACTTGTGACGGATATTATATCGTCCGATTCCCTCACCCTTGCTACTGGAGCACGATAGACACTAGAACCGGACCAAATCGCTGAAACTTTGATGGAGGAAAGTGGCTGATTTGCTTTGGCATAAAAGCTAAAAGTAATGACATCTCCTGCTTTCACAACAATATTCTGATGACTTCCGTTATAACCCGATTGGGTCGAACGAACTACTAGTCCCCTAAAATGCTCTGTTTCAGTGGACCAATTATTTCCTAAATGCCAGGCATTTCCTTTATTCGACCAATCACGAGTACCAGTCATCAAATTTAGGCCATCTAGGCTAGTTGGAATTTTCGCATCCACCTGACTGAGTTCAGTTGTAATGCGATTCCTCAATTGCGTAATAGACGACTCGGCAGTTTCGATTCTCTGTTTCGCTTGGTTAAAATCACTGGTTTTAACACGCTGAGAAATTTGGTCTGCTTGTACTTGAATCATGGATTCTGCACCGGATACTCGACCAGTCAGACTATCCACCAGTTGCTTACTCGCAAGAAGTTTTATATCCTCCTTGGTTTGCGAGAGATTGGTACTGACAGTTGCCAACTGTCCACTCAACAGTGATTTTGCTACATCAACTAATCGACTAGCTTCAGTGATAGCTTGTGATTTAGCTGTCGCAATTTTTGACTCTGTTTGACTACGCTCCGTTACAGACAAGCGATTAGCTTCTTGAATGGCATCAAGTTTGGCTTGTTCTGCCCTTCTGAGGGCTTCAGTTGCCCCAGTTTGAGCCTGTTCTGCCTTTTGTTTGGCTTCTGTGGCTAGGTTGGTATTTACCCCAGCCTTTGCCATTAAATCACGAGTTGTGCGTTGCTGTTCCTCTTCTTGTTGCCGCATCTGTTGGTGAATAGTTGAAAGTTCACTGTCAATGCTAGCCTTTAATCGATCCGCATAGACCTCCCCATGACTTTGAGCCTGTTCGATAGCGGCATCGATGGCTACTTGACGTTTCTCAAATTCCGCATCAAAGGCTCTGTTGGCATTCTCAAGGGCAATTTCAACGGCAACATCCTCACTCCGCTTATTCCCATCAATGAGATTATTTGCTAGTGTAGTTAGGCTACCGCCAGTTTTACCTGTTCCGATACTTGCCTTATCATCAAATGTGATAGAACGGTAATTCTTAGCTAAAGGATCATAATCATAAGCGATGGCTTTCTTCCTCACATCAATTCCGTGTAGCTTGCTTTTTAAAGTTACTGTATCGCCTAGATGAACTGTTTGACCGTCTAACTCAAATGCCTCAATGATGATGGCATCTTTTGGTTTATCAATTCCCTCTAAGCGAAACTTGCTACTAGCCCACTCTATTAACTCTTGACGAGATCTGAGGTTATTATTGCTATAGGTCACTTCATTGATGAAAGGATAGGAGTTTATCAGTGGACTGTCTACTGTGACTTGAAGTTCAGTTTCCCTATCCTGCCCCTCTTGTTTAAACCTTGAAGTGGCATGGATTCGAGTGATAATCTGTGAACTTTCTTTTGTTCTCTGATACTTTTTCAAATTGTAGTGAGTAGAGATGACTACCCCACGGTCTTGTCCTCGCTCACTCTTTATAGTTAGGGCAAGATTATCACGAACCAGTTCCCCCTCCCAAGTTCCAATAATAGAATGTTTGCCATCCAACAGGCTGGAGTATAGCGTCTGTTCCTTATCTGTTGTATAGGTTCTGTTCTTGACAATGTCGCTGGTAAAAGAAAAATCTCCCAATGGAGACTTGCTTGCCATGACCATGCTTGATAGTGCTGTTGCACAGGGTACCTGTTCACACCTAAATGGCGATACCAACCTTGTCATGATGTCATCTGATATGTGATAGGCCACAACTTCAAGACTGGTGTCTCCTTCAATGACTTTCTTTATCCGAAACAATTGGTGTCCCAATACTGGAACTGGACTACGAACGAGGTAGTCCTCTTTTAACTCTCGAAATAATCCGCTATCTGTAATTGGATAGGTAAAATTCAGGACAAAATCCCCATTCAAGTTTTCTTTGACACTTGATTTTATGGTCTCTGGGAGTGGTTTCCCATGCCATTTTGCCGTTCGAACGGTTTTGTCTAATAAAGATAGCACTAAGCCCACCCCCAATTCATTTCTATTGTTAATGATGTGATGCCAGCACCTAAGACAACTCCAACTGAGTCATTCCTGCCTGCATCAATGGAGATAAAATCACCAGACCATTTTACAGGCTGACCTCTTTGTGTCTTAAAACTTGGCTGACTAAGATTATTATCCATAATGAGTGTTTCTTGTAATCGCTCCAAGCGGATGACATCATCCCCAATCGTAAAGCTAGTTTCACTACTTGAGTTGCCACTTATGGTAATCTTTGGAAAAGCAATGGCTGAACCTTGACTTCTCAAAGTACCACTAGTCCTAAACACCTGCGAGGTCGTCGTTTTGAACCACTTGGTTGGGTGACAAGAAAAGGTAACCTTAAACTCATACACCCCCAGCTTAGCCTTTTGAACTGGAGTATGGTGTACCTTGTAACACCAAAAGCGTATGGTCTTGAAACTAGCGTTCTCAAGCCAAAATCCTTCTTTCAAAAATAGCTTCAAAAAGGATAATAACTGTTCTTCACTAGGTTTTACAAGATAGAGGGTGTAGCTCAGTTCCATGACACTTCTGCGAGGATTGGTTTGAAGAAGCGCTCCTGACAGGCCTTGGTGTTCTATCAATTGCGTCTTACTTTCACTTACTGTGATAAAAGGGCTATCTTCCACGATTACCTTAAAAGGAAAACTAGACGTGGATACTCCCCCAATGGTTAATGCATTATGTCTAATCATGGTTTCATTCCTCTCAATCCTTGTTGACGTTCTAATTCATATACTAGTTTCTCTCCAACCATCTCCGCTAGTCGATGAAGGTCAGTCTCTTCTCTTACCGTGTTACCTGTAATAGTGATGTGAATGGTCGGTAGATTGCTTGTCATGGTCTTTGCGATTCCTCGACCAATTGCACCTAACGTTTGTTCATTCAAAGGCAAGACTGCTTCTTTTCCAGCCTCACCTCCAACCATTAGGCTATTGCCGTTTACCCCAAATGCGGTTGGTTTGGTTAAAATTCCTCCTTTGGCATACCAATCTATAGAAATTCTTGGAATTCCGCCCTTCAACCAATCGAGCGGATTGGCTGAACCAGATACTCGAAAATGAGGAAGGGGAATATGTGGCCATCTGATTTGGAAGTTAAAAAGATTTTTAATGGCATTGATGGCGTTACTCACGGCATCTTTTGCACCATTGATGGCACTTGAAATGGTATTTTTCACACCGTTCCAAACAGATGAAACTGTATTGGATATCCCATTCAGAATGTTGGATACGGTACTTCTGATACCATTCCATATAGTTGATACTGTTGAACCAATCGCAGACAGGACACTGGAAATTGTCGACTGAATAGCTAACCAGATAGATGAAATGACAGAACTAATGGCAGATAATACATTTGAGATGGTATTCTTGATACCCGTCCAAGCAGTTAAGATGTACTGGGCGATGAAATTGAGAGCTAAGGAAATAAGGGACTTAATGCCCTCCCATACCATCGACAAGCCCTGTTTGATGGTTTCCCAAGCGCCAGTCCAATCACCAGTGATAACCTGCATGACTGCCTTGATGACACCAAGTACCACATTGATAGCAGTCTCGACCACAATCTTTATCATCTCCCAAGCGGCTGTAATGATGAGTTTGATATTCTCCCAACTAGCTTGAATCAATGGTCCAAGAATTGTCATTACTGTAGTGATGACCGTTGAAATGGCATTCCATACTGTGTTTGCAGCATCGAGAATCAGTTGTTGGTTTTCACTCCACCATGTAGTAAGCGTCCCCCAAATGGACATGATAAAACTTGAAACTTCTTGAATGACGGTCGATATAAAGCTGGAAATAGCCGTCCATATTTCCAAAACAGCCGTCCGAAATCCTTCGTTATGTTTCCAGAGCTGTTGTATCCCAACAACTAAGAGGGCGATAACCGCAATTACTCCTAAAACCATACCAACTATGGGAGCTGCTGCAGTTAGTAAACCGACAATAGTTGTTCCCATAGCCATAGCGGCAGCTTGGAGCGCAAGAAAAACTGGGAGTAATAAACCAAAACCAGCAACTAGAAGTCCGACAATCACTAAAAACTGTTTTATCGGTTCTGAAAGACCAGAAAACCATGTCGCAACCTGCTGTAATAACTCCGCCAAGACTTGTAGTACTGGTGCGAGGGTTGATGAAATGGCATCACCTATTTCTGCCATTGCCAACTTGGCACTATTTTGTGCTGTTGTGAACTGGTCAATTGGATCAAGCGTACCCTCGTAGGTTTGAGTGACGATACCTGCAGCTTTTTCCGCTGTTCCTGCTAGGTCTTCAAATGTTAAAGCTCCTCGTTTAATGGCATCAACCATTCGTGGAGCCGCTTTACTACCAAATACCTCTGATGCCAACGACAGGGCTTCGGTTTCACTGGTAGATTGTTTGATTTGTTCTACCGTTCCAGCCAAACCATTTTTTAGAGTCAAGCCATCTTTGGCATAAGCTACTGTTGCTTTGGATAATGAAGAAAGAGCCGCAGATGAGTCCACCCCAGCTTTTTCAAACCGCCCCATAAGCGTCACACCATCATCAAATGATAAACCGAGTGATTTTATCTGAGGTGCTCCCGCAACTGCCTTATCCATCAATTCCTGAACACCGACTCCAGTTTCTTGACTGGTGTAAGTGACTGTATCAAGAACCCTTGCCAAATCACTAGCCTGCAAGCCATACGCTTCAATGGCTTGTTTTGCAGAAATAGCCGAACTTGAAACATCACTATCATTGATTTCAGAGAACTGAATCAGTTGAGTGGATGCTGATTTTAGGGCATCACCTGTCAAATCAAATTGCGTATTCAATAAACCAACTGCAGTCCCTGCGGTATTGAAATCGGTCGGTATCTCTGTCGCAAGCTGCTTAGCCATATCTGTCATCTCGTCAAGGGCGGCTCCAGTTGCCCCTGTCTTTGTGACAATCACGTCCATTCCTTCATCTATTTCAAGAAAGGCATCCAAGGATTGTTTTCCAAAATCAATTAGTTTCTGAGATAATTCGCTAATTTGGTCACCAAACTCCATCAGGAGGTCAGCTTTAAGGAGTTGATTAGTTTCAGAGAGACTAGACTTTGCAACATCTGAACTAGATGCCATTTCCTCCATCTCATTTTGAAGTTGGTTGTAAGCTACCTTAGTTTCATTGAGTATTTTCTCCAGTTTATTGGCTTCGATTGATTGATCACCAAACTCACTCTTAGTTAACTCCAGTTGTTTCTCTAAATTTTGAATCTGACGCTCCAGTATTTCTGAATGACCTGTCACTTTTTGATGAGCCAGTGCCAACTTGTCGGACTCACTTGCGTTTGAGCTAAGAGCGGATTCTTGAAGTTTTATAGAACTTGTTAACTTTTCACTCTCAGATACTAATTGAGCTTGTTCTGACTGAAGAGCTTGTAGTTTAGCCTTATTACTATCAACCTGACTGCTATTTTCAGAAATGGTTCGTGAGACGTTTTCTAGTTTACTTTCATAACTATTCAGAACATTTTTGGTGGTTTCAAGCTCCCGTTGAAAGGCTCTATACTGGTCTGCTCCAATACTACCTGCCTTAAACTGAGCCTCAACCTGTGATTGGGCTTGCCTTAATGTCGCTAGTTTTTCTTTAGTTGTTTCAACTTGTTTCGCTAAAACTTCCTGCTTTTGACTAAGGAGGGTGACATTGCCAGTATCAAACTTGAGAGCCTTATCAATCTGTCTTAGTTCTTTGGTAGCTTCAGATGCTTGTTTGTTTACACCCTTAAGTGCATCTTGTAAGGGTTGGGTATCGCCACCAATTTCAATCGTAATTCCCTTTATGTTTCCAGCCATAGTCCCTCCTTTCTATCATCAGAAATTATCAAAATCAGCTTGAGTTGCTCGTCGTGTTTGAGAAGTTTCTCGAGTACGCATCTCCACATAGTCCGTTTGATAGTCAAGTGCCATCCCAATAGAGATATGTTTTAAATCGTCAATGGTCAGACCAGTCTCCTTACAACAGGAGAAATAACTCTCTACTGTGAAGATTTCCTCACTCGCTGTTTCTGTTTCATCTGCTTTTTTCTAGTGGACATCCCTTGGTTCAACATATTCATCAAGACAGGGGCAATATCCTGCACTGGGAATTCTTCCATCTCCAAATAAAAATCCACAAATGGTTTCACTCGTGGATTGGCTGACTTCGCAAAGACCCAAAAGATTCGGTGGAAAAATGTCATGTCGAAATCAGACAGAATTGAAACATCAATATGATGTGCCTGTAATTCTTCTCCATCTTCTAACTGGTCAAGTTTTGCCAAGATTGCTTGACTATTGACCATAGAGAATAAATCTTGAAAATAGTCCTTGCCAAATTGCTCTTTATAAGCGATTGGTGTGTAGGCATTGGTTGCTAACTCGTAGGTCGTGCCTGCTATGGTAATACTTTCTCTCATGGCCATCTCCCTTACTTACGAGGTTCAAAAACTGCCTTGAACCAGTTTTGACGAATCTCATCACTCGTTTCCTCCGTTGTTCGTCGACGTACAACCTTATCTAGAGGGCGAGGACTGGCAGTAAAGGGCAACTCTACCTCATTGATATCTGAACCAGACTTGGTTTTTGAACCAACAGTCGGACGAGATGCGTAACAATAATACAAAACGTGTAATGTTTCTTTTTTATCCCCTTCAAAACGGAACATCAACGCAAAATTTTTCTTTTCGCTGTTTGCGATCTCTGAAATGGTGTTTGTCGTCGCATCCAACTGTTCTCCAAGGATTCGTGTCAAAAATTCCTGCGTTAGAAGGGCAACTTTTAGTGTTCCCTCATAGCCATCATTTGACTCTGTTGTATAAAAATTGATATTATCTGCCTTATAAGAACCCTTATCTCCTGTTGGTTCAAGGGTTAATTCTGCAGCACCACGAAGGCGTTCTACATTGCCGTACGTCAACGTACCATCAGGACCTTCGCTTGTAACTTCTGCCCAATGGACATCTTGTAGTCCAAAGGTGACCTTATTCTTTTCAGCCATATTATCCTCCATGTAATGTGATGTAATAGGTTATTTGGTAGAGTTTCTCTGATGAGATATAGGTCTCTACTTTTTCAAAATAAATAAGGTGGCTGTCAAATAATGACTCCACCTTTTGTTCAGTTGCTAAATCTTTCTTAGTGGTATAGAGTTCCACTAGAAGGTTATTCTGCTTATGATAGGTCCAATTGTCTGCACCATGATTTTCTGAATCAGTCACCAAATATACTAGATACGGTGGTCTTGGACGACTCCCTTCTTCAAAATGATGGTAGGCGAGTGGAAGCTGTAATTCTTTGAGAATGGAGTACATTTCGCTCAGTAACATGTCAGATCACACTCGCTTTCTCAGCTTTTCTTCTAAGGATTGTATCGCTTGTTTCTCAACAGGTGCGATATGCTTTATCCCCTCAACTCGCCCACCAAAGCTTTTGGCATGACCATTTTCTAACAGATGCGTCAGGCCTGGCGTTCGATTATGAATGGTTTTGGTTAGACCTGTACTGGTATCAATCGTTGCTTTACTCTTCCACCCTTTGGCATAAGATCCACTCTTTCTAGGTGACCTTGCTTTCAAGGTTTCGATGGATTCTTCAGTGACTTCCTCTACAACTTCACGCATCACCTCTGTGGTATCCTTTACATACTCAGCTAGCTCATTTGAGATGGCAGTTTCAAGTGCATCCAGTTCAATTCTAGTCATAACTCTCCTCCCTAATGGCGACGATGTAAATCAGTTGACGTGGCACTGTATCTCCATCAATAGACTCAATCTCATAGGTTTGACCACGAAATTGAATGTGAGTCGTTAAGGAATGAAGTCCAAGAATTGCCTTTTCATACCTGAGGGTGAACTGGACTTTCTCTTGTTCCAGTTTCGTCACACTCCCATCCCTTTCGGTCAAGGTGAGAGGACGACAAGAGCACCACCGGTCAAATAAAGGTATCCATGTCGAAGTTTCATTGCCAATCTCATCTTGAACAATCTGTCGAACATGAAACACCAAGCGTTCCCTCAAAGGTGCAATCTTCATCAGAACACATCCTTTCGTTCAGCCAACAACAAATGATAGAGAGTCTCTTTCAACTCCTTATGATTGGCATCTTCTCTGTGTTCATAAAGATAGGCAACCCCATAAAGGATTGCCGTCCTTAGAACGTCTGAATAAATTGATTGTCGCAAAATATCTTCGCAGAGTTGTTGACTGGTTTCAAGCAACTGCTCAATCAGTCCATCCTCATCCTCATGTTCCACTTTAAGATACTGTTTTGCTTCTGCTAAACTAACCATGACTACTTAGCTTTCACTGTTAGTGTCTTCACGGCTTCAGGTAGGACTAACTTACCATCAACACGTTGTGAAGCAAGAAAACCAATCTGTCCATTATTGGCATAGAGTTCGTTCAAACGTTTGAAGGTACGTCCCTGACGGTCCGCAATCCAATAATAGGAGAAATCACCAAATGCAATGGCCTTGTTTCCTGCTTCAGGGAGTGGGGCAAAGGTTGATGTATAGTATGGACGATTTAGAATCAAATCTGGTTGTCCAGCTTGAGTGGATGGCTGCCAAATGTAATTGCCATTATTATCTTTGAGTTTACGGATAGCTTTGACAGTCGTATCATGTAAAATCCAAACTGCGTTCTTACGATAGGGTGCTGGTAGAGAATGGTACAATTCAATCATGTCATCAAAGGTAATATCCTTTGTAGCTGTCGTTGGACCTGTAACTTCTGCCTGAGTAAAGATACCTGTCGGTTTCTTAGAACCATCCCCAATCAAGAATGCTTTTTCTTCTTCCGTTCCAATACGACGAGCAAATTCTGCTGTCATATAGGACTCAAGGTCGAATACTGAATCGTTAAGCAACTCTTCTGAAATACGAATGGCAGTCCCAATCTTATGAGAGTCTAGAGTCACCTGACCAAAGGTTTCTTCTGTTTCAGGATAGAGACCATTTTCATCCATCCATGAGGCCGAACCATGTCCAGTCACAACAGGAATCTTTCGCTCACCACTAGAGGTTTTGATAACAGTCGCAAGGCTGCGGAAGAAATTCTCTTCTTGTAATCCTTGAACTAGTTTCTTCTCATACTCATCAGGAACCAGATGACCACCTTCGGTATCTTCCCCTACTCGAAGGACATCTTTGACATCAAAGAAGTGACGTTTACGAACACTTGTCCAAAATGTCTTGGCATAGCTATCTGAAGCCACACCCTTCTTTTCCTCTTCAGTAGTCTTGTCATTCAGAACTGTAGTGGGCTGCCCAATTAGAGCCTGTGAGGCTGGTTGAGCAAGTTCAAGGTCAATCTTTTCTTGTCGCTCCAATCGAGCAATCTCTTGATTGTAGAGGTTGATTTTTGCTTCCATGTCATCATAGCGTTTGGAATCTTCCTCAGATACAAGTCCATCTTCTGTTCGAACAGAATCAAGGAAGGTTTTTGCTTGTTGCCAAGCTAGGTTACGTTTTTCTTTCAATTCAAGTAATTTAGACATCAGTTCATATTCCTTTCGTTATTTGAGCAAATTCAATCGTTTTTCCAACTGATTGATAGGGATTGTTTTCTTTGGTTGTTGGACTTCAAGCTTCGTCTGCATTTTGACAAGTAAATCTTGTTGCGCAGCAGTTCGACTGAAAGAATAACTCTCAATATCCATTCCATGTTCTCCTTGTTTGTCAAAGATAATCTTGTCCGCAAAGCCCAGTTCAACAGCCTTTTTGGCATTGAACCACGACTCTGAGTCCATGAGGTGTGATAGCTTGGTTCTTGAAAGTCCTGTTCTTAATTCATAGGCATTGATGATGGATTCCTTGATTTCGCCCAACATTTCAATGACCTTCTGCATATCCTTGGCTTCACCTTGTGCCACAGTCCAAGGGTTGTGAATCATCATCATGGCAACCGGACTCATAGAAACCGTTGTACCTGCCATGGCAATGACACTAGCAGCACTTGCGGCTAAGCCATCAATTACGACATGAACATCACCTTTGTAATCCATCAGCATGTTATAGATTTGAGCCGCCGCAAAAACATCACCCCCTGGACTATTAATCCAGAGGGTGATGTCTCCACTTCCTGCATGTAAATCATTTTTAAATACTTGTGGCGTGACTTCATCGCCAAACCACGTCTCATCAGCAATCTGTCCTTCTATACGAAGTATTCGACCACTATCATCTTCTGTAAAATTCCAAAACTTATGCATCCATATCCTCCTCAGCTTGAGTTTCCTGTTCTAACGGTGCTTGTTTCATAAAGCCACCCGCATCCTTCAGTTTCGTCATGTTTCCATTTATCAAGTAGAGATTGCCTCCTTCCTCATCTGAAAGGAGATTCAAGTCCTCAAGTTCACGAATATCATTCGTCGATAGCCAGCCATTTTGTCTCCCAATCGCATAGCCGTTCATACGACTCTGATAATCGCCACGAAGAAGACCATCTACATTGAACTTCACAAAGTAGGTTTTCTTTTCTTCAGGTAAAAAAAGAGACCTCTTGAAAGCCTGTTCAAGACGAACTACCCAAGGGTCTAAGGTATATTTAACAAATTCTAGAGATTGTTGCTCAATGTTTGAAAATGAGGATTTCTCCAAATCGCCAACCATATGAGGCGGAATGCGGTAGAGCCTTGCAATTTCATTAATTTGGAATTTTCTAGTTTGGAGAAACTGGGCTTCTTCAGGCGGAATGCCTACTTGAGTGTATTTCATCCCTTCCTCAAGGACTGCCACTTTATGGGCATTGGTTACCCCATTATAGACTGCATTCCATGAATCTCTCACTCGTTTGGGATCTTTGAGAATGCCTGGGTGTTCCAAAACGCCACCTGGATTTGCACCATTTTTAAAGAATGATGCACCATAGTTTTCCGTAGCCAAGGTCATACCGATAGCATTTTTTGCAAGGGCAATTGGAGAATAGCCAATCAATCCATCAAAACCCAGACCAGGTACATGAAGAACATCCACAGCTTTTAAAATAGCATCACCCTTTTCCTTAAAGTTAGGATTTTCTTCTGACTGACGCTTGTATTTGTAATAGAGCTTTCCGCTTTCGTCCCGATGAACAGACATCTTATCTGGTAAGAGTGGGTAAAGACTGATTACCTGTCCACTCCTATCTCGGATAATCTGGACATAGGCATTGCCCCATATCAGAAGATGGGTCATCAAGGTTTCTCTAAAGACGAAAGATGACATCTCAGGGTTAGGTTCATCATGTAAGAGAAAATAAAGGGGATGTTCCACCTTCTTCTCCTTTCCAGTTGCCGTTCTCTCAAATACATGAATGGGTAATGAAGCAACTGCTTCAGCTAAGATACGGACACAAGCATAGACAGCTGTCGTCTGCATAGCTTTAAACTCATCCACATTCTCCCCACTGGTCGTTCGTCCAAACAGATATGAGAAGTCCTGACCTTCATAACTATTATGTGGTTTATCTCTAGCACGCTTACGTCCCAGTAAATCTAGTAGTCCCATACTTCCTCCTTTTGAGTACGAAAAAAGCACCTCAATTGAAGTGCTTATCGTTTATTCTTAGATGGTTTTCATCTCTCCTTCTTCAAGAAGATACCAAGTTCAATCACTTTCTTGAAGTTATATCCTCATTAAGGAAAGTTTTAATGATTCCGAATATATTCTAAAATTTCATCATAATCTAATTCTGATGAAGCTACTCCAAGTCCTAGCTTCACTATTTCATCATCAGTCTGATTTAACACGATGCCATTTAATTCTAGGAAAATAATCATGACAAAAACTCCAATTCGCTTGTTCCCATCAAGGAAGGCATGATTATTAACTAGCGAATAACAAAGTCTAGCAGCCTTTTCTTCAATACTTGGATACTTCTCAACACCAAAATATGTACTAAAAGCTGAAGATAGTGAAGATTCTATTAAACCAACATCCCTAACACCATCTAAACCCCCAGTAGCTTGAATTAACCTAGTGTGTAATTCAATAACCTGTTCAACAGTTAATACTTTCATTTTGCCAATTCCTTAAATGCATCAAGATGGCGTGATAAAACTGAAGTCGCAACTTCATCCAATGTTGATTGTTCAACAACCGTAGGGCTTGCCTGTTCCTCTTTAATTAGACTCTGATAATCCACTAATACATACTTGGGTGTGTTATTTTTCAATATTACTGCAGTACCATTCGTATCGACCATACGAGCTACCTTAGAAAAGTTTTGATTTGCTTCAGAAATAGAGACTAAGTTTTCAATATTGATTTGCACGGTAATATCCTCCTTTTCTCTATTCTACCACTTTTTAGGATATATTCAACCTATTTAGGTTGTTTTCATCCTAAAAACTCAATATTCCACGTTCATCATACACACTTCCACCATCGGTTTGATGACGTATACAACGGTCCAGTCCCATAATGAGTGCTACAATACCGTCAATCTTCTCGACTGACTTTTCCTTATCAGGCTTGATATTACCAGCGGGGTCTTGTCTCATGACTACGTTTTGTCCCATCCATTTCAGAACTGGATGCCCACCATGTTGAATCTTGCCTTCCATCATAAGCTTATAAAGTTCCTTTGATGGTGGACTCATATCCTTGTATCCCTGACCAAAAGGCACCATGGTCAAGCCCATCCCTTCTAGATTCTGAACCATCTGTGTCGCATTCCAACGGTCATAGGCTATCTCCTTGATATGATAAATTTCCGATAATTCTTCAATAAATTTTTCGATAAAACCATAGTGAACGACATTACCCTCTGTAGTTTTGATGTAGCCCTGACGCTCCCAAACATCATATAGAACATGGTCACGACGACATCTCAGTTCCAGTGTATCCTCAGGTAGCCAGAAAAATGGCAGAACGATATAATTCTCCTCTTCAAATCTAGGAGGAAATACCAAGACAAAAGCTGTTATATCGGACGTACTAGACAGGTCTAGCCCTGCATAGCAACTACGACCCTTGAGGCTTTCATATTGAATTGGATCATTTCCCTTAGCATAAACATGTTCTGGAATCCAAGCAACACTTGAACTTGTCCACATATTTAGACGGAGCTGCTTAAAGACATTCTCTTCTGCTGGGTTATCAAGCGCCTGTTGGTAGGCTTCTCTAACACGGTCAATCCCAATAGTATGCCCTAGTGAAGGGTTAGCTCTTCTCCAGTTTGCTTCATCATTCCAATCATCTTCATCGGATAACCCATAAACCACTGGATAGAATGAAGTGTCCTTCTTTCTTCCATTCAGAATATCCAATGCTTTAGTATGCAATTCGTAACAGATAGAGTTTCTATCCGTTCCAGCTGTTGTGATAATAAAAAATAGGGGTTGTTCCCTTGCGTCTCCTGACCCCTTGGTTAATACATCATACAAATGACGATTAGGCTGAGCATGGATTTCATCAAAGACCAAGCCAGATACGTTTAGTCCATGCTTTGTCCCAGTCTCTGCAGAAAGAACTTGGTAAAACCCCGCATTAGAATAATTTACAATACGCTTGGTTGCTCCCATTATCTTTGAACGCTTTTCCAAAGGGCGACTCATCTGCACCATTTGCTTGGCTACATCAAACACGATTGACGCTTGGTTTCGGTCACAAGCCGCACCATAAACTTCTGCACTGGCTTCATTATCCGCATATAGTAGATAAAGAGCGATAGCTGCCGCTAGCTCTGACTTGCCATTCTTCTTTGGAATTTCTATGTAGGCTGTTAGAAATTGGCGATTGCCATCTTCCTTGACAATTCCAAATAGGTCACGGACAATCTGTTCCTGCCACGGCAACAAGTCAAATCGCTTTCCTGCCCACTTGCCTTTGGTGTGGGAGAGGTTATTGATAAAGGTTACTGCCCTATCAGCCTTTGCCTTATCATAGTGTGAGGTTGGAAGCATGAATGGACTTGGTTCATAATGATAGCTCATAAAATTCCTCCTAACAAATCTTCCATTTCATCACCACTACCAACTTCCGAATCCATCGTCGCTAAACGGTTACGTGCTGATGGTGTTAAACCAAACTGTTCACAGAATTTAAGCATGATTTTGAGATTAGTCTGGCTGATAGAGACTTGAGGGACTTGTTGGAGATAGCCATTCGGCGTTTTGATAATGGATCCATGCTTGGAAAGGAACTCTTCTGCCTCTTTCCAGCGAGCGTAAGCTTGACAATATCCTGCAAATGCAGTCATGTCCATTTCGGTCAAAATTCCCATCTGTTCGAGAATTTTTCCCATCCGTTTCCACTCCTTCTTTGCATCATCTTCAAGCCACTGTGGGCAACGTGGGGCTTTTTGTTTGGGTTTGACTTCATTCGTAGGGAGTGGTCGCTTACCAGGATTTCCCTCAAGTATTTTCATATTCGTAGGCTTTGGTTTTCGCCCCCTGATTGCCACAATCTCACCTCCTTTAGAATAAGAAAAAAAAGAACTCAATTTGAGTTAATTCTTAATGTTCATTAAAGTTATCAAGTACAGCCTTAAAGACAGTATCAGCAATATCCTCCATTTTATTCCAACATCTATATTAGTAGATATATTTACCATCTCGCTCGATAGTCAGTATTCGATTCCTAGCACCGTCTATGTTTCTCGGATCTGTTGTATCTTCACGGAGAAATTCGCAAACGTAATGTCTATCACCAACCGTTCGAGTCATTATTTCCCACATCTTACTTTACCTTTTCCACAATATCTATTCCATATAAAACATTCAGGCAACTGCCATTTTCCCACTTAACTAAGAGTGAGCCAATGTCATCCACTCCAATAACTGTACCAAGTGTTCCTTTAGGAACTGGATGCGGATCATCCATTTTTACTAATCTAACCTTTGTACCAACCGGATAGATTGTCTTTAGGTTATTGAAAATTTTTGTGTCCATGTTATTCTCCAAACATATCGAATGCCCACTTGACAGCGTGACCAAGATCCGTAACAATTATTGATTCCTTGTATATGCGATTAAGTCGGCATTCAAATAGTTCAAATTTTTCAAGGCTATCAACGATTTCGTAAATCTCAACTACTGTTTCTTTGTTTCCTTTGGATGCAACGATAACCCATTCCTTGTAAGGAATGATGCTTGCAGTTGTTGGGTAGATTTCATAGAGTTTTTCAAGTGTTGTTGTCATGGTTTTGTTCTCCTCTTCTTTTCTTGTGTACATATTAACTCTAAAGGAGACTTATATCCAGTCATTTATAGATTATTTTGAAGGTATTTTCGACTATTTTTCACTTGCTAGAATGGCACATCCAATGGCATAGACAACTGTTACCGTCACACCATTTCCAGCTTGTTTATACAGTTGGGCATCGGAGTTTACTGCTTGGGCTTTCTCGAACAAATCATCCGAAAAACCTTGTATGCGAAAACATTCTCGAGGGGTTAAACGTCTAATTTTCACCACTCGATCATTCCAAACCACAGCACCCATTTGACCACCGCAGGATAGGTTATGGGCGATTCCTTTCCCAACTCTTGCTCGTCTCGTTGGAGAGTTGGGATAAGATAAATCCACTGAATCACCTACCTCAGCAACTTGATAACCTTGCTTCGTACCATTTCTGACCTTGATGCCTTCAAGAACACCATGGCGGTCTTGAGAGGTCAATGTGAACATTGGCTCATCCTGTTCCTTGAGCCTACGTCCATTTTGACGTTTGTGGATTCGATTGGGTGTCAGAATGGGTTGAATTTCTAGTACTCCAGAGTTCATCGCAGTCCGTTTTGTAGCTCCAGCAGTATATCTTGCAGTGATACAGCGTGCCTCATCTGTCAACTTTGGTTCTGTCAAAGATTGGTCAATTAGATAAAGACCTGTCTTAGCACCTAGTCCTCCACCCTCACCAACAAGAGTTGTGGCAATTCCACTAGGGTCGTAGACACGATAGCTTTGCATACCACCTACAAGTTGCTTAAGATGGCTACCGCTTTCTCCGCTGATAGGTAGTACTTTTCGTCGACCTCTGCTTCTAAGATGTCCGAGAGTGTAGATGCGTTCTCGATTTTGGGGAACTCCGTAGTCTTTTGAATTGAACACTTGCCACTCAAGGTCATACCCTGCTTCATCCAGGATAGTGAGATAGTCGAGATAATCTCGTCCCCCGTCACTTGATAAAAGTCCCTTAACATTCTCAAGGAGTACCCACTCGGGTTTATCTTCTTCCTCTTGGCTTTGGAGGAGGTCAACAAATGTAAAAAAGAGTCCACTTCGTTCACCGTATAGGCCTGCTCGCTTTCCTGCGATAGACACATTTTGACAAGGGCTTCCCGCACACCAGAGATCTGCTTTTGGAAGTTGTGTTGGGTCAATGCTTGTGATGTCGTCATGAAACCATTCTCCTTTCGTGTCGTACATTGCTTCATAAGATTTTCTTGCAAATTTATCTTTTTCACAGTAACCGATACATTTGAAACCAGCTAATTCCAAACCACGACGAAAACCACCCACTCCTGCAAAGAAATCAAGAAAAGTTAAGGTCATACCGTCTCCTCCATCATTGAATAGGCTTCATCAAAGGTCAAAGTCTGGCCATCACGCAATACCGTCACGTTGTCATTTCCTGTTGACTCTATATAACGTTTGACAATGACATCCACAAACTTCTCATCCAACTCAATGCCGTAACAAACCCTTCCAGTTTGGTCTGCGGCCATTAGGGTCGAACCAGAACCAAGGAATGGATCAAGAACAATTGTCCCACGCATCGATGAATTTTGAATAGGATAGGCCATGAGCGGAATTGGTTTCATTGTTGGGTGGTCTTTACTAGATTTTGGACGGTCATATTCCCAAATGGTTGTTTGTCTACGGTCACTGAACCATTGATGTTTTCCCTTTTGTTTCCAGCCAAAGAGACATGGTTCATGTTGCCACTGGTAGGGACTACGTCCAAGCACTAATGAGTTCTTTTTCCAAATGCAACATTCACTGAGATAAAAACCAGCATCCTTAAATGCCTTACGGAAGTTCAATCCTTCCGTATCCGCATGAAATACATAGATGGAGGCATCAGCTTCCATATGCTTTTCTACTTGAGTGAACATGGAAAAGAGAAATTGGTAAAAGTCACTATCAGGCATATTGTCATTGAGAATCTTTCCAGCTGTTTCTTCTACATCAACGTTATAAGGAGGATCTGTCACAACCAAATTTGCCTTTTTATCACCTAACAGTTGGTCATATGTTTCAGCTTTCGTAGAGTCTCCACAAATCACTCGATGCTTACCAAGTTGCCAAATGTCTCCTTGTTTTGAAAAGGTGAGTTTCTTTAATTCCTCTTCTACATCAAAGTCATCATCCGATAGGTCTTTATCATGGACATTTGATAGGATGTCATCAATTTCTGGTGGTTCAAAACCAGTCAAGTCGAGATTGAAATCAGCCTCCTGTATATCTAAAAGCAAGTCCGCCAAAAGCTGGTCATCCCATTGACCTGTGATTTTGTTAAGGGCAATGTTCAGCGCCTTTTCATCTTCCTTGGTTAAATCAACAATGACACATTTGGCAGTTTCATAGTCTAAGTCCTTCAATACAGTTAATCGTTGATGACCACCAATTACCGTCAAGTCTTTATTGACGATGATGGGGTCAACGTAACCAAACTTGAGTAGGCTTTGCTTAATCTTTTCATACTCCTTGTCACCCTTTTTGAGTTTTTTTCGAGGATTGTAAGAGGCTGGGTGTAGTTCAGACAATCGAATTTCTCTAATTTCCATTTTTGGTTGGCTTGTCATTGGTTTCTCCTTTATAAAAGCGTGATTGAATGTAACACGAATGGCTACAAAATTTTCTACTTGGATTGGCATAAGATAAAAATGACCTGCCACATTGTTGACAAGTCAAATCTTCATATGCAGTTTTAGATTTATCGTGTTCGTCACAATGTGTTATCCACCAAACCTTACGACACTTATCCGAACAGAACTTCTTTGGTCTTCCTGTTTTATGAATTTTAAGTACTTGATAACACTGGGGGCAACGGAGTCCGTCATTCTGGTCGGCTTTTGCCATCTGCTTTATCGCCGCTCCAGGACCAAGCAATGCTGGATTTCGTTTACAGTATTTCTTAACTGAATCTCTAGATAGACCTGTAGCCCTGCCGATTAAGCCATAGCCAAGACCTTCTGCTCGCATTTTCCAGATTTGTTTGCGTTGACTTTCGTCCATTTGTTTTCCTTTCCATCAAAAAAGGACTAAAAACAACTATTTTCTACATTGTTTCTAGCCTTTTTCACTATTTTATTACCAAAATGACATACTTGGGAACGCTACATCCCCACATTAGAAACGTGATAACGGTGGGAACGAACGTAATAATTGAGCGATTTTAATGTACCCGCTTGCGAATTTTGCGAAATTGCACGTTTGAGGGGGCGTCGGTCTTAGTCTCCCAAGGGTTTAGAGATTTCATCCCCCCTCCCCCAATGAGTGAAAAATGAGATACTTTTGGAACGAAACTCCAAGACTAAAATCGATACGAATACTCCACATATCGGTCAGTTGTCTTGGTCTTGCGGTCGTGACATGACTTACAAAGTGCTTGCCAGTTGGTTTGATTCCAAAAGAGGTCTTGGTCACCTCGGTGGGGTGTGATATGGTCAACCACTGTTGCCTTGGTCAATCGACCTTTGACTTTGCATTGAACACAGAGTGTATGAACTTTTAAGTAACGAAGTCGTGCTTTATTCCACTGGGCATTGTATCCTTTGGCTTTGGTTGACTTGGTATCCAGTTGGTAGTTTGCTTTATGGTTCTCACAATACTTGTGACCATAAGGTACTAAGTTAGGACAACCATTTTGTTTACAAGGTGTGCTTGGCCTTCTTGGCATCTTACTTCTCCCAAGGAAGATAGGCTTTTGTGAAATGCCCAAAGCAAGATGTTTTGGTGTAGTCTACATTCAAGAGATGAAGTTCCTTAATGATACCTTGTGGGGTCAAGTCGTAGCGTTCACAAATCATTCCTTCCAGTTGTGTCGAGGTGTAGCGACTGGTTCCAAAGGTTTCTACATATACCGACACAGGTTCTGCAACTCCAATGGCATAGGCTAATTGTACTTCACATCGTTTCGCATACCCTTCTCTAACAATATCCTTAGCAATCTTTCGTGCCATGTATGCTGCTGAGCGGTCAACCTTGCTTGGGTCTTTTCCAGAGAAAGCACCGCCACCATGATGTGCGAAACCACCATAGGTATCTGCCACAATTTTTCGACCAGTAACTCCTGCATCCGCAAATGAACCACCAAGAACAAAACGTCCTGTTGGATTGACTAGAACTTTGAAATCTAGATTCTGACGGTAACGAAGTGCTACTGACATCATAGCTTCAGTCACAATTCGTTTCACTTTGGCAAGTTCGGCCATTTCAGTATGTTGGATGGAAACTAAGAAGGTATCAATCCGTTTCTTATCATAGTCGTAGGATACCTGAGCTTTTGCATCCTTTCCAAGTAAGGGGTGACCAAGCGACATCAGTTTCTCAAGGACTCGAGTTGCTAAGACATAAGGCAGTGGCAGGTACTCAGGTGTTTCGTCTGTCGCATAACCAAACATCATTCCTTGGTCACCAGCACCTCCATTATCTACTCCTTGTGCAATATCTGAGCTTTGGAGTCCAAGTAGGTTAGTTACCCGAATATTCTTCATACCAAGTGGCTCGACAACCTGACGAACAATGTTCTCGAGATTAAAGTAATGTCTAGTTGAAATTTCACCAGCTACCACAACTTGGTTATCCTTGATTAAGGTCTCAACTGCCACTCGACTTGATTTGTCATACTTTAGACACTCCGTCAAAATGGCATCTGAAATCTGATCACAGATTTTATCTGGGTGTCCAACTGAAACTTGTTCACTAGAAATAATCATAATTCCTCCACGCAAAAAGCCCAACCTTTATGAGGCTAGGCTTTACTTTATTTTACTGATTTTTGGCCTGCTTCGTAGGCTCTCTCCAATGCTCTTTTGATACCCCATACCGAAACATCGTAGAAGTCAAGATTGTCGCTCCAACGTTTTTCCAAGGTTTCTACAAAAAGTTCTTCTTTTGCAATTTCTGTTAAAAGGGCATTGAGCACGCCAAACGCATGAAGAAAATTTTGTTTTCAGAAAACAATTTCATAAAAAATTAGTATTTTATCCATAAAATTGTGCTATAATTATGAGTAAATCTTGGATTAAACGCCAAGTTTAATTTATTTTTTTAGAACAGTTCTAATTAAACGCACGCGATGAAAATTTTAAATTGTGTGCGTTTTCTTCATGCGTACGACGTGGGCATTGAGTTTTTCTTGTTGACGCTTTGTCATGGTATTGTTCTCCTCTTCTTTTGTTGTGTACATATTAACTCTAAAAAGGAGATATATCCAGTCATTTCTGCATAAATTTAAAGATATTTTAAACAGTTAAAACCAGCAAAACCGCCTCAAGAATGGCTTCACGTTCTTCTGTTTCAGGATAGAGTTCCCATCCTCTGTCGTAAGAAACGATTGTTTCTTCAGCTACTTCAATATCTAATTTGAAAACACATCCAAGGTCAATTCCAACTTCTGAAGGTTGGGGACTAACCTTGGCAATGTAATCCACTTTTTGTCCCTGATAATCAATCCGTCCGTCAGTCCACATGGTTATTCTCCTTTGGTTTTTCTAGGTGTATATTACCCTATCAGCCAAAGAATATCCAGTCATTTGAGGGAGATTTTTATCTTTTTTGACATCTTAAGTATATCACATGTCTAGGTTGAAAATCAGTACTAAACCAGTACAAATTTAGTGCTAATTTAGTACCAATTTAGTGCACTCAACCATCACTAGATAGGGATGTGATAATCTTCCACCTTAAGTTCAAGACTTTTTGAAGTCCAACGATAACACTTGCGTATTTGTTTTAGAATCTTACGCCTACGATAAGCAAGTGTTGAATGACTGATTTCATAAATCTCTTCTAGTTCAGTCCAACTCTTGCCTAAGTAAATTAAATCCTTGGCTAATGGCTTCAAATCCTCAGGTATTAGCTCCATAACGAACTCAAAGTAGTAAAGATCCATTTTTAAGCAGTAGTAGGTATTAAGCAAACTACTGAGGTACTCTTGATTTTCTTGTTCTTGTTTTTCTCTAAAACTAAGAGAAATCAGCTCACTACGACCATGGTTTTTACTTTTCTTGACCTTTTCATGCTCTGACTTCTCAAATACCAGTGACTGAATCACACTATTCTCTGAGATAGGTCGATAGTTGAGCAATTTCTCCTGAACTAAATGTAACTTCATTTTCATGTCACGATAGTTTTTAGCTATATATTCCACCTTATCCATCTGTTCCTCCTACTTGTGCTTTAACAGCTTCAATCAGCCGTTCTTGTTGTGCATCTTTGTTTCCTAGTGCCTTGAGGATTTCCTCATCAATCGTTCCTTCAGTCACAATGTGTTGAATAACAACTGTCTCAGCCTCCTGGCCTTGACGCCAAAGTCGTGCATTGGTTTGTTGGTATAGTTCCAAAGACCACGTTAATCCAAACCAGACCAAGTTGTGACCACCTTTTTGGAGGTTCAACCCATGACCAGCTCCAGCTGGATGAAGTAAGCCAACCGGAACATTACCCTTATTCCATTCACGAATATCTTCTTCTGTTTTCAACACCCTATTCTTTACCTTGAGTTTTTCCAAACGACCCATAATCCGAGCCAAGTCATGTTTGAACCAATAGGCAACTAAGACAGGTTCTCCATTTGCGGATTCAAGGATATCTTCAAGGGCATCTAGTTTCTGTTCATGAAGTGGCACAACCGTATGATCATCAGAATATACAGCACCATTAGATAACTGAACTAACTTGTTCGTAAGGCTTGCAGCATTGGCAGCAGTTACTTCTAGTCCATCTAACTCTGACAATACATACTCTTTCTTAAACTGAATGTATTTTTCTTTTTCCTTTTCTGTCATGCGCACCAGTTTCTTGGTAGAGATCAATTCAGGCATATCCAGATAATCTAGGGCTTTCATGGAAATGGTAATATCACTAATCTTGTCTTGAATTTGACACTCCGCATAATCCATGGGGATGTATTCATAGACAAGGTTTCCGTTGCGACGACCTTCTTCAAAGTAGCGACTACGAAACTCACCGATGAAGCGACCAAGACGTTCTCCTCCATCAATGACTTTAAACTCTGCGAACAAGTCCATCAGTCCATTAGAACTCGGTGTTCCTGTTAGTCCAACCACTCGCTTCATGTAAGGTCGCATAGCCATGAAGGCTTTGAAACGCTTGGACTGCCATGACTTGAAAGAACTCAATTCATCAATTACTACCATATCCCACTTGAAATAGGGACTACATTGTTCCACCAGCCAAGGTAGGTTTTCACGATTGACGATATAGATATCCGCATCTTTCTGAAGAGCTTCCTTTCGTTGCTTGGGAGTACCAACTATTTTCGAATAACGTAGGTGACGCAATTCTGCCCATTGCTCAATCTCATCACTCCAGACTGTATTTGCGACTCGCAGTGGGGCAATAACCAAAACCTTAGTAACCTCAAATCGGTCAAACATCAATTCATTTACTGCAGACAAGGTTGTTGCCGTCTTTCCCATCCCCATGTCTAGGATGACTGCTGCATAAGGGTGACCTATGATGAAGTCCTTGGTGACTTCTTGATAATCATGTAAACTCAATTTCATCTAGCACTTCTCCAATCTTCTCAACACTATCTAGCACATGTACCTTGAAACCCAATCCGTCAAACATCTTGTGCCTTGTCACTTGTAGTAAACGTGGCTTTCCACCAGGGGCTTTTACTTCCACCATGCCAAACTTACCCTTGGGTAAAAACACCAACCTGTCTGGCACACCGCCAAACGAAGGCGACACCCATTTGGGACAAACCCCACCACGCTTTTTCACTTCACTCACTAACTTCTGTTCAACAATTTTTTCACGCATACCCAATCCTTCCGTCAGAAACATCGCCAAAGGAAAAGTGCAGTTCACGCTAGTCAGTTACATTACTTTCCTATACCTCTTTTTATCTTTTTTTATTTTTCTTTATATCTAAGTTATAGAAAAGGCCTACTAAACCTGCACTTTGAAATCCCCTATGACAACTTTTGTATATGACCTTATCGACTTGCACTTTTTAAGACCCGTGAAAGTCGTGATAGTTTTGTCTAAACTCTTCTCATTACAAACGAACAATAACTCTCCGTGTTTCAAAGATTTAAGTTGTAACTTGACTATCACGGCTTACACCAACACCCTCTGATGATAAAAGCAACTTTCACTGATTTTCACGGTTAATCAAGAAAATCATCTTCTAATTTCAACTGTAGACCTTTTACCATGACACCCTTATTAGTTCTTTTCTTGGTGAATCCAGCGTTTGCCAAAGCTGTATAAAAGTCCGTCGTGCTGCGCGTGTACTCATTGATACGGGCACAGTGAGCTCGATAAGCAGAGTAAAGTTCTCCTGATTTCTCAGTCAAGTGGTCACCGATTTCACAACAATCTCCAAGGAATTGACCCATCCAGTCATTGGCTTCTCGATAAGCTGAGACAGAGTCCGCAACTACTTGTGGCAAGGTCAATTTGAAGTTTGCTTTGATGGCTTTTTCTGCCCCCTCAATAATCCAAGACATGATAGCTGGTGCTGCTTCGTCGTAAAGGTAGTCCGCAAAGTTTTTGATGTCTGACCGACCAGTGATTTTGGCATTAAAAGGAATGACAATCAGTCGTCTCCAAATCCCATCATCATTCGCACCTACTTTAGGCAGGTGGTTAGTGTAAAGAACCAGTGTATGTGATGGGACAAAATGGAAAGGTGCCTTGTACTTTTTCTCAGCTAAAATTTCATCTGTCGAACAGAGCTGTTTAACCATGGCTGTATTCAATCGCATTCCCTCACTCATCTCTGAAGCAATGATAAGACGTTTCCCTTTAAGTTCAGCCATTTCTGGACTGACATTCCGTCTCACACTCATGGTCAGAGCTTCAGCCGAGAGTTTTCCTGAATAGTTACCAAGAACTCTTGCGATGGTGTTCCAAAAGGTAGACTTGCCGTTTGCACCGCTACCGTAGGCAATAATCATATGCTCTTGATAAACTTTACCAATAGCAGCCATGCCTACAATCTCTTGAACATAATTGATAAGATCTGTATCATCACAAAAGAAGGTCGCAAGGGTCTCCTGCCACAGACAATCTCCCTTATCACTCGGAGAGGCATTGGTCATTTTGGTTAAGTAATCAGTAGAATCATGTTCCCTAACACCAGACAACCCCTTTGATAAGTCAATTGTTGCTTCAGGAGTATTCAGTAAGAGTTCATTTTTATCCAAATCCGACACACTCATACGAACCATATGCTTAGCCGTTTTAGCAATAGCTGACAGATTTCGGTAGTCACGGTATTTCATGACAAATTTATAGAACTCGAGTGCCTTCTTATAGTCCTGATAAGCGACGAGTTGAATTGATGTCTCAATAGCATTTTCCAACTTCTTACCTCCTTGTTGAATCAACATTTCAGGAATACCAGATTGCTTCAGTTTTTGAGTGGCATTATTAAGCTTGGTTACTGCAACTTCTAGCTGCATATCAAGGAACTGATGAATTTGACGCATGGCTAACTGCTCATCTTCCACCCAGTGCTTACCATCGTAAGCGAGGTAGTCTGTTTCCCTAGTAAAGGCAATCTTGTCACCAAACTCTCTAGCGAGAAGACCTGCTTCTCCGATATCTGAATAATCATCTGGTTGCATCTCCCCACGTTGAAACTCTTCTGGAGATTTATAATATTTTGAGTTTTTGATGGTTTTGTTATAGAAGCGAACAGCACTGCCCCAAATGGTATCAAGCTCTCCCTTCTCAAGAGGGGGAACACATTTGAGAGCTTGTTCATCAAAGCCGTCTCGTGCTTCTTTTGTTACACCTAATCGCTTAAGGATTTTCGCCGCAAAAACCGACATGGTTGAGTTCCGACTACCTTCTGTGATTGGTCCTGTTGGTGGTTGATAGAAATCTGAATCGAAGTCTTCTTCATCATCTTGGGAAGTCGTGTCATCAAGCAAATCCTCATCAATGGTCAACCAAGAGTCATGCCATAGGACTTGTGAGTTAGGATTCCCAAAGAAGAAACGAGCCGCATCTTTGGCATTAGTGTCAAAGATGCCATAGCGATTTACAAGTTCTTCTTTCAGTAAGGCATAGGTGTCCTTATCTGTGACTTCATTGATTTGGAAGTAGATATGGAATTTTGGTCTGGCGGCCTTATCCCCTTTTTGAACCAAATGGTTACGACTGGTCACTAAAGCAAAGTTGTAATCCGCAAAGATATCTTTAAGTAGCTCTTCCGTTACCCATTCATCAGAGTTGTCCGTATGGTCATTATCAATATCCATGACCAATACATCTGATTTGATGAAGTTGGCATTGGAACGAGTATTATTGGTAAACAAGCCAGCCACATGGTCATAAAGTGCTATCTTTTGAAGAATTGCTTTGTCTGAAACTGTTACTTGATGAGGATAGACTGTTGTCGTTTGAATACCAGTCTGTCCAGAGTGAGATAAGGTAAATTGCATACATCATGCCTCCATCTTTTGTTATTGATTGAGGAATTTCTCTTCCTAATTTACTAAGTAAAAATCAGACAAGATTTTCCACTTAAACAGAAAATTTTTTCTAAAAAAATAAAAGTTTCCTATTAATTGCACAGGAAACTTTTTTTGATGAGCAAATTTTTTCTTATCAGGTGGAAAAATTTATCTCAACCCTACTTAGTAAGGTGTAAGGGATAAAAAATAAAAAAATCTCTTCCAAAGTGGAAAATCCACTCAAAACCTTACTTAGTAAGATAGGAGGACCCAATATGGCAAACGAACCATACATTGAACCTGATGATGATGTGGCTGATACCCTCATAGCCATCAGCGTTATCTCAAAATTACTCGCTCGGAAAATTACGGAGGAAAGACAACATGAGCAAAATGAAGCAACTGAATGAACTAATTAACGAAATGGAAGGCACAGCCAAATACTACCTTCGCTTGGTAGATGAGTTTAGGAAACTCCTATCTTCTGAGGAAGAAACAACAACTTCAGAAGAACCCAAAGTTGAACCACAAAAGGAACTTAAACTCGAAGATGTTCGTGCCGTCCTTGCGACAAAAGCCAAAGACGGCTTCAAGAACGAGGTGCGGGCTCTTCTCAACAAATACGGTTCAGAGTCCCTGTCAGCCTTAGCTACTGAACACTACGCAGCGGTTATTGAAGAAGCTGGAGGAATCGGTCATGACTAACCATGCTCTTCTCTCTGCTTCCGCATCCCACCGTTGGCTCAACTGTCCGCCTTCTGTTCGATTGACCGAGGACATGCCAGATGTTACCTCTGAGTTCGCCCTTGAGGGAACTGACGCTCACGAGCTTTGTGCTTATCTTGTTGAGAAAGCACTAGGTAGAAAGGCGCGTGACCCAACTGAGGATTTGTCCTTCTACAATGAAGAGATGAAAACCTGTGCAGAAGAATATCGCAACTACATCATGGAACAGGTAGAAAAAGCTAAAGGCTACTCTCGAGATCCTACAGTTCTAGTTGAGCAACGTCTGGACTTCTCCAAATGGGTGCCTGAAGGTTTCGGTACTGGCGACTGTCTGATTGTAGCAGACGGACTGCTTCAAGTCATCGACTACAAGCATGGACTAGGCGTTCTAGTTGATGCAGACCATAACCCTCAAATGATGTGTTACGCTCTCGGTGCTCTTGAAATGTTTGATGGACTATACGACTTTGACAAAGTCACCATGACCATCTTTCAACCACGAAAGAACAACATCTCCACCTTTGAGATGGATAAGGCTGAACTTCTTGAGTGGGCTGAAAACCAACTCTCCCCTAAAGCTGAACTTGCCTTTAAAGGTGAAGGTGAAATGAAATCCGGCAAACACTGCCAGTTCTGCAAACTCAAGAATGTCTGTCGCAAACGTGCCGAGGATAACCTAGCACTCGCTAAGAAGGAGTTCGCAGACCCTGCTACGCTAAATAATGAAGATATTGCAGAGATTTTACCCAAACTGGACTTGCTGGTTTCGTGGGCAAATGATGTCAAAGCCTATGCTTTGAAAGAAGCAACTAAAGGACACAATATTCCAGGCTACAAACTTGTAGAAGGACGTTCGGTTCGTAAATTTTCAGACGAAGCTGCTGTCACTCAAGCTGTGATGGAGGCTGGCTTTGACCCTTACGAAAAGAAACTCCTGACCATCACTGCCATGACCAAACTTCTAGGTAAGAAAACTTTTAATGACCTACTTGGTGGTCTCATCATAAAACCAAGCGGTAAACCAACACTCGTTCCTCTTGATGATAATCGTCAAGAAATGAACTTAGCAACAAATGAATTCAAAGAGGATTAAAGAATGCCAATTAAAGTACAAACAACAAAGGTAATCACTGGTAAAAACACACGCTTCAGCTACCTGAACGCCAATGAACCAAAATCCATTAATGGAAGCACACCGAAGTATAGTGTCTCCCTTATCATTCCAAAAGATGATATTGAGACTGTGGACAAAATCAAAGCAGCGATTGAGCTTGCCTATAAGGAAGGCGAATCTAAACTCAAAGGTAATGGAAAATCTGTCCCTGCTCTTGAAGTATTGAAAACTCCGCTTCGTGATGGAGACTTGGAGCGTCCTGATGATGACGCTTATCGCAATGCCTACTTCGTCAATGCCAACTCACCGCATAAACCTGGTGTTGTGGACGGTAATCGTCAAGAGATTATCGATACTTCTGAACTCTACTCAGGTATCTATGGCCGTGCATCTATCTCCTTCTATGCCTTCAACTCTAATGGCAACAAGGGTATCGCTTGCGGACTTAACAACCTGCAAAAACTCCGTGATGGAGAACCACTTGGTGGTCGCACTCGTGCTGAAGACGACTTTGCAACTGATGACGATGATGATTTCTTGAACTAATAAGGGAGGATTTAACTTATGACAATCTATTACATTCTACTCTCAGCTGTGCTTGGAGCTTATGTCTTTCTTGGACTCTATCTCAACTACATGACCATTCGTGACGATATTCGTCGTGAGAGAGAGCGTAAGGCTGAAAAGAAACATCATAGTGACAACACAACACCGCTACGACGTAGCCGATAATACTTCTGGTGGCAGCACTCCTGCCACCTTTTTATGAAAGGACAAGCCATGCCAATTAAAGAACTATCAATTGACTTAGAAACCTACTGCGAGTTGGATTTAAGAAAATCTGGTGTCTATCGCTACGCAGAAGATGATTCCTTTGAAATCCTCCTCCTTGCCGTATCAATCGACAGTGGTCCAGTAACTGTGTATGACTTAATCCAAGAAGAACTCCCTCATGAAATCTTACAAGCCTTAGTTGATAACAACATTATCAAGTGGGCTTTTAATGCTTCTTTTGAACGTATCTGTCTGTCTAACTGGCTAAAGAAACATCATCCAAAATTATTGTCCAAGGGATTTCTTTCTCCAAACTCATGGCGCTGTAGTATGGTTTGGTCAGCATATCTCGGATTACCACTTTCACTTGAAAGAGTCGGAACTGTCCTTAAACTCAAAGATCAAAAGTTAAAGGAAGGTGGAGACTTAATTCGTTATTTCTCTGTTCCATGTAAACCAACTAAGGTCAATGGTGGACGAACACGAAACTTTCCAAATCATGCACCTGATAAGTGGTTAGCTTTCATTGATTACAATAAGCGTGATGTTGAGGTTGAACTAGCCATCAAAGAAAAACTCCTCAACCACCCTGTTCCTGACTTTGTTTGGGAGGAGTACCATCAAGACCAAGTCATAAATGATCGCGGGATTGGAATCGATGTGGATTTTGTCAAATCTGCTATTGCCATTGATGAAGAAAGTAAAGCCAAAATCCAAGAAGAACTAAAAGAGCTTACTGGGCTTGAAAACCCAAACTCTGTTCTTCAGATGATTGGTTGGCTACGAGAACACGGAGTAACAACTGATTCTCTCGATAAAAAAGCAGTCAAAGAACTATTAAAGGTAGTTGATGAAAAGACAGCTAAAGTCCTTAAGTTGAGACAACAGGCAGCTAAATCCAGCGTCTCTAAATACCAAGCCATGATAAACTGCATCTGTAAAGATGGCCGAGCTAGAGGGATGTTTCAATTCTACGGAGCAAACCGTACTGGTCGATGGGCTGGACGTTTGGTTCAGTTGCAGAACCTCCCTCAAAACCATCTACCTGACCTCGAAGAAGCAAGGAATCTTTTCAGAACTGGTGACTTAGAAGCAACTGAACTTCTCTACGATACGCAAGATAGCCTATCTCAACTTATTCGCACTGCTTTTATTCCAAGCAATGGTAAAAAGTTCATCGTGTGCGACTTCTCTGCCATTGAAGCAAGAGTGCTCTCTCACTTAGCAGGAGAGAAATGGCGGAGCAGAGTCTTTGAACAAGGCAAAGACATCTACTGTATGTCTGCTTCCCAGATGTTTGGAGTTCCAGTTGAGAAGCATGGACAAAACTCCGACCTGCGTCAGAAAGGAAAGATTGCGGAGTTGGCATGCGGATATGGTGGAGCAGTCGGTGCACTCAAAGCCATGGGAGCAATCGATATGGGGATTGAGGAAGATGAGCTCCAGCCACTTGTAGATTCTTGGCGACAAGCCAATCCAAACATCGTACTCTTTTGGTGGGATGTCGACAAAGCTGTAAAGTCTGCAGTAAAGTTTCAAGAGCAAATCGAAACACATGGTCTTCAATTCGAAGCTACTAAAGGCATGTTATTTATCACACTTCCATCTGGACGAAAACTTGCCTACGTCAAACCCAAGATGGGTGAGAACCAATTTGGTGGAGAGTCTGTTACCTATGAGGGCACTGGCACAGCCAAACGCTGGGAAAGACTTGAAAGCTACGGCCCAAAATTCGTCGAGAATATCGTCCAGGCCATCAGTCGAGACATTCTTGCTTATTCTATAAAACAGCTGAAAGACTTCAGGATTGTAGGTCACGTCCATGATGAAGTCATCATTGAGTGTGACCAGGACCAAAGCCTTGATGAGATTGCTTCATTGATGGGAAATCCACCAGTCTGGATGTCTGATATTAACCTCAGAGCTGACGGATACGAATGTCTCTTCTATCAGAAAGACTAGACAAAAAATCGCCACCTCAATTGAAATGGCGATTGGTTTTATTTGTTGAGTTCTTTGTAAAGGTCTAGGCCTTCTTGCTGAGTCTTATTGACTTTCTTATATCCTGCAGACTTCTTGACACCTAGAATTTCAAAGATTTCTTTATTCTCATAACCTTCAAACAGCATGTCCAAAATTACACGCGCATCGAAGTTGGTTTCTGCAATCTTATCCTTCAAAAATTCAAATTGATCCATCACTAGGTATAGTTCAATCGCTTCATCAGCAATTGCTAAATCTTGTTTTTCTGTGAAGGCTTCCCATGATGTGACTTCAAGAGTATTCTTCTTAGGTTTACGAAAATCCTTAAGATAATCATTGACTGAGCTATTATACCACTTAACCATTTGTTCATACACCTCTTCTGCAACAGGTACAAAAGCTGTTAGAATTGGAATACCCATGATACGGCATTGTCGAAATGTCCCACGGATTAGACCTGAATAACTTGACGACATATAATAGCCCTGCACAAACATTGGGGCTAGAACCTCACACTCTAGTGGTTCTACACCAGTTGATGAAGATTGAGCTTGACAGTAGTTGAAAAAGTTGACATTAATTGGCATTGTTTGACTCCTTTGACTTTGGCTTGCAAAGAAAAAGGGGATGACAATGCATTATTAAATTTAAATAGTGACCTCATATGCTTTTCCTTTGCGGTTATACATAATTGGTCAACTAACCATACACGTTGACATTTCCTACTAGCTGGTTCTTATGGTTAATGGTCATGATCAGTGACAGAACTACTAGTAGAAATTTATAAAGAGTTCTTACTCTTTTTTAGTAACTCTAGTGTACTTTAAAACGAAAAACCCTGTGTACCAGCCTAGGTGCACAGGGTTTGCAGTAATATCAACGATTTTCAAAAATTGAGTACAAAAAAAGAGCATTTCTGCTCTGCCAATGCACCTAGCCTAGGTGCAAATTTATTTTTCTATGCTGGAATCTGTTTTACGAGTTTCTCAAACTTATCAATATCGATTCCGTGGTATACAGATAAAAGTTGAGTGATATACTGCATTTTTTGGTCAGTTGGGTTAATGGTTCTGCCAGCAATAGCAAAAAATTTTTCAAGATAGATTGTTGGAATTTTCAACCCTACAAAAAGTTTCAAGAGTGTCATTTCCTCATATGAGGTACCTTTGAATTGACGAAGTTTACCTAAGAAGTTCCGATGAAGATTGGTTTGAGCCATAAATTCTTGATTATCATAACCTCGATAGTCAACGATTTTACTAACTACTTCTTCAAAAGAAAGGCGGATATCATACAAATAATCAACGATTCCAGCATTCTCAGTGATGATTTCCTGGATATAAACATTGAAATTATCAAGTGCGACTACCTCTTCCCTAACATCTAGTACCTCAGCATTTTGGTTAAAACCATTCAGAATTCGACCATAATCAGCATCCGATAACTTAAAGAGTGTGTACTCATACTGAGTTGATAACCCAGAATTAAAGCTTAGGTATTCATAACTAAATGCTAAGCAGCATTTACTCACGTCATTCAGCGCTTCTTCAGTTAATACTAAATGTCCGAATGGTCCAACTTCAACATAGCGCGAATCATTAACACAAACAAATTTGTCTGCATAGACATATTCACCAGAGAGCAGCAATTCGCTGAGCTCTTTATTAGTACTAGCTAAATTAATCAGTTCCGAAAAACCAATTGCAAAAGTCTGGTGTAGATAAATTTCTCCATTTGTCGAAGTGATGTGACTAGGAACATAGGAGCCATCAATATAGTCATATGCGCTACTATTATTTGAGAAACCGAGTTCTTCTAATCGAATCTTGGCGGACTTTCTAGAAGCATGATACGCAATAGCGACCTTATCAACGGCTTTGGCTAGAAGTGATAACTCAGTCACGTTACTAAAACCAAGGTAACTATACTCTCCCATAGTACTAATAACCATCTTCTCAACTGAGTTTTTCGGCATGAGAATTCTTGGTGCAATTCCCTTAGCTTGACATTCCATGGAGTACTCAGGATTATCGTTAACAAGATTGAGAGGTATTAGCTTTGGACTTCCGTAATGGTTAGTGAGCATTCGTTTGAAAGCGAAATGTTGCCAGTGATACTCCCAGTGTACACATTCATGCAAAATAGAATTATTCAACTCTCCAACTCGGTTAGGGTCAAGCAATTTGGCATCGACTATTAAGTCCCCCATATTTGGGGAATACTCGAAGATTTCCCCTGTTTCTGGATCAAAAGCTTTGACAGGTTCACTATCAAATTTGACCATGGCGCGCTGTTGCTCATTTACTTCCGATACATTCAAAAACACCACATTCAAGCCCATTCGTTGTGCCAGTACCATTACATCAATTGTACCAACATTGTCAATAGTCATTGAAAATTCAGGATAGTACTTGGATAAAATATGACTCGCAGCAAGATCGTACTCTCCACAATTCATATAGGGAATTAAATCAAGTCGCTGGGTAAAGTGGTTTTCAAGTCCTTCTGGTGCTGATGTTCTAAAGTTCATAACCTGTAAGTCGTCTACCATAAAGTAACCGTCTAACCAAAATGAAAATCGTGTTGTATAGGTCAACCCTTCACTCAAAGCCTTATACTTAACTACCGTACTGCATTCAGATACAAAATTCTCACGGTCAGTCCAATAGATAGTACAAAACTTGACTTGGTAAATTGAAATTTCAATATCATTAATGAAAAACGGAACATCATGGAGTGCGTCAAGGTATTCACGAATCCAACCATTAATGAAACCAGTAACTCGAGGGTTATTATTTAAATAGTATTTAAAGTCCAATGGCTCACCACTTATCTTTCTATAGTTAATTTTTAAATATTGTTCTCTATCTTTTCTCAGTGATATTATATCAGATAAACGAAAAAAATCAATATCTTGTGTCATCGATATGAATTCCGACACAAGATATTGATTTATAAGTTTGCTGATAAAGTACGTTTAATTAGTCATAGTTTATTAATTAAATAAACAAATTGAAACATGTTTAATTTATTTCAAGCTTAATTAAAATTTGATTTTTATTGAAAGAAAACTAATCTTCAGTAATTACAAACCTCTTATCCACATAATATTGCATTACCTCTTTAATATTGAAATATTCTTCAGAAATAAATAAATTAGGATTATTTTTACCATAGATACTTGATAATTGAAAATGTTGTTTTCTCTTTCGTCTTTCACACGGTAAGATAAGAGCTGAAAAAACACTTTTATATTTTGGTACAATATTATTTATATTCCGCTCATTTTCGATAATACCATAATAACTTTCATCATCAGTCGGAGATCCGTTCATTATAGATAATAAAGATTGTGGATATGGAATATTTGTTTTTGTATTATCAGGATACTCCCTTCCTAAATATCCTTCTAAGAACATATTGTAACAAATTTGCTTGTAGTTCATGCCATGAATATTTGAATAGTATTTTGCATCGAAAATAATTTGATTTTTGGCATCATCAATGAAGTAATAATCAGGTTGAAAATAGTGACTATCATTTAATGAGTTGGGATAAAAAGTTGGTTTTTCAAACTTTGCCTTGTATACGTTTGATTTTAACTTAAGTTCTCCGTCAGTAAAAGAATCAAAATTTCCATTCAAAAATTCTAAAATCATATTCTCCCAAATACTTTTAAAAGAATAATGCTTTAAATAATAGTTTCCTCCTACCTTGACTGACATAAAGAATTCAATAAGAGCATCTAATAAATCAATCTTATAATCCTTGAATTCCTTCTCCCTATACGACTGAAGTATATCAATTACATAATCCTTGTTACCTAAGAAATCAAACTCTGGAAACTCTCTACCGGTTTCAGGAAGGCCAATAAAATCCTTAAATTTCATTAAAGTATAATCAATAGCAAATATCATCGCTTCTGTCAAAAAGACGGAAAAGTTATATTTTTTCTCATAATAGAAAGGATATAGAACTATCTTTCCTCTTTCAATATAAAATTCTCCTTTTAAGATAGTCTCTTTCCATTTAATTTTTCCTCCTAGATTTGGTTTTAATATATACCTATCTTCCTGCAATAGACCAAATTCAGAAAAATAATTATACCCGTGGTGCTAGTTGATTTCAAAATATCTCAAGTTGTAAGCAAGTATGATTTGCTCAATTCTCAATTGTAACCCTGTCATCCCTCTAGCCAAAGTATGCTCTATATCAAAAAGAGTACAAAGCTCTGAAAATCGTGTTTCAATTGTTCGTCTCATAGCAAGCAGTTCCCAATTGTTATGTTGCTTAGCTCCAACCATATTTTGACGTAAAGGTGTCCACAGATGATAGCCCTTGTTTTCTAGGTCAGTTTTAAGTTGCAGACTTAAGTAACCCAAGTCTGCTAAAATAAAGGACTGTCGACAATTCTCTAATAGCTCCTCAACTGCTCTGATATCATGAACAGAGGCTGGTGTGATAACATAGTTCAGAATATAACCTGACAATGTTACTAACATAGATGGCTTTTTCTGTCCAACTTAATTTGACAATTTGGGAACCATAAAACCACATGTTCTTAGACGCATTATAGCCAATATCTGCTACTGTATTGAAAATAGAGACTCTATGGTTACGGACAGGTTGACAAAGTACCAGTGGAAAGCTATCCATAATAAGGATAGTATCAGGAGATATGTCATTATTCATAGCTTGACGAATGACTTGAACTAACCAAATTAAGTGTCTTGCTCGCCGATTAAAGCGACTTCTTTCTAGTAAGTTACCACAGGTGAATAGCCGACAGATTCTATAAAAGTGTCGTTGAGACTGGATACCTAACTCAGCTTGCAATAATAGCAACGTTAGAATGGCTTGATCGGAAACTTTGGCTAATTTAAGGTTACGGCGGTGTTTTAAGGCTTCAGGACAATAATCATTGTAAAATTGGGAACAAATGTTTGACAATTGTTGCATATTCCATTGTAAGTGATGAGATTTAGCGGTATACTGTAAGCGGCTCATTTGGACTAACCTCCTGTTTGTTTAGGCACTTACAGTATAGTCCTTTTGGGCTTTTTATGGTAGTGTCAAATCAACTAGCACCACGGGTAATTGTAACTTGAAATTAACGAACCCTACAGATATAGTTAAAAGTTATAACAACTCCAAAGCACATAGTTTAAAACTATATCTACACCTTAAAAACAGAAATGACTGAAACTGTTGAAATAACAGCAACTATAACTTAAAATAACAAGTGTAAAATAATAAAACAGGTATAGCTCACGAGCACATACCATATAGGAGGTAACTATGACACTAAAAACTTCAACCCTTGGCTACCCTCGTTTGGGAGAACATCGTGAATGGAAATTTTTGATTGAAAGCTATTGGGCTGGCAATATTACTCAAGAAGAGTTGCTAGATAAAACCAAAGAACTTCGTTTGTCATTCTTGAAGAAGCAGGCTGACGCTGGTCTTGATTTGATACCTGTCGGAGACTTTTCTCTCTACGACCATATCCTAGACCTGTCTCTCCAGTTTAATATCATTCCTAAGCGTTTTAAAGACCGCGACATTACACTTGACCTCTACTTTGACATTGCACGTGGCAATAAAGACCATGTAGCTTCTGCCATGAAGAAATGGTTCAATACCAACTACCACTATATCGTTCCTGAATTTAACAATGTCAAACCTCAACTGACTCACAATCGTCTACTTGACCTCTACTCAGAAGCTAAAGACATTATTGGCGATAAGGCTAAACCTGTTATCGTTGGTCCCTTGACTTATGTTTCTCTAGCTAGCGGTGTTGATGATTTTACGGCAACGGTCAAAAAACTGCTTCCACTCTACAAACAAATCTTTAAAGAATTCACCCAAGCCGGTGCTAACTACATTCAAGTCGATGAACCTATATTTGTCACTGATGAAGGCGCTAGTCTTTTAGAGGCTGCTAAATGTGTCTATGCTTATTTTGCTGAGGAAGTTCCTGAAGCTAAACTGATTTTTCAAACCTATTTTGAGGGCTTGATTTCTAAAGAACTTGCAGAGCTTCCCGTTGCAGCCTTTGGCTTGGATTTTGTTCACGGCTTAGAGGACAATCTCAAGCTCATTCACGAGGGATACTTCAAAGATAAGGTTGTCTTTGCAGGTGTGATTGACGGTAGAAACGTTTGGGCAAGTGACTTGACTGCCACCTCAAGCCTCATCACTGATATTCAAGATAAGGTTAAAGAAGTTATCCTTCAGCCTTCTTGTAGCCTACTCCACGTTCCTGTCACCAAGCAAAACGAAACATCTCTAGATCCTGTCTTGAAAAATGGACTAGCTTTCGCTGATGAGAAATTAGTAGAACTCACTATCTTAGCTCAAGGTACATCTCACCCTCTCTATGCTCAGCATGTCGCTGACTTTGAGGCACTCCAGGCAGCTGACTTCCGAAATGTTAACCTAGAAGATATTTCCAGCGTCAAAACAGAGCGAACCGCCTACAGCAAACGCGCAAAAATACAAGATGATAGATTTAAACTACCAACCTTACCAACAACAACGATTGGGTCATTCCCACAATCAGCTGAAGTTCGCCGCACACGCTTGGCTTGGAAACGTGGCGATATTACAGACCAAGACTACGAAAACTTTATTCAAGCTGAAATTGCACGCTGGATTAAAATCCAAGAAGACCTCGACATCGATGTCCTAGTCCATGGCGAATTTGAACGTGTTGATATGGTTGAATTTTTCGGACAAAAACTAGCTGGATTTACCACAACACAACTAGGCTGGGTTCAGTCTTACGGTTCTCGTGCAGTTAAACCACCGATTATCTTTGGTGATGTCAAACATATCCAGCCACTCACTGTCAAAGAAACAGTCTATGCCCAAAGCCTAACCAATCGCCCTGTTAAAGGGATGTTGACTGGACCAATCACTATTGTCAACTGGTCTTTCGAGCGGACAGATATTAGCCGTGGCGACCTCTTTAACCAAATCGGTCTAGCTATTAAGGATGAGATTAAGTTGCTAGAAGAGGCTGGTATTGGTATTATTCAGGTGGATGAAGCTGCCCTACGTGAAGGACTCCCTCTACGCAAGGCTAAACAACAAGCCTACTTAGATGATGCCGTAGTTTCCTTTAGATTGGCAACGTCATCTGTCAAGGACGAGACCCAAATCCACACCCACATGTGCTATTCTAAATTTGACGAAATCATCGACACCATTCGACAATTGGACGCTGACGTTATCTCTATTGAGACCAGTCGCAGTCACGGTGATATTATCCAAAGCTTTGAGACTAACAACTATCCTCTAGGAATTGGTCTGGGCGTTTATGACATCCACTCACCTCGTGTCCCAACCACTCAAGAAATCACGACCAATATCCTACGACCACTCCAACATCTATCTGCCAAACAATTCTGGGTCAACCCAGACTGTGGCCTAAAAACCCGTAAAGAACCTGAAACAGTTGCTGCTCTTGAACACCTAGTCGCAGCAACAAAAGAAGTCCGTGCCAAACTAGGCTAGAAAGTGGTGAACCATGTCAGACTTACTAGAAAAATTAAAAAATAAGGTTTTAGTAGCTGACGGTGCCATGGGAACACTGCTCTACTCCTATGGCTTAGACACCTGCCACGAAGCCTACAACCTCACCCACCCTGAGCAAATCCTAGCTATTCATGAAGCCTATATCAAGGCAGGCGCTGATATTATCCAGACCAACACCTACGGTGCTCAGCGCCACCGACTGACAGAATATGGTTATGATAATGATATTGTCACTATTAACCAGAAAGCAGTTGACTTAGCACGCCAAGCAGCTGGAGATAAGGTCTTTGTCTTGGGAACAATCGGTGCTTCCAGAGGGCGTAAGAGATGTCCACTAGACCTCGAGCAGATACTAGAGGAAACCAAAGAACAAGTTCAAGCCCTCCTCTCTACAGAAAAACTAGACGGACTCTTGTTTGAAACCTACTACGATAGTGAGGAATTACTGGCTGTTCTTGATATGGTACGACCTCTAACTAACTTGCCTATCTTGACGAATATCGCTCTGCACGAGCCTGGTATTACTGAAAACGGTCGTCCCCTTGTCGAGCTCATGAGCCAACTGGTTATGAAAGGTGCCGATATTGTAGGACTCAACTGTCACTTTGGACCTTATCACATGATACAGTCCCTCAAGCAGGTGCCACTATTTGCCCAGTCCTATCTGGCAGTCTATCCTAATGCCAGTCTCCTTGCCATTGACGCTGAAACCCAGCAATACCAATTCAGCTCAAACGCTAGTTATTTTGGAAAATCTGCGGAACTTCTGGTCGCCGAGGGCGTGCGAGTTATCGGTGGCTGTTGCGGAACAACACCTGAGCATATCCATGAAGTTAAAAAAGCGGTTAAGAATCTAAAACCTATTGCGCGTAAGCTCATCACCCCTACTGTCACCGAGGAAGACCTCATCAAGAGAGTTAGGCAAGAGGAAACCCTTGTTGATAAGGTTAAAAAAGAGGTCACTATCATCACTGAATTAGACCCGCCAAAGACACTAGACATCGCTAAATTTCAGGAAGCCATCCAAGCACTTGATAAAAAAGACATTGGTGCTATTACCTTAGCTGACAATTCCTTGGCAAATACTAGAATTTGCAACCTCAGTATTGCCAGTTATCTGAAAGATAGCATTCAAACACCGCTACTGCTACATTTGACAGGACGAGACCACAATCTTATCGGTTTACAATCTCGACTTATGGGACTAGATTTACTAGGTTTTCATAATATCTTGGCTATTACTGGAGACCCGTCAACTATCGGTGATTTCCCTGGAGCTACGAGTGTTTATGATGTCAATTCTTTTAAACTATTAACCTTGATTAAACAACTCAATCAAGGTCAATCTTATAGTGGTGCAAGCCTACGTCAGCAAACTGATTTTACCGTTGCTGCTGCTTACAATCCTAATGTTAAAAATATAGACCGAACCACGCGCTTGATTGAAAAGAAAATCGCAGCAGGTGCCGACTATTTCATAACCCAGCCTATCTTTGATGCCAGCAAATTTGAGCAATTGGCCAAAGTCATCCAGCCTTACGATACCCCATTTTTTGTAGGCATCATGCCCATTACCAGCTATAACAACGCCGTCTTTCTTCACAACGAAGTCCCTGGCATCCAACTCTCTGAAAGTTTTCTAGCTCAGTTAGAAGACCTCAAAGACGATCCTATTGCCTGCCAAGCATTTGCCATGAAATCCACTAAAGACTTGATTGATCAAGCTCTAAAATATTTCAAAGGCATCTATCTCATCACTCCATTCATGAGATACGACCTAACCTGCCAATTGATTGATTACATTAAAGAAAAACAACTTAGATAATTGTTTCCAACGATAAAAAAACGAGCAAATAATCATTTTTATAAATGTCTATTTGCTCGTTTTTTTTTCATGATTTTAGAAATACTCAGCTGACTTTATACAACAAACTAACTTGGCTGCAAACATGCAAATAGCTTTTAGAGTGGGATTGACAAAGTCAGTATCAAAACGTTCATCAGGCTAAGTATAAGTTAACGACCTTAGCTAAGGTTTTCGCTCATTATTAAACTCCCTTTCTTTGGCGAATTCTATGCACTAAGTAAAGTATGGCAAGAGTGTGCATGACAAGAGATAGCCCCGTGCCGTCGTTAATAAGGTCAAGATTACCAGAACTCGTATTTTTGAGATAAACCATACTGTCAGATACCCCATCTTCAAGAGGAGCAAATACGGTGACATCAAAAAAATTCCAAGCTGCATGAAAACCGCTAATAGCCCAAATACTTCCTTGGTATAAGTAAACTAGACAGGCAAAAATACCAAATAAAAACAAGTCTAGCATTCTCATCAGGTCAAAGTAGCCACTGCCAAAATGCAAAATCATAAAATACAAGGAAGATAGCACAACTGATGCTACTACTGACAACTCTCTGCTAAGGCGGCTAAATAGCCAGCCACGCATGCTAACTTCTTCAGCATGAGATTGTACTAGCCAGACAAGCAACCAGAGACAAGATTGAAACAAAAGTTGTGGATTGACTTGAATGCTAGCAATCTGAAAATGCCCAAAAAGAATCATCAAACCAATATAGATAGTGTAAAAGGTGGCACCCAGTCCCCAGCCAGCCGCTAATTGCCTAAGAGCTTTCTTCCGAATCAGACCAAGACTAGATAAAGGAGTCTTTTCACCATAACGAACCCAAATCATCACAACCAGACTTGTAAACGCAAAGGTCAGATTGGTCCATAGTCTAAAGCTAGGGCTATTTTCTGGAACTAAATGACCAACAAAGGCTAAAAATACTGATGATAGGACAGCTGCTAGTAGAGACAAGACCGTGATGATAACTAATACTTTCGCAATATACAAAATCTTTGCTTGCCAGCTTTTCCTATTTCTCTTAATCATTTCCATACTTTTCTCCTCTCATCGTATAGGTCAGCTCAATCATTCTACCAATCTAGGGTAAACCTAACCCAACCGTCATCTGTATTTTCTAAGCGGTAGTTAAATTTATGCCTACTTAAAATTTTCTGGACAATATAGAGTCCCAAGCCCGTGCCACCGTCCTTACGATTACGACTATAATCTGGTCGATAAAAAGGCTCAAAAACCTTGCTCAAGTCCGAATCACTCAGGAGAGTCTGAGCTTGATTTTCCACAACCAAGTGCTTCTCAGTCAACTGAATCCTAATCTTCCCCTCAGGCCTGGTGTACTGAAAGGCATTATCGATAATATTTTTCAAGGCTTTCTCTAGATAAATCCTATTAGCCTCAACCGTCACCTCAGAAAGAGCATAGTCGAACTCATAACCTTTCATCTTTGCCAATAATTGGTAAGTAGGTAACTGCTCCTCCAAAAATCTTGTCATGGCGTAAGTCTCCCAATACTTAGTATCCAAAAAGTCTGCCATATCAATCTTGGAAATGGTTAAAATATCTTGAACCAACTGAGATTGCTCTTCCAAGATACGACGACACTCTTTGAGGTAATAGTCCCTATTTTTAAAATCACCAACCCCCAGTAGCATGCCATCTACAATGCCCATCATACTGGTAATGGGAGTTTTCAACTCATGCGAGGTGATCCGTAAAAACTCCTCCTTTGAACGCTCGCTCAAAGCAGTCTTTTCAATTTCGACCTCTAGCCTAACCACGGTTTGTCGCAATTGCTGATACATACTGGTAATATCTCGACTCAACTCGGCAATCTCATCTTTTCCCTCTAGTTGACAAGACAATCCCTCCTTTAGACTAAGCATCTGTCTGCTTGTCTTAGATAAGAGTTTAATACGTTTGGTTGATGAACGACTGTATATATAAGCTACAATAGTCCCAATCACCAAGGCTATTACTAAAATGACTGGATAAATAGCTAGCAAAACACGGCTAGCATCAGAGATAGGTTGCAGAGAATATTGAGCTTCTAAGGTTATTTCTTGCCCATCTTTAGTCACAATCTTTTGACGCAGACTTCGTATCTCGCCCTCCACTGGTGGGGAAGAAACAGTGATTTCAAAGTCATTTAAAGGTTGGTCACTGTTGGTATTGTTCCTATCAACATAAGGATAGACGACTGTCTCTCCCTCAAACAGATAGAGACTAAAGGGCAAATCTTGATTATCCAAAGTCGTTAGACGCTTTAGCACCTCTTCCTTATCCTGTCCATCTAAATTTTGCTGAACCTTGTCAACTGCTTCCTTTACTTGATCAACCCTGACCTCTTCATAGTAGACAGGCATGAAAATATACAAGATAGCCAGAGTCACCGTAATAACTGAAAAAATTAAGCCATTGATAACCAAAAAATTTTTACTTGTCAGTTTCATACTAGCCCTCTCCCAATTTGTAGCCCATGCCTGTCATGGTTTGCAAGGGTAGCTGAGGGCATTTTTTGCGAATATTTTTGATGTGATTATCCAAAACACGACTGTCTAGCTCGCTGTAACCCCAGACTGTATTCATCAACTGCTCCCGTGTCACCAACCGACCTTGATACTTTATCAAAACCGTCAATATGGCATACTCTTTCTTGGTCAGGATAATTCTCTCTCCCTCATAGACCAAGGCACTATTATCATAATCTAAATGATAAAGGCTATCAGATGAGCTTTTTTGTACCTCTTGACGTAGGATATTTTCCACACGCTTCAACAAGATGAGAGGTGAAAAGGGCTTGACCACATAATCACTGATAAGATGATTAAAGCTGACCAGCTGCGTGTATTCATCATCAACTGCCGTCAGCATCATGATAGGCACTTGGGAAGTTTGACGCACCCTTTTTAGGACATCAATTCCATTGACACTCGGGAGCATAATATCCAAGATAAGCAAGTCAAAGTCTGCTGAAGCAACTTGGTCTAAGGCATCCTGTCCATCAAAAACAGATGTCACCTGATACTTATTCTCTTTCAAAAATTCACAAATAACTTGATTGATGATTGGATCATCTTCGACCACCAAAATATGCTTCATTTTTCGCTACCTCTCATGCCTTTTTCCATTTTTTATTCCTATTCAAAGCGTAGAGCTTCAATCGGATTGAGTTTTGATGCCTTGATTGCTGGCAACAAACCAAATACTATCCCTATTATACAACAAAATAGCAGACTAACAAGAACAGACAACAGGGACAAAATATAAGGATAGGCTAGTGATTGTGTGATGATAAAGCCACTGACAATACCCGTAAAGACGCCAATGAAACCACCAATCAAGGTCAAAATTACCGCTTCAATCAAAAACTGCCTGAGAATAATATTCCTCCTTGCTCCCAAGGCTTTCTTGATACCAATTTCCCGTGTTCGCTCTGTCACAGATACCAACATGATATTCATAACACCAATGCCACCAACCAGAAGAGAGATACTGGCAATACCTGCCAGTAAGACAAAGTTAGACTGATTAAGGTTTTCAATTTGACGCTCAAAATCACTCAAATTCATGGTTCCAAAAGCATAGTCAGAATCAGCGACTTTTTGATTGAGATAGTTACCCACTGCCTGAGAAACAGGCTTTAAATCATCGGTTTTCACAGTCTGCACCACAGTGGTCGGTGCTACATTGATTTCTTCCGTCACATGATGCCACTGCCCCAGAGGAATATAGGCAGTCTTTCCGCCGCCATAGACGTTAGCAGAGTCCTGACTTTGATAAGCACCGATAACCTTAAAAGGAATTGACTTGATATCCACATATTTTCCAATACCGTCATCGTTGGGGAAAAGCTGCTCATAAAGACTTCTCTCTAAAATAGTGACCTGTTCCTCTTCTTTAAAAGAGGCCTGCTCAAATCCTTTCCCTTTAACAATGGCTAGCTGTTTTAAGTCTCTAATATTAGGCGTTGTGGCTACAATTTTACTTGAGGACTGTTTTTCTAGGTAGTAAATGGTGTCGTCTGTCTCATAAGTCAAGGCAACATCTTTGACACCAGCTAACTTTTTAATAGCAGGCACTTCTTCTTGACCAATAAAGGGCAGATAAAGCGGCTTTTTTGCATTGTCTTTACTAGCTATCCTAGCATCCAAGGCACTCTTTTTAGCATAAACCACATCCATAGTATTGTTGCTACCGCCAATCAACTGTCGTTTAGTTGTCTCAGTATTCCCCTCAATGATGGAGAAAATTGCAATGATAGCTGCAATCCCAATAATGATACCTAGCATGGTCAATATAGAACGCATTTTATGAGACAGGATTGATTGTAGAGCTGTCTTGATTTCTTCCATAGCCTCCTCCTTCCGCTAAACAGAATGACCATCTTCAAGCAGTCCGTCACGCAAAACAACTGTTTTTCGACACTTTTGGGCAACTTCAGGTTCATGTGTAATGATAACGATAGTTTTCCCTGCTTGGTTAAATGTCTGAAAAAGCTCCATAATCTGCTCACTCGTCTTAGTATCCAAAGCCCCTGTCGGCTCATCTCCTAAAATAAAAACAGGATCAGTTACCAAGGCACGGGCTATGGCAACACGCTGTTTTTGACCACCCGATAGTTCTGACGGCTTAAAGTTACTTCGTTCTTCTAATCCAACTAAACACAACATCTCCAAAGCTCGCTCTCGACGCTCTTGCTTAGGAACATTAGCATAGGTCAGTGGCAACTCAACATTTTGACAAGCCGTTAACTTGGGCATAAGATTAAAATTTTGAAAGACAAAACCTATCTTTTGATTACGCAAATCCGACAGGTCATTATCAGACAAATTACCTACATCAATATCCTCAATCTGATAGTGTCCACTACTTGCCTTATCCAAGCAACCAATAATGTTCATCAACGTTGACTTTCCTGAACCAGAAGGTCCCATAATAGCTAGAAAATCTCCCTTTTCAATGGTCAAATCAATTCCTTTCAAGATTGGAATTTCCTCACCAGCTTGTAGGTAGGTCTTTTTGATGTCACTGAGTTTTAACATCTTGTCCCACCTCCATACCATCAGTCATACCTGTTTTAGGTAAGGAAAGCCTATCTTCCTGAGTCAATCCCTCTACTAGCTCGTAAAGGTCTTCTGTCACCTTATTGACCTTTACATCCTGTTTTACTATCTTCTTGCCAGTTACTTTCCAGACGAAGGTTTTGCCTTTTTCCCTAACCAAGTAGGACTTATTTAAAATGAATTTACCTGCTTCTGTACTTGAGTCAAACAATTTAACATAAGTATGTGAACCAACAACTGGAGGTGTGTCCGTCTGATCCAATTCAACCTTATAAGGATACTTAGAAAGATTAGGATTTTCCTTACCATCTGCACTAGACTCACTATCTGTTGTCAAATCACCAACTTGGGTCACCGTTCCTAGCCAAGTTTTACTGTTATCCTTACGGTCAATGACCGTCACACGTTGTCCCAGTTGAATCTTGTCACGGTCAACTTCATTAACCTCACCATTGATAAAATATTTGGAGCGGTCAACGATTTCCATAAAGGTTTCTTTTTCTTTTTTATCTGCCGATTGATTCTTTAAATCAGTATTAACACTGGTAACCAGACCAGCGGCATCAGCTATGACCGTATCGTATTTTAATCTCTCATTTTCTGTATTAGAGGTTGCGACAGCTTTTTCATAGTCAATCTGAGCATTTTTAGCTTCATTTTCACCAGTCTGAGCCTCTTCTAGGGCTTGATTGACAGCAGACTGGGCTGTTCTTAAATCTTCTTGACTCGGTTTATCCTCGCCTCCTTGATTATATCTAGCTTGAAGAGCTCCCAAGTCTGCAACTTTTTGATGATAAGTCCCCCATTTTATATCAGCATTACTACGAGCTGTTTGTGTCGTTCCTGCTCGAGACTGAACATCATAACTTGCAGATTGAGCGGTCAAGGCTTGGGCGGTGTCATAAGAAAAAAGTGCTTGTCCTTCTGTCACCGTATCTCCAGCTTTAACAAAGATCTCTTTGACCGCTCCCTTAGAGGAGTCAATTTTGATCTTGCTAGCATGATTAGGCTCTACCTCGCCAGATAGGATTGCTGTTACTTTCTGACTATTAGCAATCGCCTCTTTGACAGGAATTGCTTCAACAACCTCATTAGCACCTGTCCATATTTGAGACTGACTGTACCAATAGTAACCACCAGCCAACAAAGCTAAACCTGCCACTGACAAGCCTATGACTAGCCTCTTTTTCCCATATCCTTTTAGTTTTCGTCCTTTGTAAGCCAACATAAGACTCTCCTTATATCACATTTCAACTACTACTTCAAACAATCTGAGACACAAAAGACTGATAATCTGCACCTCAGCCTTTTATATCCTTATACCTATTCTCCTTGTTCCAGTTCCTTAGCTGCCTCAACATCCTGTTGAATAATCGTACCATCCTTGAGAACATATTCCTCAACCTCTTTGCCATCGATCACTTTTTTCTCAGATTTGACAGCTTCTCCAATATCTACTGTCTCATTATTTTTATCTCCCACACCATTGTTGGCCTGATTACCACACGCCACCATTAACACACCGCTGGCAAATAAAACTACCATACAACTCATTCGTTTCATCATATTCATCTTAAATTCTCCTTTTGACTTATATTTTTGAACATTGACATTATAACAAAGCAATCTATAGTTAACCTATGGTTCATCTGTTTTTTATCTGTTATTTTGGGGTGATGAAACTTTTCCTCATGCTAAAAAACAAAACAAAATCCCTCCCTTCAATCTCACTAGGGACTGAATTTAAGACGGGGCTAGGCTGATTTTAAGACCCCCTAGTCTGTTTTTAACACTACCCCCGTCTGAATTTGAGACTGGGGTAGGTTCATGTTCCAATTCCCCTAAATAAATCTTGTTGGCCAAACTCCCTTTTTCGATGGAAGATTGTTGGACTTCATCAATCAAGCCATATTCTTTCAATGTCTTTTTTATCGTCAGTAATTTCGACTTGGAACAGCCAAGCAGTGCCATCAATTTTGAGTTGGAGTAAATCAAATAGATAGCCCCATCCTCATCTATCCACCCCTTACTCAAAGACAACTCCAAACGGTCTTTTTAGACCTCATAGGTAACCTTAACCTCCAATTTCATATTTTTATATCGGTCACTTTCAAATAAGAGTTTCGGAAGCTTATAATAACGTTCTGACGTTTGATAGTGATTAGCAGTTATTCGTTTCATAATTTCCCTCCAGTATTAGCAGGTTAACATAGATTCACCTTTAAAAATGCTATTTGATTGATAACTTTTAACTAAATTTAAAAGTTCTAGATATGAACTGCACCCCCAAAGTTAGACAAAAAATCTAACTTTGGGGGTGTTTTTCTATGAAATTAAGTTACGAAGATAAACTAACGATTTATCAAATGAAGCAAGCTGGCTATTCTTGGTCGCAAATTAGTCAAACCTATAATATCACCGTATCTAATCTTCGCTATATGGTACAACTCATGGATAAATATGGTCCAGAGATTGTCCGTAAGGGAAAAAACAGGTACTACTCACCAGACTTAAAACAAGAAATGATTGACCAAGTTCTCTTAAATGGTTACTCACAACTGGAGGTTTCTTTAAACTATGCCTTGCCAAATCAAGGTATGCTTCCAAATTGGATAGCACAATATAAGAAAAATGGGTATACTATTGTTGAGAAACAACGAGGGAGACCTGCCAAAATGAGACGTAAACCAAAGAAAAAACTTGAGGAGATGACCGAGTTAGAACGTCTCCAACATGAACTAGAGTATCTTAGAGCGGAGAATGCTGTGCTAAAAAAGCTGAGAGAATACCGATTGAGGGACGAAGCAAAGCTCAAAGAGCAACAGAAATCATTCGAGGACTAATTACTGAATTTCCCTTATCGCTATTATTGGCTATCTTAAAGCTAGCTCGCTCAACTTATTATTATCAGCTTAAGCGATTATCAAAGGAAGATAATAATAGTGAGTTAAAAGAGATGATTCAAGCCATCTATACTGAACACAAAGGGCGTTATGGCTATCGCAGAATTCATCTTGAGTTACGCAATCGTGGCTATCGGATTAATCACAAGAAGATTCAGCGCTTGATGAGAGACTTGGGATTAAAGGCAAGGATACGGACTAAACGTCGCTATAATTCCTACAAGGGAGAAGTTGGCAAGAAAGCAGCTAATCTCATCAATCGTCAGTTTAGTGCCTCTCAACCACTTAGAAAGTGCTACACTGATGTCACGGAGTTTTCGATTCCTGCTAGTCATCAGAAATTGTATCTATCACCAGTTCTTGATGGCTATAACAGTGAAATTATCGCTTATAATCTATCAACATCACCGAATTTAAAACAATTAAGAGATATGCTTGAGGAAGCCTTTCCTAAGCAAGATTATCAAGGGGCTATTCTTCATAGTGACCAAGGCTGGCAGTATCAACACAGCTACTATCACCAGTTTCTAAAGGAACACAACATGAAACCGTCTATGTCTCGTAAGGGTAATAGCTTAGATAATGGGATGATGGAATCTTTCTTTGGCACACTTAAGACAGAGATGTTTTATGGATTTGAGAAGAGTTTTCGATCACTAGACCAGTTGAAACAAGCTATTTCAGATTATATTGATTACTACAACAACAGACGTATCAAACTAACATTAAAAGGACTGAGCCCTGTACAATACAGAACTCAATCCTTCACTTAAAATATACTGTCTAACTTTTTGGGGTCACTTCAAAACCAAGGCTTTTTACTATTGCGATTTATCAAAAGATTCTAGGCTTTTACGAGCAAAGAAACACACTCCACGTGATTTGTCTTTAGAGAATCAATGATACTATTTAACGATTTGACACTTTCTAACGATTAATTTTGAATAAATATTATAAGATGTACTACCATTATAAAAAAGTTTCCTATCATCCTTAAGAACAGCTAAAAAGCCTTGAAACCAAGCTATTTCAATGGATTTTAATCGTTTATTTGTATCATTTAACTTCTACAAATTTCGGTCGCTACTAGTTTAATTGCCATTCCTTTAACCTCTTACCAATTCAAGCCTACATGGGCCTGCATTTCCAAGTAGGCGGTGTCTATCCGCTGCTGCGTTTCTGGATCTAACTGCTCTCGGTACTGCCCACTATCAATAAAATCTTCCAAGATGTAGGTCTGATACAGGTAGTTCTCCAACCCTTCTTCTGTATAGGTTCCCTTAGACGTCTTATTGACCCAAGTTGGATGGGCCTGAGCTGTTTTGATGACGGTCGCTCCATCTGTTTTTTCCAAGGTCACATCAAGAAGAATTCCTCTTTCTGTCCACTGGGCATTGGTTTCCCCGTCCATGGTTTCTATCCGCTGATCAGACAAGAAGTTACCCATGGAGTAAATAATCAGCTTACGTTGGCCGTCTTTTTCCATGATTTCAGCCGGCTCCACCACATGGGGGTGGCCACCGAGAACCAAATCCGCTCCCCACTCCACCATCTGATGGTAAAGTTCGCGCTGTTCCTGCGTTGGTTCAAGCTGGTATTCTGTTCCCATTTGCGGCATGACAATCGTAAAATCTGCCTCCGCTTCTGCACGCGCCAGCTCCGCCTGCATCTTATCTAGGTTCAAATCTGATAGGTAGGCCTCATATTCTTCCTGAGTCAAATTGCCTTCCATACCATTAAAGCCATAGGCATAGCCCAAGATGGCTATCTTAATCCCCTTTACTTCTCGAATCGTTAAAGGAGCTGTTGCCCGATTGCCCTCAGCGTAGACACCGACGGTATCAACTCCCGCTGTCCGAAAGGCATTTACTGTGGAAATCAAGCCGGACAGATGAGAGTCCAAGATATGGTTGTGGGCTAAATCAACCACGTCATAACCTGTTTCCTGAATGGCTGTAACCACGGAAGCTGGAGCATTAAAGAGAGGGTAGCCGCCCAGAGGATAGTCTGACGAAATCGTTCCCTCAAAGTCAGCGATGGCCAAATCCGCCTGTTCAATCCATGGCTTGACGTAGGTAAAATTCTCACTGAAATTGTATGAACCATCTGCCTGCAACACACTACGAATGAGGGGCGTATGGTACAGCAAGTCCCCATGAGCCATGATACGAGCCGTCTGTGCCTGAGGGGTGGAGCTACTGTCACGAGTAGTGGTGACAGGCGATTGAGTACGCTGAGAAGTCAGCAAGGCATAAATGGGCCAGCCTACCGCAACAACAACCAGTACGGCCAGAGGTGCGAGAGCCAACCAAGTCAGCCTTTTTTGCCGTCTGCGCTTTCCAATCCGAGTACGATTTCTTCTCATGGTCATTCTCCTTCCAAATCTCCCTTCTAGTATAAGCTTTTTTTGACTAAAAAGCTAGAGGAAAAAGACAGAGAAACTCTCTGCCCTTAATCTTCTATATAACGCAATTTGCCACGGAAATCATCCAGACTCTCGTAGCCCTTTTCTTTCATAATAGCCTTGAGTTCATTGGTAATTCTCTCAAAAGCCGACAGACCTTCTTTTTGAAGAGTGGTTCCAATTTGAACCATGCTGGCCCCACAGAGGATATGCTCAAAGGCATCACGGCCCGTCAGGACACCGCCAGTCCCCACGATTTGAATCTCAGGCTTGAGCCGCTGGTAAAAGGCGTGGACGTTGGCTAGGGCAGTTGGCTTGATATATTCACCGCCGATACCACCAAAACCGTTTTTGGGCTTGATAACCACTTGCTCGTCTTCGATATAGAGTCCATTGCCAATTGAGTTAACGCAGTTGACAAAGGCCAGAGGAAATTGATTGAAGATGGCCGCCGCCTGATCAAAGTGAACGATGTCAAAATAAGGCGGCAACTTAATGCCTAAAGGCTTGGTAAAGTAGGTGAACACCTCATGCAAGATGGCCTCTGTTGTTTCAAAATCGTAGGCGATCTGTGGCTTGCCAGGTACGTTTGGACAAGACAAATTCAACTCAGTCAGGCCTTTGAAGTCACTTGCTTCTACCTGCTTGAGGATGGTGTGGGTTTCATCAGGCGACATTCCTACCAAAGACAAGACAAAGGTGCGTTCTGGCTCCGTTTCCTGCAATTCTAAGAGGTAGTCCAAGTAGTAGGCGAGACCTTGATTGGGCAGGCCCATGGAATTGATGGAGCCCAAGGGAACATTTTGGTAGCGAGGCTCTGGATTACCAGCCCGATAGTCCAAGGTTGCTGTCTTAGTCACAAAGGTTCCTGCTGCGGAATCCTTGACACCTGCCAATTCTTCCTTGGTCATGCACCAAACCCCTGCTGCATTCATCAGACAGTTATCAAAAGAAAATCCACCTAAAGTCGTATGTGTAGAAACCATATCATCCTCCTTATATGTACTTCCTGTATATTGTACCATAAAAACCCGCAAAAACATTCGTCTTTTACGATAAAATCAAAAAATTCTCAGAATCGTTTATTTTTTTCTTTACTTTTCAAATACTTGGTGCTATAATAATCAACAGAAAATTAAATTGTCAGACAATTTAATAAATAAAAAGAAATCAGGTGACCTTATGACAACTGCAAAAGCTTATATCGCCCAATCTTTTGAAGCAGTAAAAGCTCGCAACCCACATGAAACAGAATTTCTCCAAGCCGTTGAAGAGCTCTTCGCGACCTTGGAGCCAGTCTTTGAAGCCCATCCAGAATATATCACTGAAAACGTCCTAGCCCGTATCGTTGAGCCAGAGCGTATCATCAGCTTCCGTGTACCATGGACTGACAAGGACGGAAATGTGCAAGTTAACCGCGGCTACCGCGTCCAATTCAACTCAGCAGTCGGACCATACAAAGGCGGTCTTCGCTTCCACCCAACTGTTAACCAGTCTATCTTGAAATTCCTCGGTTTTGAGCAAATCTTCAAGAATGTCTTGACTGGCCTGCCAATCGGCGGTGGTAAAGGGGGTTCAGACTTTGACCCTAAAGGAAAAACAGACGCTGAAATCATGCGTTTCTGCCAAAGCTTTATGACCGAATTGCAAAAACACATCGGCCCTTCGCTGGATGTGCCAGCTGGTGACATCGGTGTTGGTGGCCGTGAAATTGGCTACATGTACGGCCAGTACAAACGCCTCCGCCAATTTGATGCCGGCGTCTTGACTGGTAAACCTCTTGGCTTTGGCGGTTCCCTCATCCGTCCAGAAGCGACAGGCTACGGCTTGGTCTACTTTACAGACAATATGTTGGCTGCCAACGGCAAGTCCTTCAAAGACCAAACAGTTCTTATCTCAGGCTCTGGTAACGTTGCCCAATATGCTGTTCAAAAGGCAACAGAGCTCGGCGCTAAGGTTATCTCTGTATCCGACTCAAACGGCTACATCATCGACGAAACCGGTATCGACTTTGACCTCTTGGTAGATGTCAAGGAAAAACGCCGCGCGCGCTTGACAGAATATGCGGCTGAAAAAGCGACAGCCAAATACTTTGAAGGCTCTGTCTGGAACTATGACGGAAAAGCTGACATCGCTCTGCCATGTGCCACCCAAAACGAAATCAATGGTGAACAGGCAGCTCGTCTGGTGAAAAATGGCGTATACTGTGTGGCCGAAGGTGCCAACATGCCGTCTGACCTTGATGCCATCAAAGTTTACAAGGAAAATGGCGTTCTTTACGGACTGGCCAAAGCTGCTAACGCTGGTGGTGTAGCCGTATCTGCCCTTGAAATGAGCCAAAATAGCCTTCGCCTCTCATGGACACGCGAGGAAGTAGACGGCCGCCTCAAGGACATCATGGCCAACATCTTTGACACAGCCAAAACAACCGCGGAAAAATACAACCTGGGTACAGACTACCTAGCAGGTGCCAACATCGCTGCCTTTGAAAAAATCGCAGATACCATGATCGCCCAAGGCTTGGTGTAAATAGAACAACAAAAGAGCTGGAACTTCTAGCTCTTTTGCGTTTACGGCTTCAAGCCATAACAAAACACCCCTGTTGACATCTAGTAAACTAGAAACAGGAGTGTCTTTTGCTGTTCTATTATTGCACGGTCCTTTTCTTTGTCTAAAGCGGAGCATTATCCGGCGCTTGTAAGGTAGCCTCCTCTAGTTGGTTCCAGCTAGAAAAGGCGGTTTCAACGTCTATATGCAAAACCCCAGCACTTCCTTCGTATTCAAAGGTCATTTCAAAACCAGTCATATAGAGTGTTTTCTTGTCAAAGGTCACCTTGAAGCCCTTCTCTACTTCTGTTTGACTAATGCCTGTGATGAATAAATTTAATTCGTCCTTAAAAAGCGAAACCAAATCAATGTTTTGGCTTTTGATAACCAATGTATAACGGTCACTGCTTTCTTCCAATTCTAGGTCGTTCTCCATTGAGGAGAGAATCTTGAGAAAGCTAAAGTACCCTGGCTGAATGTAGTAACGCCCGTCGCTCAGCTGTTTTTCCCAAGCCCCGTCCTTACTGGTTCGTAAATAGACGGGATTGCCTTCCCCACCGGGTAAAATATACTCTTGATAGGTTTCCTGTCCGTTGTTCACTTCATCAATCAGAGCATGGGCACGTTGAATCGTTCCGCCAGTATTGCCGTAATCTATATCGGCTTGCATATCCTGACTTTTTTTATCCTCATTGATTTGGAAAGACAAATCCATATCAAAATGGACTGTTTCCACTTTTTCATTAGCTTGGGCAACTTTATCAAGAAAATCTGCAACGGACATGTTGGTTTCCTCAGTTGTAGCTACATTGCTAGACTCAGTAGTTCCGTCTTTTTCTGCCTGTGTAGCGCAGGCTGCTAAAGAAAATGGCAGCAAGCAAAGAATCCCAAAAAACGCAAGAATCTTTTTCATTATCTTTCCCTCCTAATGGTTATGTGTGTTTCCTTATTCTAACGCGTTTTTCAATTCTGTTCAACAAATTTGAGGTAGTTTGCTCTTTCAAACCTATTCAAAGCAAGCAAAAAAACAAGGATTCGCTTATCCTTGTTTTGTAACTAGATTAGAGTCCTTCGCTTAGAATGATGTCCCACGAAGCTTCGTCATAGGTGAAGGAGAGGTCACTTTCACCGTTGAAACCATAAATCAATTTTAGATTGAGCTTTTCTCCGGGAGCCAATTTTTCTGGAATATTGACATCGTAAGTCCGAAAATCTAGGGATAGGTAGTCATCGGTAAGGCTATCTCTGAGGGAAAAGGCATACTCGTCAAAATAGAAATCCTCATCCAAGGTATTTTCTACCACCAAGTCAACCACCATAGCATTGGAGTTGTAACTATCTACCAGTTTGACAGTCGGATCTTCCTTCATAGACTGGACGGTCACCGTAAGGCCATCGTCAAACTCCACCGCCTCACCAATTTCATAGTTTGTATAAAACGTCACATCATCATAGTAGCCGTATTCATCTGTCAGGTAGTCTGAATTGTTGATTTCATAGGTTCCTAGAGCGACTAGCAGAATAACAACGACAATTCCCAAAATCGCAGAAATCCCAGCCCCCACAATTGTTGTCCAAAACAGTGGTTGCTTGTAGAGAGGCTTCTTGCGGTAGTAAACGATGCCATCTTCGATGACAAATTCTTTTGGAAACATATAATACTCCTTTTCTATTGATTCCTATCGAATGGGGGTAGAGGTTGGCAAATCAATGCCCGCCTGTAAGAGAGCTTCTTGATAAAGCCCATAAAACTGATGGTAGATGGCATGTTGCTGCCCATTTGTCACAAAAAGATGAACACGGAAAGAAAATTGACCAGTGGACGAATTTTGCGGGCCTAAAACGGTCGCGCCTGTTACCTGCTCATAGCGAGGAAGTTCGCGCTGGTTGACTTCTTCGATGACCTGATACACTTTTTCCAAATCGGTCGTCAATCTCAGAGGAATATCAATCTGCGCCCGCATATCGCCGCGCGACTGATTGCTGACGACGAGGATATTGCGGTTGGGGATAAAGTGGAGCGTTCCGTCCGCATCTCGAACCTGAGTTGTCCGAATTCCTACGCTAGTGATGGTACCTGAGATAGTGATGGGGCCATTGGTCAGTCGCACCACATCTCCTACATCAAACTGCCGCTCTAACAGGATAAAGAAACCATTAACCAAATCCGACAGAAAACCTTGGGCACCCAAACCGATAGCAACTCCGGCAATCCCAGCTCCAGCAAACAGACTGGCAACTGGCAGGCCTAAAATCGTCAGAATAAAGTAAAACAGGATGAAATACAAGAGGTAGCTCAACAGGCTATCCACCAGTCGGCTGATGGTCTTCTGACGTCCGATATCCTGCGTGGATACCTTGAGCGAGGGAACTAGAATCTTCTTGATGGAGGCCTTAACTATTTTCTTCACCACCCAAAAGGCAAGAAAGAGCAGAATGAGCGATAAGGTTTTATTGAGAAGGGTTGTTAGAATGGACTCCAGATTAAACTGGGCTAGGTATTTTTGAATAAAATCTGTCATATCATTCCTTTCTTTTCTTATTATAGCAGAAGATAGCTATTTTCGCACCCTTTCGCTAGTAGATAATGGCACTCCGTTACATTTTTTCTAAAACAAGCCCTCAAGACTGGTAAGCCCCTTGACTTTCCTCTCTGCCTAAAGTCTGTTGTTCCTACTCATTTCATCTGACAAAAGATCCAAAAAAAGTCCATATCCTGCTGCTTCCATTTCTTCTCTGGGAATAAAGCGCAGGGCTGCCGAGTTGATACAATAGCGCAGACCTCCTTTGTCACGCGGGCCGTCATCAAAAACGTGACCGAGGTGGGCTCCGCCAGCCCGGCTGCGAACCTCAATGCGGTTCATCCCATGTGATAGGTCTTGGTAATAGCTGGCAACTTCCTTGCTGATGGGTTTGGTAAAGGAGGGCCAGCCGCAGCCCGAGTCAAACTTGTCTGTGGAGAGAAAGAGAGGTTCACCTGTTGTAATGTCTACATAAAGTCCAGCTTCATCACTGTTCCAAAATTCATTCTCAAAGGGGCGTTCGGTGGCGGCCTCCTGAGTGACCTTGTATTGAAGGTCGTTTAGGCTTTCGCGCAGGGCTTCCTGACTCGGCTTTTGATAGTCATCTGCATCGATGACTGGAATCTTGGCCTGTCCCAGATCAATATGGCAGTACCCTTGGGGATTTTTCAAAAGATAATCCTGATGATACTCTTCTGCTAGGATGTAATGGCGCAGCGGCTCTACCTCAACAGCTAGCGGACGACCGCCAAACTGGACTGATTGTTCCTCCATAACGGCTTCAATGATGGGCAAATCTGCCTCATCCACATAGTAGATACCTGTCCGATACTGACGCCCCTTATCCGGCCCCTGCTGGTTGACGGAGAGCGGGTCAATGACACGGAAATAGTAGAGCAAGATGGTCCGTAAGTTTAGTCGGTTCTCATCGTAGCTGACATAGACCGTTTCTGCATGATCCGTCTGCTTGAGCAGCTGATAGGAAGTTGTTTCCACCTGACCATTGGCATAGCCGACACTGGTTTCTAGAATGCCGTCAATCTGGGAGAAATAACCTTCCAAACCCCAAAAGCAACCACCTGCTAGATAGATTTTCTTCATATTATTGTCTGTCCTTTCTGTGCAAAAAACTCAGGACCTGCCTGAGTTCATCTTTTCTATTCAATACTTGGATGTTAGCCAATTTCAGCTAAGATAGCCTGAATTTGTGCTTTGGTATGAACACCGGCTACCTGTTTGACCACTTGACCATCCTTCTTAAAAAGAAGGGTCGGAATAGACATGATGCCAAACTGGCGAGCAGTTTCTGGATTTTCATCCACGTTCATCTTGTAGATACGCAAGGTATCTTCATCCACTTCTTCAGCAAGCTGCTCAAGGATTGGAGCCTGCATGCGACAAGGGCCACACCAAGGTGCCCAGAAGTCCACCAGAACAACGCCTTCTTGTGTTTCAGCTTCAAAGTGTGCATCAGTAATAACTTGAACCATTTTCTTTCTCCTTTTGTTTTCGTACTCTTATTCTACACCAAAGCAAGAGAATTATCTAATATTTGCTACGGGGTGGCATTGGGAGAGCTATTCTTAGAAAATATCGGAGAAACAGACAAGCCACTCCTGCAAAACAACTTCGCAGAATGGGATGCATTCTCTTTTTCCTTTTGTTTTAAGCTATATTGCAGTAAAATCCACCACATAGGTCAATTCTTGGTAAACAGATTCTATGTCAAAAAGTTCCAAGCTTGATTTTTCACTGACTACATAGACACCCTCTCTGAGATAGTAGGGAAGATTCCTGCCTGATTCGTCAGAAAAGGCTAATTGTCCCTTGTCTAGGTCGATTCCAAAACGGACATAAGGAGTATCCTTGGGCACTCCTACAACCAAATAGTCTGAGCAGACTAGCTGCCCACCCCATTTTTGATAGAGGTGATTGGTCACAGCTCCTTCTCTAGTAAAGATAGCTAACTTTTCTACCCCTTGCTCTCTTAATTCCTGCTCTGCTTTTTCATAGAGAGCCTGGGCAAGCCCTTGCCCTTGAAAGTCAGGATGAACCGCCAAATTAGTAAAGTAGGCTGTACGCTTAGAGGGAGCATAAAGGTAGGCCTGACTGTTTTCTTGATTATAAATATCAATGTCCAGCAAGCCAACAATCTCACCATCCTGCTCAGCCACCCACTCTACCCGATAGTCGTAAACGTCTGCCAAAAGAGCTGGCTTTTCTGTTTCCCTATCGTCAAAAAAAGGTGAAAAGAGGTAACTGAGTGCCTTACAGTAGACCCAGCCTTTTTCGTCGCCAACTTGGTATTTTCTAATAATCATGGGGACTCCTTGTCAATCGATTTTCTATTTAAACGTCACAATCGTACAGCCGGAGCCGCCAGCATTTTGTGGGGCGTAGCCAAATTCCTTGACGTTGCGGTTGCGGCGCAGGTATTTGGTCACAGCTTCGCGGATGACACCGGTACCGATACCGTGGATGATGTCCACTTGAGAAAGGTTGTTGAGAAGGGCTTGGTCGATAAATTCATCCAGCTCCAACATGGCCTCCTCGTAGCGTTTGCCACGCAGATCCAATCTTGCCTTAGGGCCTTTGACATTGGCCCGCTTAACAGTATGAACCTGACGCTGTTTGGGCTGGTTATCCTTTTCAGCTTTGACAAGGTTGAATTCATCGGGTTTGAGGGTCATCTTAATCAAGCCGACCTGAGCTTCCCAACGGCCATCCTTGAGTTGGTTGGTGAGCGTTCCCCTTTGTCCATAGGCTGTGACCACAATATCATCACCAACCTTGGCTGCTCTTTCCTCCTTGACCTTTTTCAGAACCTTGTTTTTGGATAAATCCACCACTTGCGGAGCGAGTTTTTTCAGTGCTGCCTTGGCTTCAATAATCTGATGAGGTTTGAGGCTGGCTTGTTCATGGAGATTTTTGAGGATACTTTTACTTTCAGCGAGAGCCACATCCACGATTTCCTGCGCTTCCAGCCGCGCCTTGTTTAATTCATTTTCCCGCTCCCGATTCAACTCATCATACAGTTTGCGCAGGACGCGATTCATCTTGAGATTTTCTTGTTCCACCTCTCGGATATGGTCTAAACGCCTCCGGCTTTCCACCGTTTGGTGTTCCAGTTTTTCAATAATCCGATTGACATCGCTGTCGGTATCTGTCCAGTTTTGGGCGGACTGAATAACCTTGTCTGCCAAGCCCAGTCTGCGAGCAATTTCAAAAGCATTGGAACGGCCCGGAACTCCCTGCATGAATTTGTAGGTCGGACGCAAGGTGTTGCTGTCAAATTCCATGCTGGCATTTTCGACACCTGCCATCTCAATCCCATAGGCTTTGAGTTCTGGATAATGGGTTGTCGCCATGGTCTTGATTCCCCGTAACCGCAGCTCATCCAAAATCGCCATAGCAAGAGAGGCTCCCTCTTGAGGGTCAGTTCCTGCTCCCAATTCATCAAACAGAATGAGGGAATCCTGATCGGCCTGCTCCAAAATAGCCACTGTATGAGTCATGTGACTGGAGAAGGTTGATAAACTTTGCTCGATAGACTGTTCATCTCCGATGTCCGCAAAAATTTCCCTAAAAACAGCTACTCGACTGCCCTTGTCCGCTAGAATGGGCAGGCCGGATTGGGCCATGAGGTGTATCAAGCCCAAGGTTTTGAGCATGATGGTCTTCCCACCCGTGTTGGGACCTGTAATCACAATTGCCTGCAATGCTCTGCCAAAATAAAGGTCGTTTGGCACAGCCTGTGTCAGCAAGGGATGGCGCACATTGAGAAGTGCAATGTCTTGACTGTCTGATAGCTGGGGAACCACCGCCTGTTGATCACGCGCAAAGAGGTGCTTGGCCCGTACGAAGTCAAGATGCCCGATAATCCAGGCATTATTGCGGATGATCCCACTGTGAGGGCGGAGGTGGTCGGACAGGTCTTGCAGAATACGGCTTATTTCATGCCGTTCTTCTGCCCGACTATTGGAAATGTCCTCGTTGATGGCCACTACTGCCCTTGGTTCGATATAGACGGTTGAGCCTGAGGCTGAAATATCATGAACAACTCCGGCGATCCGATTGCAGTAGGTATTCTTGACCGGCAATACATTGCGACCGTTTCGACTAGCCAAGACCGTATCAGACAGCATATCCCCCTTGGTCTTGAGCAAGTCTTGCAGCACCTGACGAACCTGATCTTCTGACTCACGAATCCGGCGGCGAATCTTGCTCAAGTTTTCCGAAGCAAAATCCTCAACAAAGCCAGCTTCGTTGATTGCTTGTAAGGCTCCTTGCACACTTGGGAAAAGTTCAATTTTTTCAAACAGCTGGGGGAGTTGAACCAGGTCTACATTTTCTAAATTGCTATAAAAGTCCACAAGCTCTTTGGAAACAGCCAAGACTTTTTTTACTGCTAACAGCTCTGGTATGTTGAGGTCAGTATCCAGCTCCAAACGCCGCATAGCAGGGCCAATTTCACTGGTCGCTCCCAGTGCAAAATGCGGTCGCTCGACAAAAATCTGCCCCATATCGCTCAACTCGTCAAAGGCTTGCTGGATGCGGCTACTTTCTGTCATAGGCATCAGTTCCTGCAGCTCTGCTTGCCCTTGCTCGGTGACCAGATAAGGTTCTACAAGTGCTTTCACCTTGTGAAATTCCAAGGTTTCTAGTATCTTTTTATTCATCGTCTTTCCTTATAAAAAGAGGAAGTGAAGTGGCCTTCACTACCTTTTTTGTGTCTAGTATGTAAAGGTACCCCTAGCCTGTGATATTGCTCAGCCACAGTTGCTTGAAAAAACTGCTGGTAATAGGGGTGTACTGGATAATGGCATTGGCCAAGAAACTATTGTGAAGCGCATCCTGAACAGCGGCTACTGGGATGGTGCTGAGGATGGTCAGCCCAATCTGTAAGGAAATCAAGGTGACCACAACAGAAAGTCCGCCACTGAGCAGGTTCATCTGCAAATTATCTGGACTGAAGTTGTCCAACAGGTGCATAAAAATCCCGATGATGCGCATGAGGACATATACTGCCGTGTAGACCACAAGAAAAGCCAAGCCAGCATAAAAGACCTTATCCAAGTCAAACAGGTATTCTTGTTCAAAATAATAGGTGCTGGCACCTTCGGTCGCATTGGCAAACGGCACCCAAAGATAAAGCAAATCCGCCAATTTTTTATAAGAGCCTGTCGCAATAATCAAAGCCAACAGGCTTGAAAAGGTGTAATAGGCTTGCAGAATCAGTCCGCGACTGTACCCGATGTAGAAACTCCAAGCTAAAATAATCAATAAGACAAGTGAAATCATAGCTTAGTCCTCTAGTTCGTCCAGGTCAATCAAGGTCACATTTTTTTTCAAAACCTTCTCTTTCATTGAAGCCAGTTCCGCTTCAGTCTTCTCAAAAGCCATCTCACGGGTCAGCTGCACAGAAAAAGCATTGATGGCAAGCAAGAGGGCCAAGGTTTCCTGATCTGCTGTCGGCATTTTCTCTCTCAGCGCCTTGTATTTCTCTTGCGCGATGCGCTCAATTTCTTCCATAAAAAGGTTGTCATGCTCAGTTGTCAGGGTCAACTGCTTACTACCAAATGTAAATTTGTATCGATTTAAATTTGCCATAAAAATACCTCATTTTCCATTATACCTTAAAATAGGATTTTTGGCTATTGCCAAGAAAAGGCCTAAAGAGAGTGTTTGCGGCGGGCAAAGTCAACAAAGCGGAATTTGTCAATCTTGTGCTTGCTTTCTGTGTACTGAAATTGACGGGTATCCCCCAGATAGACGCGGGAACGAATTAAGACCAGAAACTCATCTTGGGTATGCATCAGCTTTTGCTCTTCCGGACTGGTTGGCTCCACCGTAATCTCTTTCTGTGCATAGGCAATGTCCAATCCCAGCTCCCCTTCTAGGTAGGCATAGATGGACTGACTAGCAATTTCCTCTGTCAGTACAGGAATCAATTCCTGTGCCAGATAGTCGGTGTCGAGGACAGAAACCTTTCCATCAATCGACCTTGTACGGACAACCTTCCAGACCTTGCTAAACACTTCAAAGCCTGTCAGTTGGGCCAGATTGCTATTAACTGTTAGCAATTCTAGGCTAACCACTTCTGTCTGGCTATTGATATGAAGGCTTTGAGCTAATTCTTGATAAGAGGTCAAGCCCGATACCGGAAAGTTGAGGACTTCTTGCTTGAGAACCAGCGAGCCTCTCCCTTGCACCTTTTGAATCAAGCCACGTTCGGTCAGGAGGGAGAGAGCCTTTCGAATCGTGTCCCGGCTGACACCGTAAAGAGTTTGCAGCTCTTTTTCAGTTGGCAAGGAACTTTCTGCAGGATAGGTCTGATTGATAATTTTTTCTTTTATGTCATTAAAAATTTCTTGGTATTTTTTCATCATTTCCTCATAATTGGTCTGGTATTCATCATACAACTGCTACTATTATAACAAATTTTAAACTTTTTTTGTCAAAAGGCTTACATTCTTTTTTGAAATCGGATACAATATGCTTATCTAAAATTTGTCCGTACAAATTTTTATAAAAGAAAGGAGAGGCAATAGGTTATCTATTGCTCACGGGAAATATAATGGGTAAATTTGAAAAAGAAGCCAAGTTGCTCCTTGATGCTGTCGGTGGTAAGGAAAACGTCACCGCTGTTAGCCACTGTGCAACTCGGATGCGTTTCGTACTTGCTGATGAGAAGAAGGCAGATGTGAAAGCCATCGAAGCCATCTCTACTGTAAAAGGAACCTTTACCAATGCCGGTCAGTTCCAAGTCATTATCGGTAATGATGTGCCAATCTTCTACAATGACTTCACAGCTGTATCTGGTATTGAGGGGGTGTCAAAAGAAGCGGCTAAAGCTGCAGCCAAGAGTAACCAAAATCCTCTGCAACGCGTTATGACCATGTTGGCTGAAATCTTCACACCAATCCTGCCGGCTATTATCGTAGGTGGTTTGATTCTTGGTTTCCGCAACCTCTTGGAAAGTGTTGGGATGCCTTGGTTGGGGCAAGCAATGGCAGACGGCAAACTCTTGTTTGATGCTGACGGAAACCCTATCTGGAACACCATCGTTCAAGTGTCACCTTTCTGGAGCGGAGTTAACCACTTCCTATGGCTACCAGGTGAAGCGATCTTCCACTTCCTGCCGGTTGGTATCACCTGGTCTGTAACCCGTAAAATGGCTACCTCTCAAATCCTCGGTATCGTTCTGGGTATCTGTTTGGTATCACCACAACTTCTCAACGCTTATGCCGTGGCAAGCACCCCAGCAGATGTCATCGCTAGCGACTGGGTTTGGAACTTTGGGTTCTTCACTGTTAACCGTATCGGTTACCAAGCTCAGGTTATTCCTGCTCTCTTAGCCGGTCTATCTCTTTCTTACCTTGAAATCTTCTGGCGCAAACGTATCCCTGAAGTGATTTCTATGATTTTTGTGCCATTCCTATCCCTCCTACCAGCCCTCATCTTGGCCCACACAGTTCTTGGCCCTCTCGGTTGGTGGTTAGGTCAAGGCCTCTCTACTATTGTCTTGGCTGGCTTGACTGGACCATTGAAAGCTGTCTTCGGTGCCATCTTTGGTGCCCTCTACGCTCCATTCGTTATCACTGGTCTTCACCACATGACCAACGCCATCGACGCACAACTGATTGCTGATTTTCACGGAACTGGTCTCTGGCCTATGATTGCTCTTTCAAACATTGCACAAGGTTCTGCCGTTTTGGCCTACTATTGGATGAATCGCAAGAGCGAGCGTGAAGCTCAAATCTCCCTTCCAGCTGCTATCTCTGCCTATCTAGGTGTTACTGAACCAGCCCTCTTTGGTGTCAACGTCAAATATGTTTATCCATTTGTAGCTGGTTTGATTGGTTCTGGTATCGCAGGCCTTCTGTCTACTACATTCGGTATCCAAGCCAACTCGATTGGTGTCGGTGGTCTACCAGGTATCTTGGCTATTAAGTCCCAATACTGGGGGGCCTTCCTGATTGCTATGGCCGTTGCTATTGTCGTACCATTCATCTTGACAATCTTCTTCCGCAAGTCTGGTTTCTTAACCAAGTCAGAAGATGAAACTGTCAAAGCTCCTCAAGTAGAAGCTATTGCGGAGGCTGAAAAAGCTGCTGTTTCTACTGGAACCCTCGTAGAATTGATTAGCCCATTGACTGGACAGGCGAAACCTCTTTCTGAAGCAACTGACCCTGTATTTGCATCAGGAGTTATGGGACAAGGCGTTCTTATAGAGCCATCTGAAGGCGAATTGGTTGCTCCTGTGGATGGCGTTGTGTCTGTACTTTTCCCAACCAAACACGCCGTTGGTCTTGTATCAGAAGCAGGCGTTGAGATTCTCATCCATATCGGTATGGATACTGTCAGCCTTGAAGGCAATGGCTTTGAAGCCCATGTTGCGCAAGGTGATAAGGTACAGGCAGGCGACAAGTTGATTAGCTTTGACCTTGATGTCATCAAAGGTGCGGGACTTGTGACAGAAACTCCTGTCATTGTTACCAACCAAACAGATTATCAGCCGGATGTTCTGGGTGACCTTCCTCGCCAAGTTGAACGTGGCCAAGCCATTCTTACTGCAAGCAAACTGTAATAGGTGTTAAAAAGTTGGGGCAGCCCAGCTTTTTACCCGTCACTTAGAAAAGGAGACCAACATGACAATCGACAAACGAAAGGTTGTCTATCAAATCTATCCAAAGTCTTATAAAGACACGACAGGTACCGGTGTCGGCGACCTGCGGGGGATTATCGAGAAACTACCCTATCTAAAGGAATTAGGGATTGACATGATATGGCTCAATCCATTTTATCCGAGCCCTCAGCGGGATAATGGCTACGATATTTCAGACTATACAGCTGTCCACCCAGACTTTGGCAGCATGGCTGATTTTGAGGAAATGGTGGCTGTCGGTCAAGATTTGGGAATTGACTTCATGCTGGATATGGTACTCAACCACTGCTCCACTGAGCATGAGTGGTTTCAGAAGGCTCTGGCTGGCGACAAGTACTACCAAGACTTCTTTATCCTGCGGGATCAGCCGACTGACTGGGTATCCAAGTTCGGCGGAAACGCTTGGGCTCCCTTTGGTGACACTGGAAAATATTATCTTCACCTCTTTGATGTGACTCAAGCAGACCTCAATTGGCGCAATCCCCATGTTCGTAAAGAGCTCTTCAAAGTCGTCAATTTCTGGAAGGATAAGGGTGTCAAGGGCTTCCGCTTCGATGTGATCAACCTGATCGGCAAGGATGAGGTGTTAGAAGACTGTCCTGTCAATGATGGTAAGCCCGCCTATACCGACCGTCCTATCACCCATGACTATCTTCGTATGATGAACAATGCCACTTTTGGAAGTGAAACAGGCTTCATGACTGTGGGAGAGATGTCTGCGACAACCATTGAAAACTGTATTCTCTATACAGCTCCGGAACGGGAAGAATTGTCCATGGCCTTCAACTTCCACCATCTCAAGGTGGACTACAAGGACGGTCAAAAGTGGACGCTCATGGACTTTGACTTTGAGGAACTCAAGCGTCTCTTTCACACTTGGGGGGAAGAAATGTCTGTCGGAAACGGCTGGAACGCCCTCTTCTATAACAACCACGACCAGCCTCGCGCCCTCAACCGCTTTGTTGATGTGAAAAACTTCCGCACAGAAGGAGCAACTATGCTGGCCGCTTCTATCCATCTCTCTCGTGGAACGCCTTATATCTACATGGGTGAAGAAATCGGGATGATTGACCCAGACTTTGACAGCATGAGTGATTATGTAGATGTCGAGTCTATCAATGCCTACCAGATGCTGCTGGAACAAGGGCATTCTCCTGAGCAAGCCTTCAAGATTATTCAGGCCAAATCCCGTGATAATTCCCGAACACCCATGCAATGGGATGCTAGTCTAAATGCCGGTTTTACCAGTGGAAAACCGTGGCTTAAACCCGGCAAGTCCTACACAACCATCAACGTTGAAAATGAAAAGACTGGTCCAATTTTCCGCTTTTACCAAGACTTGATCAGACTTCGCAAGGAGCTGCCAATCATCGCAGAAGGCGACTACAAGGCAGCCTATAAAGACCACGATAAGGTTTACGCCTTTGAACGTGTGCTTGCCGATGAAAAACTCCTTGTCCTCAACAATTTTTTCGCTGAGGAAGTCGTGCTAGAATTATCAGATGAGTACGCCCGTGGCCAAGTTCTCATCAGCAATTACCCAACAACCAAATTGGCTAAGAAAGTCAAACTCCAACCATACCAAAGTCTAGCCATTTTGGTTCAATAATACAAAAGGAGCGTTCCCCTACGCTCCTTTTCTGATAATTCGTTCCTTTTCAACAGCCAAAGAGGCAGGACGGTTATCCCAACCCACTATTTTGCGCCATTACCGATATGAAGAAAGCTATGGAGAAGGTGAGCAACCACAACAAGACCAACTGCCACCACTGCCATTCTTGCTTGAGTTTGTAGCCCAGCCACATAAATGGAAATTGCAAAAAACTAGCCACCCCTGCATAGTAGTTCAAGAAAATCAGCCAAACCGCTTCTGGAGTGAATTGGGAAACAAGGTAAATAGTCAGTAGCAACAACAACTGACAGATGATATTTCCCAAAAACCAGTATTTAAACCATCTCATCACTCATCCTCCTTTCATATTGGCGAGTTGTTGGACATATTATAACACGTCTGCAGAAAAAATCGACTAAAAAGCGGTTTTAACTTTTCTTTAAGACAGGTAGTCTATACTAGCATCAAGCTAGAAATAGCAAACCATTCTTTTTCATATAACCTCCTAGAAAGGGCCGGCTCTATGAGCTGGTTTTTTCCTTATATCTGAAAAAAAGCCCCTTTCAGATGAAAGGGACTCGTTTCCTCTAAGGATTAAAGGATACATGAACATGGTCGTAGTGGTTTTCTGTTATGCTACCACGGTCTGGCATAAGGTTCCAGGTATAGGCTGGGCCATAGATATTGTCAAATGGAGCATAGAAACGTTGCTTCCAAATGATATAGGAAATATTTTGGGAGCCGATATTGGCAATAGCATAGTCTGCAACCTTATCTCCCAAGGCAGCGTCAGTACCTACCATGAAGTCAATGGCAAGCCCCTTACCGTGGTCACCCGAGTCGCCGGCACGATAGCCAGAGAAGGAGGTAATACCAAAAATCCCTGCTACTTCTGCACGAAAGGCTGCTACTTGCGGTTTCAAGCCAACATCGTATGAGCTATTACTTGCCACTGCTGCTGTTGAGAGTGGGGTAACCGTAACGGCTGGTGTCACCTCCACTACATTTTCCGCAACCTCTTCAGTGATTGGTGCCTCAATGACCGGTTCTTCAAGAACTTCTTCAGTCGCTGGCGCTTCTGTGATTGGTGCTGGAGCCACTTCTTCGGTCACAGGCACTTCTGCAACAGCCTCAACAGTGGTTTCTTGAGTCGTCGGCAACTCAGTAGTTGCCTCCGTTACCGGTACTTCTTCGGTTTGTTCTACAAGAGCTTCCTCAGTTACAGGCGTTTCTGCAACAGTCGTTGCGACAGCCTCTTGAGTGGTTGTTTCTTCAACCGTTGTCGTTTCTTCAACTGCAGGGGCAGTGGTTGTGGTGGTTTCTTCGGTTACAGGCGCTTCAACCACCGGAGCTTCTGTAACAGTTCTTTGTCCAACTCCCTCAAGCGTGGTTGTAATCTCATCCAGATTCACTACAACTTCATCCACTTTTGCTTGGTTGGTCGTCAAATCAACGCTAGCCTGAACCGTTTCATCCTGTTCTTCCTGACTTGGTGTCGCAATCTCAATATGAGTTACTCGCTGGTCTTCATCAACGATGGTCTTCAAAACTGTATCAGGGAAGATAAGGTTGATGTCGCTAATCTGATTGATTTTAGCCAATACCTCCACGTCAATATCCATAGCAGTAGCAATGGCACCAAGAGTATCTCCATACTTGACGGTGTAGGTCTTGTAGCCATCCTGCTCTGCAATCTCTGTGCTAATCTCAGAAACACTGCGCGGCGACCATTCCAAGGCTGCTACTTGCATGCCAACAGCACTGGTTGCAAAGAGTGATAAGGCTAGAGAAGAGGTATACATCATCTTTTTATTGTTTTTCAAAATAGGAGTTTTCCTCTTCCTCCTCATATAGGCGGGCTTGTTGGTTCTCTTACGTTTCATCTGTCTTTCCTTTCATTTTTGCTATCCCTATCATAGCTGATAAAAACCTTAAAAACAAGCCCTTGGCCCATCATTTAAACAAGCTGTAATCTAGGAGTTTTCTTGTCACACAATAGACATATTCTTTACCAATTTGTCATATTTTTTGCTTGGTTATTTCAGTTAAACTATTCTTCGTCCTCACTCCTCTTCTGGGTAAATCAAGCCCCAATCTTGGCGAAGTTTGGTCATAATCGCCATGACATCTCGTGTATAGGCTAGGTGCATGGTGTTTTCATGCCCAGCGACAGCTTTTTCCATATCCTCAACCTCGTAGGAGAGAGCTCTAGCAGTTTCGCCAGCTTCTATAATTTCCTGACTGCCGTCTTCTGTATAAGTAATGACAGCTTTTTGACCGCGGGGATATTCATAGAGTTCAATATACCCCTTATCGTAGGCGATGGTGCCCCGCTTAGGCTGTTTAGCATGGAGGGTCAAAGCGATGGTGGCCATTTCACCTGCATCGTTACTGAGGAGGATGCCGACTTGCTCGTCCACTCCTGTCGGTGCTAGTTTTACTTGCGACACGACTTGAGTGGGTGTTTCAGACATAAACCAGCGGACAAAGGACAAGGCGTAGACACCGATGTCTAGCAGGGCACCGCCAGCCAGCTTTTTATTGAAAAAGCGGTTGGTCATATCGTAGTCTTTATAGCTGCCGAAGTTCATCTGGATCATCTTGAGCTGACCCAGCTTGCCAGACTGAACTATTTCTGCCAATCCGCGGTAGATAGGCATGTGGAAAATGGTCATAGCTTCTGCTAGGACAACCTTATTTTCCTCTGCCAGCTGGATGGCTTCCTCCAGTTCCTGACTGTTGAGGGTGATGGACTTTTCGCAGAGGACGTGTTTTCCTGCGGCTAGGGCCTTTCTCAGATAGGTGATGTGGGTATTGTGCGGGGTAGAAATATAGATGATGTCTACTTCAGGGTCTTCAAAAACCTCATCTATTTCCTGATAAACCTTTTCAATCCCATATTTTTGTGCAAAGGCCAGACCCTTGTCATAGGTGCGATTAGCCACGGAATAGAGCTTGCTGCCCATGGCTTCTAGAGCCTGAGCCAGTTCATTGGCAATGACCCCTGTTCCCAACGTAGCCCATTTGTAGTTGACTTGTGCTGTCATCTTGTTTCTCCTTGGTTTGTAGTCCTCTCTACTATAGCAGAATTCGAGGTTTTCTGCACACTCTCACCTGCTTTTGTGTTACAATAAGAGCATGACTAGCCTTGTATTGAACCTAACATCCCGTCAGAAGCAAGAAATTAGCAGCCACTACGCTGCCTATCGGACAACCAGCAAAAATCCTTATATCGAAGCCTTCTTCAAGCTGGATGGAGCCAGTTTGTCCATTTATCAAACAGGCAAAGCTGTTTTTCAGGGTGAAAAAGCTGCATTTTACGCTCAGAACTGGGGCTATCAAGAGGAAGAACAGGACCTAGGTAAGGGCGGGCAAGATTGCGCTCTTATCGGAACAGATGAGGTCGGAAACGGTTCGTATTTTGGAGGCATCGCCGTGGTGGCTAGTTTCGTCACGCCAGACGACCATGCCTTTCTAAAGTCCTTGGGCGTAGATGACTCTAAGAAGATGACTGACCAAAAAATCCGGCAAATCGCCCCCCTCTTAAAGGAGAACATTCCTCATCAAGCACTGCTCTTATCTCCTAAAAAATACAACGAGGTTATGGAACAAGGTTATAATGCTGTTTCTGTCAAGGTGGCACTGCACAATCAGGTGATTTTTCTGCTCTTACAAAGGGGAGTTCCCGCTGAAAAAATCGTGATTGATGCCTTCACCTCCAGTCAAAATTACAAGAAATATGTGGCAAAAGAAACCAACCAGTTTCCCAATCCTGTCACCCTTGAAGAAAAAGCCGAAGGCAAGTATCTGGCTGTTGCCGTTTCGTCCATCATCGCCCGTGCCATGTTTCTGGAAAATCTGGAAACTCTCGGTCAAAAACTCGGACTGACCCTGCCTTCTGGTGCAGGCAGCAAGTCTGACCAAGTGGCCAGCACCATCCTTGCTAAATACGGCATGACCGGACTAACTGAAACAGCCAAACTCCACTTTGCCAACACTAAGAAAGCTCAAAAATTACTCCAACGAGGTACACAATGAAACACTTTATCAAAGAATGGGGACTCTTTATCCTCTTCATTTCTGCCTTTATCCTATCCCGACTCTACATCTGGAGCCCGGTGACTGTGGATGGCCACTCTATGGATCCAACCTTGCAGGATCAGGAACATCTCATCATGGTCAGGACAAGCTCTATCGAACGATTTGACATCGTGGTAGCTGCTGAAGACGACGGAACTGGCTCGGAAAAGTTGATTGTCAAACGGGTTATCGGTATGCCGGGGGATACGATCCACTACGAAAATGATGTTCTCTATGTCAATGACAAAGAGGTCGACGAACCTTATCTGGATGACTACTTGGCTGCATTTGCCAAAGACAAACTCCAAGACACTTACTCTTACAATCCTCAATTCCAAGCAGTTGCTCAGGCAGCGACCGCCTTTACCCAAGATGCCAATGGTTCTGCCAGCTTTACTGTGACAGTTCCCCAAGGTCAGTATTTCCTTCTCGGCGACGATCGTCTGGTATCTCAAGACAGCCGTCGGGTAGGAAACTTTGACAAGTCTGCTATTAAGGGCGAAATCGTTCTTCGTATGTGGCCACTCAACCGCATCTCCCTCTTCTAGCCTGCGCCCACCGCAACTATCCCAGCCTAGCAATAGGCTTTTTTGGTCTAATAAGTCAAAGGAAATGCTATGACTGAACTTTATTTTACAGGAACGATTGATCGCATCGTTTTTGAAAATCCTGCAAATTTTTATAAAATCTTGCTGCTGGAAATCGAGGAAACCAACAGTGATTTTGATGATTACGAAATCATTGTGACAGGAACCATGGCTGATGTGATTGAGGGGGAAGATTACCGATTTTACGGTCATCTAGTTACCCATCCCAAGTATGGCCAGCAGCTCCAATTGACCCGGTACGAGCGAAGTAAGCCGACCTCAGCTGGTTTAATCAAATACTTTTCAAGCAGCCATTTCAAGGGAATCGGCCGTAAGACAGCAGAAAAAATTGTCGACCTCTACGGCGAAGAAACCATTGACAGGATTCTTGCTGAACCTGAAAAACTCCAGCAGATTAGCGGTCTTTCTAAAAAAAGTCGCGAAGCTTTCTTGGACACCTTACGGCTTAACTATGGAACCGAGATGATTTTAGCCAAGCTGGCAGAGTATGGTATCCCCAACAAACTGGCCTTTCAAATTCAAGACCAGTATAAGGAAAAAACCTTAGAGATTATTGAAGAAAATCCCTATCAGCTGGTTGAAGACATCCAAGGTTTGGGCTTCACCATCGCCGATAAAATCGCTGAAAACCTCGGAATTGAAAGCACCTCCCCCCAACGTTTTAGGGCTGGGATGCTCTTTAGTCTGATTAATCGCTCTATGGAAACCGGGGATACCTATATTGAAGCCCGCGACCTCTTGGAAGCTACTTTGGAAGTTCTGGAAAAAGCCCGTCGGGTTGAATTGGATCCGGCTGCCGTCGCTCAAGAACTAACGGGATTGATTGCCGACGGCAAGGTACAGCAGGTCGGAACCAAGATTTTTGACAACAGCCTCTTTTTTGCTGAACAAGGTATTCATACCAATCTAACCCGCCTTATGGAAAAAAACGGCTTCAAACCCTTCCCTCGGGAACTGGTCGAAGAAGCCATCGAGGAACTTCAAAGCCTCTCCCAGCTCCGCTATGATGCCATTCAGAAAGAGGCGATTATTCAAGCCATCAACAACCCTCTCTTTATCCTAACAGGAGGGCCGGGAACGGGGAAAACAACGGTTATCAATGGTATTATTGCTGTTTATGCCATGCTCAACCGCATCGACCTCAACAAGGTCAAAGAAGACTGCCCCATCCTGCTTGCCGCACCAACTGGGCGAGCAGCCAGACGGATGAACGAATTGACAGGACTCCCAAGTGCAACCATCCACCGCCATCTGGGGCTAGTCGAAGGACAGGAAGAAACCTTCCGAGAAGATTATCTGGATGCAGACTTTATCATTGTTGATGAGTTTTCCATGGTGGATACTTGGCTGGCCAACCAGCTCTTTCAAAACATCTCCTCCCAGACCCAAGTCCTCATCGTCGGAGATGCTGAACAACTCCCATCTGTCAGCCCCGGTCAGGTATTGGCCGACCTGCTCAAGGTTAAAAAATTACCAAGTATCACTCTGGAGAAAATCTACCGCCAATCCGAAGATTCAACCATTGTGACACTGGCCAGTCAGATTCGTCAGTGCAAACTCCCTGAGGATTTTCGTGAGAAAAAAGCCGACCGCTCCTATTTTGAAGCCCAAAATGAACAAATCCCTGCCCTCATTGAACGCATTGTCACAGCTGCCATTAAATCCGGTATCCCCGCTCAGGAAGTTCAAATCTTGGCTCCGATGTATCGAGGCAGCGCCGGGATTGACCAACTCAATACCATGACCCAAAACCTGCTCAATCCGCTAGCTGAAGGCCAACTGGAATTTCTCCACAACGATCAGGTTTTCCGTCAAAACGATCGGGTTATCCATTTAGTCAATGACGCAGAAGCCAATGTTTTCAATGGTGATTTGGGCTACATCACTGACCTCCTGCCTGCCAAATACACCGACTCCAAACAAGATGAAATCACCATCAATTTTGACGGCAGCGAAGTGACCTACCCTCGCAATGAATGGTACAAGATTAGTCTTGCCTACGCCATGTCCATCCACAAATCACAGGGCAGCGAATTTCAGGTGGTCATTTTACCCATCACCCGGACAAGCTACCGCATGCTCCAACGCAATCTCATCTACACCGCCATTACTCGCTCCAAAAGCAAGCTCATTTTGCTGGGAGAAATCTCCGCCTTTGACCATGCTGTAAAAAATGCAGGCACTCTGCGCAAGACCCACCTGGTGCCCCGCTTCCAGCTTTCCCCAGAAGAAGACCAGCAGCCTCCTGCAAAGCAAGCGCAAAAAGAAACTGTAACAAGCCAAGCGCCAGCAAATACTTCTGAAGAACCGCACCAGCTTTCTCTCTTGGAAGAGCAGCAAACAGAAACCTTGGCTGAAGGTGACAGCTACGTCCTTACGGCGAACAATTTTCTATCGATTGACCCCATGATTGGGCTGACTGAAGCTGATATTGCGCAATTTTTCAAAAACGAATAAGAAACCAGCCCCTGAAAGGTTGCTGGTTTCTTTTCTATACAAATAACTCCGTCACTTCTACCTGTTGGTAGCTATCTTGGAATTGCTGTGGCTCCACCTCAGGGAAATAGTTCAGGCAGTTCGCACGAGCAAAGGCTGTCGCCGCCCTCAGGTATTCCTCTGGCTGTTGGCCTTGGCAGATACCCTTGACCAAGAGCCCCAGATAAAAATCTCCCGAAGCAATAGAATTGGCTGTTTCAACTTTTGGTGATTGGACGCGGAAATAGCGCTGGCCAATCTTGGCAAGACTTCCCTTAGCCCCCATAGTTACAATCATCTGCTCATGAGGAACCCTGTTCTTCAATATCGCCAAAATCTGGTCAGGGTCTTTCTCATCCAAGTCAGGATAGAGTTCCTTGAGTTCTTCATTGTTGATTTTGATAAGGCTTGGTCGCGCTTCAAAAGCAGCACGCAAGGCGGCACCGCTCGTATCCACAATAGTATGAACTTGCGGAAAAGTCTCGATAAAGTGCTTGATATAGTCATCAGGCATTCCTTTCATCAGGCTACCTGAGAAGACCAGATAATCTCCTTCCTTTAGACTGGATTCTAGCTGTTGAGTAAAGGCCGCCAATAAGCTTTGATCCAACTCTAGACCCTTTTCGTAGAAAAGGAGGGTATCACGCGATTGCAGGTCAAGGTAGATGTTGCAGGTCCGTGTATTTTGACTGCTTTCAATAAGAGCCAAGGGATTCCCTCGTTGGGCATTGAGTTCTTGGATATAAGCTCCGATAGGCCCACCCAAAATCGTGTGGATGAGATAATCCTCCACCCCATTTTCTTTAAGGGCATAGGCCACATTGAAACTCTTCCCGCCTGGATACTCTCGCACCTCACTCGGTCGCAGAGGGATATTCTTTTCAAACCCATCTACTAGTAAGGTTCTGTCAAGGGCAGGATTGGGACAGACTAAGTGAATCATCTTTTTCTCCTTCGTTGCTTTTCTTTTATTATAGCACGACGACTCTATATCGTATATTATTATATTAAAAAAGACCGAGTTACCTCGGTCTTACTGCTATTTCTTAGGCTTGCAGAACAGAAATCCGTTCTTGGTTAAAACGATTTGCCTCAATCTCATCTACAAGGGCCAAGGCAAAATCAACATAGCTGATAACACTTTCCCCCTTGCTATTGAGGGTAAAGACTTCTCCAGCAAGGATATAGTGACCGGTTTTCTCACCCGCATCTTGGAAGTCAGCTGCCGGACTCACATAGACCCAGTTGAGATCTGTCACCGTCCGCAAAAAGTCCAGTCCTTTTGCCATGGCTTCTGCAATTGGCAGATAGGCTGCTGGAAAATCTGGCGCTTCCATCAAACGAAGGCTACGCCCTTCATCCAGATACAGACTGCCAGCACCGCCAACCACAAACAAACGAGTCGAACTTCCCGCCAAAGCCTTGGTCAAGACCTGAAGAGTGCTGGTGTGCTGAGGAAGGGTTTCTGGTGTCCACGCTCCAAAGGCTGAAACCACCACATCAAAACCTGCCAAATCTTCCTTGGTCAACTCATGTATATCCTTTTGCAAAACAGATGTTGCTGCTGTTTTATTCTCAGATCTGACAATAGCGGTCACTTGGTGCCCGCGATCTAGAGCCTCCTTGACAATCAACTGCCCTGCTTTCCCATTTGCTGCTACTACTGCGATTTTCATTTATCGTCCTCCTGAATCGTTGTATTGTTCTTTGTTACAACACCACTATATCATTCGCTGGTTGTAATGTCAATTATTACAACTCGAATTTTAAAAAACTCTCCTTCCTACGAAAGAGAGTCCATTTTCTCTAGTAAATCCGAAAGCTTGGTCTGAGCCAATTCGTTTTCCAAGGCTGCCTGAGCTCGCTCTAGTTCATCGTCCAATAAGTGATGGATATTCTTGCCGACTTGACAAGCTGGATTGGGCTGCTCATGAAAACCAAACAACTGACCCGACTGACCCAAACTCTCAACTGCCTGATAAATATCCAACAAGGTCACATCTCGGACGTCCTTTGCCAGAGTAGCACCACCGACACCACGCGCCACATGGACCAATCCTGCCTGCTTGAGTTGGCCTAAAATATTGCGGACAACAACAGGATTGACACCTACACTGCCGGCAATAGCCTGACTGGTCAGTTTTTCAGTCTGACCCTCTAGAGCCAACAGCGTCAAAATATGACTGGCAATGGTAAAACGACTTGAAATCTGCATAATAACTCCTTTGCTTCAGTGTATCACAGACGCGGACGCAACTCAACTATCTGCCTCAAAATTGGTCACCGTCACGCCCAACAACCGAATCCCTTTAGCAGGCTGTGCCACCTGATCAAAGATTTCCAGAACCTCTCGTTCGATAGCTTCTTCTTGAAAGATAGCCTCTTCTAGACTGTGCCGTTTGGTCAGAGTAGTAAAATCACCGTAGCGAATTTTCAGCACAATCGTTCTGCCCTTCTTGCCATGCCTGGTTAGACTGAGCGCCACTCGTTTGACCAGATTGGTCAGCTCCTTTTTGGCGTCTTCTTCTCTGTAAAGCAGTTTGCGATAGGTTCGCTCCTTGCCAATGGACTTTCTAATCCGATTGACCTTCACAGGTGAGTTGGAAATCCCTCTTGCCTTGCGATAGAGGTCGTATCCAAAGCGACCGAACCGGTCTATCAAGGTCATCTCAGGAATCTGGAGCAAGTCTTTTCCTGTAAAAACTCCCATTTCGTGAAGTCTTTCCACCGTCTTTTTCCCTACCCCATGGAACCGCTCGATAGGCAGATTGGACAGAACCTCTTGTGCTTGCTCAGGTAAAATCAGCGTTAGCCCGCGAGGTTTTTCCATGTCAGATGCCAGCTTAGCCAAAAATTTATTGTAAGACACTCCCGCAGAAGCTGTCAAACGAAGTTCCTTCCAAATATCATATTGTATCAACTTGGCCACCTTGACAGCAGATGACAGCCCCAGCTTGTTTTCCGTCACATCCAGATAAGCCTCATCGATGGACATGGGCTCCACCAAATCGGTATAGCGGTGAAAAATTTCCCGCACCTGCATGCCGACCTTCTGGTACTTCTCATAATTGCCAGAAATGAAAATCCCCTGTGGACAACGTTCATAGGCTTCTTTAGAGGACATGGCAGAGCGGACACCAAAGGCCCTGGCTTCATAATTACAGGTTGAGACCACTCCGCGTCCTCCTGTTAACCGTGGGTCACTTCCGATAATAACAGGCTTCCCGCGAAGACTGGGATTGTCCCGCACTTCAATGGCCGCAAAAAAGGCATCCATGTCAATATGGATAATCTTGCGTGATGTATCATTGATCAGCGGAAAAATTAACATGCCTTCTCCTTCTCTTATTTTGAAAAAAATGAGTCAACCTTTACATGACCAAGCTCTGCTAGCTTTCTATTCTATTATACAACAGGAAAATCATTTCTTCTACTCGCTCGTTCTCGTTGCTTGAGTTTTTGTGTGAAAATTTGTGAAAGAATTATCAAGATACTTTCATTCTTTTTCATTTATTTTCAAGTACCTACGCCTTGTAGAAAGAGTTTTCAAATGGTATAATATTACCAAATAGTGTGAATAAGCCACACTAAATGTAAAAAAGGAGTACCCTCATGTCAACAAAAGTAAAAACAAAAAATGTTACTGAAGACATTTTCGCCCAAGCCTGGGAAGGCTTTGCAGGTACTGACTGGCAAGAAAAAGCCAGCGTAACCCGCTTCGTACAAGCTAACTACACTCCATATGATGGTGATGAGAGCTTCCTTGCTGGCCCTACTGAGCGTTCTCTTCGTATCAAGAAAATCATCGAAGAAACCAAAGCAGGCTACGAAGACACTCGTTTCCCAATGGACGTAGATCGTGCGACTTCTATCGCTGACATCCCAGCTGGTTTCATCGACAAAGAAAACGAATTGATCTTCGGTATCCAAAACGATGAGCTCTTCAAATTGAACTTCATGCCTCGCGGTGGTATCCGTATGGCTGAAACGACTCTGATCGAAAACGGCTATACTCCAGACCCACTCCTTCATGAAATTTACACCAAGCACGCAACAACTGTAAACGACGGTATCTTCCGCGCTTACACTTCTGACATCCGTCGTGCTCGCCACTCTCACCACGTTTCTGGTCTTCCAGATGCTTATTCACGTGGCCGTATCATCGGTATGTACGCTCGTCTTGCTCTTTACGGTGCAGACTACCTGATGGAAGAAAAGGTTGCAGACTGGAACGCGATCACTGAAATCGACGAAGAATCAATCCGTCTTCGCGAAGAAATCAACCTTCAGTACCAAGCTCTTCAACAAGTTGTTCGCTTGGGTGACCATTACGGGGTTGACGTTCGCCGTCCTGCATTGAACACCAAAGAAGCTATCCAATGGACAAACATCGCCTTCATGGCTGTCTGCCGTGTTATCAACGGTGCTGCAACATCTCTTGGTCGTGTGCCAATCGTGTTGGACATCTACGCAGAACGTGACTTGGCTCGCGGTACTTTCACCGAATCAGAAATCCAAGAATTCGTTGACGACTTCGTATTGAAACTTCGTACAGTGAAATTCGCTCGTACAAAAGCCTTCGACGAAATCTACTCAGGTGACCCAACCTTCTTGACAACATCTATGGCTGGTATGGGTAACGATGGCCGTCACCGTGTTACCAAGATGGACTACCGTTTCTTGAACACCCTTGACAACATCGGTAACTCTCCAGAACCAAACTTGACCGTTCTTTGGTCTGACAAGCTTCCATATGCTTTCCGTCGCTACTGTATGGCAATGAGCCACAAGCACTCTTCTATCCAGTACGAAGGTGTAACAACTATGGCTAAAGACGGTTATGGAGAAATGAGCTGTATCTCTTGCTGTGTATCTCCACTTGACCCAGAAAGCGAAGATCAACGCCATAACATCCAGTACTTCGGTGCGCGTGTAAACGTTCTGAAAGCTCTCCTTTCAAGCTGGAACAACGGTTACGATGATGTTCATAAAGATTACAAAGTATTTGGCGGAGTTGAGCCAAACACTTCTGAAATCTTTGACTACGACCAAGTTGTTAAGAACTTTGAAATCGCCCTTGACTGGTTGACAGACACTTATGTGGATGCCATGAACATCATCCACTACATGACAGATAAGTACAACTACGAAGCAGTGCAAATGGCCTTCTTGCCAACTCACCTTCGTGCAAACATGGGCTTCGGTATCTGTGGATTTGCCAACACTGTTGACTCCCTGTCAGCTATCAAGTACGCTCAAGTTAAACCAATCCGTGACGAAGATGGCTTCATCTACGACTACGAAGTAACTGGCGACTTCCCACGCTACGGTGAGGATGACGACCGTGTAGATGACATCGCGAAATGGCTCATGGAAGCATTCTTCACTCGCTTGAACAAACACAAGCTCTACAAGAATGCAGAAGCAACTGTGTCTATCTTGACCATCACTTCAAACGTTGCTTACTCTAAACAAACAGCTAACTCACCAGTTCACCGCGGAGTATTCCTCAATGAAGATGGTTCTGTGAACACTTCTCAAGTAGAATTCTTCCCACCAGGTGCTAACCCAACGTCTAAATCTCGTGGTGGTTGGTTGCAAAACTTGAACACTCTTTCAAAACTCAACTTCAAACACGCTAACGACGGTATCTCCTTGACTACTCAAGTTTCACCAAAAGCTCTTGGTAAAACATTTGACGAGCAGGTAACCAACTTGGTAACTATCCTTGACGGTTACTTCGAGCAAGGTGGTCAGCACGTTAACTTGAACGTTATGGACTTGAACGATGTGTATGACAAGATTATGGCAGGTGAAGATGTTATCGTTCGTATCTCTGGATACTGCGTAAACACCAAGTACCTCACTAAAGAGCAAAAGACTGAATTGACTCAACGCGTCTTCCACGAAGTTCTTTCAATGGATGACCACGCTGCTGAAATTTCAGGCCAATAATCACTGAAAAGACTTGGATATTTCCAAGTCTTTTTGGCTTCCATAAAAAAGCAGAACGATATATCCAAATCGCTCTGCTTTTTTCTATTAAATAATCTTTCCCTCCAGATGATCCAGCTCATGCTGAACAATCTGAGCCTGGAAGTCTGTCAGCTTTAAGCGTTGCTTTTTCCAAGAAGCGTCCAAAAATTCTACTTCAATCTCCTGATAACGAGTGGTTGGGCGGCTACCTTCTAACGACAGGCAGCCTTCCTCAGTCTGATAGGGCTTAGCCCTGCTGATGAGGACGGGATTATACATCACTAGATTGGCGAAGCCCATATTAACGATAATAATCCGCTTTTTGACGCCAATCATGTTTGCTGCCATGCCCACGCAAGCATGGGCATTGGCTACTAGAGTGTCCTGTAAATCCTGACCGACCTGCAGGTCTGCCTGTGTCGCAGGCTCGGACCGCTGCTGGAGGAAAAAATGTCTTTCATAATCGGTTGAATCATGGAAAACTCCTTTTAATCTTCATGGTTAGGTTGAAAAATATTGCTCTTATCTCTCCACCCTCACCGGCACGCGCCCGTAAGTCTGCTCTGCCACTTCCTTAACAGCCAACTGATAGACTGTATCTGCCTGCTGGGTCAGGCTGTCCCAAGGTTCCTTGCCAATCCGCGTCACCAAGTCCACCCGCTCCTTGATTTCTTTGAGATAGGCTTGCCCTCGTGACGTGAAGCCCAGCACATGAACGGCCGCTGGCAAGGGATTTTCCGCTGCATTGACCAAAATGTAGGTCAAAATCCGCCGCACCCGTGCCTTGGTATAACGCTTGGTCGCAACTGCCTCTACCAAGTCTTCCACGGTCGCTACGCTCCCAATAGCTACGCGGATACGATTGGCGATTTCTTCGTTGACTTGAAAGACCTGGGTCAAATCTTGGTGGGTCGCAATCTGGTAGCGGAGCAGGGGAAAATAATCTTCCCAACTGACCTTGGCCACCTCTTCAAACAAACTAGCAGACGGTAAAAAAGCTCGCACCAAGTCCAGCTCTTTTGCCCCCTTTCGGATAGCCGTAGCCGAGGCATAGGTGGTTTCAACCTCTTCCGAATGAAAACCAGACCCCTGCCGCTGAACAGGACAGAGCTGAATCCCCGTCCCTGTCACCGCTTTGGCATAGGCCAGAGCCAGAATATGATTAGGTGTCGCACCTGTAAAACTCAGACCTGCAAATTCCTGCCACATGGCTTGGGTTTTCTGTGGATAAGACAGATGGTCAGGCAAGTTTTTCACAAAGGTTTCCATCTCTGCAGACTGTTCCGCATAGACGGCCGCAATTTTCTGGTAGTCCAGCATTTCTTCCGTACCGAAAACCAAGCGTTCTACACCCAACTTGTGCAAGATGTCTACGGCCCCTTTGGCGAAATGATCTGCAGACTGAACCGACACCAAAAAAGGCATTTCGACTACCAAATCCGCTCCATGCTCCAGAGCCATCTGAGCCCGTGTCCACTTGTCTACAATCGCAGGTTCCCCCCGTTGGACGAAATTACCAGACATGACCACGATTTTTAGACCCTCAGCCTGTTCCAAGAGGTATTTGTGGCCTGTGTGGAAGGGATTGTATTCTGCTATAATACCGGAAATCATGCCTTTACCGCCTTGAAAAACCAACGCTGGCTGGTTTCAGTTGGGGCTTGGTCCTCAAAGTCCGCAAAGACTTCCACAGAGGTAAAACCAGCTTGTTTTAATAAATTCATATAGGTTTCAATCGGATAAGTCCGTTCTTCATGAACTTCGTCCCGACGGATAAACCGCTCTTCTTCATTCTCCTCATCCTTGACAAAGAAGGTCAATTCATGAACGATAGAATGTGCACGCTCCCCCTCATAGGTATCCCAGACAAAGGCAAAATCTTCATAATTTTCATGATAGCTGTACCCTGCGAAGACTTCCGCCATCTGATAGATGGAGTGGACATCAAAGAGGAACACACCTTGGGCATGGAGAACAGAGTGAACACCTTCAAAGACCCGCAAAACAGCCTCTTCATCTGCCATATAGCACAGGCTGTCTGAGTAGCAAGTCACAGCATCAAAGTCTCCAACACCTTCTAAGGCCATCATGTCTGCCTGCGCGAGTTCCATCATGACGCCAGCTGCTTCTGCCTTTTTCTGAGCCAATTCCAGCATTTCATAAGACAGGTCAAGCCCTGTCACTTCGTAGCCCTTTTGGGCAAAACGAACAGCCTGAATCCCTGTTCCACAGGCCAACTCTAGGAGTGTTCTCGTTTGCTTTGGCAAGTGACGAAGGCTGAAAGCCGTCCATTTATCATACAAGCTGTCATCCATAATTTCATCATAGACAGCCGCAAAGGTTTCATAAGTTGCCATATATCCTTCCTTCTTTTCGATGAAAAAACAGTCTTACGACTGTCTTAGGCCAGAAGCCAACTCCCTGCTAAGAGGTAAAGAGCTAAATCCAAGGTAAAGACACCAGCTAAGATATAAATAAGCCCCGTCAGTCCCCTATTTAGTATTGGACGATACTTGTCCATGAAAGCATTGAATTCTAGAACAAATTTCTCATGCTGGTTGAAAATCACAGCAATAGTGAGGAGAAAGAGTGGAGCTTGACTCAGCAAGACCCAGATTGTACTGTAAAGCAAGGACAAGAGAAAATGATTGCGATGTCCAGATATGGCTAAGACTGCGAGAAAACTAGGGTCAGTCAGAGCAGTAAAAACCATAAAGACTACTCCAGCCCAGATACCTGTTATCTTCTTTTCGCTTTGATTCTCTTTGATTTCTTTTTGATTGTCACGGCGAATGCCCCAATAAATCAAGAGAGCGATTAGGGCGACATCAATCCAAATCCAACTGGCATCAGGCAGTTGATTGATAGCTGTGCCGACTTCCCCAATAAAGTCGCTCAGTTTATTGAGACTAGATCCTAAAAGTGTCGATAAGGCCACACCTAGCAGGGTTGTACCAAAGAGAACAAGCCCTGCAAAAAGAACTGCTTGACGCTTGCTTCCACCAGCAGCAAGCTGTGCCATAAGCATCAACATACCAACAGGGTCTATGCCCGCTAACCCCAACCCTAAAACGGTTACTAAATTTGCCATAAAGCTCTCTCTATCCTAGGTACTCCGACACTTCCAAGAAACGACCTTCATGCCAGAGTTTTTCGAGGTTGTAAAGGTCACGCATTTCTTCTGAGAAGACATGAACCACAACGCCGCCCAAGTCCAAAAGGACCCAGCCACCATTGCTATCGCCTTCCACACGGCTCCCCTTGATTCCAGCCTCGGCTACCTTTTCACGGATGTTTTCCGCAATAGCTTCCAACTGACGGCTGTTCATAGAGCTTGCAATAACAAAATAATCTGTCACGCTGGTCAGGCCTTGCACATCAATGACAACAAGGTCTTCGGCCCGCTTGTCATCGGCTGCCTGAACCACAATTTTTACTAGGTCTAGTTCTTTCATCTTATCCTCTCAACATATTTTCTAATGTATCTACCTGGGCAAAATTCCATGACCAGATGTTTTGGTAGTGGTCAATCAAGTCTTTTGTATCCAATTGTCCTGAATAACCTGTCGTTGTCCCATCCTGAATGACAGCCACTTTGTAGCCTAATTCAAAGGCAACCTTAACCGTCGTGTCAATGCAAAAATTGGTCGCCATCCCCATGATAATGAGCCGCTTGACTTCCTTCTCCTGCAAATAGGCATGGAGTCCTGTTTCCTTGAAAGCACTGTTGAAGGTTTTGTCGAAAATCTTCTCACCTTCAAGCGGAGCGACAAGAGGATAAATCTCCCAATCATCCGTTCCTTTGACTAAGAATTGGTCACTATGACGAATATGAATGACTTCAATCTCTGCTTGACGAGCTTTTGTGATGCTATCTTTCCAGAGGGCTAAACGCTCTTCAATAGCATAAGGTTTTTCCTCCACTAGGAGGTTTTGAATGTCAATGACTAACAAGGCTGTTTTCATACTGCTCCCTAAGGCGTTTCCAAACGGAAGACCAATTCCCTTTCTTCTTCACTATCCAAGACAAAACCATTTTTCTCTAAGAGTCTAGCCATTTTCTGATTGCCCTTGACATAAGAAGCAATCAAATGATCGCAGACAGGATGTGATTGAGCCAATTCTATGACCGCTTCCAATAGAGCCTGTCCGTAGCCTTGTCCCTGAAATTCTTTTCCAATCATCATGCGCCAGATCATGTACTGCCGGATGTCTTCATCAATATCAATCAGGGTAAAACCGACCACCTGCTGACCAGCCCAAACAGCGTAAGGGAAGACATCCCCATTTTCTCTGTAAAGCCAGGCGTCAGCGAGTGAGCGCACATTGGGAGCCACAAATCCTTGGTCCTCTTCTGCTACTGTCAAGTCCAAAACTGCCTGATAGGAGCTTTCGTCAACAGGTTTTAATACAATCATCTCTACTCCTTCAAATAGGCGACATAGCCATTATAGGTTTTCAGCGTCTGGGGATGAATGGGAATCCGTTTTTTGGCCAGATAGGCGATGGTCTGGGCAGTTTCATAGGCCACTGCCTGATCCAAATCACACTTAGCAAGTCGTCGTGCTTCTTCAACTCCCGGAAAATCCCTGTTGGGCTCAATATAATCTGCCACATAGAGCACCTTGTCCAGCAAGGTCATCTGGCTTGCTCCAACAGTATGGCGTTGAATGGCTTGAAAAATTTCTGGGTCTTTCAGACCAAAATCCTCTGCAATTTTATAGGCTCCCACCACACCGTGCCAAATATTGTTGTCCCAGTTGAGCAGGTCCTTATCCAAGTCATACTTAGCAATCAAGTCAATAAAAACCTGATTTTCTACTTCCTTGGCATAGTCGTGTAAAAGCGCTGCTAGGCTGGCTTTTCTGGTATCGCAACCGTACTGCTCCGCCAAGGCAAGCGCCACCTCTTCCACTCCCAAGACATGCTGAAACCGCTGGGGATTCATGGCTGCACGAATTTTTTCTAAAAGCGCTTCACGATCGAAGCTTAAATCTGCCGCAATCATCGATAGAGTCCTTTTTCTTCAATATAGGCCAGTACTGTTTCTGGCAGGAGAAATTCAGGCCAGCGATCCTTTTTGATAAAATCCCGTACCATACTAGAAGAAAGATCCATCAACGGCACATCGACCCAAATCAAGGGATAGGATGTTCCTGCCCGATAGCGGGGCCGTTGGACACCAACAAATTGAACCAGCTGCAACAAGTCATCAATCCGATGCCATTTAGGCAGAGTGTCAATCAAATCAGCCCCCAAAATGATATAGAAGTCCGTATCTGGATGACGCTCCATCAATTCCGTAATCAAATCTACCGTGTAGCAAAATTCACGTTTTTCTAACTGAATGGTTTCCAGACCCAAGCCTTTTCGGTCTTTTATCGCCAGCTGCAACATCTTGAGGCGATGGAGGTCGTCAACGCTATCCAGCTTGTCGGCATAAGCTGGCAGAAGTTCTGGCATCAGCAAAACAGCATCTAAATTCAACTGCTGACGAACCTGATCAGCTACCAAAAGATGGGCATTGTGAACAGGATTGAAATTCCCAGCCAAAAGTCCGACCTGCTTGCGATCGCTGGTGACTTCTTGGGTTTCTAGTTCCACCTTGGTGAAGGGAGTTAAGAGTTCAATCGCCATAGGCTCTCCTTGTTAGATGTCTCTGACTTTGATAGATAGTTTCCGGTTTTCTTTTTTGCTAGATTGTTTATATAGAATCAGAATTCGGCCGATTTTTTGAACAGTATCAACACCGATTTCTTCTTCCAAGATTTCTGCGACTTCGTGGATATTTTCATCCGTATTCTGCAGTAAAGTGACCTTGATGAGTTCGCGCGCGTCAAGTGCCTGACGAACACTGGTTTTGATCTGGTCGTTGAGACCGTTTTTTCCAATCTGGATAATGGGTTTTAGACTATGTGCCTGACTGTTCAAGAAGGCACGTTGTTTCGATGTAAGCATATTTTTTCCTTTTATTTGTCTTTAGAATCACAGGCATCTGTCTACTTCTCAAGTCCGCAGCCATCCCTAATGGTGGGGCAGGCGAGAAAAGGAGGTCTGAGAGGAAGGCCTGAGTTAGATAATAGCCTTGCGTAGAACCACATCCACGCCCTTTGGCGCCCAAGCTGCAATGGTAGCAGCCTCGTTGACTCGAATCCAGCCCAAACCAGAGAAGACCACATCTGTCTTTTCCTTGATGGTAAATTCGTGGCGAACTAGTTCAGGAAAGACCTTCAATTCCTTACTAGTTGGAGGAACAAGGAGAGTTCCCGCATGCTTTTTGTAAAATTCACCAGCCCCTTGGAGCTTGGTCCGGTGAAGCTTGAGTTCATTGTCAAAGAAGGCTGTAAACCCTTGACGGTTTCCTGAGATAAAATCAAAGCGGCCTAGACCTGCCAAAAAGAGAGTCTGCTCGGGATTGAGCTGGTAGGTTTTGGGTTTGATTTCCTTTTTGGGGCTGATATACTTGAGATTTTTAGCCGTCAGGTAGTGAGCCATCTGGTGACGGTGGATAATTCCTGGTGTATCGTAGATAAAGGCCCCATCGTCCAAGGGAATCTCAATCTTATCTAAGGTTGTCCCCGGAAAGCGAGAAGTGGTAATGACGTCCTTATCACCTGTAATTTCCTGAATGATGGCGTTGATGAGGGTCGACTTGCCAACATTGGTCACTCCGACCACATAGACATCACGTCCCTTGCGGTGGGCTTCAATTTTTGCAATCAACTCCTGAATGGCCTGCTTGTTCTGGGCGGAGGTGAGAATCACATCAACCGGACGAAGGCCGATTTCGTGAGCCCGTTCAGTCAACCACTGAGTCACCTTGCCATCCTTGACAGATTTTGGCAAAATGTCCTTCTTATTACCGATAAGAAGCACATCGTTTCCTGCTACAAAACGAGAAAGACCTGGAATAACAGAGCCATTAAAGTCAAATATGTCAACAACGTTCACCACAAGAGCGTTGCTTTCTCCCACGCTGTGCAGAAGCTTCATAAAGTCGTCATCTGAAATATTGACATCTGAAATCTCATTATAATGACGGAGGCGGAAACAGCGCTGGCAATAGACCTGTCCTGTTTCCAATCCTTTTTCTAGGGCAGACTGAGGCGTGTAGCCTGCCTGTTCTTTTTGCTCTGTCTGGATTTTGGCCCCACAGCCGATACAAAATAATTCTTCCACTTACATTTCCCTCTTGTAGTCAATTCCACCGCGCTCTGCCTTGATGCGTTTCATCATGCGACGTTCCCGCCAACGGTTAATCTGAGTATTGATGGAGTCGGTCTGGATTAAGGGTTTAACCAACACAGACTTGAGACCTGCGCGCTTGGCTGCTCGGATGTCCGTCATCAATTGATCGCCAATCATCACCACCTCCTGTGGCTGAACATCAAAACGCTTGAGGGCTCGGTTAATCCCGAAGGTAAATGGTTTGAGGGCAAAGGCCTCAAAATCAATCCCAAACTGTTCAACCGCCCGTTTCACCCGTTCGTACTTGTTGTTCGATACCACCACGACTGGAATACCTGCATCTCGTAGGTCGTGAAGCCACTGGCGCATTTCGGGGGTTCCATCTGGGTTGTTCCAGGCAATCAAGGTGTTGTCCAAATCCACAAACACAACTTTTATCTTGTGCTTGCGCAAGCCCTCTACTGTCACGTCATAGGCCTTTTCTAAGGCAAAATCTGGCATATACTGTTCAATACTCAAGATGCTTCTCCAATTTGTGTAATACAGATAATTATACCACATTTAGGCCTAAATAGCGAACGGGAAATAAGCAGCAAAAGGCCAAGCCCGCTTGCTTAGCCGATAAGATTCACCCTGTTTTCAGCTGACAGATGGAAGGCGCTCTGAGAGGGATCCCTAGCTCACCAAAACAAGCGTGTTCCGTGTACTTGATCAATCCCAAGCTCATCCACTAGAAGAAACAGATTGCCCCGGTTCAAACCGCCGCCTGCTACTATCTCAATCCGCCCTGCTGCATGGGTGAGTAGCTCTTGTAGCCAGGCACGATTCTCCACAGCGCTACCAGCCAGACCGCCACGGCTTAAAATCCGCGTGACACCATGGTCTGCCAACCAATCAATGGCTTCAAACTGCCGCTTGCGCGGAATCTGATCAAAGGCCATATGAAAGACCGTTTCGCAACCACTGGAAGCAACTAAGAGTTGCTCAAGGGCCGCTTCATCTAGCCAATTGTCCTTGGTCAGAACTCCAAAAACCAACCCGTCACTGCCAGCCTCCTTAGCAACTCGGCAGTCTGTCAGCATCAGTGATAGCTCGGTTTCGTCATAGTAAAAATCTCCCCCTCTAGGACGGATCATGGTCATGACGGTCGCTCCCTGCTCATGGGCCAACTGGCAGACATAGGCAATGACTGCATAGCTAGGCGTGGTACCGCCGACTGCCAAATTATCGCACAGCTCAATGCGATTCGCTCCCAATGCTAGGGCACGGGCTACCTGACTGTGGTTCTCTGCACAAAATTCTTTAATCATTGCTTTACCATCCTTGAAAACCTTTTCTTTTAGTATACCAAAAAAAGAGTATCTTATCGAATACTCTTTGAGCGCAATAGTAAATCTTTTAGGGAAATCAGGGTGACTGCCAGCAGAATCAACAGCATTCCCAAAAAATCAACCAGATAAAATTGCTCATTGACCAGAAAAACCGCAAAAACAACCGAGGCGATGGGTTCAACAGAAGCTAAAAGGCTACCCTTGACTGGGCCAACCATACTGACACCTTTGAGAAAGGCTGTATAAGCAAAGATGGTTCCAACACCGACTATCCCTGTCAATCCCAGTAAACTCTCTCCTGTGAGAGGCAAAGAGGCTGTCCATGTCTGTCTGACTAGGGTAACGACCAACCCACCCATCAGCATTCCTAGCCCAATCACAACCAAAGAACCGTGGGTTTGTATCAGTCGACTGGGAAGGATGATGTAGAGGGCGTAGGTTACTGCGGAAAAGAGCCCCCAAAAAAGACCGACAGGAGTAACTGCCAACTCATTTAACTGACCGTGGGTCGCAATGAAAAAAGTTCCTGCAACAGCAAGCAGGATGGAAACAATCTCCACACCACTGGGCAACTCCCTCTCTTTTAAACAAGTATAACCCAAGACCAAAATTGGACAGAGATACTGCAAGACGGTTGCCGTCCCTGCATTTGTATGGGCGATGGCTGTCAGATAGGCTACTTGATTGAGTACCAAGCCCAGCATAGCAAAGCCAAAGATAGCCAAAAGAGCCTGCTTATCCCTTAGGACGGACTTGAGCTGATTCCTGGAGGTAAAAATGGCTAAAACGAGCAAGACAGCACCTGACAGCAACAGGCGCAGAGAGGTTAGCAAGTCCACACCAATTCCCATATCCATTAAATACTGGCCGCTAACTCCTGACAAGCCCCAAGCTATACCAGCTGCTAGAGTAATCAGCGTTCCCTTTGTTGATTGATTCATTCTTTCTCCTTTTGTACCAAAGAGTAGTATATCAAAAAAATAGCCCTAAGGACTATTTTTTCTCTGGTTGCTGCCAGAAATCTCTTTCTAGCTAATATCCGTATCTTGCTCAGCTAACCCGACCGCCTGTACAAAGCGCAAGAAGGCCGCTTGCCCTTGTGGGGTCCGTTTGTAGACACCAGCATCTTCCAACACTCGGCTAAAGACTTGACCGACCGCCTCTTGGACTACTTGGGTTACATTTTCAGGTGAGACCTCCTTATCAGCTTTTATCTGGTTTGCCCATTCTTGATGATAGTCGGCTACCTGATCCACTTTCCCCAGCAGAAAATCTTCGACAACCTTCAGCTCGTCCTTGAGCCGTGGCGGCAAAATAGCCAGACCCATGACTTCGATAAGGCCAATATTTTCCTTCTTGATGTGTTGAACATCGGGATGGGGATGGTAGATGCCGTCTGGAAATTCTTCCGAAGTTTGGTTGTCGCGCAGAACCAGGTCCAGCTCAAAGAGACCTTCTTTTTTGCGGGCAATAGGTGTGATGGTATGGTGAGCTTGGCCATTTGAGGAAGCCAAAATCCCCATTTCTGGGTCCGAATAGCCCTGCCATTTCTCCAAAATCTTGTCAGCCAAGTCAACCAGGCGAGATTTATCTGGCCCAGCAATCCGAACGACAGACATGGGCCACTTGACGATGCCAGTCTGCACATCCTCAAAGCCTGCGATGGTAAAGACCTGCTCCAGCGGAGCTTTTTCCATGGCAAAGGTATGGCGGCCGCCCTGGTAATGCTCATGGGTCAAGATGGAGCCGCCCACGATGGGCAAATCAGCATTGGAGCCTGCAAAGTAACCCGGGAAGAGATCCACGATGTTGAGGAGACGCTCAAAGGTCAGGCGACTGATTTTCATGGGCTCGTGCTGGCCATAAAAGAAGATACAATGCTCATTGAAATAGGCATAGGGCGAATACTGAAAGCCCCAGGTTTGTCCTTCCATCTCATAGCGGATGATTCGGTGGTTGGCCCGTGCAGGGTGGTTGATGTGGCCCTGGTAGCCTTCATTTTCCATGCAGAGCTGACAGAGTGGATAGCTCGAAGACTTAGCCAACTTAGCAGCCGCGATGGCCTTGGGGTCCTTTTCTGGCTTGGACAGATTGATGGTGATTTCCAAATCGCCATATTCCGTCGGGCTTTGGTAGTAGACATTTTTAACGATAGCCTTGTTTTTGACATAGTCATTGGCCTGACTGAGCTGATAAAAGTCCGCAATAGCCTGTTCAGGATCTCTTGCATAGATTTGCCAAAAGTTAGCATTGACCTGGCTAGGAGCTGGCGTGATGAGGTCCATGAGCTGGGCACCTATGATGTCCTGCTCCTCGAGGAGTTCCCCACAAAAGCCATTTTTGACAGCCAGAGCGACCAATTCATCCTTCAGATCAATGAGGTTCGTAGCGGTTGTTTCAGCCTCCACCCCTTCTTCTCCAACCAGAGCCATGACCCGATTGGAGAGGTAGGTGCGGTCCAATTCCTGGTAGAAACTAGAGGCGATGACCTGGCTGACAAAGCGTTCAAGTAAGGTTTCTGTCATGTGAATTTTCCAATCTTATTTGCGGGAAAGGACGCGGCTGCCACCAGCAATTTCTGCTAGATAGAAGGCTGGTGCGTAGCCGATTTTCTCAGTATAGATCCGACCGACAGTCTCAGTAAAGGCCTCCGCCTTGTCCTTGGCTACGATAGCAATGCCGCAGCCACCAAAACCTGCCCCCGTCATGCGGGCACCGAGAACTCCTTCTTGTTCCCAAGCTGTATGGGCTAGGGTATCCAGCTCAATGCCCGTCACTTCATAGTCATGTTCCAAGGAAACATGAGAAGCATTGACCAGACGACCGAAGCGCTCCAAATCCCCTGCTACCAAGGCAGCCTTGGCTTTAAGAGTACGCTGGTTCTCAGAAACGGCGTGGCGGGCTCGTTTGAGGCGGTTGGCATCCTTGATTAAGTAAGCATATTCATCGAAAGTTGCTTCATCCAATTCGCCCAAGGTCTGGATGTCCAAGGCAGCCTGTAATTCTTCCACTGCTTTTTCACATTCCGCCCGGCGCTCATTGTACTTGGAATCCGCCAATTCCCTACGCTTGTTGGTGTTCATGATGACAATCACATGGTCACCCAAATCAAGGGGTACCAATTCGTATTCTAAAGTGTTGGTATCCAGATAGATGCCCCTTTGATCCGCCCCCATACCGATGGCAAATTGGTCCATGATACCGGAATTGACCCCGATAAATTCATTTTCCGTCTTCTTGCCAATTTTCACCAAGTCCAGACGCTCCAGCTTCAAGGCAAAAAGTTCTTCTGCGATGATACCAATCAAGAGTTCCAGAGAAGCAGATGATGACAGGCCTGAGCCATTTGGAATATTGCCAAAGACATAGACATCCATCCCCGCATCAATAACATGACCCGCTTCCTGCAAGAATTTGAGAACCCCTTTTGGATAGTTGGTCCAGTTGTCCTCTTTCTTGAAAACCAGATCTGCCAAGTCCACTTCAATGACGCCCAAATCCTCAAAATTTCCTGAATAAAAGCGAAGTTTCTGGTCATCCCGCTTGCGGGCAGCCCCATAAGTTCCTAGTGTAATGGCTGCTGGAAAAACATGGCCGCCATTGTAGTCCGTATGCTCCCCAATCAGGTTGATACGGCCTGGTGAAAAGAAAGTGGCATCTGGTTCCTGACCAAAAATGGCTGAAAAGGCTTGATTTAATTGCTCTGTGTTCATAAGAACCTCCTTGCATCTTGTAATCGTTTTCTTTATTGTAGCCTAAACTCTATTGTTTTGTCAATATATTTACTAAAAATTTACTAACTATTTACGAAGCCGTTGATTTTATGGTATAATAGTGACAACTGATACAAGGAGACTGCCATGGTAACCATTAAAGACATCGCCCACCAAGCTCAGGTTTCTCCTGCGACCGTTTCTCGTGTTCTCAAAGGTGACAGCCGTCTGGCTGTTAGCCAAGAAACCCGCGAGCGAATCCAAAATCTGGCGCAAGAGTTGGGCTATACCAAACATTTGAAAAAACAACTTCCCCAAGAGAAAAAAGGCACCATCGGCATTGTCCAATGGTACACAGAAAACGAAGAGTTGGCTGACCTTTACTACTATTCGATCAGGGTCAGTATAGAGCAAGCAGCAAGCCAACTGGGCTACCAACTCGTTCGTGCCTTCAACGACTTGAACCACCCGCTTCTCGACCAGACAGATGGTATCATTGCCATCGGTAAATTTAGCGCCAAGCAGATTCAACAACTGGCTCACATACAGGACAAGCTCGTCTTTGTAGACTGCGATACATTAGAAGCAGGTTTTTCCTGTATCACGACAGATTTTGAACACTCTGTCAAAAAGGTCATCGATCACTTTCGATCTAAGCAGATAGAAGACATCGGGCTAATGGTCGGGGAAGAGGTAACCACAGATGGCTTGGAAAAACTGCTCGACCCCCGTCTGACCGCTTACAAGAACTACATGACCCAACTAGACCTCTATGAACCCCAACGGGTCTTTATCGGTAATTTTTCAACCCAATCAGGCTACCAACTCATGTGCCAAGCTATTGAAGAGTTAGGCGAAAAGCTGCCTGCAGCCTTTTTCATGGCCAATGATACTCTGGCTGTCGGTGCCTTGCGAGCTCTACAAGAGAAGGGAATCGCTGTTCCTGATAGAGTCCAGCTTATCACTTTCAACGATACCGCTATTACCAGACAGGTCTATCCTGCCCTATCCTCCATCAGTGTCTATACAGAGGAAATGGGGGAGGAAGCCCTCTTTCTCTTAGACAAAATGTTGACCACCTCTTCCCATTGTCACCCACGAAAAATCAAGCTAGGAACCCAGCTCACCATCCGTGACAGCAGCCTTTAAGCTATTCAGACAGAAAAAGTCGCGCATTCTCAATGACTGCGCGACTTTCGTTTAGCCCAATAAAATCTTTTCCAATTCAAGTGGCAGGATGTACTCATCCCCCTTGTAGGCCCGCATATTGCCTCCTGAAATTTCATCAATGAGCGCGACCTTGCCATCAATCAAGCCAAATTCAAACTTGATGTCATAGAGTTCCAGACCCTTTTTAGCCAATTCCTCCTTGACCACATCACCGATTTTTTTAGCCAAGTCAGCCAGCTCCTCATAGCTTTCTTCAGACATGATGCCCAAGAGAGCCAGAGCATCCTTGGTAATGAGGGGGTCGCCCTTAACATCATCCTTGAGGGTCACTTCCACATAGGTTGGAATTTCTGTACCAGACTCGATATAATCCCCATAGCGGCGGATGAAAGAGCCAACCGCACGGTAGCGAACGATGACTTCCGCACCCTTGCCAAAGACTATCGCCTTTTTGACAACTGCCTCATTCTTGTCCAAATCAGCGGAAACATAGTGGGTGTTGAGACCAAGAGCATTCAGCTTTTCATAGAAAAATTGGGTCATAGCCAATGCTGCACGACCAGCTCCCTCAATTTGAAGACCAACCTGGTTCTCACCTGGATCAAAGACTCCGTCCTTACCTGTCACATCGTCCTTGAACTTGAGCAAGACTGTTTTGTCATCCAGTTCATAGACATCCTTGGTTTTTCCTGTATAGATTTTTTTCATGTGTAACTCCTTTATGATAGATAGGAATGTTTTTCCTTTTTACAGTCTTATTATACACATTTCACGGACACAAACCTAATCATTTCCAATTTTTTATGAATAAAAACAGCAAAAAACGAACATTGCTCAAAAAGGTTGGATACAACATCCAACCTTCTTACTATTAACCGAGAACAAGTAGGAAAACAGACTCCCCTTTCTTCCAGTACCGCACCCTATATTCACCTTTAAGGTAGGGATTGTGGGAACTTAACCGAATCACACGCCCATTCAAAGCCTCAACGAGACCATAGGGGTTCCGATCTGTCACAAAGCGATAATGTGAGAAAATCATTTTATGCGCATAGACACCCACAGAAAATCGTCCTTTCGTATAGTTACTGGTCAGTTTGACGGGTAGGACCAAGTCCTCTCCATAGCGCATCACCTGTCGCATTCGGATGAACCTATATAACTTAAAGCATAGATAGGGCAAGAGCAGGAAAGCTACCAAAGCGATCATTAGGACTTTTCCCATACATTCTTACTCTAATCCAACAATTTCTGCAATTCTTGAGCCAAGAGCTGTTGAGCAACTTGTGGATTGGCCTGCCCCTTGGTCGCTTTCATAAGGAAACCGGTAAAAGCTTTGTCAGCGTTGCGTTTACCAGACTTGAAGTCTGCAACCGCTGCCTCATTGTCCGCAAAGACTTGATGGATAATCGGAATCAGGACGGCTGGATCTGAAATCTGTACCAGACCAGCTTTTTCAACATATTCTTTGGCAGAACCGCCTTCTTTTGCCAGATGAACGAAGACTTTCTTAGCGATTTTAGAGGAAATGGTTCCGTCCGCAATCAAGGCAATCATTTCAACCAAGTTTTCTGGTGTCAATGCAATTTGATCCAGCGTCTTGTTTTCGGCGTTGAGGAATTGAGCCACTTCACCCTGCAGCCAGTTGGACACTTGTTTGGCATCACCACCAAGGGCCACCGCTGCTTCAAAGAAATCCGATAAGACCTTGGTTGCAGTCAATTGTCCAGCATCATAATCTGATAAACCTAGATTGGTAATGTAGTGAGCGCGACGTGCTTTTGGAAAGACTGGCAATTCCGCACGCACTTCCTCAATCCAGCTATCATCAATCTCATAAAGCGGTAGGTCCGGTTCTGGGAAGTAACGGTAATCAGATGAACCTTCCTTAACCCGCATGAGAACTGTCTCGCCTGTTGACTCATCATAACGGCGGGTTTCCTGTTGGATTTGACCGCCAGAGCGAAGGATTTTTGCCTGACGCTCAACTTCGTATTGGAGTCCTTTGCGAACATAGTTGAAGGAATTAAGGTTTTTCAGCTCAGTCTTGGTACCAAAGGCTTCCTGACCGTAAGGACGAAGCGAGATGTTGGCGTCCACGCGCATAGAGCCTTCTTCCATTTTTACATCTGAAATACCTGTGTACTGGATGATTTCCTTGAGGGCAGTCAAGTAAGCATAGGCCTCTTCAGGCGAACGCATATCGGCTTCTGATACAATCTCAATCAATGGCACACCCTGACGGTTGAGGTCTACATAAGAATAGCCGTCTGTTCCGTGCGTGTTCTTACCAGCATCCTCTTCTAAGTGAGCGCGTTCGATACGGATTTTCTTGGTTGAGCCGTCTTCTAGCTCAATCTCAATCCAACCGTTGTAGCCAATCGGCTCGTCAAACTGGGAAATCTGATAAGCTTTTGGGTTGTCAGGATAGAAATAATTTTTCCGGTCAAAGTGCATTTCCTTGTGAATGTCCATGTTCAAGGCCAAAGCAGCCTTGATTCCTGCATCCACAACACCCTTGTTCAAAACCGGAAGAACACCCGGGAAGGACCAATCAATGATATTGGTGTTGGCGTTTGGATCCTCACCAAAATGAGCTGATGAAGGCGAGAAAATCTTAGAGTTAGTGTTCAACTCCACATGGACTTCTAGACCAATAATCGTTTCAAAGTTCATTAGGCTTCACCTCCAAAAATCACAGGTTGTTGCTTGTGGTAATCTGTTGTCGCTTCAAATGCAGCCGCTACTTGGTAGATGGTCTCTTCTGAGTATTTTGGACCAATCAACTGCAAACCAACTGGCAATCCTTCTACAAAACCTGCTGGAATGGAAATTCCTGGCAGGCCTGCCAAGTTGACAGGGATGGTCAAGAGATCCGCCAAGTACATGGCCACCGGATCATGGTTGAGCGTGTCCAGACCGAAAGCAACTGTCGGAGCTGTCGGCCCCAAAATCAAGTCATAGTCAGCAAAGACTTTTTCAAAGTCGCGGATAATCAAGGTGCGTACCTGACCTGCTTTTTTGAAATAAGCATCGTAATACCCTGCGGACAAACTGAAGGTTCCCAACATGATGCGACGCTTAACTTCCTCACCAAATCCCTGACTGCGGGTCTGAACATAGATTTCCTCCAGACTGGTCGCATCTTCTGCACGGAAACCGTAACGGATACCATCAAAGCGTTGCAGGTTAGAAGAAGCCTCTGACGATGCAATGATGTAGTAAACCGCCACCCCATACTTAGAATGCGGCAAACTCACTTCTTCAACGATAGCTCCGAGACTTTCCAGATGACGCGCTGCCTTCAGAATCACTTCTTTCACGGCAGGGTCAATCCCTTCACCCATATATTCTTTCGGGAGGGCAATCTTCATGCCCTTAATGTCTTGACCAATCTTGCTGGTAAAGTCTGCCACCTCTTGCTTGGTTGAGGTCGCATCTTTGACATCATGACCAGAAATAACATTTAGTAGCTGAGCATTTTCCTTTACCGTTTGAGAGAAAGGACCAATCTGATCCAAGGAAGAACCAAAAGCAATCAGACCAAAACGAGATACCCGGCCATAGGTCGGTTTCATGCCGACAATCCCACTAAAGGCTGCTGGCTGGCGAATGGAGCCACCTGTGTCCGAACCGAGCGATAAACGCACCTGCCCAGATGCCACAGCTGAGGCAGAACCTCCTGATGAACCTCCGGGAACCTTGGTCTGATCCCAAGCGTTTTTGGTTGGTTTAAAGGCGGAATTTTCATTGGAACCACCCATAGCAAACTCATCCAAATTCGTTTTCCCAATGACAATCATGTCCTTGGCGTAGAGTTTTTCAACTGCTGTCGCATCAAAAATCGGCTCATAATTGTAGAGCATCTTGGAAGCGGCTGTTGTCAAAATTCCCTTGGTAGAAATATTGTCCTTGACTGCAATCGGAATAGCTGCCATCACATTGTCAGCATCAATGCCTTTTTCGTCCAAGGCTTCGGCTTGAGCCAGAGCAGCCTCTTCTGAGATTGTCAAGAAACTATCAACCGCCCCTTCACGGCTTTTGATGTCTTCCAAAGTCGCCTGAGTCAGCTCAAGAGCCGAAAGCTCCTTCTTTACTAGGAGGTCGTGCAATTCTTCAATAGATAAATGATTCAAACTCATTAGGCGTCGCCTCCCCCTTCTAGGATGGCAGGAACCTTGATATAATTATCCTGCGCTTCTGGTACATTCTTAAACAAGTCTTCTCTTGCTTGTCCTTTTACAGCCACATCTTCCCGCAAGACATTCTTACGATCTGCCATGGTTGTTGTTACCGGAACTCCGGTCGTATCTACTTCGTTCAAGAGTTCTACCATGTCAACAATCTTGGTCAAAGTAGTGGCAAACTCACGGGTTTCCTGTTCCGAAAAAGCCAATTTTGACAATTTGGCAACATGTCGAACATCTTCTTCAGAAATCTTCATATTCTGCTCCTTATAAACTTTCACTATCTCCCTATTTTATCACAAAAATCGCAAAAGCTCCACGCAAGAAATACCAGCATCCACCTTTTCTGTAACGCTACAATTGATGTGAGAATCCTAGAAGTCAAAAAGAAGATTCACTGATAGGATAAGAGTACCACCACTCACCAATTCTGTTTTGTTGTGTTCTGAAACGCAACAATTTTCCTTATCGTTCCGAACCATATGAAAAAAGCCCAGATAAACATCTGGACTTGATTGTTAATAATCACGTTTTTTGATTTCATCGAAGATAGCTGGAATGAGAACCTTGAGATAGGTTCCTTTCATCCCCAGCGATCGACTCTCAATAATTCCTGCACTCTCAAGTTTCCGCAGGGCATTGACGATAACGGAACGGGTGATACCGATTCTGTCTGCGATAACAGAGGCTGTCAACTGGCCTTCGTTGCCCTTGAGTTCACCCAAGATGGCAGAAACTGCCTTCATTTCGGAGTAAGATAGGGTGTTGACTGCCATATTCACCGCTGCACGGCGGCGGATATTTTTCTCGTCTTCTTCCCGCTGGAAATTGAGCAACTGAATACCTACTACGGTCGCCGCAATTTCTACTAGGATTAAGTCATCCTCCAAAAACTGCTCTTCATTGCGCCAGATAATCAGCGAGCCAAAGCGGATACCCGTCACATGGATTGGGGCAATTGTCGTCAAGCCTCCTGGGTAGGTTGAACGCGACTCAACCGGAATAGCTGTCAACTCACTCTCCACTGGAAGGTTGACCTGCGTGTCGTAGACTTGGGCCACAGCCTTAATGTAGTCCTCTGGGAATTGCTTGTTGATAAAAAATTCCTCTACTCGGTCGTTGTTGGTCTTATACTTCATGTGATAGCCCAAGACTTCACCTTCGCTGTTGATAATACAAGCATTACAATCGATAATCTCTGACAAATGCTCTGCTATGGCATTGTATGGCAACTCTTCTGCCAACTGCTCCTCAGAACGCTTCAAAATCGAGGTAATGTCGCGTGTTTTTTCTAATAATGTTGTCATATTTTCCTCTTTACACTGTAATTGCTTACAGTATATCAAATTTTCGATTGAATTTCAATAATTATCAGAAAATTGGGTATTTTGCCTTTTCTTTTTCCTAAACAAGCCGAACAGGTTACCACTTTCCTAGAAAAATAAACTTCTACCATTTTATGTTTGTATTTATTTTTAGCTAAAATATGAAATTTTTGGCATTTTGCAACCCCTTTCAATGTTATAATAGTAGCGACCATTTTTATCCAAAAAAAGAAAAAGAAGGGTGATGCTTATGCTTAAAAAGAAACAGCTCATGAAACAGTTGACCCTTGGCGGTGCATCCTTGGCGGTTGGAATGGGACTCTTGGTCTCCTCCCAATTACCGGTGCAAGCCTTGGCTCCAACTCCAAATTCCGTGACGGTTCAATACCGCTACCTAGCTGAATCAGAATTGACCAAGGCGCAAAAGGACCTGATTCTTCCTAAACTAGAAAAACAGTCCTTAACCGCTGCAACTGCCACTGAAAACCAAACCCTCTATCTGGTTTACCGGGCAGATCAGAAAAAAATCTTCGGCATCCTCCCTGCAACAGGTGAGGGGAGCGGAGCCCTCCTAGCTATTAGTGGCATTGCCTTTCTTATCTTGGGCGTCAGCCTTGCGGGCAAAAAGAAAAAAGGAGTGATTTCCTCTATCCTTGTGATTACAGCTACCGGCTCCATCCTATCTCTCCATAGCATTGCAGCCTTGCAAGGACAGGTTTTAGCCGCCCACAACCAAAGCCATCAACTCACTGTCGGAGATAAACTGCCTGAAGCTAGTCAAATCAAGGGGTATACCTACTTAGGCTACGTCAACGAAAAAGACATCGCTGACATCCTAAACTCATCCTCTTCTACGGACACTAGTACAAGTAGTTCTACTTCTACCAATACCAGCTCCTCTACATCCATCAGCAGCGAGCAGGAAATTGCCTACTACAATCTCCAAAAATTGCTCCCATTTGCCAGCAAGGAAGACTGGCTTAAGGCTCTCAAACAGATTCCGCTGGATCATCCACTTGCCACTACAAAAATTGTCAGTCTGGTTCCGATGGCAGATAAAACTGTTCTTTCTGACTTAGCAGGAAAAGAGGGCAGTGCCAACCAGCTACTCCTCCATTTTGAAAATGGCAGCGTCCAATTCCTACCCATTCAACATCAGGAAAACAAGGGAGATTTGGCCCACTACAACCTTCTTGATTTACAGGTAGGCTACACACCGCGTCAAAACCTGAAAAATTACAATGCGATTCTCGATCAAGTACTCCCAGCTCTGTCTGCTGTTGAATTCCGTTCAGACAATGTTTATCAAGCTCTCGGCCTGACAGACAACCAAGAACACCAGATGGATCGACTCTTCTTAGAGCCATCCTTCAATAAGATCAAGGAAAACCTGACCGACTATCTCAAGAAAACTCTGGTCAACGACGATTCCGTCAACCCAGACGACCCAACATCCGTCAAAGACACCGTTCAAACAATCCTAAACAACAAGGAAAAAATCCTTCTCAGTCTTGCCTACCTTGACCGCTGGTACGATATTCAGTACGGCGACATCAGCAGTAAAGAACTGACTCTTTTCCACACCGATTTCTTTGGCGGAAAAGCGCAAGCCTTGGCCAACCTCTTAGTGGTCGGACAAAATGGCTATACTAGTTATAGCCCACAGCGCAACTACGCTGCCTACGGCGAATCACTTGCGACCGTGACAGGTAAGGCTAGTTTGACTGACTTCCTAGAAAGCTACCGCAAACTCTTCCTTCCTGATATGAGCAACAACGACTGGTTCAAACAAACCACAGATGCCTATGTGTTGGAAACCAAATCGTTAGCCCTGAGCGAAGAAGAAAATCAACAGCTGAACGTCTACGACCGCCTCAGCAACCCGCAAATACCAGAGGAGGTCATCACTACAAGAGTCCGTGAAAGCTACCTCAATATGCTCCTGCCACTCTTGACGACAAGTGAAGAAAACGTCTATATCGTATCAAACATGTCCAACCTGATTGTCAGCATGTACGACCGCTACATTGATATGAGCCTCAAGACCAGTGACCCACAAGCCTATCAAACAGAACTGGACAAGATCAAGGCGCAAATTCAGGCAGACGCTGAACTCTATCGCGCTCACTATGATATGTGGTATCGGGTTCTTCCTGAAAATCACCGCCATACCATGCTCTACTTCCAACCTGTTTGGGGGGGCTATGGTAAGTATGCTTACGATACTTCCGCCTACGCTTGGAAGGGAATCTGGTATTCTGAAACTGGTAAGCTGACGCAAGAAGCGCAAGACAAACTACAAGATGCTGCCACAGCCGAAACCACTCAGGCAATCCAAGAAGTCTTTGGCCCATCTGGCACCTACTTCTTACCTGAATTAACCTGGGCCGGCGCCTACGCCTGGAGGCAGGAAGTTAGCTTTGTCATTACCCCATTACTGGGCACTGACGGGGCAGTTACCCTGACCCATGAAATGGTACACGCCTTTGACTATGACAAGTATATGCTTGGCTACAATCACAGAGCAGGCATGCAGCTAGAAGCCTATCCGGAAGGCATGCTCCAAGCACCTGACCGCGTTGATTACAGCATTGTCGGCTTCAACTCTCTCTTTGACCACTCTGCCCATACCGGCACACGCTACCATAACTTGACTCCAGACCGCTTCCAGAATGCGGATGACCTCCAGCAATATGTCCGCGGACTCTTTGACTTGATTTATACACTGGAGTATGCAGAAGGCACCTCCGTTCTCAAGCAGACCAAAGACGTCCAACGGCAATGGTTCCACAAGCTGGAAACTACTGAAAAAACCTATCCAGGTTACGAAGAGTATGGCCCTTATGGTGTCAATATCAAGCGAGACTTCACAGATGAAGAATGGGCAAGCATGGAGTTGAAAACCATCGATGACCTCATCGACTACGATGTCACTGTACGTCGCGAATCTGCCAACCGCATTGAGCGCGATACCGAGAATCCGACCGAAGTCATGAACAACGGCTATCATAAACTCAGCCTTTTCGCTCCAATCTGGGCAACAGCCACAACTGAACGAGTGCCGGGAGACCTCTCCTTCCGTCGAACTGCCTTTGAACTCTTAGCAGAAAAAGGCTATGTCAATGGTTTGGTTCCTTACATGTCCAACCAGTACAAACAAGAAGGAAGCGATGTAGTTCCAGACTCTCTCATCTTCAGCCATATTCTGCCAGAATACGCTGGAGACTATAAGATCTTCAAAAAAGCCATGTACCAAGAACGGGTACAACAATTTGGCCAACTCAAACCAGTCACCATCCAATACGATGGACTGACCATTACCATTTCATCCTACGAGCAATTACAGGAACTCATGGATAAGGCCGTTGAAGCAGATGTTAGCGCAGGAAACTTCACTACCGAAGAAAACAAGGTATCTGAACTCAAAGGTGCACTTCACGATGCTTACCTGAAGTTGACGGATGACTACCGAACTACTATTTTTGAGTAACTCCCTGACAAAAAGGACCGAGAACAAACCTCGGTCCTTTTCCAATTGAACATTATGGGTGACTGACAATCATTTCTAAACAACCATCAAAGGTCCAGGCTTCAACATCAGTCGGCAGAATAAAATGGCTGCCTTTTTTGATGGGGTAAACTTGGTCATCGACCTCAATCTGTCCTTCCCCATCCAGAACACTGAGCAAGCTATATGGGGCACTCCGTTTCATCTCTACTGGCCCGTCCACCTGCCACTTGTAGACGGTGAAAAAGGGATTGCTGACATAGGTCGTCACGGTCAAATTCCCCACCACCACGGTATCAGGATGGCTGTTAGCAGGCTCGCCGATAGTCATGACATCGATTGACTGCTGGATGTGAAGCTCCCGTAAGTTGCCTGCGTCATCCTTGCGGTCAAAATCATAGACTCGATAAGTGGTGTCGCTAGACTGCTGGGTTTCCAAAATCAGAATGCCCTTACCGATAGCATGCATGGTACCACTAGGGACGAAGAAGAAATCACCCGCCTTGACCGGAACATGGGTCAAAAGGGGGTCCCATTCACCCTTCTCAATCATCTGTGCCAACTCCTCGCGGCTCTTAGCCGCATGACCATAGATGATTTCTGCCCCTTCTTCTGCAGCAATCACATACCAGCACTCGGTTTTGCCTAACTCTCCCTCATGCTCCAATCCATAGGCATCATCTGGGTGAACCTGCACACTGAGCCAGTCATCCGCATCCAAAATTTTGGTCAAAAGGGGAAAAACAGGACTCTGGCTATTGCCGAAAAGATCCCTGCGCTCCGCATACAGTTGGTCCAAGGCTTTTCCCTTGTGGAGGCCGTTAGCCACGACTGAAACCCCATTGGGGTGAGCGGAAATAGCCCAGTACTCCCCTGTCGTCGGACTAGGAATCTCATAGCCAAACTCTGTCTTCAGGCGCTGTCCGCCCCAGATTTTTTCCTGCATGACGGACTGTAAAAATAATGGTTCTGCCATAACAATGCTCCAATCTTACTTCTTTAAAGCAATCATATCAAATTTTTCGATTGTTTGCCAGAAGAAAAAAACCCAGTCAAGCTGGGTCTATCGTTTATTCCGAAATCTGCTTAGCCAGAGCAAAGTTGCCCAGTGTGGCAGAGCCGTTTTCAGCTACGGCTGGCGTGACAATGTATTCCTTCACATCTGGTACTGGCAGGTAGTCATTCATCAGACCTGTAAATTTCTCACGGACTCGGTTGAGCATGTGCTCTTGCGCCATCACTCCACCACCAAAGACAATCACTTGTGGACGGTAAAGAAGGGTCGCCTGTACAGCCGCCTGAGCAATGTAGTAGGCTTGGACATCCCAGACATCTGAATGGAGATCAATCAGCTCACCGCGGATACCCGTACGACCTTCCAATGACGGGCCAGCTGCCAAACCTTCCAAGCAACCATTGTGGAAAGGACAAACGCCATTAAATTCGTGTTTGACATCATAGGGATGGAGGGCTACATAGGTATGTCCAGCCTCTGTATGGCCGACACCGCCGACAAACTCACCATTTTGGATAGCTCCTGCCCCGATACCTGTCCCAATTGTATAGTAGACCAGGCTCTTCACACCCTTACGAACCAAAGCCTCACCAAAAGCAGATGAGTTAACATCCGTCGTAAAGTAAAATGGAATGTTAAAGTGCTTAGCAATCAAGCCCAACAAATCCACATTGGCCCAGTTTGGTTTTGGTGTAGAGGTGATAAAGCCATAGGTTTGAGAATTTTGGTCAATATCAATCGGACCAAAAGATCCAATAGCGATACCAGCCAAGCGGTCCTCATAGCGCTTGAAAAATTCAACCGTGCGCTCAATGGTTTCATAAGGTGTCGTTGTTGGAAACTGGGTCTTTTCAACCACTTGAAAATGCTCATCTCCTACTGCACAGACAAACTTGGTGCCACCTGCTTCTAAGCTACCATACAATTTTGTCATCAATCTTCTCCCTTTAATAAAATTTACTTTATTATACCATATATTTTAGCGAAAGGAAAAAGGCTTTCGCCTTTTTCTTCTTATTTTCTTTGATTTTTAGTTTTGACAGAAGTCATATTTTGTCAGAAAACGAACAATCAATTATTTAGCAACTTTGAGGAAGTCTGCTCCATGAGCAACTGTGCCTTGAGCAACTCCTTCAACCACTGCAAAGTCTGCTGTGTTGGTTACGATAACCATAGTTGTGTCATCCAAACCAGCTGCAGCAATCTTGCTAGAGTCAAACTTGGCAAGAGGAGCACCAGCCTTAACCTTATCGCCTGCTGCTACCAATTTCTCAAAACCTTCACCGTTCATTGATACAGTATCAATACCGATGTGGATGAGGAGTTCTGCACCGCTTGCTGTTTTCAAACCATAAGCGTGCCCTGTTTCAAAAGCAATGGTTACTTCTGCATCTGCAGGAGCGTAAACAACACCTTCAGATGGTTTAACTGCAAGACCTTTACCCATAGCACCAGATGAGAAGACTGGATCATTCACATTTGCCAATTCAACAACTTCACCTGAAAGTGGGGATACAAGCGTTTCTTCAGCAACTTCAACAAGTGGAGCTGATGCTACTGAAGCCTCAGGCTTTTTTGCAGGAGCTGCTCCTTCAGTCACTTCGTCTTCATAACCGAACATGTAAGTGAGGGCAAAACCAAGTGCAAAGGAAACTGCTACCATGAGGAGGTAAGTAAGAAGTTGGCCATTCCCTAAGTAGAGGGTCATACCAGGGATGATTGTTACACCCATACCTGTACCAGCAAGACCAAGGATAGATGCGAAGGCACCACCGATTGCACCTGCGATCAAGGAAAGAACAAATGGTTTACGGAAGCGCAAGTTGACACCGAAGATAGCAGGCTCAGTGATACCGAGGAAGGCAGAGAGAGCTGCTGGGAAAGCAAGTGCTTTCAACTTAGGATTTTTAGTCTTCACACCAACCGCTACGGTTGCAGCACCTTGTGCTGTCATCGCTGCTGTGATGATGGCGTTGAATGGGTTGGCACCTGTTGCCACCAATTGTGCTTCAAGGAAGTTGAAGATATGGTGCACTCCGGATACCACGATGATTTGGTGTACCCCACCGATGAGGAGACCACCCAAACCAAATGGCAAGTTCAAGACCGTTTGGGTCGCCACAAGGATGTAGCTTTCTACTACGTGGAAGACTGGACCGATGACAAAGAGTCCAAGAATAGACATGACAAAGAGTGTCACAAATGGCGTTACCAAGAGGTCCAAAACTTCTGGAACCACCTTGCGGACTGCTTTTTCAAAGTTAGCACCCAAGATACCAATGATGAAGGCTGGCAAGACGGAACCTTGCAAACCAACAACTGGGATGAATCCGAAGAAAATCAAAGGTTTCACATCGCCACCTGATGCAACGACCCAGGCATTTGGCAATTGACCAGCAATCAACATCATACCGAGAACGATACCGATGGTTTGGTTCCCACCAAATACGCGGAAGGTGGACCATACCACCAAGGCAGGCAAGACGATAAAGGCTGTGTCAGTAAGAATTTGGGAGTAGGTTAAGATATCACCTTCCAATGGCATGTTGAAGGCTGCCAACAATCCGCGAAGACCCATGAAGAGACCTGTCGCAACGATGGCTGGGATGATTGGAACAAAGACGTCACCGAAGGTACGAATTGAGCGTTGGAACCAGTTACCTTGTTGTGCAGCTTCTGCCTTCATTTCTGCCTTAGTAGCTGTCGGCAAGCCAAGAGCTACGACTTCTTCATAAATCTTGTTTACAGTACCAGTACCAAAGATGATTTGGTATTGACCTGAATTAAAGAAAGCACCTTGAACTTTTTCAATGTTCTCAACAGTGTCCTTGTCAATTTTTCCTTCATCGACAACCATGACACGAAGACGAGTCGCACAGTGAGCTACACTGCGAACATTTTCGTGTCCGCCAAGAGCGTCAATGACTTTTTTTGCAATTTCTGTATTGTTCATTTGCAAAAATCTCCTTATTGATTTTTTATGTTTTTGAAAGTGTTTTCACGCTTTCTATGGTCTTATTATATCACTTTTAAAAAATATGTCAAACGTTTTGCAGAAATTTTATTTTTTTCCGAGATAAAAGTTGCTTTTTTTGCAAAAAACATCTACTATTAGTGTATAGATACTTTTGGAGTAAATAATCATAAGAAAAATATGTGGAGGATACCATGTCACTAAGTATTGAACAGAGATATAAACCATATTCAGAGTGGACGGAGGACGAAATCAGCAAAATCAAAGAAAATGCTGCTTCATCTCCATGGCGCTCTGAGTTTCATGTGGAGCCTCCTCATGGTTTGCTCAACGACCCCAACGGTTTTTCATTCTTCAAAGGAAAATGGCAGTTGTTTTATCAGTATTTCCCATTCGGAGCCGCACACGGTCTGAAATCTTGGGTACAAACTGAGTCCACTGACCTCGTACACTTTAAGGAAACAGGTACCATTCTCTATCCGGATACCGAACTGGATAGCCACGGTATGTATTCTGGCTCTGCCATGCAGTTTGGCGACAAGCTCTTTATCTTCTATACAGGCAATGTCCGCGACGAAAACTGGGATCGCCTGACCTATCAAAATGGCGGACTGCTGGATAGCCAGGGAAATCTTGAAAAAGTTCCTCACACCCTCATTGAAAAACCAGAGGATGTGACTGAACATTTCCGTGATCCGCAGATTTTCTTCTATAACGGGGAATACTACGCCATCATAGGGGCACAAAGTCTTGACAAGAAAGGTTTTGTCAAACTTTACAAAGCAGACAAAGATAATTACAAATCTTGGAATTTTGTAGGGGACTTGGATTTTGAAAACGACGCCACTTCCTACATGATAGAATGCCCGAATTTGGTCTTTGTAGATGAACAACCTGTCTTACTTTATTGTCCACAAGGTCTTGATAAACGTGTCATTGATTACGGAAACATCTATCCAAATATGTATAAAATAGGTCAAACGTTTGACACAAAGACCGCAACCATCGTCAATCCTTCTCCGATTCAAAACTTAGACTACGGCTTTGAGGCCTATGCTACCCAAGCCTTCAATGCTCCTGATGGACGAGCACTTGCCATCAGTTGGATTGGTCTGCCAGATGTTACCTATCCAACTGACCGCTATGATTATCAAGGAGCCATGAGCTTGGTCAAGGAGCTGACCATCAAAGACGGAAAACTCTATCAGTACCCTGTCGAAGCCATTAGCAGCCTGCGCCAGTCAGAGCAGGACTTTACCAATCTTTCAAATACCAACAATACCTATGAGCTTGAATTGACCTTTGCGGCGGATACCAAGACCGAGTTGGTTCTCTTAGCAGACAAGGACGGTAAGGGCTTCAACATTACGGTAGATACCAAGGAAGGTGCAGTCACTATCGATCGTTCAAATACAGGTGAACAATATGCTCTTGAGTTTGGAACCAGCCGTTCTTGCAGCATTGACAAAGCTGAAACAACTGCTTCCATCTTCATTGACAAGTCTATTTTTGAAATCTTTATCAACAAGGGAGAGAAAGTATTTACCGGCCGCGTCTTTCCTCGCGAAGACCAGACAGGTATTCTTCTACAAGCAGGTGAGGTCACTGGTAAATACTATGAATTGAAGTATTAAGATATGGTCACTAAACTTACAGATGTTGCGAAATTAGCGGGGGTTAGCCCCACCACCGTTTCACGAGTTATCAATCGCAAGGGTTATCTCTCGGAAAAAACAATCCAGAAAGTTACTGCTGCCATGAAAGAGCTGGGCTATAAGCCCAACAATCTGGCACGGAGTCTGCAGGGGAAATCCGCCAAACTGGTTGGACTTATCTTCCCCAATATCAGCCACATTTTCTATGCTGAGCTGATTGAATACCTGGAACAAGAATTGTTTAACAAGGGCTACAAAACCATTATCTGCAACAGCCAACAAGACCCCGTCAAGGAACGGGAATACTTAGAAATGTTGGCAGCCAATCAGGTCGATGGGATTATCTCAGGTAGCCACAACCTCGGTATCACGGATTACAACCGTGTCGGAGCTCCTATCGTTGCTTTCGACCGCAATCTATCCCCTGAGATTCCCGTAGTATCCTCGGATAACTATGCCGGCGGTGTCCTAGCAGCCCAAACTCTGCAGCAAAGCCACTGCCAAACCATCGTCATGATTACCGGTAACGACGATAGTTCCTCTCCAACTGGACTCCGACGAACCGGCTTTAGCTCCATCCTGCCCGATGCCCACTACATCAATCTCTCCAGTGACTACTCTCCTATCCGAAAGGAAATGGAAATCAAACGGATTCTCAAGGAAATCAAGCCAGATGGCCTCTTTGCATCTGACGATTTGACTGCCATCTTGGTCATTAAGATTGCCAAAGAATTAGGAATCGCTGTTCCACAGGAGTTGAAGGTCATTGGTTATGACGGAACAACCTTCATCGAAAACTATGTTCCACAATTAACCACTATCAAGCAGCCTATTCAAGACATCGCAAAACTGACCGTCGAGCTCTTGCTCAATAAAATCGAAGGCCAAGAAATCCCGGCAACCACCTACTCCTTGCCCATTAGCCTACTTCCCGGAAAAAGCATTTAAAAAAGATTGGCGCGGCCAATCTTTTTTATACGATAAAATCATCTGTGACAGAAGATTTTAGCTCCCAAGCCCGAATCTGAACTCCCTGATCCAATTTCAAACCAGTTTCGGTTGCCGTCGGATAGAGGTGGCTGGTGAAAGTCGCTTCCCCATCATTAAAGAAGAACTCAATTGAACTGCGGTCGATAAAGACTCGTAGGCTTGTCAGCTCCTGCTCCAAAGGAACTGACAATTGTTCTCCAATAGCAACATTGAAACGCTGCTCCATCTGGCTGCGGTCAAAGTGACAGACTTTTTCCTGCGCATCATAAACCAAGCGCAGTCCACCCTTATCCCCTTCTTGACAGAAGAAGGCTAGGTCTAGGTTATCCTTACCAGTTGTTGTCAACTCTAGTTCACATACTCGCGGCAATCTCCCATCAAGCGCCAGTTCTTCTCCCCGTAGCTGGCTCAAGCCGGAAATAGGAGCCTGTTTGAGCCGGTTATCCTCAATCCGCAATTCCCGCGGAACAATCAAACTACCTTCCCAATCTTCACTCTCTGTCGGATAGTGATTGTCAGGCAGACCAATCCAAGCAGTCAAGATAGCCTTATCCTCTTCTTGGACATTGGCCGCAAACTGGGCAGCATAAAAATCAAATCCATAATCCAGATGGCGGTAATCTCCCTCTGCAGTAAAGGTTAATTTGGAGAAGTCCATCTGTCCAATGAGATAGATATTGTGATTGGTACTTGGCCCGCGATGAGGAAGCGTGGTGTACTGAGGTGAGAAGACGAGGACATCTTTTCCATTGATGCGCTCAATAGAGGGACATTCCCACATGCCACCCAAGTCCTCAAAGCCTGGTACCTTTAACTCACCAGCAAATGTCCACCCCTCAAGCAAAGAAGCAGAGGAATAGATAAGAACACGGCCTTTCAGTTCTTGCGACTGGGCTCCTAGAAGAATATAGTAGCGTTCCGTATCCTTGTCATAGACGACTTTTGGATCTCGCTGATGCTCCGTATAGGCAGGATGTGGCCCAAAGAGCGGCTCAGGATGTTTGATTAGTTGGCCTTGGTCTGTCAACTCCGCTACGCAAGTGTAGGGAGTTCGCACCCAGTTTTCATCTCGGTGGTTTCCTGTGTAGAATAAATACAGTTTGTCATCTGCTGAAAAACCTGAACCAGAGTGAACCCCTTTATTGTCGTAGATAGTATCCGGATGGATTCCCACTCCTTCGTTACGCCAATGAACCAAGTCAGCCGAAGTCGTATGATACCAATATTTAAGCCCGTGAACCGCTCCCCATGGACACCATTGATAGTAGAGGTGCCAGACACCCTTGTGATAGACAAAACCATTGGGGTCACTGGAAAGACCTGTTATCGGCTGGAGGTGGTAGGTCTGACGGTAATCGGAAGTCTGTATCTTTTCATACAATTCTGCAATCTCACTCTTGTCCTGCAAAACGCGATAGCGTTCTTCTTGAGTCCATTCTTTCATTTTCAGTCCTCTTTCAATTTATTTACTTCATTATAATGCAAGCGCTTCATTTTTTCAATTCTTTTTGAAGTAAAAAAGTATTTGCTTCACCAATTTCCAAACGTTCGGATTTTTTAGCAATAAGAAAAGCCTGCCTTCAAAAGGCACGCTTTTAATTTTCTTGAATAAACTGGCTTAACACACCATTGATAAATTTAGCGGAAGCTTCGTCAGAAAACTCTTTGGCCAGCTCGATGGCTTCATTGACAGCCACGCGAGCAGGTGTTTCTTCAAAATACAGAATTTCAAAGAGCCCCAACCGCATGATGTTCTTGTCAATCAACGTCAGACGCTCCAAGGTCCAACCAGTCTTAAGTTTGCCTGCGAGAGCCTTATCCAAATCTGACTGGTGGTCTGCAACGCCCGTCACCAGATTCAGGAGGAAGAGTGGAATTTCCACCTCACCCTGCTCTTCTTCCTTATCGTACAGATAAGAAAACTGGGCTGCCTGAAGGGGGTCTTGACCAAATTCCAACGAAACAATGGCTTGCAGGGCGCATTGCCGAAGGGAGTGTCTGGATTCTTGTTGCTTATTCTTCATCGAGGAAATCCTCGCCAAACAAGTCTTTCAAGTCTGGTTTTGGTGTTTTGTCTGGAACAATGCCATCCACATGGATATTTACAGCAACAACTGCTACATCTGCGTAGTTGGCAACTGCTGTTTTGACTGCACGCTGAATGTCCATGGACACCGCTGGCACATTGACACCGTATTGTAGATAAACGTAGATGTCTGCTGTCACGTTACCTTCTTCATCTGCCTGAAGATAGACACCGCGGTTCAAAGCTGTCTTTGATAGGCTGTCTGCCACGCGCTTGTTGTGGAGCGAGTGAACGCCATCCACCTTAGCTGCTGCAATGCCTGTAATCACCTCAAGAACTCGAGGGGCAATAACAATTTCGCCTAGATTCTCTTTTGTCATGAGCTCTCCTTTCTAAGTGCTGATTAAGCTCGTGAAACGTAGGTTCCTTCTGCTGTATTGATAACTAATTTTTGGCCGGCCTCGATAAAGTCTGGTACATTGACCACAAGACCTGTTTCCATTGTTGCAGGCTTACCAGAACCTGTTACGGTTGCTCCTTTGATAGATGGTTGTGTTTCTGCAACCACCAATTCAACAGTTGTTGGCACGGTTACACCGATTACCTCTGTTCCATAAAACTGGATTTTCACATCTGAATTTTCCAAGATATAGAGCAATTCTTCCTTGATGTTTGCCACTGGAATTTCATATTGGTCATAGGTTTCAGTGTTCATGAAATAAGCAGTGTCATCCATTTGGTAAAGGTATTGAGCAGGAACTGTTTCGATAATGGCTTGCTCAAATTTTTCATCTGGACGGTAGGTTGTATCAAAAGTAGAACCTGTACGAACGTCACGCAATTTCATCCGCATGATGGTATTTCCCTTACCTGGCTTGTGGTGGCTGGCATCCAAAACCTTGATTAGTTTGCCATCTGCTTCAAAGGTCATACCAGCTCTAAGTTTACTTGCTTCAATCATTGTATTGAGTACCTCTTAAATTTTTTTGATTCGTTTTATTTTACCACAAAATGCTGGATTTCTCAAATCTTGCAATACTGAACTGTCAAAGTCATTCAAACGCTCAATAGGCTTTTATACCCGTTTCCAGCAACAGACTAAAAACCCCCAGTGGGGGCTTATCACCATCATAGATTACAAGACAATCAACTCTTTTGGCGCCAAGGTTAATACTTCACAACCCGTTTCTGTAATCAATAGATCATCTTCAATACGGACGCCGTACAAACCGTCCAAATAGATACCAGGCTCATCCGTCAAGACCATTCCTGCCTTGATGGTTTCGTCAGAGTTACCAAAATAAGGATACTCATGAATGTCTAAACCGATACCATGGCCAATCCCGTGTGTAAAGTTGGCACCGTAGCCCGCCACGTTGATAATCTCACGCGGAATGCTGTCAAATTCACGATAGGTAAGACCTTCTTTGGCCTGCTCAATCAAGGCCTTGTTGGCACGCAAGACCACATCATAGATCTCGCGTTCTTGGTCTGTTACATGACCGATATGGATGGTGCGTGTCATATCACTCACATAGTGCTGATAGTAGCAACCAAAGTCCAGCGTCAAGCTCTCGCCTGTCTGAATAACCTTGTCCGATGCTCTTCCATGGGGCATAGCAGAGCGGTAACCAGATGCCACGATGAACTCAAAAGAAGCCCCTTCCGCCCCAAGCTGGCGCATGCGATGATCCAGGAAATGATTGACATCCATCTCCGTCGTCTGACCCGGTTTGATAAAGTCCAAAACATCCAGAAAGGCTTGGTCAGAAATCTGACAGGCACGGCGGATGGTCGCAATTTCCTTCTCATCCTTAATCATGCGCAAGTCTTCGATAAAGTTTGACATGGCAACCAACTGATAGCCTGCGAAAATGCTAGTCAGCCCTTGATAGAACCCATAGGTCACCTCACTGTCAAAACCAATTTTTTCAAGACCATCTTCCTTGATAACCTTAGCAATTTCTTCAAGTGCAAAACGGCTTTCAATAATATCAAAGCCTTGTACGGTCGCCTTGGCAATCAAGGTGTAGCGTGCATCTGTCACAAACAAGCGGCGCTTGCCACTGATGAAGACGGTCGCCTCTGTTCCCCAGAAACCTGTTAGATAATAAATATTATTCTGCCCAGTCACCAAGATGCCATCCACATCTGACTGGACCAATTTCGCTTCAAATTTTTCAAGTCTTTTTTGCATCGTAGCCCTCCAAAGATTTTGTAACTATTATAGCAGAAATGCGGACAAATACCAATTCTTTCCAGTAAATCCAGAAAAAAGTCGCCTAAGCGACTTTTCAAAACAGCATTAAGAGTTTCTTCTCATTTCCCTTTAAATTCACGAATCCGTTGAGGAATACCCTCTAAAAATTGATTCATTTTTTGTTGCCATTCATTTTCAAGAGCTTTCCTTTCTTGAGAATCTAGGTCGTCAATAGCCTTACTATTTAGGCCGATTTCGCTTAAAACTGGACTGACATTAGAGATTGTCTTTTTGCCAAAATGAATTTTACTCTCTTCCATCCATAAATTAAGTGACGAGCTTAACTCAACTTGTTCCCAAGGGATTCTGACAAGTGCTGGTTTGCCGAATAATTTCTTCTTAAAGGTGTAGACAGCTTCCTCTGTAAAGATAAGATTTAAACTTAGAGTTCCTTCAAACATGGCAAAAATATGTTCTTCATGCAACTCCTTGTAGCTTGGATAATGATACCAAAATACTCTAGCCGAATAAAGACTTGCATACTCCTTTGGTAAAAGAATTGTATCTTGTTCTTGCAAGTTTTTTTCTGCAATCATCCATTCAAGATTATTCTCAATAAGGGGAGTCCAAAAAACATAATCTGCAAGTTCGCTCAGGTACTGATAGCGTTCATAATCGATAAAAGTTGGGTCTATAGAGGTTCCTTCTAGGGAAGCAAGCAAATCATTTGAAGGCGCAGTAAGTCCTGGAATCTCACCCTTATAATCCACACGATTTTGCCTTGGTTTTAACTCTTTAACAATTTCTTCAGGTAAGAGGTTTTCTAACAAGGCTGTCAAGTTGGCTAACTCATGATTTGCCCAAAAAGTAGCATAAGAAAAGACATTCGTCAGTGCAATACAAAAAGAATAAACATCTACCACATATTCCTCAACGCTTGTAATCGTTTCTGAGCTAGGAACAAACTGAAGTAATTTTCCCAGTACACAAGAGGCCAAATAGTGTTCCCAAGTCTGATAACTATTTTTGATACGCTCTGTTTGCTTGGTAAACAGTTCCTCAAATTCTTCTTTAGTAATCAAGCGAGCAGCATGCGATTTCGTCAAAACATCAATTATACGGCAGTCATCAAACCCTTGAATGGTTCGAGAACCTGTTAATGAATTTAAAGAAAGGTAAAAGTCTTTTACATCAGGATTGGCTATTCCATCAATAAATGACGAAACATCTTCTAAAGCATGATAACGACCATCTTCAAGCTTATCAATTTCTTCTTTTAAACTTGAATAATCTGTAATGCCATAGTTTGTTTCTAACATGGTTCGCAACAGGCCTCTAGTCATCATATTGACACCTGGCATGACGACACTCATTAGTTCTTTTTCAATCAACTGTCCACTGACAGCATTGGCAAAAACTGAACTGTATCTATATGGACTGCACAATAAAACGTATTCCGATTGCATGGAGATCTCCTTGTTAAGAAACTTATTTTTTATATTATATCTGATTTGTACTAGCTTATCAAGCGTAGAAAAAATCGGTGTAAGCTCCAAAAAAAGAGCCAAAAAAACGACTCTTTTTAAAATGCTTATTTCAACTTCGTTTTCAAATACTGGCCTGTAAAGCTGGCTGGGTTGCTAGCTACATCCTCTGGTGTGCCTGTCGCGACAACCGTACCGCCACCGACACCGCCTTCTGGTCCTAGATCGATGATGTGGTCGGCGGTTTTGATGACATCCAAATTGTGTTCGATGACAAGAACTGTATTGCCGTCATCTACAAAACGCCCCAAAACCTTGAGGAGCTGAGCGATGTCTTCGGTGTGAAGTCCCGTCGTCGGCTCATCTAAGATGTAGAGGGATTTGCCCGTCGAGCGCTTGTGGAGCTCCGAAGCCAATTTCATCCGTTGCGCTTCGCCGCCAGAGAGGGTCGTAGCAGGCTGACCCAGCGTAACATAGCCCAGTCCCACATCTTGGATGGTGCGGAGTTTGCGCTCAATTTTTGGAATATGTTTAAAGAATTCGACCGCATCGTTGACCGTCATATCAAGAACTTGAGCGATATTCTTCTCCTTGTAGTGAACCTCCAAGGTTTCCGAATTGTAGCGCCGGCCATGGCAGACCTCACAAGGAACAAAGACATCTGGTAAAAAGTGCATTTCAATCTTGATGATACCATCGCCTGAGCAAGCTTCACAGCGTCCACCTTTTACGTTAAAGGAGAACCGCCCCTTCTTGTAGCCACGGATTTTCGCTTCATTTGTCTGGGCAAAGAGGTCACGGATGTCATCAAAGACACCTGTATAAGTTGCTGGATTGGAACGAGGGGTGCGCCCAATCGGACTCTGGTCAATATCAATCAAGCGGTCCAAATGTTCAATACCTGAAATCGACTTGAACTTGCCTGGCTTATCTGAGTGACGGTTGAGTTTTTGGGCCACCGCTTTTTTCAAGATGGCATTGACCAAGGTAGATTTACCCGAACCAGAAACTCCCGTGACAGCGATAAACTTACCCAGCGGGAAGCGAACGGTCACATCTTGCAGGTTGTTTTCTTTGGCACCGCTAATCTCAATGAAACGCCCGTTGCCAACTCGGCGCTCTAAAGGAACTGGAATGGCGCGTTTCCCGGAAAGATATTGCCCGGTGATCGATTTTTTATTCTTTGCCACTTGTGCAGGAGTGCCAGAAGCGACAATCTCCCCACCAAAAACACCTGCTCCTGGTCCAATATCAATTAGCCAGTCAGCTTCGCGCATGGTGTCCTCATCATGTTCTACCACAATCAAGGTATTGCCCAAATCTCGCATTTTCTTGAGACTGGCAATCAGGCGATCGTTATCTCTTTGGTGCAAGCCGATAGAGGGCTCATCTAGGATATAAAGAACACCGGATAGGTTGGAGCCAATCTGGGTTGCCAAACGAATCCGCTGGCTTTCTCCGCCAGAGAGGGTGCCTGCTGATCGTGATAAAGTGAGGTAGTTGAGGCCTACATTGTTGAGGAAGGTCAGACGGTCCTTGATTTCCTTCAGAATCGGAGTTGCTATCGTCGCCTCGTTGGCAGAGAGTTCCAACTGAGATAGGACTTCCAGATGATCTGCAATTGATAGGTCTGATAGTTCACCAATATTCATTCCTTTTTCACCGCCTACGCGAACAGATAGGGCCTGATCGTTGAGACGGTAGCCTTGGCAGGTCGCACAGGTCAGCTCATTCATGTAGCCCTTCATAACCTGACGAGTGTAGTCACTATTGGTTTCACGGTAGCGGCGACTGATATTGGCAATGACTCCTTCAAAAGGAATGTCAATATCCCGTACGCCTCCAAATTCGTTTTCATAGTGGAAATGGAATTCCTGTCCATCTGACCCATAAAAAATCAAGTGTTTTTCTTGGTCTGTCAGCTCGTCAAAAGGCTTGTCCATGTCCACTCCGAAGTGGTTCATGGCCTGCTCCAACATCTGAGGGTAGTAGTTGGAAGATATGGGATTCCAAGGTGCCAAGGCTCCCTCACGAAGAGACTTGCTCGCGTCTGGAACGACCAAATCCTCATCCACTTCTAACCTCATCCCTAGTCCATCACACTCTCCACAAGAGCCAAAGGGGGCGTTGAAAGAAAAGAGTCGCGGCTCCAACTCTGGAACAGTAAACCCACAGACTGGACAGGCATAATACTCAGAAAAAAGCATCTCCTGACCGTCCATGGTATCGATGACCACATAGCCGTCAGCAATCCGCAGGGCTGCTTCAATCGAGTCAAAAAGACGAGACCGAATCCCTTCTTTGATGACAATCCTGTCCACCACCACTTCAATATTATGCGCCTTGCTCTTGGACAGTTCCGGCACTTCTGATACGTCGTAAACATCTCCATTGACACGAACTCGGACATAGCCATCCTTTTGTACTTTTTCAAAAACTGTCTTGTGCTGGCCTTTTTTCTTACGAACAATCGGAGCCAAAATCTGCAGGCGCTGCCGTTCTGGTAACTCCAAGACCTCATTGACAATCTGTTCAACAGACGAGGCTGAAATAGCCCCGTGTCCGTTTATACAATATGGTTTACCGACTCGTGCATAGAGCAGGCGGAGATAGTCATTGATTTCTGTCGTTGTTCCTACTGTCGAGCGGGGGTTTTTAGAAGTGGTCTTTTGGTCGATGGAAATGGCCGGACTCAACCCTTCAATGGAATCCACATCCGGCTTGTCCATATTGCCCAAAAACTGGCGAGCATAAGCCGAAAGGCTCTCTACATAACGCCGTTGTCCTTCGGCATAAAGAGTATCAAAGGCCAGACTGGATTTGCCCGACCCCGATAAACCTGTTACCACTACCAATTTTTCTCTGGGAATGGTTACATCTATATTCTTTAAATTGTGGGCACGCGCCCCATGTATCACGATTTTATCTTGCATAGCTTTTTCCTTTTAAAATACCTCAATTATACCACAAAATCATAAAAAAACTTTCCTTTAAAGAGCTTTTTTTGATATAATAAAGGGTGCGTCTAAACGTAAAATTAACTGAGGAGGGTTCCGTATGAAACAAATATTTCTTTCTACCATGACTGAATTAGAAGAAATCCAAACCTTTGAACCGGGCGCTTGGATTAACTTGGTCAACCCTTCCCAGAGCGAGTCGATGGAAGTGGCTGAACACTACAATATTGACATTGCAGACCTGAGAGCCCCACTTGATGCGGAAGAAACATCTCGTATTTCCGTTGAAGATGACTATAAGCTCATCCTCGTGGACGTTCCAATTTTGGAGGAACGGAATAACAAGACCTACTATATCACCATCCCGCTGGGTATTATTCTGACAGAGGATGCCATTATTACGACTTGTTTGGAAAAACTCCCGCTCTTTGAGCAGTTTATCCACCGCCGCCTGCGCAACTTCTTTACTTTTATGAAGTCACGCTTTGTCTTCCAAATCCTCTACCGCAATGCCCAGCTCTATCTATCGGCCCTGCGAACCTTGGACCGTAAGAGCGAGGAGATTGAAAAACAACTCCATGAAGCGACCCGAAACGAAGAATTGATTGTCCTCATGGAATTGGAAAAGACGATTGTCTATTTCAAGGCCTCCCTCAAAACCAATGAGCGAGTGGTCAAGAAGCTGGCATCTTCTTCCAGTCTGTTGCGCAAGTACGAAGAAGATGAAGACCTTTTGGAAGATACTTTGGTCGAAACCCAGCAGGCGATTGAAATGGCGGATATTTATGGCAGCATCTTGAACTCCATGACGCATGCCTTTGCTTCTATTATTTCCAATAACCAAAATACCATCATGAAAACCTTGGCACTGGTGACCATTGTTCTTTCTATTCCAACCATGGTCTTCTCCGCCTACGGTATGAACTTTAAGGATAACATTATTCCCTTTAATGACATTCCTTATGCCTTCTGGTGGATTATCCTATTTGCCTTTGCAATCAGCCTATCCCTCACCTTCTACTTCATCCGCAAGAGATGGTTCTAACACAAGGAGATTATTATGTCATTCACACCATTGAAAGAATTAACTAAGAAAAACCAAGAATTTATCCACATCGCAACCAACCAGCTAATTGAAGCAGGCAAGTCCGACCAAGAAGTCAAGGAATTGCTGGAAGAAATTTTACCGACCATTATTGAAAACCAAAAAGCCGGCATCACTGCTCGCACCCTGTATGGTTCCCCAAGCGAGTGGGTAGCCAGCAAGGTTGCGACAGATGCTGAAGAAAAACCAGCTGAACTGAATGAAAATCCTTGGTTGATGTGGCTGGATTCTAGTCTTTTGATGCTTGCCATCATCAGTCTGGTCAACGGTGTCATGAACCTCTTTGGCCAAGGTACCCAATATGGTCTTCTCACTCTCTTGATTATCGGCTTTGGGGTCGGTGCAGGGATGTATATGATGTACCATTTTGTCTACCGCGATCAAGTAAAAACTGGTCAACGTCCAAAATTTATCAAGGCTATCCTCTTTTTGGGTCTTGCTACTCTTGCTTGGTTTGTCGTTTTCTTCCTAGCAGCTCTTATTCCTGCAATCATCAACCCAGTCCTGCCTCCTTTCGCAGCTATTGTGCTGGGTGCTGCGGCATTTGGTCTTCGCCATCTCTTGAAAAAGAAATACAACATCCGCAACGCTATGCAACCTATCCAATAATCAGTTAAAAACAGACGATTGCGTCTGTTTTTGTTATAATATAGTCAAGGATTGGAGGTATCGACATGAATCTGAAAAAATCTTACTCTTGGCAAATCTTTCTTATTATCTTTGCTATCTATCTCATTCTCCTAGCCTTTTTCCCTGGCTTGGACATCATCTTTAACTATTTCCGCTTGTCACTCTTGTTTGCACTAGCCTTTCTCTGGCTAGGAGCCGAGCATAGGAACGCCATCCTCTTTTTCATCGGTTTGGCCTTCTCTGCCTTTTACGTTAGAGAAATCACCCCTCATTGGTACTTTGATTTCAACGGCGCTCCGCTCTTTCTCGGTCTCTTGGTTCTGGGGATTGCCATTCATAGCATTAACCGCAAGCGTCGCTATAAGAAATTGGTCGACTTTGATACGATGACCGATTCAACCGTCATTTCAAATGACTCAAACTACCTGACTGTGGAAGCTAACTTTAGCGATAAATACGAGTATTCTACCGCCCCTGCCCTTCAGTCTGTTTCTATCAAGAGCTTCTGCGCCAACTGCAGGATTGACCTTTCTGGTGCTACGTTTGAAAACGAAGTGACCTACGTCACCCTAAACAACTCCCTATCTTCCTGCTACATCCGCCTTCCGAGAGGCTATAAGGTGGTCAATACGCTCAAGTCTAACTTCGGCGAGGTGACCCTTCCGCCCACAGAAGAAGGGCGCGGCCAAATCTACTTGACCGGAAACAATTTCATGGGTTCGCTTTCTATCCAATACATTGACTAAACCATCTCACCACTGGAAGCTTTCAGTGGTGTTTTTGTTGCTCCCACATCGGAGTCGGGGAAAAATACAGAACGTTCCTACTGAGGCAGGGTATAAAAAAAGCAACCGCAGGGGTTGCTAGGATAGAAGCGGAAGAGCCGCTTGCTATTATTAGTCTTCGTTTACGAATGGCAAAAGAGCCATTACGCGAGCACGTTTGATCGCAGTCGTTACCTTACGTTGGTTTTTAGCTGATGTTCCAGTCACACGGCGTGGAAGGATTTTTCCACGTTCTGAGATGAAACGGCTAAGAAGCTCAGTATCTTTGTAATCAACATATTCAATTTTGTTAGCTGCGATGTAATCAACTTTTTTACGGCGTTTGAAACCGCCACGACGTTGTTGAGCCATGTGTTTTCTCCTTATAGTTTTATTCGTTCAACCTAGAATGGTAGGTCATCATCTGAAATGTCCATTGGATTGGTTGCTCCAAACGGACTTTCTTCTCGAGCAAAGTTTGGTGTAGACTGTGCAGGTGCTTGGTAGGATGAACCATAGTCGTTCCCGCCAGCAAATGAATTGCCAGCTCCGTATCCTCCAGCTTGCCCTTCTCTTGCAGTACGGCTTTCCAAGAGTTGGAAATTTTCTGCAACGACTTCTGTTACATACACACGCTGTCCCTGTTGGTTTTCATAGTTACGGGTCTGGATGCGACCTGTAATTCCAATCAAGGCTCCCTTTTTAGCCCAGTTTGCCAAGTTTTCAGCCTGTTGGCGCCAAATTACCACGTTGATAAAGTCCGCTTCACGCTCGCCGCTTTGATTTTTAAAATTGCGGTTAACCGCAAGTGTAAATGTCGCAACAGCTTGGTTTGACGGAGTGTAACGAAGTTCTGCATCACGAGTCATACGACCCACTAGTACCACATTATTTATCATAGTCTACCTTCTTACGCGTCAAGCTTTACGATCATGTGACGAAGAATGTCAGCGTTGATTTTTGAAAGACGGTCAAACTCTCTAAGAGCTTCATCGTTTGTTGCTTCAACGTTAACGATGTAGTAAAGTCCTTCGCGGAAATCTTTAATTTCGTAAGCCAGACGACGTTTTTCCCATGCTTTTGATTCAACGATGGTTGCACCGTTGTCAGTCAAGATAGAGTCAAAGCGTGCCACCAAAGCGTTTTTCGCTTCTTCTTCAATGTTTGGACGAATAATATAAAGAATTTCGTATTTAGCCATTGATATGTTCCTCCTTTTGGTCTAATGACTCATGGTCTAGCCACGAGTAAGTGAGGGCTACTCACAATAATCTATTATACCACATTTCCTGCAGATAGCAAGTAGAAAAGAACGGCAAAAGCCGTTCTTTTATTCAACACTAAAGAGATATGGGTAAACAGGCTGGTCACCTTGGTGGATTTCAACTTCGATATCCTCGAACTTCTCCTCCAAGTCTTGGGCAAGGTTTTGCGCCAATTCTTCATCGCCATCTTCCCCTACATAGATGGTCACAATTTCACTGTCCTCATCTAGCATTTTTTCAAAGGTTGCCACCAGTGTTTCGACCATATTTGGGTTGGAAACCACAATCTTGCCGTCTACCATACCCAAATTGTCATTTTCGTGTATCTCCAATCCATCAATGGTGGTGTCACGAACAGCGGTCGTCACACTACCACTCTTGACATCTGCTAACGAAGCTGTCATAGCTGCATGGTTGGCCTCAATATCGCGACTTGGATCAAAGACCAAAAGGCTAGTGAAGCCCTGTGGCAAGGTCTTGGTTTCCACAACCTTGACTGCTACTTCAGCTACTTCAGCAGCAGATTGAGCTGCCATCAGGATATTCTTGTTGTTTGGCAGGAGGATAACATTGCGGGCATTTACCAAGTCAATAGCCTTCACAAAGTCTTCTGTTGAAGGGTTCATGGTCTGACCGCCTGAAATCACATAATCAACACCTTGTGATTTGAAGATGTTGGTCAATCCTTCCCCTGCTGCAACTGCGATAATGGCATAGTCTTTTTGCTCAGCTGGTTTTTGGAAAGCTTCTTCTTTTTCAACTTGCGCTTCGTGTTGCTCGCGCATATTATCCACTTTAACTTTGACAAGACTACCGTATTGAAGACCTGCCTGCATAACCAATCCTGGGTCTTCTGTATGGACATGGACTTTTACAATCTCATCGTCGTTGACAACAAGGAGTGAGTCGCCCAAATCATTGAGGTAGTTGCGGAATTCTTCATAATCAAAATCTTTGACATAGGTTGGGCCTTGGCGGAGAGCCACCATAATTTCCGTACAATAACCGTAGGTGATGTCTTCTGTCGCTACATGACCTGCCACTGATTTGTGGTGCTCTGCATTGATCATTTCTGACATGACAGCCGGTGTCACCTCAAAGTCTTCTGAAGCGATATACTCACCTGTCAGCGCTGATAGGAAACCTTCATAGATGTAAACCAAGCCTTGTCCGCCTGAGTCTACAACACCGACTTCCTTCAAAACAGGAAGTAGATCCGGTGTCTTTTGAAGGGCACGGTTAGCACCCTTCAAGGTGGCACGCATCACCTCAACCGCGTCGTCTGTTTCTTCGGCTTTTTTCAGTGCAGCTGTCGCCGCTCCACGAGAAACCGTCAGGATAGTCCCTTCAACTGGTTTCATTACGGCCTTATAGGCCACTTCAACACCATGCTGGAAGGCTTGAGCCAAGTCCTTACCGGTCAGCTCTTCTTTTCCTTTAACAGACTGTCCAAAACCACGGAATAATTGTGAGGTGATAACGCCTGAGTTTCCACGCGCCCCCATCAACAAGCCCTTAGACAAGATTTGTGCTACTTCACCGACAGTGCTGGCAGGCTTGTCAGCAACTTCCTTGGCTCCGTTGGTCATGGTCATGCCCATATTGGTTCCTGTATCCCCATCTGGCACAGGAAAAACATTCAATGAGTTGACATATTCGGCTTGTTTATTCAGACGGGTAGATGCTGCCTGCACCATTTCTTGAAATAAACTAGTAGTAATATTAGACACAATTATTCTCCTACAACTTTGATATTTTGAATATAAACATTCACGGCATCGGCAGCGATACCCAATTGGTTTTCCAAGTTAAACTTCACACGCTCTTGGATATTGCGAGAAACCTCACTAATCTTAACGCCGTAGCTCATCACTGTGTAGACATCAACGGCGATACGCCCTTCCTCAGTTGTCTTGATAACAACTCCTTTGGCGTAGTTTTCTTTCCCTAGCAGGGCCTGGAAATTGTCCTTGATAGCTGACTTGCTGGCCATGCCGACGACTCCAAAAATTTCAGTGGTGGCTCCGCCAACAACAGTAGCAATCACATCGTCTGTCAATTCGATTTGGCCGTCTTTGGTATTGATCTTAACAGTCATATCTTGTTACCTCAAATAATTTTATCACTCTATTTTATCACAATTTCCGAATCATGTAAAAAACTTGGCTGTCACAGCCGAAAACAAAAAAAGCCTTGTGGCTTTTTCTTAAACGCGTTCAACTTTGCCTGATTTCAGCGCACGAGCTGAAGCCCAAACTTTCTTAGGTTTACCGTCGATCAAAACAGTAACTTTTTGAAGATTTGGTTTAACGGCACGTTTTGTTTGGTTCATAGCGTGTGAGCGGTTGTTGCCTGATACAGTCTTACGACCTGTAAAGTAACATACTTTAGCCATTTGTGTATTTCCTCCTCATTTGATCAAATATTACGGATGTGCTAGCACCACATACCTTACTAGTCTACCAAAAAAAAGAGAGCTTGGCAAGGATTATTTTTCAATGAATGTGCAGAATGCTATCTCTCAAAAGAAAAACCTATATCATCTAAGAGGGAGGGTAAGGTCAATCGGAAATTTTGACAAGCTTTCCCTTCTATGCTATGCTTAGTTTTATCAACTTGTCCGTACAAGTAAGAGGAGAAACTATGACACTATTTTTAGGAATCATTGCTGGGCTAATCGCCTTTGCCATCGGCGGTTTATGGTATGGTTTGGTATTTCGTGATGCTTGGATTGAAGCATCTGGCATTGACATGGCTACAGTTGAAGCTAACAGTAAGGAAGGGAAAAAGGGGCAGAAAGAAATGTTGCTCTCTTTGGCCATCGAAGTTGTAACTGCTGTGGTTACCATCTTTTTCATCAAAACTCTTGACGTTTCACCGCTACACGCTGCTGGCGGCATGGGAGTCATCGCCATTCTTGCTTCCCTTAAAAACTACATCTTCGAGCAACGTCCAATCAAGCTCATCCTTATCAATGAAAGCTACAAGTTGGTCTGCTACTTAGTTGTCGGAATCATCGCCTTGTTTGCCTAACCTCAAAAATCCGCTGTGAAATTGGCGGATTTTTCTATGTCTACCTAAATTGAACAAGGTTTTATGGTACAATAGTCCTATATCTAGAAAGGGATCCGCAATGTCCATTTTACACCGTACTATAAAACTAATGTTAGCCACCGTTCTTGCAGTTTATCTGGCGGACTGGCTGGGACTGAGCTACGCTTCTTCCGCTGGTATCATCGCGATCCTCAGTGTTCTCGATACCCGCAAGTCGAGCTTAAAGATGGCACGAAACCGCCTCTTTTCTACTCTCTTAGCTCTCTGTCTGGCGCTAGCAACCTTTGCATTTTTGGGCTTTGGCATTTGGACTCTTGGCATCTTTCTAGCAGCCTATGTTCCCCTAGCCTATCGCTTCAACTGGGAGGCAGGGATTGCCCCTTCAACTGTCCTTGTCACTCACCTCTTGCTGGAACAGAATATTTCGCTTTCTTTTTTGGGAAATGAGCTGGCGCTTTTTCTGATTGGGGCGGGGCTAGCCCTTCTTTTCAACTTCTATATGCCCTCCCAAGAGGCCACCATCGAAGCCTATCACCAGCAGGTTGAGGACTTACTCAAGCAGATTCTCCTGCGTTTTGAAGCCTTTTTGCTCAATGGCGACGGTAGAAATGATGCCCAGCTAATCAACCAATTGGACCAGATTTTGGAAGACGCTCTCAAAGTGGTCTATCTGGATCGTCATAATCAGCTCTTTCATCAAACCAACTACCAAGTCCACTACTTTGAAATGCGGGCCGCACAAAATAAAATTCTGCGGACCATGGCAGGAACTATCAACAAATGCCTTCTGGAAGGTCGAGAAAACATCATCTTAGCTAGCCTCTTTGAGCGAGCGGCTCAGCAGCTCAGCCGAGAAAATTCCGCCAAGGAACTGCTCCTTGACATCGAACTCTTCCATGCCACCTTCCGCGAACGGCCCCTGCCTCAAACCAGAGAAGAATTTGAAACCCGTGCCACCCTCTTTCAGCTCCTACATGATATGGAAACCTTTATTCGCCTCAAGGTTAATTTCTATAACAACTATTCTCAGAATGAGAAAGACCCATCAGTTTAAAACCGGTGGGTCTTGGTGTTTTATGAACAAATTTAGACAATCGCCTTGTCTGTTTCATCATCAAAGAAGTGAGCCTTGTTAAGATTGAAAGCAAGGCGAACTTTTTCACCTGGTTTGTGGAAGTCACGCGCATCTACACGGGATACAAACTCTGTACCGCCCACTTTAGAATAGAGCATAGACTCCGCACCCAGCAACTCTGATACTACCACTTCTGCTTCAACAACTGAACTTGGGTAAGTATCTAGCTCCAATTGAGAAGCTTTGATGTCTTCTGGACGAATACCAAGAGTGAAGGTTTTCCCATTGTAGCCTTTTTCTTCCAAGTGTTTCCGACGTCCTTCTGGCAGTTCTACTCTGAAACCATCACCTGTAAGAACACCATCTGTTAGCGTTACTGCAAAGAAGTTCATGGCTGGGCTACCGATGAAGCTTGCAACGAACTTATTGACAGGAGCATTGTAGAGTTCTTCTGGACTACCAATCTGCTCTACGCGGCCGATAGTACCAGTTCCCGCTTCGTTCTTGGTTGCACTCATGATAACAATGCGATCTGCAAGTGTCATCGCTTCTGTCTGGTCGTGGGTTACATAGATAGTAGTAGCCCCGATGCGGCGGTGAATTTTGGCAATCTCAGTACGCATGGATACACGCAGTTTGGCATCCAAGTTTGACAAAGGCTCATCCATCAAGAATACTTTTGCATCACGGACAATGGCACGCCCCATGGCAACACGTTGGCGCTGACCACCAGACAGGTCTGCTGGCTTACGTTGCAAGAATTCGGTCAAACCAAGGATTTGTGCTGCTTCTTCCACACGTTTTTTGATTTCATCCTTGCTGTACTTGCGCAATTTAAGACCGAAGGCCATGTTGTCAAATACAGTCATGTGCGGGTAAAGAGCGTAGTTTTGGAAAACCATGGCGATGTCGCGGTCTTTTGGAGCCACATCGTTCATGAGCACACCATCAATGTAAGCTTCCCCTTCCGTAATGTCTTCCAAACCTGCAATCATACGAAGTGTCGTTGACTTACCACAACCAGAAGGCCCTACGAAAACGATAAATTCTTTGTCCTTGATGTCTAGGTTGAAGTTCTCAACGGAGTAGTGTTCGCTGTTTGGGTATTTTTTGTAAATGTTTTTTAAATTCAGTTGAACCATGTTCAGACCTCGCTTTTATTTTATACACCCAGTATATATGAAAACGCTTTATCATTCCACGGCAGTTTGGACAAAAATAAAAAGATATTTTGTACAAGTTGCACAAAATATCAACGAAGACTTGTTTGAAGCACCTGATAACATAGGGCTAGATCTGTCAGGTTGCGCAATTCAAGCCCTGTCAGCTCTTGCCACTTATCTAAGCGATAGTTTAAGGTATTGCGATGGATATAAAGACGTTGCGCCGCCTTGGTCACCACCGCTGTTTCCTCCCAGAGAGCTAAAATACTGTCTGATAACTCTTCCTGACTGGCAATCATCAGGGCCAATTGCTGCTGCAAGGGGTCTAGCAGGCGGCTGGCTTGGGACAAGCCCCATAAATAGAGTTGGCCAAAGCCAAGCACCTTAGACTGTTGATGGCTTGACAACCATAGACTCAGAAGTTGATGCTCTGCTTGGTAGAGAGTCTGCCAACTTTGAACAGCCTGCGGCCAGACCTGACCTAAAAAGATGGTCAAGCTTAAGCCAAAATCAAATTCCATGGCCGATAAGGTATCCTGCAAAACTTCTCGAACAGCTAGCAGCTGCGATTGTTCCAAGACAAAAACGTAGCTCTGATGACTCGCCTGAAACCAGCCTAGCTGATTAGGCAAGAGGGCTGCCATCATATCCAGCCACCCCTGAAGAGCTTCTTTATCGGCTACCGGCGTACGCAGATAGACATGGATAAATTGCAAAGCCTGGGCAGGCTGAGGCAAATCGCCTTTATGCTGGACAAAATACCGGTACCAAGGATTAGCGGATACAGCTTCTGTTTGGGGAAACAGCTCCCCTAGAAGAACACGTTCACGAGCTGTCAATTCCTTTATAGCCAAGCTAAACCAACGGCCTTCTGATAGAGGAAGAAAAAACATCCCCTCCTCATCTTGTCGTCGTTCTACTATCTTTCCTTCAGGAAATAGAGCTTTTAAGCCTTCTTCTTGCATGTCACGCCTCTTTCTACCTGTTCAATACACCAGTCAATCAACTCTTCCATTCGCTCTGTCTGGTCAGTCATATGAAGATAGCCGATCACAGCCTCAAAACCTGTCGACATCCGATAGGTCACCACATCCGCATTCTTAGCCTTGGTGTAACTATGGGCATTGCGCCCTCTCTTGTAGATTTCTTCCTCTTTTTCGGTCAAAAGCTGAGCTTCTAATAGGGCTGAGATCAGGCTTGCCTGTGCTCTGGCTGAAACATACTTGTTGGCCTCACTATGTAGCTTATTGGGCTTGGTCAACCCCTTGAAAATCAAGTGACGTCTGATATACATGGCGAAGACCGCATCCCCTTCGAAAGCAAGAGCAATGCCGTTAATGAGATTGACGTCTACTGCATTAGTCACGCGTCCACCTCACACCATCCTTGGTATCCAAGAGCTTGATTCCCTGCACTGCCAATTCATCCCGAATTCGGTCAGCTGTCGCAAAGTCACGATTGGCGCGAGCTGCCTGACGCTTCGCAATCAAGGCTTCAATCTCGCTGTCCAAGACTTCCTCTTCAAAAACGATACCAAATACTACCAACATCCTGCCAAAAGCTTCCTTGACACTTTCATCGTAGTTACCAGAGTTTATCCACTTGGCAAAGTCAAAGATGGCAGTAATCCCATTTGCCGCGTTGAAATCATCATCCATAGCTGCTTCAAAGGCTGCCAAGTGTTTGGCTAGGCCTGTTTCATCTGCCAAGGCAGACACTGGTTGGGTGTAGGTGTTTTTCAGATATTTGAGATTGATTTCCGCATCCGAAATGGCCTTTTCTGTGTAATTAAGCGGCCGGCGATAGTGTTGGGTAGATAGGAAGAAACGCAAGACTTGCCCATCAATTTGCTCCAACATCTCATGGGCTGTCAGGAAATTCCCCAAGGACTTAGACATCTTCTCATCGTTGATATTGAGCATGGCATTATGCATCCAGTAGTTGGCAAAGGTCTGGCCTGTCTTACACTCTGACTGGGCAATTTCATTGGTATGATGAGGAAATTCCAGGTCTGCCCCACCGCCATGAATGTCGATGGTATCACCTAAAATCTCTGTCGCCATGACCGAACACTCGATATGCCAACCTGGACGGCCTGCGCCCCACGGGCTTTCCCAAGACACTTCACCCGGCTTGGCAGTTTTCCAGAGGGCAAAGTCAAAGGGATGCTCTTTGAGCTGGCCTTCGCCTTCGACCCGACCGGAAGCCCCAGCCTCTAGGTCAGACAAGGTTTTGTTGGCCAAACGGGCATAGTTTTCAGCCTTTTCCACACGGAAATAAACATCACCAGCCGCTTCATAAGCATAGCCCTTGTCAATCAAGACCTGCACAAAATCAATGATTTCGTCCATGTAGTCAATGACACGAGGATTTTGGGTGGCAGGTTTTACACCTAACTTGGCCACATCTTCCTTAAAGGCTGCGATAAATTTATCCGACAGCTCCTTGGTCGTCATACCGGCTTCGTTGGCGGCCTTGATAATCTTGTCGTCTACATCCGTAAAGTTGGAAATATAGGTCACATCATAGCCGCGGTATTCAAAATAGCGGCGGATAGTGTCAAAAGCTACCACGCTGCGGGCATTCCCGATATGGATGTAGTTGTAAACTGTTGGTCCACAGACATACATCTTGACCTTACCCTCTTCCAAGGGCACAAAGTCACGCAAACTGCGGGTCATGGTATCGTAAATTTTAATCATGCTTTCTCCTACTTTTACTTCCGCTGGATCCAAACTAGGACCAGTCGAATCACCCAAAAGATGGAAACGGCAGCCCAGATATGGCCTATCCCATAGGAACCACGATTATAGTTTAAAATAGCCAACAGAATGGCCAAAACGAGATTGACTAGATAGAGCCAGTCCCTTCCCTTAAATGCTTTCATTTGTCACTCCTTTTGCAATAGCCATGGCAACATCAAAGAAAATCATGCAGTCAGCAGTCCGTTCCTCTCGACGGGCATCCCATTCGTTCTTGTGGTGATCCACATAGTCTGCTGTGTAGAAAAACTGATAGACCTTGGCTTGACGAAAGTCTGCCCAAGCCATAATCGCCGAGGTTTCCATATCCACAACGGTGGCTCCAGCCGCCAAGCGGCGTTTGACCTTGTCGACTGTTTCCCGATAGAAGGCATCCGTGGTCCAGGTCTTAGTCCGCACATGCTCGATTCCAGCTTGGTTCAGGGCTTTTTCCATGGCCAATAGCAGAGCAGGCTCATAGCTGATTTCCTCGCTAGCAGGTGCGTAGTGGTAACTAGTTCCCTCGTCCCGAAGAGCAGAGCTAGGAAGGATAATCTTATCCGCTTCGATAGACTCATCCAGCACTCCGCAGGAACCAAGAACGATAAAGTTCTCAAAGCCACAAGCCCTCAATTCTTCCAGATGACCAACCGCCATAGGAGCACCGACGACTGCTAACATGACCGCAACTCGCACCCCATCTCTTTCCAAAATATACCAAGGATGGCGACCGTTAATGCTTTCTAAGTAGCCACTTTCTCTACTTTCAGGCATCTGACGGACACGGTCCACGATTTCCCCATTGAAGGAGAAAATCATGGTCTCACAGACTTCGCCACCGCCTCGGATGGCCTTATCCGTTGGTTCAATGACAGCAGGACTTGGTTCAAATTCTTCTAGTAGCATGTCAACCTTCTTTCGGGTCTAAGTAGATCACTTGTGTCTGCTTTGTAAAACCGATATTTTCATACAGCCGCTTAGCGATGAGGTTATCATCTTCGACGGCGATTTGAAAAGGTTTGTCATTTTTCCTGATAAGGTCATTGATGACAGCTTTGACTAAGTAAGTACCATATCCTTTTCGTTGCTGGTCGGGTGCAATAGCTAAACCGTAAAGATAGTTATCATCGGTCGATATATCTACTGTGCAAGAACCGATAACCGCTCCGCTATGTTCCAAAAGATAAAGCAAGCTATCCGCATCAGCGATAGCCTCACGTGCGTAACGAAGAGCCACCTCATAGTCGCTATCAAAGACCTTCGTCTGGAAACGTGCAATGTCGTCTGCATGGTGAGCCTGTGCCAAACTTACTGTGAGTTCAGCCTGTTGTGAGAACCGATAAGGCTCTCGCTCACGTCCCAGCCATGTCTCAGTATCCGTATCTTCTACCAAGTTCCATGCTGGCGCAAGGTCTGGGTGCTTGTCAAGAAAGACACGTTCGGTCTGAAAGGTCACACTAGCGATAGGATAGTTTGCCGTCTTCGTCTGGTAGCAATCATAGAGCTTGCGTGCCAGACCCTGTCTACGGTAGTCTGGGTGCACGAGAATTGCAAGTTCTACATCCTCATCATCGGCATATACAGTCAAGAGTCCCACCAACTGTTCGCCTTGATAAGCCAAGAAAAAAGCTGGCATTTCAGGGTCAAAGTTGAGCATATTTGACAGGTAAGGGTCACGATAGGTTCCGTCATGGGATTGTACAGTGCTTATCAGAGTTTTTGCTGCGGATAACTGCTGGGGATTTAGGACATTAGTGGCTAGTATCATGCTTATTTTTCCTCTCTATGGCTAAATCACATAGGACTTACTATATGTGGCTTTCCTACAAATGCGACGAACGATGACTGGCCTCTCTTAATTCAGACAGCTTGGTCGTATAATGTTCTCGGCCGCCCTCCATATCATGAATAACCTTCTCATCTTTCCTACCATGGATACGGACAATTTTAGCCGGCATACCAACTACTGTCACATCTGCCGGGACATCCGAGAGCACAACGGCTGCTGCTCCCACCTTGGCATTTTCACCAATTTCGATAGGCCCAATCAACTGTGAGTGGGCAGAAATCAGCGCCCCTTTGCGGACAGTTGGATGACGCTTGCCGGTATCTTTGCCAGTTCCACCAAGAGTAACCCCGTGGTAGAGCATGACCCCTGACTCAACAATGGCTGTTTCACCAATGACTAGACCTGCCCCGTGGTCAATAAAGACACCTGAGGCAATTTGTGCACCGGGGTGAATTTCAATATTGGTCCAAAAACGCCAAAACTGACTGTGCATCCGAGCTAGGAGTTTGAAACCGTGTGTCCACAAGAAGTGGGATAGGCGGTGGGCCGCTAAAGCCTTGACGCCAGGGTAGGTCAAAAGAACCTCCAAGGTCGTCCGAGCCGCCGGATCTTTCTCTTTTACAATCTCAATGGTGTCCTTCCACCAACCCATATGTTCACCTCCTCTTAGTGAGAAGACAAGTCCAGGTCTGAACTTGTCTTTCTCTGTTTCTTATTTTTCAACCTTGTGGAATTTGAATTCACCAAATCCCTTGTCTTTTTTGTCTTTGTGGTCTTTATGACGGCGTGGTCTGTCTGAACGCTCGTGCTTCTCGCTGCCTTCCACTCGTTCTGGACGCGGAAGAAGCACCTTCATAGAAGCGTCTACACGCCCTTTTTCATCAATCTTGATAACCTTAACGTCGACCTCGTCACCAATGGCAACTAAATCTTCTGGCTTGTTGACACGAGTCCAGGCCATTTCAGATACATGCACGAGGGCATCTGTCTTATCAAAGAGGTTAACGAAGGCCCCGAATTTCTCGATACGAACAACTCGGGCACGGAAGATCTCATCGACCTTAGCCTCGCGGACAAGACCCGCGATGATTTCCTTGGTACGCTCGATGGCATCGCGATCTGGTGAGAAGATGGATACGAGGCCGTCATCATCAATATCAATTTTCACGCCAGTTTCCGCAATAATCTTATCGATGGTTTCGCCACCCTTACCGATCACAATCTTAATCTTGTCTACATCAATCTTGATGGTGTCAATCTTCGGTGCAGTTGGTGCCAAGTCAGGACGAACTTCTGGAATGGTCGCTTCGATGACATCGAGGATTTCAAAACGTGCCTTCTTAGCCTGTGCCAAGGCTTCTTCCAAGATTTGTGGGGTAATGCCGTCAATCTTGATGTCCATTTGAAGGGCGGTGATACCCTCGCGAGTACCTGCCACCTTGAAGTCCATGTCGCCGAAGTGGTCTTCAAGACCTTGAATATCGGTCAAGACGGTATAGTTGGTTCCGTCAGAAATCAGACCCATGGCAATACCTGCAACTGGTGCCTTAATTGGTACACCACCTGCCATAAGGGCAAGGGTGCCAGCTGTGATGGAAGCCTGCGATGAGGAGCCGTTTGATTCCAAGACTTCCGCCACCAAGCGGATAGCATAAGGGAAGTCTTCCAAGCTTGGCAAAACTTGCTCAAGGGCACGCTCACCAAGAGCTCCGTGACCAATCTCGCGACGACCTGGCGCACCGTACCGACCGGTTGACCCCACAGAGTATTGTGGGAAGTTATAGTGGTGCAAGAAGCGCTTCTTGTACTCGTCATCCAAACCATCGATGATTTGGGTTTCACCCATTGGTGCTAGGGTCAAGACAGAAAGGGCCTGCGTCTGACCGCGTGTAAAGAGGCCTGAACCGTGTACTTGTGGCAGGAAGTCTACTTCCGCTTCAAGCGGTCGAATTTCATCAACACGGCGTCCGTCTGGGCGGACCTTGTCTTCTGTAATCAAACGACGAACTTCCGCGTGCTCCATGAGTTCCAAGATTTCATGGACATCACGCATGATGCGGTCGAATTCTTCGTGGTCAGCGTATTTTTCTTCGTAGGCTGCGATGACGGTTTCACGAACTGCGTTGGTCGCATCTTCACGGGCCAGTTTTTCTTCAACCTGCACCGCTTTTTTCAAATCGTCATTGTAAGCTGCAACAATCTCAGCCTGCAATTCTGGGTCAACTTGAAGGAGCTCAACATCTGCTTTTTCCTTGCCGACTGCTGCTACGATGTGATTTTGGAAGTCTAGCAATTCTTGGATAGCAGCGTGACCTTTCAAAAGAGCTTCCAGCATAATGTCTTCTGACAATTCTTTGGCGCCAGACTCAACCATGTTGATAGCGTCCTTGTTACCAGCTACTGTCAAGTCTAGAAGGGACTCTTCCATCTGTGCCTTGTCAGGGTTGATGATGAGTTCGCCATTGATATAGCCGACTTGAACACCTGCGATTGGGCCGTTAAAAGGAATGTCTGAAATCGCCAAGGCCAATGATGAGCCAAACATGGCTGCCATTGGAGCAGAGGCATCTGGGTCGTAAGAGAGAACCGTATTGATAACTTGGACTTCATTACGGAAGCCTTCGGCAAACATTGGGCGGATTGGGCGGTCAATCAAACGCGCTGTCAAGGTTGCATCCGTTGACGGACGGCCTTCACGCTTGAGCCAACCACCTGGGAATTTCCCGGCTGCGTACATTTTTTCCTCGTAGTTGACCTGCAAGGGGAAGAAATCGCCTGTTGCCATTTTCTTAGACATAACAGCCGCTGTCAAAACTGTGGAATTTCCATAGCGAACAACCACAGCACCGTTGGCTTGCTTGGCTACCTGACCGGTTTCAACAACCAATTTTTTACCAGCAAAAACCGTTTCAAAAACTTGTTTTGACATAAATTGTCTCCTGATGTTTATTTTGTGCAGTAAAAATCAAATCCAAACTGGGCAACCACCACGTAGTTTGCCTGCCCCCTCGTAGACTGTTTGGAGATAAAAGCTACGCTAGTCAGACAATCCCTTAGGGTTTATCCAGTTGTATCCATAAAAAATGAACTTAATTTTTTTGCATTGAATATGTGTTTTCTACAAAGTTCAACCCAATACACATTTATTGGATTCAGCTTTGCACAAAACCACATATCTCAACTATTCTATCATAATTTTGGTAATTTTTAAAAGATGGGAAATGCATTTTTCAAAAAAACTACTAAAAAGAGAAGCTTGCTTTGTTTAAGGCGACCGATTCACTCCTGTCTGACCAATCCGAGCTTAAAATCGGCAGTAAAAAGAATGAAAAAGAAGAAGGGATTTATCCCTCCTTCCATTCATTCATTCATGAATGCTTAAGCTAATGATTAAGCCTTTTTCTTATGGAAATAAAATCCAATACCAGATAGAACCAGTGCTCCCAAACCAAGAAGAGTCATCCACACATTTGATGTGTCCCCTGTATTTGGCAAGACCTTCTTCGGTTCCGTAGTTGTTGTTGAACCTGGAGTTGGCGCTTCTGGAGTTGTAGTACTTGGCTCTTCAGTGGTTGTGGTTTCTGAAGTTGTTGTAGTTGGTTCTTCAGTGGTGGTTGTGATAGTTGAAGTAGTAGTTGGTTCTTCTGTTGTCGTAGTGGTGGTTGTGGTGGTAGTCGTTGTTGTGGTGGTTTCATAAGTGTTGTTAAACTCTTTATCTGCTGAGTAAACAACAACCGCCTCCAACTGTCCTTGACGATTGTCTGTAACAGTAACTGTCGCAGTCACGCTCAAACCATCATAAGTTACATCGCCAACCTTAGTACCACCATTCACCTCTGTGATGGTATAGGTATAAGTACCTTCAGTAGTGTACTCAATTTCTGGGAAGACAACCTTACCAGCTGCTGTATTTTTAGCAGTCAATGAAGTTCCATCTGTACCAGTCAGGGTAAACTCAAACTCATCAGCTTCAAGAGTACGACCTGCCAAAGTCTTATCCACTTCCAATGCTAGCTTGGTTGAAGCGGCCTTATAAACGTTCGTAAACTCAGTGCGATCATAAGAAATTGCCGCATTCTTCATACCGCCACTTTCAGTTACTCGAACTGTTACTTTAATATCGGTATCTGCATCATCTGTCACACCTCCGAGACCACTAGCCACTTCGCGAATAGTATAGGTAAATTCGCCAACTGTTGAGAATTTAATCTTCTCAAAGGTTACAGAGCCATCTGTCGCATTTTTAACAGTTTGCACAACTGTACCAGTCGCATCATCTACCAATTCAAAGGTAAATTCATCAGCATTGATGGTACGGCCATTTAGGACCTTGTTGACTGTGAAGACTGCTTCGTCTGAACGGACGCCAGATCCGACACCATCAGTCGTTGTGATAGGTGCGAATGGACGAGCAATAAGGGCTTCCATTGGAGTTCCGTTTGAGGTAACAACGATATCGTTATATACTTTTTTGTCTACCTTGTCAACCGGAGCTGTCAAGAAGGTTTTGTAGATAATGAAGATACCACGATTGCTCAAGTCACCAGCGTTGATGGTAAAGTTGTTGCTGTCTGTGATGGTAACAATCGATGGGTCGTTAGCTGTAAAGGGGGTTCTTGGACCATTATCCCAGTCATCAAAGTAGTAACCTGTGATATCCGTTGCCAATTCTTGACCTTCAGGAATGACGTCTTTGATGACAACTTGGCCAAGGTTATTGATATCCCGGTTAATACGGATACGCCAGTTAACATAGTTTGGATTTACAGAATCTTGAACACCCCATTTAGAGTAACCTTGAGGCTCTTCATCCACCTTGATACGAGTCAGAGTGTATTCTGGTGCACCTTGTAGGGTAAAGGTTTGAGCAACATTGTAAGGTGTTGAATCATTCCATACAACTGTAAACAAGAAGGAGAGCTTCTTCTCTTCACTCAAACGAGCGAAATAGGCAGCATCTGTAATGGTCACAGTTACCTTGCCAGAAGATGGATCTGTCACCATCTGGGCAATTGTCTCACCAGTAGGTGCGGTGAGTGGTTGATTCAATGGCTGCTCTAATTTGAAAACAGATGGGACTGAATAAACCAGAGTATCTCCATTGTTCAAAACAGTAGCATCATCAAAGGTGTAGGTTGGATTAATATAGAATTTGGCCTCACCATAGGATGCATTATTGACTACAGGGTTATTATTAACAGTAAAAACAGTGGACACGGTGTATCCAGATGTCAATTCGTCAGCTAAAGTTGGAATCGATAGCGCCGAAAAAACAAGTACTACTGCTGATAGTAATCCCATCAATTTGCGAAATACTTTCATTTTCTTTCTCCGTAAGTCTATTTTAGGTACAAAACACCTCTCATATTATATACTTTATTGACCAAAAATGCAAGATCTTTCACTTGTTTTTTGATAAAAATTTTACTGTTTTTTCGTTCCATCTCAGCGCAATATTCTCACCTAAAAATTTACGCTTTATCTAACTCTTTCCATGAAAAAAGAACCTGAAATAACCATTTCAAGTTCTTAGTAATTAGGAATCGGAAGATGCCTATTCCAACCTATTTAAGCCTTTTTCTTATGGAAATAAAATCCAATACCAGATAGAACCAGTGCTCCCAAACCAAGAAGAGTCATCCACACATTTGATGTGTCCCCTGTATTTGGCAAGACCTTCTTCGGTTCCGTAGTTGTTGTTGAACCTGGAGTTGGCGTTTCTGGAGTTGTAGTACTTGGCTCTTCAGTGGTGGTTGTGGTTTCTGAAGTCGTTGTAGTTGGCTCTTCAGTGGTGGTTGTGGTGGTTGTCGTTGTAGGTTCTACATAGACATTGTTGAACACTCCGCCATCAGAATAGTCAACCGTATGACTCAAAGCACCAGTTGCTGGTTCAGCAGTTACGGTGATGGTAGCTGTGATAGTTTTGCCATCATAGGTAACATTGTCAATGGTTTGACCACCATTGGTTTCAGTGATGGTATACACATATTGACCTGCTTGGTTGAAGGTCAAGGCGGTAAAGTTCACTGCACCGTCTTGGACATTTTTCACACGTTCAACAACTTTGCCATCCTTGTCTGTCAAAACAAATTCAAACTCATCTGCCTGCAAGGTACGACCTGTCAAGTCCTTCTTCACAGCCAACGGAACAGATGTAGAAGCTTTTTTGTTGGTAATTGTCCGAATGGCACCATTTGCAGTAACTGTTACTTCTACTGGAGTGTCATTCAAAACGTATCCAGCTGGAGGGGTAAGCTCTTTGACGATAAACTTCCCTGCTGCAATTTCTGCTTCTGTAAAGACTGGTGACTGAGTCCGACCATGTGTCGCATCAGTTGGATCTAGGGTGAGAACCGTACCGTCTGGCTTAGTGACTGTAAAGACAGCACCGCCCAGACGCTGACCTGTTTCGGCATCGGTCTTGTAGATGGTAATACGGTTGCCTGTTTCAATCGAAATAGTTCCACCTTCTTGGATACGGCTCAAACGAGTAACAGTTAACTCTGTTACCTTGTTGGCAATCGTATTTGTCATTTGACCTTTATCAGTTGTGATGGATACGGTATTTCCAACAGTAGAACCATCTGCTGGAGCAGAGGTTGAATAGTCAATCATGAAGCGGCGATTGCCAGGATTGAAAATGGTCAATTCAAAACTAGTGTAGGCGCTGTTGAAGGTTACTTCATAGTCTACTCCAGGTGCCAAGGTTACAGGGTTAGTAAGCAACCAAGCTTGGTTGATGCCATCACCTGCTGTAACAACAAAGCTCTCGGGGATGAATTGCATTGGGCCGCCTGTTTCAAGGATTGAATCTCTTACAACAAAGCTAGAATAGGCCGTTCCGTTGGTATTGGAACGGATACGCCACTTATGCCAATAATCACCTGATTTTCCTAAAATAGCTGAAGACCATTTAACATCATCAATGACGCTACCATATTTTGCAAAGTTTTCTTTACCAATAGCTTCTGTATTATCAGTCACTTGGCGTTGGGAAATCTTGAAGGCGATATCCTTGGTATTGGTATCCTTAATGTTGGTGAAGGTTTCAGTTGTCAAAGCCTTCTCAACTTCCAGTGTAAAGGAAGTAAAGAAAGAACCTTTTACGTTCAGAACTTCTGTCGCGTTTTTCTTAGCCAGATACTCTTGAAGATTTTTCATCGTAATCTTGACTGTTCCGCCTTGACCGGCACCGTTCGATGTAATCACTGCATCTGCAATGGCAACCTTTGTCTCAGGGTCTGTCAATTCGATGGTCACACCGTCCTTAACTGTAAAAGGAGCTGGAACTGTAAAGGTGAAGTAATCTCCATTTTCAACATTGTTGTTATAGGCAGATAGGTCGAATTTGGTGTCAAAGGAATAGTTATTTCCGATAACCAAAGCATAGGCACCGGACTCCTTTGATGCTTCACGACCATTAGAATTGTCCCAAATAACAATGTCCGTAAGGACGTTGGTCAACTCCTTAGCCTCTGTCGTCTGACCAAAGGCAGTTGCGCCGAAAAGCACCGAGAGTGTCATAACGAATCCCGTCAGCCACTTTTTGACATTTTTCGTAATTGATTTCCTTTCATCCAACCAAAAGATTCTTTGTCTGCATCATCATAAACTCAACTTACATTATGCCTCATACATTTTTAGTATCTTCGAGAAGGATTTGATATATTTTTGGGGAAAATCCCTCAGACATTGTACCCTTTAAAGCGTGGAGGAGTCAAGTTTTTTGACTCATAAAACCATTTTGATTCCCAAACTAAAAAAACCGTTATCTTCTTCAAAAAACCGTTCCTGCTCAAAAACAAAAAACCCGCAAAAGCAGGTTTTTGGGTTGGTTGTTCCAATCTTAGCGGCGAAGGCCCAATGAGTGGATCAATTCGCGGTAACGGTTAACGTCTGTGCGGCGAAGGTAAGCCAACAAGTTACGACGGCGACCGATTTTTTTCATCAAACCACGGTAAGTTGCGTGGTCTTTTTTGTGTTCTTTGATGTGGTTGTTGAGGTGGTTGATTTCCCAAGTAAGGACTGCAACTTGCACTTCTACTGAACCAGTGTCGCCGTCATGACGAGCATATTGCGCCATGATTTCATTTTTTTTCTCTTTTGAGATTGCCATGAGTATTCTCCTTTGTATTTGAGCTGAATCTGAGTGACAGGTTGGCATGGCCTGCAACCAAGAATCGCTAGATTGTCCATCGGACTTTAATCATTCTACCAAGGTTTAGGGCATTTGTCAATCAATATGGAAGAGAAAGGGTGTGCGCTCTGCTTTTCTACAAAACCTAGGCAGCTTTATCCTGCGGTAAGATGACATTGAGGATAATGCCAACGATGGCAGCCAGGGCCGTACCTGATAAGGTTACCGGTCCGAGTGCAAGCACTGCGCCACCAAGCCCTAAGACCAACATGGAACTCGCGATAATCAGGTTACGAACTTGACCAAAGTCTACACGGCTTTCAATCAAAACCTTAAGTCCATTTGAAGCAATCACTCCGTAAAGCAGGATGGACATACCGCCAAGAACTGCACTTGGAATGGTCGAGATAAGGGCTGTAAACTTACCTAAAAACGAGAAGGCAATGGCAATCAAGGCTGCATTACGGATAACTGCTACAGAAGCGATTCGGGTCATGCCAACAACGCCTGTATTTTCACCGTAAGTGGTGTTGGCAGGTCCGCCAATGAAGGCAGAAACGGCTGTCGCTACTCCATCACCAATCAGGGTGCGGCTGAGACCTGGATCTTTCAAGAAGGGACGGCCGCAAATTTGACTGAGAACAGTATGGTCTCCAATATGCTCGGCAACTGTTACAACAGCAATCGGTAAGATGGCAATCATTTCTGGTCCGAAATAGAAATTATAGGACTTGAAGAGACCTGTTTCAAATGGTAGGTAAAAGCCTGGCAACTCAAACCAAGCTGCTTCTAAGACAGGCTGAAAGTCTACTAATCCCAGTGCAAGGGCAACTAGGTAACCACCGACAATGGCAATCAAAAATGGAATAATCTTGGCGAAGCCTTTCCCTTTGGTATTGACAAAAGCCGCAATCAAGAAGGTTGAGATAGCTGCAAGGACATTTCGCCAGTCGCCATCTGCAACAAAACCAGCGGAAGTCACTGCCGAGTTAGCTAGACCAAGACCGATAACGATAATCATAGGCCCAATGACGACAGGGGGAAGAAGGGTATCAATCCACTTGGTACCGATAGCCTTGACAAGGGCTGCAATCAGTACATAGAGCAATCCGACAAAGAAGACACCTGTTTGAGCCGCCGAAATATCGCCACCCATCTCCTTGATGGCCAAGGCCATGGCTGAAATATAGGCAAAGGACGATCCGAGATAAACAGGCACTTTGAACTGAGTGGCCACTTGATAAATCAAGGTTCCCACACCAGAAGCAAAGAGGGCAACGGAAACTGGCATGCCGAGGATGAGCGGCACCAGAATTGTCGCTCCAAACATGGCGAACACATGCTGAAAACTCAGCAAAATCCCTTGAAGAGGAGCTGGTTTCTCGTGAACATCGAGCAATAAATTAACTTTATTTTCCATCATCTACCTATTTCTGGGCATACAAAAAGCCCAGACTTTCTAACTATATAGTCATAGGCCTTCATTTTTCCCTTTGTCTTTCTCACCTCACGGGATGAGTTTAAAAACCTACGCTTTTGGTATTGTAGCACACTTAGGCTTTTTTGGCTAGCCCTTTTTCACTTTGTGACGCTTTCTTCTTTTTTCAAATTATCTAGCAAGTGATAATAATAGCGTTTATCCATGCCAGACCTAAAGAAGTTCCAATACTTGGCAGCCGTTGAATAGGCTAGATTCGCCTCAACAAAATATTCTTTTGACATATCAAAGAAGAGGTCAACCAAGGTAGATTGACCTTGACTGGCTCGGTTTTTTCTCGCAAGCAAATCATCTTTCAAATCTGGCTCAAGATGGGTCAGATAGGCGTCGATGGCTACCTCATAAAAAGTCAAACTGTCGTAAGATGCCCGCAATTCTGCATAGAAGTCAATCGGATCTTTCTTGCCAAATATTTTATAGACGATAGTTGTAATTTCCTTCAGAATATCCTGACTTTGGCCAAGAGTAAGCACTTCCTCTTCCTGATGGTGTTTTCCCGTCAAAATCCAGAGTCGCCCAGCCTGTTGGGTCACATGGCTAGGCTGGTTAGCCGCATAGGAGGTTCCTGCCCCATAACTTGCAATCATTTGCCGCACAGCTTCTTCACTACTAGATGAGCTTATCTCACAAATCGTACTGAGTATCTTAGCTTTGATTAAAGTTTGCAGCTCCATCCGAGCTTCCTCTACACTGGCTGTTTGCCGGATACCTCTTTTTGACATCAATTTCCCCCTCTTCCTTGAAACCGTAGAGCAGCTGCTTTATAACCCCACCCCAAATTCTTCCAATTTCGTCAACTCCTCCTCGGTCAATCTGCGGTAGTCGCCAAGCGCAAGGTCTGGATCTAAGAGTAGCGGCCCCATGGACAGGCGCTGTAAATCAACAACTTCCTTACCGCAGGCAGCCACCATCCGTTTGACCTGATGGAACTTTCCTTCCCTAATCCTAATGTCTACCAGTGAGGTTTGCTGGCCTTCGTCAACTGACAAAATGGTCAGCTCAGCCGGCTGGCAGGTAAAGTCTTTTAGCTCAATCCCTGCCGCAAATCGCTCCACATCTGACTGGTTCATTATCCCCTCAATCCGAGCCCGATAGCATTTGTCCACATGTTTTTTAGGAGAGAGCATGGCATGGGCCAACTGGCCATTATTGGTCAAGAGGAGGAGACCGTGGGTATCAATATCTAAACGCCCTACTGGGAAAACTTCCTTGTGCCGAGCGGTGTCATCCAGCAAATCCAAAACCGTCCGATGACGGTCATCTTCGGTTGCAGAAATGACCCCTTTTGGCTTGTTGAGCAGGTAGTAGACAAAGGTTTCATGATTCAGAAGCTGACCGAAGACCGCGACCTGATCAGCTTTTTCATCAATCTGACACTTTGGCGAGGTTTCCACCTGTCCGTTGACGGTGACCTGCTTATTTTTCAAGATTTTTTTGACTTCTGTTCGACTGCCAACACCGCAATCTACTAAAAATTTATCCAGTCGCATGTTCTTCCTTTCTAACTCTACTGCTCTGCCTTTTCCCAAAACCGCTAGCAGCTACTTGGAGCGAATCTGCTGGTAAATCAAGCCTGCACTAATCAGGGCGCAACCGACAGCGTAAATGCCGAAGGCTCCTGTGGCAGTTGGATTGAGCTTCTCCAGATAGGTGGGGAGAAGGGCTGAGCTTGCTCCGCCGATATTGCAGCCCATAAGGACAATGGTCATGACCGTATTGAGCAAGGCCTTGGGCGTACGCTCCGTCACCTGACTAAAGACAATGGTCAAGATGATGCTGTAAAAGAAACCTGACACCATGCCACCTAAACCAAGCACCCACAGGTTGCTGGCAAAGGCAATGCCAACAACAGCCACCCCAAACACTACATAAGAAACTGCCAGAAGCCACCCCTTCAGACGCTCGACCAAAAAGCTAAAGAGAGTCCCAGCCAGAATCCCCATTACCTGCATAAGGCTGAGGATAAGACTGGCTTCTTGGGCTGTTCCAATCCCCTTTTCCAAGACAATTTGCGGGATACGAATGGTCAAAAAAGTGTTGACATTGATAACGAAGAAGGCCAGAAAGGCTAGATACAGCCCCATCTTCCACATGGCTTTGTCCAATTTTACCTTAGGAAGATTTTCCTCATCCTTCCTTTCACTATGCGCCACAAACTCTTCCCGTGGCACAAAGAGGAGAAAGAGGATTAGAATGACAAGTGCAAAGAGATAGACCATAAAAGCTGGCTGCCAGCCAAACTGAGTCAACCAACCCACCAAGAGGGTCAAACTAGCGCTTCCCAATACCTCCGCAGAACCACGCAGACCCATCATCTGCACGCGCTCTTTTCCAGTAAAAAATTGACCGATGATATTGATTGCACGCGCATTGATTAGGCCAATTCCCAGTCCTAGTAAAATCCTTGCCAGAAAAATCAAGGGAAAGGCTGTAAAAATCGCAGGCAAGACTCCACCCACCGCCATTAACAAAAGACCCAGAATGATGATAAGGCGTTCTGATAAAAAACGAATAATAAGCCCATTCATCAACAGACTGACCATAATGGCCAAGGAAGTCACGGTAATCAGATTCTCCACCTGACTGGCTACAATGCCTTCCTTGGCAAAATGTTCCATCATCTGTGGAATGGCTGGGGACACCGCAAAGGTTGATACCAGCATGGTGGATAGAGCCAAAAGGCTCATTTTTTCTAAAATTCGTTTCACAACTTCTCCTTTTTAATGTTCGTCTTTTACCAGTATAACAGATTGGATACAGAATGGACAAGACGCTCCGACTTTTATTCTCTCCTATTTCATGCTATACTTAACTAGAATATATCCAAAGGAGAGAAGCATGTCTGTAATTGAACGACTAACCAAGCCTGCCCACTTGATTGACATGGACGACATCATCCGAGAAGGGCATCCTACCTTAAGACAAATCGCCGAGGAAGTCCAATTTCCCCTGTCTGATCAGGAAATCATTCTGGGAGAAAAAATGCTGCAATTCCTCAAACATTCCCAGGATCCCGTTATGGCTGAGAAAATGGGTTTGCGAGGAGGAGTCGGCCTGGCTGCACCTCAGATTGATGTATCCAAGCGCATCATCGCCGTCTTAGTTCCCAATCCGGAAGATGCTGAGGGCAACCCACCCAAGGAAGCCTACGCCCTAGAAGAAGTCATGTATAACCCTAAAATCGTTTCCCACTCCATCCAAGAAGCAGCTGTTGAAGGGGGAGAGGGATGCTTATCTGTGGATCGCGAAGTCCCTGGTTACGTCATCCGCCACGCCCGTATTACCGTGGACTACGTTGACAAACATGGGGAAAGCCACCGCATTAAACTCAAGGGCTTTAATGCTATCGTTGTCCAACACGAAATTGACCACATCAACGGCATCATGTTCTACGATCGCATCGACCCAGAACACCCTCTGGCAGTTAAAGACGGGGTGTTAATCATTGACTAACCAACAAACCGCTTCCTGTCAGCCGACAAGGAAGCGGTTTTTACTTGTATCGTTTAAAAAACAGGTTATCGTCTGCTGTTAAACAGGGCTACTAAAAGGATTGCCCCCAAGATAGAGGGAACAACTGCCATACCTGCTAGCTGGGGGCCCCAAGACCCAAAGAGGAACTGTCCAATCCAAGAGCCAGCCAAGCCCAGAATGACATTGCCAATACAGCCCCTACGATCATCTGAGGAGGTAATAGCTCCTGCAATCAATCCGATAATAGCACCTGCGATAATACTTGATAACACGATAGTAGTCCTCCTTCATTTGCAAAATAAGACTGGTTGCCCAGCCTTATTGGAATCGTTCATTAGATTGCCCACTCACCATCACGGAAGATTGGCACACGAGTACCGTCTTCACGAATACCGTCAATGTTCATCTTGTTTGAACCAATCATGAAGTCCACATGGACATCCGAACGGTTGAGGCCTGCTTCTTTGAGTTCTTCCTGACTCATTTCTGTACCACCTTCGATAGAAAAGGCATAGGCAGACCCGATGGCGATATGGTTGGAAGCATTCTCATCAAAGAGAGTGTTGAAGAAGGTCACGCCTGATTGAGAGATTGGACTCTTGTCTGGCACAAGGGCTACTTCCCCAAGACCACGCGCACCTGCGTTGTCAAAGACCAATTTCTTCATAACTTCATCGCCTTTGTCAGCGGATACTTCGACAATTTCACCATCCTTAAAGGTCACTTTGATTCCTTCAATGATATTGCCATTGTAGCTAAGTGGCTTGGTTGATGTCACATACCCGTCTGCCACACGATAGTCAGGTGCTGTAAAGACTTCTTCCGTTGGCATGTTGGCAATAAATTTTTCGCCTTGGGCATTGACTGAGCCAGCCGCTTCCCACAGGTGGTTTTTTGGCATACCAAGCACAAGGTCCGTTCCCGGTGCTGTATAGTGGAGCTTGACAAACTGCTCATCATTCAAAATTTTAGCCTTGGCTACCAAGCGTGCTTCATGTTCTTCCCAAGCCTTGATTGGATCTTCTTCGTAAACACGGCAAGTCTTGAAGATTTGATCCCAAAGCAGATCCACCGCTTCTTCGTCAGAAGCCGCATTTGGAAAGACTTTTTTAGCCCATTCCAAACCAGAGGCTGCACCAAGTGTCCAGCTGACCTTGTTGGCCTGCGTTGCTTGCCGCATTGGATTCAAAGCCTGACTGAGCGCACGCGCATTGCGAGAGAGTTTCTCTGGATCCACACCATCCAAGGCACCTGGATCATCTGACAAGACCACCAAGCGACTAGCCTTTTTCTCCAAGAGATAGTTCATCTCTGTAATACGCTGTGGATGCACTTGCTCCAAAAGCTCTACGTCTACATTGACCAAGCGCTCACGATTGACAACATCATCTGACCAGTTGACAAGAACTTCTGCAGCTCCGCGTGCATAAGCTTCTTTAACAATTAAACGAGCCAATTCAGCCTGCTCAACTGCGATAGTCAGCTGAACAGTGTGACCAGCTTGGACATTGATACCTGTTGATACCAAGAGTTTTGCATATTTTGCTAGGTTTTCTTTAAAGTTTGGTAAAACCATATTTTTCTCCTTTGTAAATTTATACTCCCCTATTGTACCATATTTCCATCTATTTGAAGTCTATAAAAACATCAAACCACCGACCATGATTTGGCGGTGGTTTCTTACTATGCTAAAAGGAGGAAACACCTTACACCGTGTTGCTTCTTCCAGTTCCTTTCTATCTTAAAACAAATCATCAAAGAGGCTGAGTTGGTTGTCCTCTGGCATTTTTCCAAGAATCCCCATCTCGTCCATCTTTTCAACCAGGGTGCTGGAGAGCCCGCCACGTTTGCGCAGTTCTGTCTTAGAAAGGAATTCCCCTTCTGCTCGAGCTGCGACCAGCTGTTTGGCAACGTTCTCGCCCAGACCATCCATGGCAACAAATGGAGGAATCAGGGTATCGTTCTCCTCAATCAAGAACTCCGTCGCATGGCTCTTATAGAGATCGAGTTTGCCGAACTTGAAGCCACGCTCCAGCATTTCATTGACCAATTCAAGTGTTGTGAACAGGTCGACTTCCACATTGGAAGCCTCATTGTTTTTGCGCTTGAGGGAAATTTCTTCCATCTTGGCCTTGACCTTATCCAAGCCACCACTCATGGTTGCCAAGTCAAAGGCCTTGGCGCGGATGGAGAAGTAGGCACAATAGTAGTAAATCGGATGATGAACCTTGAAGTAGGCCACCCGCAGGGCCATCATAACGTAGGCAGCTGCATGGGCTTTAGGGAACATGTACTTGATTTTCCCACAGGATTCAATATACCAGTCTGGAACATTGTTATCCTTCATGGCCTGAATATAGCCGTTACGCTCTTCTTCTGAAATCTTGAGCCATGCACCTTTACGCACCCGCTCCATGATGTTAAAGGCCATCTTAGGCGGAAGACCTGCGTGCATGAGGTAAACCATGATGTCATCCCGACAACCGATAACGGTCGAGAGGTCCGCAATTCCTTGACGAATCAAATCCTGAGCATTTCCCAGCCATACATCCGTACCATGTGAAAGTCCTGAAAGCTGCAACAACTCCGAAAAGGTGGTCGGATGTGTTTCTTCCACCATGCCCCGAACGAAGTTGGTTCCAAATTCTGGGATTCCCAGCATACCAGTCGGCGTGCCAATCTGCTCTGGGGTTACTCCCAAGATTTCCGTGCCAGAAAAGAGCGCCATAACCCCCTTGTCATCGGCAGGAATGGTCTGCGGATCAATCCCTGACAAATCTTGAAGTTTCCGAATCATGGTCGGATCATCGTGTCCCAAAACATCAAGTTTAAGGACGTTTTCGTCAATATCATGGAAGTTAAAGTGAGTTGTCTGCCAGCTGGCTGTTACATCATCTGCCGGATACTGAACAGGGGTGAAGTCATAAACATCCATGTAATTTGGGATAACAACAATACCGCCTGGGTGTTGACCAGTCGTCCGTTTCACACCTGCCGCCCCCGCTGCCAAGCGCTCCACCTCTACATCTCGGTAAAACTTCCCATAATCTCGCTCATAACCACGAACAAAACCATAGGCTGTCTTGGCGGCTACCGTACCTACTGTACCTGCCCGAAAGGCATACTCTTCTCCGAAAATCTTGCGGACGTCCAAGTGGGCCGCCGGCTGGTCATCTCCAGAGAAGTTCAAATCAATATCGGGAACCTTATCCCCATCAAATCCCAGGAAGGTTTCAAAGGGAATATCTTGACCATCCTTGTTGTAGGTTGTTCCACATTGCGGACAGGCCTTATCCGGCATATCAAATCCTGATCCGTACGTTCCATCTGTGATAAACTCACTGTGCTGACAATTTGGACAGACATAGTGCGGTGGCATAGGATTGACCTCAGTAATCCCAATCATGGTCGCAACGAAGCTGGAGCCGACAGACCCCCGCGATCCCACCAGATAGCCCCTTTCGTTAGAGCGAGTTACGAGCATCTGCGAAGCGAGGTAAATCACGGCAAAACCATTTCCCAGAATAGAGGACAATTCTTTTTCAATCCGCAAATCAATAATGTCAGGCAAGGGATTCCCATAAATCTCAAAGGCTTTTTGATAGGTCAACTCCGCAACGGTTTCCTCAGCCTTTTCGATATAAGGAGTATAGAGATCCTTTTTGACAACCTCGACATCTTCAAAGCGATCCAGCATAGCATTTGGATTGCTAATGACAATCTCACGCGCCAGATCATCACCTAAAAAGGCAAATTCGTCTAGCATTTCATTGGTGGTTCTAAAGTGGGCCTTGGGCAGCGGAGCCGGCTGGGCATTTTCTCCCTGACCGATTGGCCGGTTAATCATGGCACCTTGACCCAAAGCACGGACAATAATCTCGCGATAAATCTCTTCTTCAGGGTCAATGTAGTGGACATTTCCCGTCGCAAGTACTGGCAAATTGGCCCTGCGGCCGACTTCAATCAACTTCTTGATTAGCTCTTCAATTTCAGCCATATTCTGGAATTGCTCCTTGGCGATCATTGGCGCATAGAGAGCTGGTGGCATAACCTCGATAAAGTCATAGTAGCTGGCTACCTTGACCGCATCTTCAATCCCCTTGGACAAGAGCTCGTCAAATACCTCCCCCTCCTGACAGGCTGTTCCCAAAATTAAGCCTTCACGGTGTTCGTTGAGGACGGTTCTAGGAATGCGAGGAACTCCCTCAAAGTACTTGGTATTGGAGAGCGAAACCAATTTAAAGATATTTTTCAACCCCACTTGGTTGGTCACGTAGAGGGTGGCGTGTTTGACACGAGCCTTTTTATACGAATCTTCCGCTATCAAGTCTGTATTGAGCTGGGTGAGGTTGGTGAGGTTGTGTTTTTCCAGTGCATCTTTCAGGAAGATGAAGAGCAGGCGGCCGGTTGCTTCAGCATCGTAGTTGGCCATGTGGTGGTGCTCAAGAGCAACACCAAAGCGCTTGGTCAATGGCCCCAAACCGTGACGCTTGTACTCTGGGTAGAGATTACGGGCAAATTCTAGGGTGTCAATAACCGGCTGACTAATGGTCGGCAACCCCGCACGCTCGTAGTTGACGTTCATAAATCCCACGTCGAAGCTAGCGTTATGGGCCACCAGAATCGCATCCTGACAAAACTCCTGAAACTCTTTTAGAACCTGCTCCAGTGGTTTGGAACCTCTGACATGCTCATCTGTAATCCCTGTCAGGTCTGTGGTAAACTGGCTCAAGGGATGGCCCGGATCAATAAACTCATCAAATTCAGCAATGATATTGCCCTTGTGCATTTTGGAGGCCGCAATCTGAATCAAATCATTGTAGACTGCAGACAAACCTGTTGTTTCCACGTCGAAAACCACATAGGTCGCATCTGATAAGTCTGTATCTTTTTCGTTGTATACAATAGGCACACTGTCTTCCACGATATTGGCTTCCAGCCCAAAGATGGCCTTGATGCCAGCCTTTTTCGCCGCATGGTAACCATGAGGGAAGGATTGGACATTGCCGTGGTCGGTGATGGCGATAGCCTTATGCCCCCACTTGGCTGCCCGGGCAATCAGATCCTCAACCGGAGGAAGGGCGTCCATGGTGGACATATTGGTATGAGCGTGAAATTCAACCCGCTTCTCACCTTCTGGCATCAGGTCCTTACGAATATCCTTTTTGACCTCTTGGACTTCCTGAACATTCATCGTCAAATCTTTGGTAAAATGATTGGTTTCCACATTACCACGCACACGAAGCCAGTTGCCTTTTTTGACCATATCAAACTTCTGAGCTTCTTCTTCGTTTTTGGCCCACTTTTGAAGGGTAAAGGAGGATGAATAGTCCGTCATCTTAAAGTTGATGATAATCCGTCCAGTCTTGGTCGTTTTTTGCTCAACGTCAAAGACCAGCCCCTCAAAGACAATGCGGTTTTCTTCTGTCGTCACATCAATCATCTGAGTCACTTCAGATTTATCAAGACTGACCTTGGGCTGGCGTGTCTTTTTAAAGTCTTGGAAGGAAGGCTGAGCTGCTTCTGGTGGAGGAGCCATCTGAGACAATTGTTCCAAGGCTGCTAGATTTTCCTCATTGGCCTTCTGGTAAATTTCCTCGTTCTGGGCATGAAAGGCTTCTTCCTGACTGGCTGTCATGTCCTGACAGACCTCAATGTCCACCTTAAGATTGGCAAAACCAAAGCGACCGTACTGTTCCACCAGATTTGGCAGATGATTCTTGCGAAAATGAACGGTGTCTATGGTTTCAGGCCCTTTAATCCATAAGATTCCATCTCGGTAGCTAACCTCCAAACCTTGAAAAAGAGCTTTAAAGCCCACGCTTTGGCAAAGTTCCTCTGTAAAAGCTTCAGGATAGTAGGCCTCAACCAATTCCTTATCAAGGTCAGTTGCATCTGTCACCAAACGAAAACGAGCCTGATTGCCAGTCTTTTGAAATTCATTGGCCAGACGAGCCTTAAAGTGTTGGTAATCTACTAGAGGCAGAGGCCGAGCAAAGCGGAAGGTAAATTCCCAGACCTTGCTGCGACGATGCACGATCACTTCTTCAATCTGACCACTGGAAAAAACACTTGTTCCTTCTGGATCAAGCGGCATTCCAATCTGCTGAAGTAAGAGTTGAAAGGTATCTGTCATGCTGGTTTCCTTTGTGGTAAATAGTAGTTCTATTTTATCATATTTTGCATGTCTATGGCAGATAAAAAGAGCCTGACGGAAAAGGAACTGCCTCCAAGGCTGGAGACAGTTCAAATCGTTTTTATGCCTGTAACAAAATCTTCAAGGTTTCAAGCAACTGGTCTACATGCACTTCAACAGTATCGCCTGTTCCTTTGATTTTCACTTCAACCACGCCATCAGCTGCCTTCTTCCCAACGGTGACACGGACTGGCAGGCCAATCAGATCACTATCAGAGAATTTTACACCGACACGCTCATTGCGGTCGTCTGTCAAGACCTCGTAACCTGCTTGTAGAAGCTGGTCTTCGATGTTCTGGGTCAGAATCATGGCCGCCTCATCCTTGACATTGACTGGAATCAAGTGAATATCATATGGAGCCAATTCTCTAGGGAAGTTGATACCCCAAGCATAACGATATTCCCCTTTAGGAGTCTTGTTAACAAAGAGTCGCGCATGCTGTTCTAAAATCGCTGACAATAGACGACTGACACCAATACCATAGCAGCCCATAATCATCGGCATAGCACGGCCGTTCTCATCCAAGATGGTCGCATTCATGCTATCTGAATAGCGGGTACCCAGTTTGAAGATATGACCGATTTCGATACCACGCGCAAACTGCAGGATTCCTTGTCCATCAGGTGACTGCTCGCCTTCTTTTACTTCACGGATGTCTACATACTCTGTCACCTGGAAATCACGGCCTGCGTTTGCTCCGGTATAGTGGAAGCCGTCCTCGTTGGCTCCGACTACAGCATTTTTCACATCTTGAACCTTGCGGTCAGCAATGATTTTGACACCCTCTGGCAGACCAACTGGGCCAAGCGAGCCAAAACCAGCACCAAAGACCGCAGCAGCATCTTCCGGACTGGCTGCATCGAAGAAGTCTGCCCCCAGATGGTTTTTCAATTTCACATCATTAACCTGGTCGTTTCCGACAAGCAGGGCAACAACTGGTTGACCGTCCGCCATAAAGAGCATGGTTTTGATGGTTTGTTCTTCTGGAACATCCAAGAAGGCAGCTACCTGATCAATTGATTTAACGTCAGGCGTCGCTACCTTAGTCAAGGCTTCCTCATTCACCACCAAATTGCGGGGCTTGTAAAGACTGGTAGCCATCTCAAGGTTGGCTGCGTAGCCAGACTCATTGGAATAGGCGATGGTGTCTTCGCCAGAAACAGCCCAAGCCAAGAGTTCCTCCTTGATAGCCTCCAAAACATCCTCTGGGATTTCCTCAAAAGAAGCAACAGACTTATCTAAAACTACCCAGCGGTTCAAATCGGTACGGTCTGGGGTAATCGCCATAAATTCTTGGCTGTCCTTACCGCCCATCGCCCCGCCATCCCCGATGATGGCCTTAAATTCCAAACCAGCACGAGTGAAAATAGCCTCATAGGCTGCCTTGTAATCATCGTAGGTCTTGTCTAAACAGTCGTAGCTAGCGTGGAAGCTATAACCGTCCTTCATGATAAACTCACGACCGCGCAAGAGCCCATTACGAGGACGCTTTTCGTCACGATACTTAGGCTGAATTTGATAGATATTGAGGGGCAGTTGCTTGTAGGATTGGATGGCATCACGCGCCAAGAGGGTCACCGTTTCTTCATGGGTTGGCCCCAAGATAAAATCTGACCCTTCACGGTTTTTGAGCTTGTAGAGATCATCACCATAGGTTTCATAACGGCCTGATTCTCTCCAAAGGTCTGCCGACAAGAGGGCTGGCGCCAAAAATTCCACCGCACCAATCTTGTCAAACTCCTCCCGCATAATGTGTTTTGCCTTTTCAATCACGCGATTAGCCAGAGGCAGATAACTATAAATCCCTGCCGAAACCTGACGGACATAACCCGCCCGCACCATGAGAGCATGGCTAATAACAGAAGCGTCAGATGGCATCTCACGCAGGGTAGGGATAATCATTTTAGATTGTTTCATGTAGTTGAAAACTCCTTCAGTTCATTCTTTAGAAAAACACGCGCATAATATCGTTCCAAGTGACAACGATCATGAGCAAAACCACGATGGCTACGCCGGCCAAGGTGATGTAGGATTCTGTTTCCTGTTTGAGCGGCTTGCGGCGGACAGCTTCAATCATATTGATTAAAATCTTTCCACCGTCCAAGGCCGGAATCGGAATCAAGTTAAAAATACCCAAGTTAATGGACAGCATGGCCAAAAGATAGATAACAGACAAGATACCGTTCTCTGCTGCTTGGGCACTAACCTTGTAAATGGCTACCGGCCCACCCAACTGTTGGATATCAAAATTGGCAATGAGGTTACGCAGGGCTGTCACGATTAAGAGGGCTGTTTCACCGGCGCGGACAATCCCGCCCCAAATCTTATCTAAGAAGCCCGTCTTCAAACTAGGAGATACACCCAAATAGTAGTTGCCGTCCGTTTCCTTCAACTGCACCCGCACCGTCTTCTCCTGACCATCATGTTGAGCCACAACTTCCACAGTCGGGGCACTGGTAGCGTCCTGACTGACATCGGATATAATTTGAGCAATCTCCGTGTAAGAATCCGTTTTTTGACCGTCAATAGAGAGAATCTGATCTCCCGTCACCAAACCTGCCGCTTCAAGGGCTCCACCTGGTGTAATGGTTACCACATTCGTATCAACATTGGCAACACCCCCCTGCAGAAACACTAGGATGATGAAGGCAAGAATCCCCAAAATAAAGTTATTGAGAGGGCCAGCAAAGTTGGTCATCAAGCGACCCCAAATGGAAGCATTCTGGTACTGAACGTCTAAAGGCGCAATCCGAACTTCCGTTCCGTCCTCTTCCACAATCGTCGCATCATGGTCTACTTTAAAGGTCTTTGTTTCGTCCAAAACCAGACCAGTGATTTCCAGTTTATCCTCAAAATCAAAACTGGTCACATTCATAGGCAGACTGGCCGAATCCAGCTGCTTGTCAGACAGATTGACCCGGGTAACGACACCCTCCTCGTTCAAGGTTAGGGACAAAGGGGTTCCCGTCTTAATCTCCGTCTTATCTTCGCCCCAACCTGCCATGCGAACATAGCCACCCAAGGGCAGGATGCGGATGGTATAAGCAGTTCCGTCCTTGCCAATATGGGCGAAAATCTTCGGCCCCATACCGATTGCAAACTCACGGACCAAAATCCCCGCCTTTTTGGCGAAATAGAAGTGCCCAAATTCATGAACCACTACGATAACACCGAAAATGAAAATAAAGGTTAAAATTCCTTGCATAGTTACTCCTTAGAAAAGGCCAAAGAGGTGCATGATGGGAAAGACAAAAATCATCGAATCAAACCGATCCAAGATTCCACCATGACCAGGAATCAATTTCCCAGAATCCTTGACACCAAACCTACGTTTAATGGCACTTTCTACCAAATCTCCAAACTGGGCAAAGGCAGAAAAGACCGCTACCAAGCCCAAGAGAACCGGCAATGAGTAGCCTGCGGCTACCGTTTTATCAAAAAAGACGAATAGCGCAGCCACAATCACTGCAATCACAATCCCTCCCCAGAAGCCTTCTACTGACTTATTAGGAGAAACCAGCGGCATCAACTTGTGTCGTCCAATCCGGCTGCCAATCATATAGGCTCCAATATCTGTCGCCCAGACGATGAAAAGGGCAAACAGCACCTTATTCAAACTGTCCATTCGTGCCAAAATCAAGCTGTGAAAGCCAATGCCGACATAAAAACTAGAGGCAATCGGAAACACCGCTTCCGAATAAGAATAGGTCCTTAGATTAAAGACCGTTGACCCCAAAAGCAAAAAGACAATCAAGGCGTAAGCCGTGTAATTGCCATCCGTCGGCAAAAAGGGCAAGTAATTTTCCAAGGGCAGGGTCAAGACCAAGCTCCCCAGCATGGCCAAGATTCCCTCAATCGAACTTGGCGACAAACGGTGCATCTTAATCAATTCAGCCGTTGATAGCATGGCGAGTAGCCCGACGAAAATTTGAAAGGCAACGCCTCCTGTCCATACAAATGGCATGAAGATGGCAAAGGCTAAAACGCCAAATACCACTCGTTTCCGTAAATCTCTCCTCATTTCATCTCCCTCTTAGACACCGCCGAAACGTCTGTGGCGTCTGTTGTATTCTTTAATCGCTAGCTGCAGGGCCTCTCCATCAAAATCTGGCCAGGCCACATCGGTAAAATAGAGTTCGCTGTACGCAGTCTGCCACGGCAAAAAATTGCTGAGACGCAATTCCCCACTGGTCCGAATCACCAAATCCGGATCTCTGAAACTAGCTGGCAGGCTATTGGTATACAGATGGTCGCCGATGAGCTTCTCATCAATATCTCCAGGATTGAGTTTACCATCCAAGACATCTTGGGCAATGGCCTTGACTGCACTTGTGACCTCTGCCCGACCACCGTAGTTGAGTGCAAAGTTCAAAATCAGACCTGTATTGTTCTTGGTCTTTTGCTCCGCCTTATACAGGGCAGCCTTGGTCGCTTCTGGCAAACGACTGTGGTCCCCAATCATCTGAATTTTGACATTATTAGCGTGAAGGTCAGGAACATACTTGTCGTAGAATTCCACCGGCAAATTCATGATGAAGGCGACTTCCTTCTCCGGCCGAGACCAGTTTTCGGTTGAAAAAGCATACACTGTCAAAACCTTAACGCCCAGAGCTGATGCGGTTTTGGTTACCTTTTGCAGAGCATCCATCCCAGCCTTATGCCCCATAATCCGTGGCTGCATCCGTTTCTTGGCCCAACGACCATTTCCATCCATAATGATGGCAATATGCTTGGGAACCTCAACTGCCGTCTTTATCGTTTCTTTTTTCTTAAAACCAAAGGTAAACATCTTTTTAATCCTTTAATGTATAATCAGTCTATTATATCATATTTTACCAAGAAAGAAAAAGTCAAGCACCCAGCTAAAAGCGCTAAAAACAAGGAAAATCCTCGGGAACTCCCAAGGACTTATCTCTGTATTAGTCTTCTGAAATAATCGCTGACTCAGAAGTTTCTTCAGCTTGAACAGGCTGGCTTGCTGGTGTGACCGTTCTTCGGATTGCAGAGCGTTCAAATGTCAAGTAAACACCGTCCACATCCAGAACAACCTTTTGGTCATTGATTTCATCCACGATACCGTAAAGGCCACCGATTGTAACAATCTCATCACCTTTTTTGATTTGGTTGAGAGCCTCTTGGTGTTTTTTCTGCTGTTTGCGTTGCGTGAAAATCATAAAACCAAGCATAGCAAGCATCAAGAGCGGGAATAAAAATTGGTTCATCTATATATACCTCATTCATTATTTCTAGGACTTATTATAGCAAATTCAGCTTAGAATGCAAAGCAACAACCTCAACCACAAAAAGAGGGGGATTCCCTCTTTTATCATCTTTAGTTACTCCACACGCTCTCAAGAATATTGGTCTGTTCACGACCTGGCCCAACTGAGAAGGTTGAGATACGGACACCAACCAATTCACTGATCCGGCGGACATAGTTGCGAGCTGCTTCTGGCAATTCATCCAAGCTACGAACACCTGTAATGTCCTCTGACCAACCTGGCATTTCCTCGTAGATTGGCTTGCAGCGCTTGAGCTGCTCCAAACTTGCTGGATAGTGGTCAATCCGCTCACCATCCAAGTCGTAAGCCACGCAGATTTTCAAGGTTTCAAGACCAGACAGGACGTCAATCGAGTTGAGCGACAAGTTGGTAATACCTGACACACGGCGGCTATGGCGCATGACAACCGAGTCAAACCAGCCCACACGGCGCGGGCGGCCTGTCGTTGTGCCGTACTCTTTACCGATTTCACGGATACGGTCGCCGATTTCATCGTGCAATTCAGTCGGGAAGGGGCCGTCACCCACACGACTGGTGTAGGCCTTACATACACCAACAACCTTGTCAATCTTACTTGGCCCCACGCCACTACCGATTGTCACCCCACCCGCAACAGGGTTTGATGAGGTAACAAATGGATAGGTTCCTTGGTCAATATCCAACATAACCCCTTGCGCCCCTTCAAACAAGACACGCTTGCCTTGATCCAAAGCGTCATTCAAGATAACAGAGGTATCTGTGACATACTTCTTAATTTCTTGGCCGTAAGCATAGTATTCTTCAAAAATTTCGTCAAATTCAATCGGTGTTGACTCGTACATTTTTTCAAACAGACGATTCTTCTCAGCCAAGTTGGTGCGCAAGCGCTCTGCGAAAATATCCTTGTCCAAGAGGTCTGCAATACGGATACCCACGCGGGCAGCCTTGTCCATATAAGCAGGACCAATCCCCTTGTTGGTTGTACCAATCTTGTTTTCACCCTTGGCTTCTTCTTGCAGCTGATCGAGTTTGATATGGTAAGGCAGGATAACATGGGCGCGGTCAGAAATCCGCAAATTATCTGTTGTCACACCTGACTCATGCAGATAGTTGATTTCCTTGACCAAGGATTTTGGATTGACAACTACACCATTTCCGATAACAGAGATTTTTTCTGGGAAGAAAATACCTGATGGAATCAGATGCAGCTTGTACTTGGTGCCGTCGATTACAATCGTATGCCCGGCATTGTCACCCCCTTGGTAACGAGCAATGACTTCGGCATTGGCTGACAAGAAGTCTGTGATTTTTCCTTTTCCTTCATCTCCCCATTGGGTTCCAACAACAACTACTGATGTCATATTTTTTCTTTTCTCTTGAACTAGTTGCCCAGTTCAACCTTTCTTCAACTCAGGCAGGAATCTCACCTGCGGTTTAAGTCTTACACTCTATTTTACAAAAAAACGAACTTTTTTTCAAGAATTGGACGGTTTAAAAGGAAAAGCGAATGTTAGACTTGGATAAAATTTCTTTTTCCGCATTTTTCCTAATCATACCCTGCCTGTTAGAAGATTTTCTTCAAACGTAGCAGAAATTTGTATTTCTTCTCCAAACTGTTTAGAATAAGAGTACTATTAGCCAGCGAGGATCTTTCTATGAAATTGACCAATCTACTCCAAAAAGCACCTCATCACCTCCCCATTTTGCAGGCCAACTTCGGCCTAGAAAGGGAGTCTCTTCGTATCAATGAAAATGACCGCATTGCCCAAACCCCACACCCAACTTCTCTAGGCTCACGCTCCTTTCACCCTTACATCCAAACCGATTACAGCGAGCCACAACTGGAACTCATCACCCCGGTAGCAGGCTCTACCAAGGAAGCCCGTAGAATGCTAGGAGCCATCACAGACGTGGCCACCCGTTCTATGAATAAATCTGAATACCTTTGGCCTCTTTCCATGCCTCCGCAGATTGAGGAGGAAGAGATTCAGATTGCCCAGTTGGACGATGATTACGAATACCAGTATCGCGTTGGTTTAGGGCAGCGATATGGCAAACTGCTCCAGTCAATGTCGGGCATCCACTACAACATGGAGCTAGGAAAAGACTTGGTTCAAGCTCTCTTTGCCCAAAGCGACTACGAGGAATTGCTCACCTTTAAAAACGACCTTTATCTCAAACTGGCTCAAAATTTCCTGCGTTACCGCTGGCTGTTGACCTACCTCTACGGTACCAGCTCTTTAGCGGAAAAAGGTTTCCTAAAAGAGGAGTTAGGCCTTGTCCGCTCTATCCGTAACAGCCGCTACGGTTATGTCAATGCAAGTGACATCCAAGTATCCTTTGACAGTTTGGACCAATATGTGGCCGACCTAGAAGGCTATGTCGCTAGTGGCCAGCTCTCTGCAGAAAAAGAATTCTACTCCGCTGTTCGCTTGCGTGGCAGCAAACGCAACCGCGACTACCTGACCCAAGGGATTACTTATCTGGAATTCCGCTGCTTTGACCTCAATCCCTTTGAACCAGTCGCCATCAGTCAGGAAACCTTGGATACGGTTCACCTCTTCGTCCTTAGCCTGCTCTGGCTAGATGACATGGAGCAGGTCGACCAAACCCTGAGTCAGGCTTCAGAGCTCAATAACCGGATTGCTCTCAGCCACCCTCTTTCAGCCCTGCCTGCTGAAGCCGATAGCCAGACCATTCTGACTGCTATGAAGGAGCTGGTTGCCCACTTCCAGCTGGATGACTCCTACAAGCAACTCATCCACACGATTGAACAACAAATCGCAAATCCGAGTCTGACCTTGGGCGGTCGTTTGGCAGAACAAGTCCTTGACCAATCCTTGGAAACCTTTGGACGCAAGCAAGGTCGTAGCTATCGTGAGTACGCTTGGACCGCACCATACGCCCTCAAGGGTTATGAGAACATGGAACTCTCCACCCAGATGCTTCTTTTTGACGCTATCCAAAAAGGGCTTCATATCCAGATTTTGGACGAGGAAGACCAATTTCTCAAGTTTTGGCATGGGGAGCATATCGAGTACGTCAAAAATGCCAATATGACCTCCAAAGACAACTATGTCATCCCTCTGGCCATGGCCAATAAGGTGGTCACCAAAAAGATTTTAGGACAAGCAGGTTTTCCAGTTCCTGCGGGAGCAGAATTTTCTAACAAACCCGATGCCCTGCGCTACTACCAACTGATTCGTAGCTCTGCTATTGTGATCAAACCCAAATCCACTAATTTCGGGCTTGGCATCTCCATCTTCCAAGAACCAGCCAGTCTTTCTGACTACGAAAAGGCTCTGGATTTGGCCTTTGCAGAAGACAGCCATGTTTTGGTTGAAGAATATATCGCAGGAACCGAGTACCGTTTCTTTGTGCTAGATGGTCACTGCGAGGCTGTACTGCTGCGCGTCGCAGCCAATGTCACAGGGGATGGTCAGTCTACCATCCGTGAATTGGTCGAAAAGAAAAATCAAGACCCACTGCGTGGCCGTGACCATCGTTCACCGCTTGAAATCATCGACCTAGGCGCTATCGAACTGCTGATGCTGGAACAACAGGGCTACACCCCTGACACCATCCTCCCACAAGGAGTACAGGCCTTTTTACGTCGCAATTCCAATATCTCAACCGGTGGTGATTCTATTGATATGACCGACCAGATGGACAAAAGCTACAAACAGCTGGCTGCCCAAATGGCGACTGCCATGGGAGCTTGGGCCTGCGGGGTAGATTTAATCATCCCTGATCTGACCCAACCAGCGAGCAAGGACCAGCCAAACTGCACCTGTATTGAACTCAATTTTAACCCAGCCATGTACCTGCATACATATACCTATGCCGGCCCTGGCCAACGCATCACCCCAAAAATCCTTGATAAACTCTTTCCTGAGTTATAAGAAACCGACCAGAAGCCCCTTGCTTTTGGTCTTTTGATTGTTCAGACGATGAAACAGCCCTCTTCTTGATTTTCAAAGAGTATAACTAGCATTTTTCGTCACTTGTGCTATAATAATCCTTATGGATAAAATGATTAAGACGATTTCAGAGAGCGGGTACTTTCGTGCCTATGTACTGGACAGCACACAGACCGTAAGGACTGCCCAGGAAAAACATGATACCATGGCTTCATCAACTGTGGCTCTCGGCCGCACCCTGATCGCCAACCAGATTTTGGCTGCCAACGAAAAGGGCGATACCAAGATTACCCTGAAAATATTAGCTGACGGAGCCGTCGGAGCTGTCATCTCAGTTGCCAATACCCAAGGTCAAGTCAAGGGCTACATTCAAAATCCTGATTTGGATTACAAACGGACTTCAACGGGTGAAGTTATCGTTGGGCCGCTAGTCGGCAACGGACAATTCCTCGTTATCACAGATTACGGAACAGGCCGCCCCTACCATTCGATGACCCCCTTGATTTCCGGAGAAATTGGCGAAGACTTTGCCTTCTTCCTAACCGATAGCCAACAGACTCCTTCAGCTGTCGGCCTTAATGTTCTCTTGGACAAGGAAGACAAGGTACGGGTCGCAGGAGGCTTCTTGTTACAGGTTCTTCCAGGTGCGACCGAGGCAGAAATTGCTCGTTTCGAGAAACGCATCCAAGAAATGCCTGCCATCTCAAGTCTGCTGGCCTCTGAAAACCACATTGAAGCTCTGCTTTCCGCCATTTATGGCGAGGACGGCTTTAAACGCCTGTCAGAAGAAGAAATCGGTTTTGTCTGCGACTGCTCCAAAGACCGCTTCCTCGACGCTCTGGCCAGCCTACCAAAAACGGATCTAGAAGAGATGAAAGAGGAAGACAAGGGGGCAGACATCACCTGCCAATTCTGCCAGACCCATTACCACTTTAACGAAAGAGATTTGGAGGAACTCATCAATGGCTAATCTTAATACCCCTTTCATGATTGGCGATGTTCAGATCCCCAATCGCTGTGTGCTGGCCCCAATGGCTGGTGTAACCAACTCGGCCTTCCGCACCATTGCCAAAGAAATGGGCGCAGGACTGGTCGTCATGGAGATGATTTCTGAAAAAGGCTTGCTCTACAACAACACTAAAACCCTTCACATGCTCCATATCGATGACAACGAATACCCCATGTCTATCCAACTGTTCGGTGGCGATGCTGAGGGACTCAAGCGTGCCGCAGATTTCATCCAGACCAACACCAAAGCGGACATCGTAGACATCAACATGGGCTGCCCTGTCAACAAGGTCATCAAAAATGAGGCCGGTGCCAAGTGGCTCAAGGACCCAGATAAGATCTACCACATCATCAAGGAAGTGACCTCGGTCCTCGATATTCCCCTGACCGTTAAGATGCGGACAGGATGGAACAATGCCGACCTAGCGGTCGAAAATGCCCTGGCCGCAGAAAGCGGCGGTGTGGCTGCCCTAGCCATGCACGGACGTACCCGCGAACAGATGTATACAGGAACCGTTGACCTAGACACCCTCACCAAGGTGGCTGGCAGCCTGACCAAGATTCCTTTCATCGCAAACGGCGACATCCGTAGCGTAGAAGACGCTCGCCAACGCATCGAAGAAGTCGGTGCCGATGCCGTCATGGTGGGACGCACTGCCATGGGCAACCCCTACATTTTCAACCAAATTAACCACTACCTTGAAACAGGAGAAGTCCTGCCCGACTTGACCTTCGAAGACAAACTCAATGTCGCCTACGAACACTTGAGCCGACTGGTCAATCTCAAAGGCGAGTCCATCGCCGTCCGCGAATTTCGTGGTCTGGCACCTCACTACCTACGCGGTACAGCGGGAGCAGCAAAGATCCGCGGAGCCGTTGCCAAAGCTGAAACCATGGCCGAAATCCAAGAACTCTTTGCCCAAGCCCGCGAAGCTGCTCAGACAAAACGAGTTCACTCATCATAAAAAGTCGCTGGAAAATTCCAACGACTTTTTTCTACGACCCGCTAATTGCCGGTCTGTTTTGCTTTCAAACGATAGGTTTTTTTCGGCTTTTTCTTCGGAACTCGCTCCACTCCCGCCTCCTCCACATATTCTCCATATTTACTAAGGAAATTGTTGTGGAGGATTTTTTTATCCGGAGAAATGAGGTTCACCAAGTCTGTCGCCGCATAGATGGTAAAAGGAGTCTGCAGGAGATTGAGGAAGGTCGGGTTCCACTTCATCCGCCCCTGAATCCGCTTGATAGAAGTCATGACAATTTCATAATGGTCAAAAGCGAAATCCTCGGCCGTCAGGAGCTGACCTTGGTAGCTGCACTGAGCTTTTTTAAAGTCCACATCAATGACAATCGGCTCTCTGCCATCTTCACCTGCCTGCACCAAATCCAAGGCCTGACTAGGCAGGTAGACCAAGTGGGCAATCGTCATGACCCAGCCACGCGGATCGCGATTGGGATCCGAAATGGTCAACAGCTGCTCGATATGATGGCGAGGCAGATCCAGCCCTGCTTCCTTCTTGATTTGCCGCTGACAGGTCTGATAGGCATCTTCGTCGCGCCCGATAAAGCCGCCGACTAAGGACAGCTTGTGTTGGCAAGGGTGAGCTGCACGGCGAATAAGAAGAAGCTTAATCTGTCCATCGACAAAACTGTAAACCACCATGTCCGCTGTCACACTAGGCTTTTCAAAACGGGGAGCATCTTGCTGTTTGTACCAATCCAAAAACTCGGCTTCTGTCGCCACTCGCTCAAAATATTCCTTATCTGATAGACCGACCGGCCGAGTCATCTTAGGCCCCCTTTCTCTCTTTTACCGCCTTAGACCACTGGTACCAACCTACGATTGAGTTGATGGTCCAGACAAAATACATCGCAGCCATCTGAAGATTGCCGCTATCTGGCCCCATCCACCAGAGGTAGATAGAAAAGAGGTTGGTCGCAATCCAGAAGACCCATTGCTCACGGTAGAGATAGCTTTGAAGAAACTGCCCTGTCCAGTTGGTACCATCTGTAATGGAGTCACGGAAAGGACGGGCTGCTCCGATAGACTGGTAAATCAAACCGAACGTTCCCCAAACCAAGACAGTAAAACAAAGCCATTTAATCCAACCAAAGAAGTTCAATTTGCGGGTTGCGAATTCGGACACCTGCGGCTCCTCTTTCTTCTCACCTTTCACCCGATCTGCCAGCCAGAAATACAGACCAACCGGCTGCATGACGATGAAAAAGATGGCCGTCATAACTTCTCCATAAAACATATTTTGGAAGGACAAGGCAAAGTAGACTACGTTGCTCAAAAAACCAAACAGATAGTTGCTGGCACGGCCTTCAGCTACCAAGATAACACAGAGGTTTCCGGTCCATGCAGTAAACAAGCCCATCCAGTCATTGCTGCCTGAGGTAAAATGCAAGACAATGGGTACACTTGACAGAACAATCAGGTAGAGCCACTGAAAAAGGCTACGCCCTACAAACAAATCATTGTAAGCTGCCTTAGCCACTCCACTAAATCCCATCTGACGGGCTACGGCAAAGATTTTTCCTATATTCTGCGGCACTTCTTTAAAAGATTGCAACAGGTTGTTCTTACGATTTTCCAAAGTAGTCATAATTTTCTCCTTATTTCATTCAAAGGGAATCCCTAGTCAAACCACTTGTCTGACGGTGCGAATTCGTTGTAGATGGTGTCAATGAGCTGGATAGCCTGGCTGTAATTTTCTGCATAGGAGCCACCGATAAAGGCCACCGGTGTATGAGGATGATTTTTTGCCACCAATTCTTTCAAGTGTTCGGTGAAGGCATGGCGGATTTCACTATCAGCCATGGTCATATCCCGATAACCATCATCAATATAAGAACCCGTCGGCAAAACAAAGATAATCAAGGCCCATTTTTCACTCTTAACCGTGTCCGCACAGAGAGAGTGGAAAGAGCTGGAGGTTTCACCGATATAATAATCATAGTAGGCCTCTGTCACCGTAGCATTGGTATCTGCAATCACCAGACCACGATTGGTATCCGAGTCAATCAGGTTGGAGGTCTGGCGATACTGGCCTGTCAAAAGGTAGTTGTAGTCTTTCCCCGTCAACTCATCATCGCGGACATTGTAGCGTTGCTGGTAGTGGCGAGAATATTCCAGAGATACAGGACAGGAATAATAGCGGCCCAAATCCCTGACCAAGGTTGTCTTCCCATTTGAGGCAGACCCCAATACTAGGACGTTCTTGGAGAAATGGCGACGGAAAGGCTTGGCAATTGAGTTCCAGTACTTGGCTGGATTTTCTCGAATCAGTGTGGCAGAAATTCCAAAATTGCGCTCGGTGCAAGAAGCTCTGTACCCTCGGCTTCTCAACTCCTCTGCGTACTCTTCCTCTGACACATAAAAGACCAACTCTTCGTCTGAGCTCAAGGTTATCAAGTCTGTCAAAGCGGCCAACCACGGTTTCCAACCATGAGGGTAAGGCGGAATCCCTTCCTCATCTAGCTTAAAGACGGACACCAAACTCTCGTCGTTAAAGGTTTCGCGGATATAGCGGAAGCGCTTCTGAAGCCCCAGCCCAATCTGTTGCCCGCGATCATTCTGATAACCTGAAACAATGACAACGGCGCGGTCGCATTCCCGCTTGGCCCGTTGAACTAAGTCGATATGCCCCTTGTGCATAGGTGCAAAGGTGCCGAAGATAACGGCTACTGTTTTTTTCATAGTGTACCTTTTTATTATTTTTTATATTTTATATCATACTACTTGTTTGAGAGAAAGTCAAGGGTTTTTTATATTTTTTTATAAAAAGGTTGTAAAAAAATGAACCAAGCTAAAAACTTAGTCCATCTTTTTTTCAAAACGGAAAAATCGGGAAATCAGATTGGATCTTGGATAACATCCATCCACATCACTTTCTCCATTCTAGTCCTGACTCGTCACTGTAAAGGTCAGCCTACCAGACTTAACCCCTACTTTCAGGATAGAGCCTGCTTCCAACTCCCTTTTCAGCAACATCTCTGCCAACGGATCCTCCAGCTTGGTCTGAAGAAGCCGGCGAAGCGGTCTTGCACCCATTTCTGGATCATAGCCTTCTGTTGCCAACTGTTTGAGTGCTGAAGGCTGTAATTTGAGCTGGATGCCTTTTTCGGCCATGACTCCAAGAAGCGGTGCCACCATAACCTTGACCACCTCCTGCATATCCTGCTCGGACAGACTGTGAAAGACAACCTTTTCATCAATCCGGTTGATAAATTCTGGACGATAGGCCTTCTTCAATTCCTCAAAAATCCGCTTTTCAACATGTTCCTGACTGCGAGAAAGGTCAAGAGCCCCGAACCCAACTGTCTTGTCATCTCTTAAAGCCGTCGCCCCCAAGTTAGAAGTCATGATAATCAGGGTATTGGAGAAATCTACCTTACGCCCCTTGCTGTCCGTCAATTGACCATCGTCTAAGACTTGCAAGAGAATATTAAAGGTATCCGGATGGGCCTTTTCCACCTCATCAAAGAGGAGAACCGCATAAGGCTTGTTGCGAACTTTTTCTGTCAACTCGCCCCCTTCTTCATAGCCCACATAACCAGGAGGGGCTCCATTCAAGCGGCTGGCCGCAAACTTTTCCATATACTCACTCATATCAAAGCGAATCAAGGCAGCTTCATCATCAAACAGCACCTCCGCCAGTGCCTTAGCTAGCTCGGTCTTTCCGACACCTGTCGGCCCCAAAAACATGAAGGAACCGATAGGACGGTGGCCAGTTCGAATACCTGATTGATTGCGACGGATGGCACGGCTGACCGCTGAAATGGCTTGGTCTTGTCCAATAACCCGCTTATGGAGTTCGCTTTCCAAGGATAGATATTTCTTCGCATCTGTCTTACTGAGTTTGGATACAGGAATCCCAGATAGGCGACTGAGAGTCACCAAAACATCATCTTCTGTCACAGCCAACTGGCTAACGGGTCTTTGAATGTCCTCGGTTTCTTTAATCAAGAGCTGGCTGACCGTCTTATATTTTTTAGACATCAGAGCCCTGTCAAGAGCTGTTAGTTCTCCTTCTGCACCTTCTGACTTGATACGATTTTGGACAGTAGCGCTGGCTTCATCCAGCAAATCAATAGCCGAATCGGGTAGGTTCTTGCTGGTCAGATAGCGCTTGGCATAGGTTACAGCAGTGACTAGCGCCTGATCTGAAATGATTACCCTGTGGTGCTTCTCGTAGGCCGATTTGAGGCCACGCAAAATAGCGATACTGTCTGCCACACTTGGTTCTTCAATGCTCACCTTAGCAAAGCGGCGGGCTAAGGCCGCGTCTTTTTCAATGTGCTTTTGGTATTCGTCTTGAGTGGTTGCCCCGACTGTTCGTAGACTGCCACGCGCTAGAGCAGGCTTGAGGATATTGGCTGCATCCAACGTAGAATCAATTCCTGAACCAGAGCCCATGATGGTGTGGAGCTCATCGATGAAGAGGATGACTTGCCCGTCTTCTTCAATATCGTTGATAATATTGTTCATCCGCTCTTCAAAATCCCCACGGAAACGAGTACCTGCAATGACATTCATCAAGTCCAGCTCCAAAACACGCATTTTGGATAGGCTAGATGGAACTTCCCCATCTGCTACCTTTTGAGCCAATCCCAATGCTAGAGCAGTCTTTCCGACACCGGCATCCCCAACCAAAACAGGGTTGTTCTTGGTCTTACGGGAAAGAATTTGAATCATGCGAGAAATTTCTTCATCTCGACCAATCACAGGTTCAATCTGCCCCGCTCGCGCCAGAGCTGTCAAATCGCGGGTATAATCTTCCAACCCACCGCTCTGAGCTGTCGGTGGCATCCCCATCATATTGGCCATACTTGGCTGCTTGGACTTGCCTCCCTTCATGAGGGCGCGGATGGCCTTGAGGTGTTCCTTGCTAAAACCCGCCTTGGCTTCCAAATTCTTTCGCAAATCAAGAAAACGCACCTTGTCATCGGAGTCTTCAAAATGAAAGCCCACCTTGTCCAAAATCTGCGAAGCAATGGTCCGCTTGTTTAGAAGCATAGCCATAAAGAGGTGCTCTGTTCCCAACTGCTTCGCCTTCACAACCTCACCAATCTGCCTTGCAAATTGAAGCGTTTCCTCCAAGCGCTTAGACGCTGGCAAAATGGTGACCGCTTCTAGCTCTTCACGGTAGACTTTTTCTGTCACGACATAGGCTGCATGTTCATAGTCTTCAACATCGGCAGGGTACTCCACCAGAGTGGACCCTGCAATAGTATCTGGATTGATAACAAAAGCCAGCAGGATGTGCCAGGTTTCTAAAAAATCACAGCTATATCGCTGGGCAATCAGTTGCGCGTCCTCAAACGTCCGCTGCAAACCACTTGAAAATTTCATATTAGTCCTCTTTCCTATCTAAACGGCGCAGGATTTGACGCATCATCCGCGCTCTTACTTGGTTGGCCTCCCTGCCTAACACCTCATCGCTACTAGTTGCTAGAAGGAGATTGCCCTCTCTTTCCGTCATCAAACCTTCATCAAACAATAGCTGCAAAATATCTGTAAAGACTGTTGCAGATAACTCGTCGCCCATATTCTTAAGCAAATCGCGAACTAGTTCATGCTTGTCTGAAAAGGTAATTCGGCCAATACGAATATAGCCACCACCACCTCTTTTACTTTCGACAATATAGCCTCGGCTAGCTGTAAATCGGGTCTTAATCACATAGTTAATCTGACTGGGCACCACCTCGAAACGACTGGCCAATTCACTGCGTCGCAACTCAGCAACATTAACCTGTTCCAAAATGGCCTTGATATGTTCTTCAATATAGTCGGATGTATTTTTCATCGCCATAGGACTCGCCTCTTTCTCTGACTTTCTTTGACTATTGTACCCTAAAACGGCAAATTTTAAAAGTAAAAGCCTCGCACCCCATCCTCGTAGCGAAATCTTGCTTTCCTCCGTCTTTTTTCCTATAATAAAAAGAAAACCTCCAAGGAGACTACAATGACATTTCAAACCTTAACTCAAGATTTTACCGCCCTTACTCCTGCTCAAGCACAAGAATTGCTTCAAAAACAAGATGGAGGCATCCTATTTTTAGGTCGCGCCACCTGCCCTTACTGCCAGCGGTTTATTCCAAAACTACACCGTGTCGCACAAGACAAAAAATTGACAGTCCACTTTCTTGACACTAGCTCTCCAAGTCCAGAACTTCAAACCCTACGTGAACACTATCAGGTTCCAACCGTTCCAGGCCTCTTGGTCGCAAAACCAACTGGCGTCCAAGTCCGCTGCGACTCCAGTATGACAGAGGAAGAGATTGCGGAATTTGTCGGGGTTTAATCACTAAATAAAAAAGACAAACACCAATTACGATGTTTGTCTTCGTCTAAAAAAGCCAGATGGCTTTTTTAGTTTATTCTCCTTTTGATTTGCGGCGGCCTAGCACATAGCCTCCGCCCAACATGAGACCAGAACCCAACAATAGGAGCAAGGCTATATTTTGTTCCGTTCCTGTTGCTGGTAAAATGCCTTTGACAAAGTTTGTTACTGGATTTCCTGTTGCAGACTGGCCAGCAGCAAGAACTTGCCCATCTTTACCATCAACTCCCTTAGCAGGAATCCCTGTATCTGCCCCGTTGACAATCCAGTTGCCGTTGCTTCCGATTTCAATCGTTGGCGTCTGACCGTCACGGCCCGCTTCTCCTTTTGCCTTGGTTGTCGTTAACTGGCCATTGATAACCCAATAACCGTCTGCATTGATTGCGATGACCGGACTTGAACCATCTTGGCCTGCTTGTCCCTTATGGACACTGACTTGGCTACCATCAGAGAAAACGATTAGAGTATTACCGTCTTTGTCTAGTTTGGTTTCAACAATCGATAGAGATTGGCCATCTTTTCCATTCTGACCGGTTGCACCATCTTGACCTTTAGGCCCCTGAGCTGGTTTTCCTGTGTCAACACCATTGACAAACCAGTTGCCATTGCTTCCAATATGAATCTGCGGAGCCTGAGCATCTGCTCCCTTGTGGATGGTTAAACTGGTACCGTCTGAGAAGATTACAACCGTATTCCCATTGGCATCTAACCTTGTTTCCTGTACAGTAATGGATTGACCGTCTTGACCTGATGTCCCTTGTGAAGGCTTACCAGTGTCCACACCATTAACAAACCAATTGCCGTTGGTACCAATCTCTACCTTAGGAGCGGTCGCATCTTGGCCTTTTTTGACTACGACAACACTCTTGTCTGAGAAGGTGATAACGGTGTTGCCATTCGCGTCTTCCTTGCTTTCAAGGATGGTTAACGGCCTAGCATCTTCTCCCTTATTAACTTGCATACTCGTGCCATCTGAGAAGGTTACGATTGTATTGCCCGCTGCATCTTGACTAGTGCTAAGGATAGTGACAGAGGTGCCATTGGTACCGTTTTGTCCGTCTGTCCCCTTCTTGATGGTCACTTGACTATTATCCGAGAAGGTAACAACTGTATTCCCAGCAGCGTCAAAATCCGTTGCCGTTACAGTCAATGCTTGAGCATCTGCTCCTGCAGGGCCTTGTGATGGTTTACCAGTATCTACACCATCAATAAACCAATTGCCATTGGCACCGATGGAGAGTGTTGGAGCATCTTTTTTGTATTTTGCATAATAAGTAAGGTCTTTCTTGACGCCAGTTGCCAGAATGGTGGCATCATCCACAAGGTTAGTCGTGTGATCAGCATACCAGCCAAGGAAGGTGTAGCCAGGTTTAGCTGTTGCTACTGGAAGACTACCGCCTACGAGATTAGTGACAGCCGAGCCATTTCCTTCCACCGTGTAGCTAACTACCGGCTGGCCATTGATAGTTCCCTTTTCTTCATCTGTTGCAAAGCTGACTGTGTAACTCGGAGCTTCATAAACCGCTTCTAGGATAATATCGGCCGTAATACGCGTATTTCCAACTTCCTCACTGCTATATATCACATCACTTTGATTGATTCGCCAGCCCTTGAACTCCCATCCATAGGCTTTTTCATCAGCTGATAGGGTTGGCTCTGTCAACGCATTGGAATAAAGACCAATGGTGTCATTGAAGAGCGCACCCTTAAAGTAAACATAGTTGACACCAGCCTGCGTATAAAGGGAAGCTACATCACCTCCTTGGTACCAAATACGGTAGTGGACTGGGTTCCCAAGTTGATCCACATCAGCAGTGCCTCCAGGGAAAGTGCCTCGCTTACTGAGCGCAAGGATTCGTTTTGATTGACTTGCCAAAATCCAGTTTAAGTTCTTAATTTCTGAGTCAGAAGTCAATTGGACAGAAACCGTCATCTGTGGCTGAACCGTTGCTCCCACAGCAAAAGGCAAGGCTGTTAGATCATTGGCAGACAAGGTTATGGTGTAGGTTCCGACTGGCAAATTAGGCACAGCAAAATAGCCCCCAACCCCAGTTGCGGTATTTCCTGTTTCACCGGAGTACACAACTGTCCCATCTGCGGCTTGTACGGTTACTGCAATCCGATTGAGATAAGCAGACTGGCTCCAGGCTGGCTGTGTTGCCGAAAATCGGCCGTTAGGCTGTTGGACAAAGCTCCGAGCCTGTTCGTTGGTAAATTGTTTGACAAAGCCACGAATTTCGGCAGCCTCCACACCTATCCAGCTCCCAAGACTAATCAATGCTACAACAAAGCTAATAAACAACTTCTTGTTCATACATTCCTCCTTTTCTATATGTACCATACTACATTAGAACAGGTATAATTGCAACAAAATTTTATTTACATATTATTTCAATATTCTCGGAAAATTCCTTGAAATTTTCATTTTGCTGCATCAAAAAACGAGCTGCTTTGAATGCAACTCGTTAGTTTTAGTGCAAATTATTTACCAAGCGCTGCGGCCATGGTTGCAGCTACTTCTGCTTCAAAGTCGTTTGAAGCTTTCTCGATACCTTCACCCACTTCAAAGCGAGCAAATTCTACTACTGAAGCATTTACTGAGTTCAAGTAAGCTTCAACTGTCTTGCTATCGTCCATGATGTAGACCTGGGCAAGAAGAGTGTAAGCTTGGTCAACCTTGGTGTTGTCAAGAAGGAAGCGCTCCATCTTACCTGGGATAATTTTGTCCCAGATTTTTTCTGGTTTGCCTTCAGCTGCCAATTCTGCCTTGATTGCTTCTTCAGCTGCCGCAATCACTTCGTCAGTCAATTGAGCTTTAGAACCGTATTTCAAGAGTGGCAAGGCTGGTTTGTCAACCATCGCACGGCTTTCGTTATCTTGCTCAATCTTGTGGTTAAGCTGTGCCAACTCGTCTTTCACAAACTGCTCATCCAATTCTGTGTAAGAAAGAACAGTTGGTTTCATCGCAGCGATGTGCATAGATACTTGTTTAGCAAGCGCTTCGTCACCACCCTCAATAACAGAGATAACTCCGATACGGCCACCGTTGTGTTGGTAAGCACCAAATGCTTGAGCGTCTGTTTTTTCGATAAGAGCAAAACGACGGAATGAGATTTTCTCACCGATAGTTGCTGTTGCACTAACATAAGCTTCACCAAGAGTTTCGCCGCTTGGCATTACCAAAGCAAGTGCTGCTTCGTTGTCAGCTGGTTTGCCTTCTGCAATCACTTTTGCAGTTGCATTAACCAAGTCAACGAATTGAGCATTTTTCGCAACGAAGTCTGTTTCAGCATTCACTTCCACAACTGCTGCTACATTTCCGTTAACATATACACCTGTCAAACCTTCAGCTGCTACACGGTCAGCCTTCTTAGCTGCCTTAGCCATCCCTTTTTCACGAAGCAATTCAATCGCTTTTTCGATGTCACCGTCAGTTTCTACCAAGGCTTTCTTAGCGTCCATAACGCCAGCACCTGATTTTTCACGCAATTCTTTTACAAGCTTTGCTGTAATTTCTGCCATGAGTGTTCTCCTTTTTCTTTTATAAAATAAGGGGCCTGGGCACCGCCCCGCCCCTTTAGGATTCTTTTTTGGGCTTAGCCCGAATTTCTGATAATTACGCGTTGTCGCCTTCTACAACTTCAACCAATTCTTCGATTGATTCTGCAGATGCTGGTTCAGCTGCCAATTCAGCTTCAACTGCTGCTACGCTGTCTTCACCTTGACGGCCTTCGATAATCGCGTCAGCCATTTTAGCTGTGATCAATTTAACAGCGCGGATAGCGTCATCGTTAGCTGGGATAATCACATCGATGTCATCTGGATCAGTGTTGGTGTCCACCATCGCTACAACTGGGATACCCAATTTCTTAGCTTCTTTAACAGCGATTTGCTCTTTGTGTGGGTCAACTACGAACATAACATCTGGAATGCGTGGCATGTCAGCGATACCACCCAAGAATTTTTCAAGACGAGCGCGTTGTTTGTTCAACAATGCTACTTCTTTCTTAGGAAGGACTTCAAAGACGCCTTCTTCTTCCATGCGGTTGATTTCTTTCAAACGAGCGATACGTTTTTGGATTGTTCCCCAGTTTGTAAGAGTTCCACCCAACCAACGGTGGTTGATGAAGTATTGACCTGAACGGATAGCTTCGTCTTTAACTGCTTCTGCAGCTTGTTTCTTCGTACCTACGAAGAGGATAACTGCGTCGTTTGCTGCTGCGTCACGGATGAAATCGTAAGCTTGGTCAGCCAATTTTACAGTTTGTTGCAAGTCGATAACGTGGATACCGTTACGCTCTGTGAAGATGTACTTAGCCATCTTAGGGTTCCAGCGGCGAGTTTGGTGACCGAAGTGTACACCAGCCTCAAGAAGTTGTTTCATTGAAATTACTGCCATGAGTATTTCTCCTTTTTGTTTTTTTCCTCTCCTAGACGTCAGCTCGCAGGCCAACCCGTAGGCAACAGGACCACGATTGGTCATAGGATGAGTATTTGCTGCCGAAGCAACTCTATAATGATACCAAATTTTTTCCCATTTGACAAGGAATTTCCACTTGACGTACGGCTTTTTTTTCGGTAGAATAGTTTCTGTTATGGCGGTATAGCCAAGTGGTAAGGCACGGCTCTGCAAAAGCTTGATCGTCGGTTCAAATCCGTCTACCGCCTTTTTATAACAACACAGCGCCCTCTGGGTGCTTTTTCTTGCCCCAAAAAATCGCCCTCCTACGAGAAGGCGATTTTTTTACTATTACAATTCTGCGATTTGGCTGAGGTTGACCTCGGCAATCGTGTCGTTTCCAAACATGGAGATAATCATCTTCACCTTATGGTTGTCGATTTCGGTAATCTTACCAGTGTAGTCGGTGAAGGCCCCGTCGATAATACGCACTGTATCACCAACTTTAACATCAATGTCAAATTCCTGAACCGTTTGACCCATTGATACCAAGATTTGACGGATTTCTTCTTCTAAGAGCGGGGTTGGTTTTGAGCGGTTACCATGTGAACCTACGAAACCTGTAACGTTTGGAGTATTCCGAACCACAAACCAAGCTTCGTCTGTCATCACCATCTCCACCAAGACATAGCCTGGGAAGCGGTTTTCTTCTACTTCCTTGACCTCGCCATTCTTCTCAACTTGAACTGTCTGTGTAGGGATTTCCACGCGGAGAATATTTTCCAGCATATTGTAGGTGTGGGCACGTTGGAGCAGGTTTTCTTTCACCTTGTTTTCATATCCTGAGTAGGTTTGCAAGACAAACCAGCCTTTATCAAAACTATCGTACATAAGCTATTTCCTTTCTTTTGGAAGCTGCATTTTTAGACGCTAAAAAAAGCCCGAGGGCTTTCGCTTTTCCTTATTATATCACTACAATTTTAGAAATTGCAAGTATTTTCTAGAAAAGATTGATGAGGCTGATTAAGCCTTTTGACAAAACAAGGTCAAAAAGATAAATCACTGCCACGAAGAATGCTGTATATTCAACAACGGATAAGAAATCTTTCCAACTTTGTTTACGGGTTGGCCAAGAAGTATCCTTCAAAATTTGAATCGTATCTTTGAAAAATTTCACGTCTGACTCCTATCTGGTTTCTTTGTGGATGGTATATTGTCCACAATGCTTACAATATTTATTTACTTCTAATCGTGTGGGCTTGGGATTGCTAGAAAGTTTGATTGAGTAATTTCTAGAGCCGCAAACAGCACACGCTAGGCTTGCTTTTTTTAATGCCATAAAGCCCTCCATCCTTAGTATTCTACCATGTTTTTTTTCATTTGACAACTACTGGAACCAACTAATAAAGGTATCCCACAGGGTTTTGGCCCGTTCTGGCAGTTGGGCATCCAAGATATTTTGCTTGGTTTCCTCAATGAGGTTTTGAGCCCGACTGGTGATGTCATTGAGTTGGTCTTGGTTGGTCGCTTGCTCAGACGAGGTATCCTCTTCTGCTATGGAAACAATGCCGTTTTGCACATAGGCATTTTCTACCGTAAACTGGGTGCCTGCTGTGTTGGGCAGGATGGAATTGGCCACCGTTTGAAAGACTGCTGGCGCCTTCCAATAGTTGGAGCTGTCAATATAATGCTGTTCATCGGTTGTTTCAAAGCCGACCCACTGGCTAATCACCAAATCTGGGGTATAGGCGATGTACCATTGATCGTTAACGGCGTTAACATCGAAACTGGTTTCGGTGGTTCCGGTTTTTCCTGCGATGTAGTAGTTGGCTGTATCTGCCACAACCCCTGTACCGTTGGTATAGGTCCCTAGCATCATAGAGGTCATCTTATCTGCAACCGACTTGTCAATGACACGGCTACTGCTTTCCTTGTGGCTGACCAACACTTTTCCGCTGGCTGTTTCGATTCGGGTAATCAGATGGGCGTCTTTCATCACGCCGCCATTTGCAAAGGTCGAGTAGGCTTGAGCCATTTGAAGAGGGTTGGTTGACACGCCGCTTCCGATGGACACACCCAGCACTTTTTCCACATTGCTCATGTCCAGACCAAACTTATCTCCATATTCAAACGCGCGGTCAATCCCCAGTGTATTGACGATAGAGGCTACCGGGAGGTTGTAGGAGAGAGCTAGGGCCTGATACATAGGGATGGATTCGGAAGTGGAGTAATCGTAGTTGTGGAGGGTATAATCTCCGTAGGTTTCGGTGTGGTTGTCCAGTTCCTGATTGATAGACCAACCCGCAGCTACCGCTGGAGCGTAGGCCACTAGGGGTTTGATGGTCGAGCCCGGACTACGGTTGGACTGGGTGGCAAAGTTAAAACTTCGGAAATCTGCATCTTCTGAACTGTTGATGCGTCCAACCAGCGCTCGGACACCACCTGTTGTCGGATCAAGGGCTACGCTGGCTGATTGGGCGTAGGTTCCGTCATAGATGGACTGCGGGAACATGGTTTCATCATTGTAGATGATTTGCATACTGGCCTGGGAATTTTGATCCATCTCGGTGTAGATGCGGTAGCCATTGTTGATGATGTCGCTTTCCTTTAGGCCATAGCGGTCAATGGCTTCTGCGATAACAGCATCGAAATAGGACGGATAACTGTAATTGCTCTGTTTCCCTGCGTAGGCATCGTATAGCTGGCTAGCCAAATCTACCTGAAAACCGGCGTCGGCAGTGGCTTGATCAATATAGCCTGCGTTGACCATGTTTTGCAGGACTGTGTCCCTGCGGTTGACGGCATTTTCTAATGAATAGTAGGGATTGTAAATCTCAGGCCCCTTGAGCAATCCGACAATCATGGCCGCTTGCTCTAGGGTTAATTGACTGGCAGAAACACCAAAATACTTGAGGCTAGCGTCTTCGACACCCCAGACCCCGTTTCCAAAATAGGCGTTGTTGAGGTACATGGTTAGAATTTCTTCCTTGCTGTACTTCTTATTGATTTCAAGTGCCAAAAAGTATTCTCTGGCCTTGCGGCTGATGGTCTGTTCTTGTGTCAAGAAGGCATTTTTAGCCAACTGTTGGGTAATGGTGGAGCCGCCCCCTGATTTTCCAAGGGTCAAAACCGCCAGAATAGTCCGCAAATAGTTAATCCCTGAGTTTTTGTAAAAACTCCTGTCCTCAGTGGCGATGACGGCATTTTCCAGATGATCGGAAATCGCATCAAGTTCCACATAGGTTCCCTTCTGTCCAGACAGGGTACCTGCCTCATTGCCGTCTTTGTCATAGATGACGGTCGTTGCCTTAAGGGCCTGCTGCAAATCACCGACATTCGCTGTCTTTGCTAGATAGAAGAGATAACCCCCAACCGTCAAAATACCGACCCCCAAGATAATCAGCAAAATCTTGGTCAGCTGGTAGCGGCGCCAGAACTTACGAATGGGCTCTGGAATCCGAGATTTTTTCTTGGGCTTATCCGACTGTCCACGATTTCCCCTACGACTGCGGGTTGGGCGCCCCTCGTATTCGGCTTGAAAATCTTCTGGAACTTCAATCGGTTGATGTTGTAAATCGTCCATAGAACACCTCTTTCTAGTGATTTTGTACCATTATACAATATTTTGCTCCAGCTGGCAGAGAAAAACACCAGATTAGACCTGTCACAGCTGACCAGAAGAAAATTTTTTCAAAATGTGATAAAATAAGAACATTCTATACACGAAGGAAGTACCATGACGCACGTTTACGATATTACCATTATTGGGGGCGGGCCGGTCGGACTCTTTACCGCCTTTTATGCCCACCTCCGCAAAGCCAAGGTCAAACTCATCGACTCCCTGCCCCAGCTGGGCGGGCAGCCTGCTATTCTCTATCCTGAAAAGGCCATTTTAGACATCCCTGCCTTTCCAAGTTTGACCGGTCAGGAATTGACTGACAACCTGCTGGCTCAACTGGCCCCCTTTGATACCACTGTCTGTCTTAACGAAACCCTAACAGGTATCGAGCAGGGTGACGTGATAACCCTTACGACCAATAAGGGAATTCATCAGACCAAGGCTCTCATCATCGCCATGGGAGGAGGAGCCTTCAAGCCACGTCCGCTAGAAATTGATGGAGCAGACAACTTTGAGAATGTCCGTTACCATGTTGCCAATATCCAGCAGTATGCAGATCAGGAGATTGTGGTCTTGGGCGGCGGTGATTCTGCCGTAGACTGGTCCTTGGCCTTTGAAGACATTGCCAAAAAAACCAGCATTGTTCACCGCAGGGATAATTTCCGGGCTCTGGAACATAGCGTAGCTGACCTCAAAAATTCTAGCGTTGCCATCCATACTCCTTATGTGCCTAAGGCTTTGGTCGAAGAAAATGGCAGAGCAACCCATATTGAACTGGCCAAGGTCAAGAGCGAGGAAACCCTGACCTTGCCTTTTGATCAGCTCTTTGTCAATTATGGCTTTAAATCTTCTGTTGGAACCCTGAAAGAATGGGGGCTAGACCTCCACCGTCACCGCATCCTCGTCAATAGCAAACAAGAAACCTCCCTACCAGGTGTCTACGCGGTTGGGGACTGCTGCTACTACGAGGGCAAGGTGGATTTGATTGCGACTGGTTTAGGAGAGGCCCCAACAGCTGTCAACAATGCCATGAACCATATCAACCCAGATGAAAAAGTGCAACCAAAGCACTCAACCAGCCTATAAGATGAAAATTACCATTCCTATTCCCCAAGCCTTTCCAGACCTCACGGTCAAGGAGGTCTTGGAAGACTATTTCCTCATTCCGAGAAAAATCCGCCATTTCTTGCGCACCAAGAAACATGTCCGTGTCAACGGCGAGCTGATTAACTGGCAGAGTCCCATCTTGGCGGGTGACTTGCTAGAATTGACCTTTGACGAGGAAGATTACCCCGAAAAAAGCATTCCTCTGGGACAGGCGGACTTGGTGGAGGAACTCTATCAAGATGAGCATCTCATCATCGTCAATAAGCCCGAAGGCATGAAAACACACGGCAATGAACCGAACGAAATCGCTCTGCTCAACCATGTATCGAGCTACGTTGGTCAAACCTGCTATGTGGTCCACAGGCTCGATATGGAGACCAGCGGTGCCATTCTCTTTGCCAAAAATCCCTTTATCCTACCCATTCTCAATCGGCTCTTGGAAGACAAGGTTATCTACCGTGACTACCTAGCCCTCTGCCAAGGCCAGCTAAAAATGACAGACTGGACTATTACCGATAAGATTGGACGGGACCGGCATGACCGCAGAAAGCGAGTGGTGGACAATCGCAAGGGGCAAGCAGCTCTGACGGAGATTCGTCGCCTGGAAACGACCGGCAAAAGCAGTCTGGTCAGCTGCCACCTGCAAACCGGTCGAACCCACCAAATCCGTGTCCATTTAGCCCACCACGGCCATGCCATTATCGGCGATCCGCTTTATAGTACCATTTCCGCACCTCGCCTGATGCTTCATGCCCAAAAATTGAGCTTGACGCATCCCTTGACCTTAGAAAAAATCAGCGTGGAAGCACGATCGGAAAGTTTTGAAAGAGAAGTAAAAAAGACAGGTTTCAACTAACAAAATGAACTGCACCCCCAAAGTTAGACAAAAAATCTAACTTTGGGGGTGTTTTTCTATGAAATTAAGTTACGAAGATAAACTAACGATTTATCAAATGAAGCAAGCTGGCTATTCTTGGTCGCAAATTAGTCAAACCTATAATATCACCGTATCTAATCTTCGCTATATGGTACAACTCATGGATAAATATGGTCCAGAGATTGTCCGTAAGGGAAAAAACAGGTACTACTCACCAGACTTAAAACAAGAAATGATTGACCAAGTTCTCTTAAATGGTTACTCACAACTGGAGGTTTCTTTAAACTATGCCTTGCCAAATCAAGGTATGCTTCCAAATTGGATAGCACAATATAAGAAAAATGGGTATACTATTGTTGAGAAACAACGAGGGAGACCTGCCAAAATGAGACGTAAACCAAAGAAAAAACTTGAGGAGATGACCGAGTTAGAACGTCTCCAACATGAACTAGAGTATCTTAGAGCGGAGAATGCTGTGCTAAAAAAGCTGAGAGAATACCGATTGAGGGACGAAGCAAAGCTCAAAGAGCAACAGAAATCATTCGAGGACTAATTACTGAATTTCCCTTATCGCTATTATTGGCTATCTTAAAGCTAGCTCGCTCAACTTATTATTATCAGCTTAAGCGATTATCAAAGGAAGATAATAATAGTGAGTTAAAAGAGATGATTCAAGCCATCTATACTGAACACAAAGGGCGTTATGGCTATCGCAGAATTCATCTTGAGTTACGCAATCGTGGCTATCGGATTAATCACAAGAAGATTCAGCGCTTGATGAGAGACTTGGGATTAAAGGCAAGGATACGGACTAAACGTCGCTATAATTCCTACAAGGGAGAAGTTGGCAAGAAAGCAGCTAATCTCATCAATCGTCAGTTTAGTGCCTCTCAACCACTTAGAAAGTGCTACACTGATGTCACGGAGTTTTCGATTCCTGCTAGTCATCAGAAATTGTATCTATCACCAGTTCTTGATGGCTATAACAGTGAAATTATCGCTTATAATCTATCAACATCACCGAATTTAAAACAATTAAGAGATATGCTTGAGGAAGCCTTTCCTAAGCAAGATTATCAAGGGGCTATTCTTCATAGTGACCAAGGCTGGCAGTATCAACACAGCTACTATCACCAGTTTCTAAAGGAACACAACATGAAACCGTCTATGTCTCGTAAGGGTAATAGCTTAGATAATGGGATGATGGAATCTTTCTTTGGCACACTTAAGACAGAGATGTTTTATGGATTTGAGAAGAGTTTTCGATCACTAGACCAGTTGAAACAAGCTATTTCAGATTATATTGATTACTACAACAACAGACGTATCAAACTAACATTAAAAGGACTGAGCCCTGTACAATACAGAACTCAATCCTTCACTTAAAATATACTGTCTAACTTTTTGGGGTCACTTCAAAAACCTGTCTTTTTAACTAATCAAAAATATTTCCCAACTCAACAGAAACCTTGTTTTCTTTGACATTGATGTCGGTCACGGCCAAAAGGGATTTGTAGTTGCTCACACTGCGGTCGCCTTTTTGGTTTTCTGCAAATACGGCAACGCCTGCAAGACTGCTGTCAAACTCTGAGAGAAGACTGATCATCCCGTTGATGGTACCTCCGTTTTTCAGGAAGTCGTCTACAATCAGGACGCGGCTGCCAGCCTTGAGACTGCGCTTGGAGAGGAACATTTTCTCGATGCGGTCGCTAGAGCCTGATACATAATTGACCGAAACGGTTGAGCCTTCTGTGATTTTCAAGTCGCGACGAACAATGACAAACGGTACATTGAGAACGTTGGCCACTGCATTCGCCAAAGGAACCCCTTTTGTTGCAACGGTCATAACAGCATCAATCTTTTCATGCTTGAAACTGTCCGCGATAATACGTCCAACATTTTTCAAAATATGGGGAGTAGAAAGCAAGTCGGATGAGTAGATGTAGCCGCCTGGCAGGATACGATTGCTCTCTGCCATCTGCTTGCGTAGCTCTTCAGCGATAGCGATAGACTCTTCCCTTGAGATAGAAGGAGTAAATACAACTCCCCCGCTAGCGCCTGTGATGGTTTCAATCTGGCCGATAGAACTTTGTTCAAAAGCCTTTTTGATAATGGCAATATCTTCTGAAATCGATGATTTTGCCGACTCGTATTTCTCCGCAAAGGTATTCAAGCTGGTCAATTCGTACGGGTGATTGATCAGGTAATTGGAAATCACAACCATACGTTCACTTCTTCTCAACTTCATAATTTGTTTCCTTTTTCACTTTTTTACTATTATAACATAAGGAAAGTAAAAAACGAACCTTTTTTGTCTAAAAGGTTCATCTTTTTCGTTTTATTTATCGTTTTCAGAAAATCCCTGATACCAGCTTGGCACTGTCACCTGCATCCGTCGGTAACAGGACAAAATAGCCTTGGCCTGTTCTCGCATGACGGGCACCTGCAAGGGATCAACCTGATAGGCCCAAGGCAGAGAACCCAGACAATTCGTTGCCACATAAAGCGCCAATAGCTGCCAGAAATCTGAAGGAATGTTGCCCTCAAAATAGCCGTCCAACATGGCGGAAGCTAGAAGTGGCGAAACCTCCACCGTGAAAAAAATCCGATTGAATTCCTCCCAAGGATCTCCGACATCCTGTCGATCAACATCAATTAGATAGACCCGATTGTCCTTACCCAAGAGCATATTGCCGATATGAAAGTCTCCATGTTGGTGGGCAATAGGTCTGCCTTCTAAGAGATGGCGATGCTGCTCCACAAAGTCCACCAAGACCTGCCCGTCCTCGTAGAGTTCTGGACAGGCTTTGTAGGCCTTCAACTTGGCATCAATTTTCTTCTGGTAGAAACTAGACCAGTCCAAGCGGGTTTGATCAATAGCAAGATGATGCAAGTGTTGCAAGGTGCGACCCATTTCCAGACCATGGCGATAAATCTCGTCCGGCGTCAACCGAGCAAGGGAGCTGGACAAATCTTCCCCGTCAATCCACTGGAGTAAGAGGTGCACTTCTTGCCCATTGCAGTCCAGCTCGACCGGAATCGGAAGAGGCAAATTCATTTTTTGAGCCTCTTGCAAGAAAGCAATATTCGCCTGCCTTGCTTCTAGCATGTCCAAGTCTGACACCCTAAGTAAGTAGGCTTGTCCTCGCTCGTCCAAAGCATAGTATTTTTTATCTTTAGACCAGCCCTTGTGTATGGGCCGCATCTCTACCAGACGTGTCTGCACCATCCTAGTCAAGCCTCGGTTTGTAGAACGAGCGATTGTCCATCGCAAAAATACGACTTGTCATCTCTCCAGGAGCTACCTTGTCTAGGGCAGAAAGCATCATCATCATCTCCGCATCGATATTATCAATCATATGGAGGATTTCCGCCTCCATAATCTGTGGACGCACTGGACTGCCGTATTCCAGCTGACCATGATGGCTAAGGATGAGATGGCGCAGCACCGTCACATCTTCGCGGCTATCATCAATGCCCAACTCTACCAATACCTTGGTTATTTCTTCATCAATCAGAGAGATATGGCCAATCAGATTCCCGCGGACAGTGTAGGAGGTATTGTCCGGCCCAGTCAACTCAATCACTTTGGCCAAGTCATGCAGAAGAATCCCCGCAAACAATAGACTCTTGTTAAGCTGAGGGTAGACATCCCCGATCTTATCTGCTAGACGAACCATGGTGGCTGTATGATAAGAAAGACCGGAATAAAAGGCATGGTGATTGGTCTTGGCTGCTGGATAGGAATAAAACTCCTTGTCATACTTGCTGAAAAGAGCGCGAACAATCCGCTGCCAGGTCGCATTTTCAATCCGAAACACAATCTGACTCAAATAATCCCGTGTATCCTTCACGTCTACCGGCAGTTTCTCCTTAAAATCAGCTGGGTCATTGGGTTCGCCTAGTCTTGGTAGGCGCAGGCTAATCTGGTTGACCTGAGGAGTGTTATTGTAAATCTCGCGCCTCCCTTGCATATAGACAACCACACCTGCTACAAAATCCTTGATTTTCCCCGGCTGGGCATCCCAAATTTTTCCCTCAATTTCACCGGTATCGTCCTGGAAGGTCAGGGCTAGATAGTCCTTCCCTGCCCGAGTCTGCCGCACTTCGGCGGCCTTAATCAGATAGAATCCGTCAAAGAATTCATCTGCCTTCATCTGGTTAATCTTCATCTAATTCCTCATTCATTTCTGCTAATTGTAGTAGACTTTTAGTCTGCTCATCTTCGTACAATTCAATCGTCCGTAAGGTTCGTTCAATGGCGTTGGTGCGGGTCGTCAAGAGTTTATCAATGTTGCTGCTGGCCTGATTAAGCTGTTTTTGAGCCTTTAGCAAGAGGTCGCTGAACTTGCCAAACTCCAATTTGACATTGCCCAAGACCTTGCTGATGTCATCAGCTGACTTTTGGATATTCAATGTCTTAAAACCAACTGACAGGGAATTCAATAGGGCAGAGAGGGTGCTTGGCCCAGCTACTACGATATTTTCCTGACGGCGTAACTCGTCAAAGAAGATGGGATTGCGTACCACTTCTGAATAAAGTCCTTCTGTTGGCAAGAAAAGAATACCGAAATTGGTTGTTTGAGGAGGTTGGAGATACTTGCTTTGGATGTCCTTGGCAAAACGTTTGATGGCAGCCAGAAGATTTTTCCGGTTCAGCTCAATCTGCTCCTTATCTCCCGCTTCATAAGCCTCTTCTAAGCGGTAGTAATCTGCCAACGGAAACTTGGAGTCAATGGGCAGATAGACATACTCGTTTTCTGTCAGCCCCGGCAACTTGATTGCATACTCAACTCGCTCACTGGAGCCCTTGACTGTCGCAAATTCTCTCTCGTACTGACTCGGCGTCAGAATATCTTCGATAATTTGTCCCAGTTGCAACTCACCCATAATGCCCCGGCTTTTGGTTCCTGAGAGAACCTTGTTGAGGCTGCCGACATCACGCGCCACATTTTGCATCTCTCCTAGACCGCGGTTGACAGACTCCAGCTGCTTCGATACGGTTTCAAAGGAAGCTTGCAGTCGGGTTTGAAGGGTCTTCTCCAACTTTTCTTCCACCGTCTGCCGCATTTCTTCCAAACGTTTGTCATTAGACTCCTGAATGGCCACCAGTCGGCGGTCGGTGGAATCACGATTTTGGAGCAGGCTCTGGTGAATATCCTGTCGAATTTCGGTTAAGTGTTGATATAGTTCACGGCGTAGCTCGGTCACTTCCTGACTGAGCTTTTGGGCTTGCTGATAACCATGACTCTCCAACTGGTAGGTCAGCTGGTCGGACAAGTGGTCTGCTGTTGTTTCTGCCTGATCTTGTGCTTGATTGCTGAGTTGCTGCAGTTTGATATAGACTAGACCTACCCCAAAAACCAACAAGACCAGCATTCCTAAAAGTAGAAATTCCATTCTACCTCCTATCTTTACTGTATATGACAATGACATAGCCCTTATCTAGGCCGATGTTCATCTCCCTATCTATAAATTCGTTAGAAGCGTAGCATTTTTTTAAAAAATAGTGAGCTTCATCTAAGGGATACTTGGCTCCCCAAATACTCAGACGACCTCCTCCTTCTGGCATAAAGGAAACGTAGGTCATATCCTTCTGAGGAAACAGGCGATGCTGACCTGCAGGATAAAAACGGACTAGATTGAGCTTGTCGACCAACTCGATTTGCCTCATAAAAGGTGCCAAAGCTGGCTCACTAGCTAAAAAGAGGTTGGCCATCATGTGATCCAGACGACCTCCAAAGGCCCCATAAATCGTAACCTGAGCCTCAGGATAGCGCTGAAAAACCTCTTTCAAGGCCAACTCTAAATCTGTATCATCCTTCTCTGCAGGCGCTTGGATAACTAACCTTGCCTGAGCCTGAACTCTTGCCAACTCCTCTTTAGAAATCGAGTCAAAATCTCCAACCGCTATGTCTAAGGGAAGACCGTTGTCCAACAGAGCAAGACAGCCCGCATCCACCCCGATGTAGCCATCATAAGCCGTTGGCAGCAATTCCAAATCTCCGCCTGCTACTACTGCTAGCTTAGTCATGAAGAGCTGCTCGCAGACTAGCTACATTGGCTTCCAAATCTCCCTTAAAGAGATAGGACCCCGCCACAAAGACATTAGCTCCCGCGGCCTTAGCAGAGCGAATCGTCTTGTCATCAATTCCGCCGTCTACTTCAATATCAAACTGCAACTGTTTTGCATGGCGTAAAGCCACCAAGTCCGCAATTTTCTCGGCTACTTCTGGAATATAGGCTTGTCCTCCAAAACCGGGATTAACCGTCATTAAAAGAACCTGGTCAACCAAGTTAAGCACTGGTTCGATGGTAACTAGTGGGGTTCCTGGGTTGATGACCACTCCAACTTTCATTCCGGCCGCTCGAATTTTTTGAAGAGTTCCATGCAGGTGAACGGTCGCTTCTGCGTGAATGGTTAGAATATCTGCACCGGCACGCGCAAAACTGTCAATATGATTTTCAGGATTGGACACCATGAGGTGGCAGTCGAAAACCAACTTGCTGTGAGGACGCATAGCAGCTACCACATCCGCGCCAAAACTGATATTGGGTACAAAATGACCGTCCATGATGTCAATATGCACATACTCTACGCCAGTTGCTTCTAAGCGTTTGAGTTCTTTTTCAAAATTGGCGTAGTCTGCTGCGAGGATGGATGGAGCGATTTTATAATGTGACATAGGAGCCTACTTTCTATTTGATTTTCTTGCTGACTTTTTTGAAGGTTTCCCGGCGATTTTGAATTTCACTCAGGAACTGCAGGTAATTATCATAGCGGCTTTGGGAAATCATTCCCTCTTCCACCCGTGGTTTAACACCGCAGTCAGGTTCATGAGTATGGGTACACGTTCGAAACTTACAGAATTGACTGGCTTCAACCAGTTCTGGGAAGCAGTCATTCAGCGCTTCCGCTTCCTTGACTTCATAATCAAGCGAGGAGAAGCCCGGGGTATCCGCAATTTTCCCTCCATAGACAGGATAAAAACTGACTGCCCGTGTCGTATGGCGGCCCCGACCGAGACTGTCTGAAATTTCTCCCGTTTCCAGATTGAGTTCTGGGACTAGTTTGTTGAGCAAGGTTGACTTTCCGACACCGGTCTGACCCATAAAGACTGTTAACTTGTCTTTCAAAAGGGGAATCAGACTGTTCAGTTCATACAGGAAGGGATAGCCGATTTGTTCATAGACAGCCTTGTAGTTATCCAGCTCTGTTCGATCGTCCACCAAGTCTAACTTGGTAATATAGATGATGGGGGCAATGGCCTTTTGCTCCAAAAGAACCAAAAAGCGGTCCAGGAGATTGGCGTTGAAATCAGGCTCCTTGGCCGACATGATGACTACCGCCTGATCAATGTTGACAATGGGCGGTCTGACCAGACTGTTCTTCCGTTCATGAATCTTGAGGATGTAGCCTTCGGAATTTTCCTCAGCAGAAAAATCGACCACATCACCTACATAAGGGGTCTGACCCTTCTTGCGGAAATTTCCCCGCGCTCGTGTTTGGTAAACCTGTCCCTGCGACTCGACATAGTAGAAGCCTGCCAGAGCCTTGATAATTGTACCTTTCAAATGAACTCCTTCAACCTTTTCTTTCCCCCTATTATATCAAAATTCTAGGCAAATAACTGTAAATAGGAATGTTTTCCTTTCCCAGAGAATTTTTTCACCCCTACCCCTAGCCAAGTCTAGAAAAAAATAGTATAATAAAACATACGCGGAGGTGGTGGAACGGCAGACACGCATGCTTCAGGCGCATGTGCCCATCGGGTGTGAGGGTTCAAATCCCTTCCTCCGCATTATAAACAAGAAACCCAAGTCAGATTACTGGCTTGGGTTTTGCTTATCTAGCATATTTGGGGTTGGCTAAGCCAAGAGCTGAATCACGGTCCCATCCTGTAAGCTTGGAAGGCTTTCCCCTTCAACATGGAGGGTGCCCGGAAGGCTTCCTGCGCGGGAACCATCAAAATGAATACTGATATGACCGAGGTTGCGAAGATTCTTCTCCACTACGTTACCAACAGCTGTAATCACAAACTCCTGCTGGTCTATCCGGAGTTTTCCCCCAACTGGAATACTGCCTTTTAGGTCCTTGTTATCAATGGTAAAACAAAATTCTGCAAGGTCTGCAGGGGCGCCCTCGCCGAAGAGGATCAACATATTTGCCCCTTCAATCATCCCGAGCGCTTCTGGTCCAATGGCGACCACTCTAGTTTCAAAAATTACTGACATGTCTTTCCTCTTTTTTCTGTCATTGGCTGGTGAGAGTAGGAGTGGGTTCTAGAAACGAGCCCACTCTTTTCTTCACCTCTATTATACTCTTTTCCTTTCTTTTTGAAAGAAAGAATCTTATTGGTAGAGACCGATGGAGGCAATCCAAGCCGCTACGACACGGGGAACGCCACTCAAGAAGCGAGAGTAGAGAACAGAGGGAACCCCAACTTCAACAGTCTCCGCTTCTGCTTCTGATAAACCTAGGGCAACGGGGATAAAGTCACAACCATTTTGCGTATTGATGGCAAAGAGGGCTGGGAGAGCCATTTGTGGCGGAATATTGCCCTTGCCGATTTCCACACCGATCAGGGTTCCGATGATTTGAGAGATGACCGCACCAGGTCCAAGCAGGGGTGAAAGGAAGGGCAGCGAACAGATGAAGCCGATGATGATGAGGCCCCACACATTTCCTGCCAGGGGAACCATGAGTTTGGCAATCCAATTCCCCACGCCAGAGCCATTGATAACCCCAATCAAGAGGGAAACAAAAGCCATGAAGGGCAGGATGGTATTGAGCATAGTTTGGATGGCATCGCGGGCTGCCTGGTTAAAGATGGCAACAACCTTACCAGCCCCCATCCCGATGCGGGCTACAAAACTGGATTCTGCCCGTTGTTCGGTAATTTTCTTGCTGGTGTCATAGGTCCCAACCTTTGGCTCTACCGCCACTGGCCTTGCTTCGACTGCAGATTCCCCCGTTGCTGAAATCTGGTCCAGCCCCACTGCTGACACATAAATATCTTCTGTGATGTATTGGGCCAAGGGGCCAGACTTGCCAGTCGCTACGATGTTGATGGTCGGAATCCCTTTTTTCGGATAGATGCCACAACGAAGAGTGCCTCCACAATCTACGATGGCTAGGGCAATTTCTTCATCTGGGATGGATGTCTTGAAGCCATTGACGGCTTCCATCCCAGTCAAAGCGGCAATCTTATCCACAATCTCAGGCTTTTCACCGCCGCCAGTAATATAAATAAACTTATGTTTTTCTTCCGTTGGGGTAATCACGAGAGGACCGCCAAATCCACCGCTACCTTTGACAACTTTGATGCTTTGATATGCCATGATTGTTCTCCTTCGTCCTTTTCTAGTTCAATGTTTTGCTGAGGGTCACGCCCTGTTGCTTGCAGACCCAGGCAGTCGTAAAGTCTGTTATCCAGCCTGCAAAGAAGTTCATAACCAAGCCCACCAAGAGATAGCGAATGGCCAAATCCATGGTGCTCAGGCCCAGGGTTTCAATGCCTGATGCGATCCCTAGCCAAACGAAGAGCTCTCCTGGATTGATATGGGGAAATACCCCGTTAGAGGTGTGGCAAAACTGCATCTGGGAGGCAACATAGCTTGGCTTGTAAAATTCGGGCATAAAGCGCCCCATTGAAATGGCCATGGGATTTCCCAGCATAAAGGCTGAAATGAAAGGTAAAATCATATAGCGACTGATGGGGTTCTTAGCAGACACCTGGGCCAGCTTATTGACCTTTTCTTCCCCAAGAATGGCAATGAGGGCGTTCATGGCCACCAGGAGCATGAGAACGACCGGTACAATGCCTGTCATCCAGGAAATAAAGGTTTCTCCTCCCAGTTGGAAGAGGCGCATAAAGCCTTCCGCAAAGTTAATAATGAAATCCATACTAAACTCCTTTTCTTCGAGCTTTCCTCGATTGTCTTAAGATTTTTTGAAATGATATTTGAAACGCGACAGTAAGTACTTGGCATTGGTCGTCACATCCAAGGCCGAGCCATATTTTGGAACATCCTGATAGTTGCCAGCTTCCACGCGGAGAAAGACCTCACGCGCATCCTCTATGGCTATCTGAAGCAGCTTATTTTCCTGGCGTACCAAGGGATTGTAGCAATCCAGATAGTGGATGTCCTGCCCGATATAGGCTGGCATGTCCTTGAAACGAGCCAGGATGGTCACTCCCTGCATCTTTTTCGCAGCCAGCACTTTTCCCTCCCTATCCAGGGCAAAGAGGACAATAGTGCCAGACTGAATCTTGCCAGAACGCCGTCCGATGGCAACCCGGCCCAGTTTCCTCAACTGACCATAGGTGACATTGAAGTTTTTGAGCTGTTTCAAGCCAAGGAGGATCTGCAGGACATAGGCTGCCGCGCAAAATGCTCCAAACAGTATCATGCTGTTCATTTAAAAGACTCCTTTACTTCGTGTAAATGCAAGGAACTCTGCCTCTGTTGCCACCTTTTTCAGGTCCCCTTTGAGAGAGGCGTCACTCGCAATCCTGAAAATGTCATCGTACAATTCCAGCAACTCCGTTTCCATCTGGTCTTGGACTTGTTGGGGAATGGCGACTAAAAAGATCAACTCCACCACCCCTAGCTCATCTTGAAGAGGCTGATCCAAGATCCCCAACATGAGAATGGTCTGGCCCTCTTTTTGATTGATGGTGTGGGGAAAACCAATCCCATTTCCAAAGATAGTGGACTGCTGCAACTCCCGATTTAGGGTCCGGTCCAGAAACTGACTGTCCACCAGACCCTCCCTTTCCAGACTAGCCACCATCTTTTCCAAATAGGCCTGATAGCTGGCTTCCTCAGAAAGACGGGCAAATTTCAAGGTGATGGTCTCCAGGTTTTTCTGATGGTAACGATTCACCCGCTGCCACTCATCCTTTAACCACTGATCATCAAAGAGCTTTGTCAGATGGACCACCGGGGATTTCAATCCCGTCAGCTTGAGGGGGATGGTCGTAAAAATGGCGAAATAATCGTCATCCTCTAGCGGATTAAATTCTTCCTCTGAATACTGGGAGATGCTAATTCCCTGACCCAGAACCCGCCTCAGTTGCCGGCAAATCATGTTGGAAGTTCCCCGACCGGTCGTACAAACCACCGCAATCTTTCGTGTTCGCAACTGCTTGTCCGACTCTTCTTCTCGCAAGGCCAATTCAAAATAGAGGGCCATATAGCTCAACTCAGAGAGGGCCAGTTGATAGCCAACGGATTGCTGCAATTCTTGGGCAGCAACCTTGGCCATCTCAAAGGCCAAGGGGTATCTGTTGGGAATGTCCCCATGGAAAATATCCTTGGCCTGCGCATGAAAGATGAGGCGATGGAGGAGAAACTTCAAGTGCCGGTGCATTTCAACATACAAGTTTTCCTCGTTAAAGGTCACCAGCAGGGTTTCCTTGACCTTTTGGACCATTTTTTGGAAAAGGGCCAAGAGTTCTCTGCTCGGACTGGGACGATAGGGCAGCCCATCGATATACTGGATATGGAGGGGAAAACTGATAAAGTCCTGCTCATACTGGCTGAGGGAGAGGTGGTAGGTCATCTCGATATGGTAGACCAACTGGTGCACCAGGTCTGAATCAGCCAGTTCATTGGTATAGTAGGCAAGGGGTTGCTGCAGCTGTTGCCGCCTCCGCAGGCGAGCAATCGTAATGGCAATCACCTTTGTGAGCAAGTCCTGGGTCTTCTTGGGCAGCTTGAAGGTCTGATACAAGTCCTCTAAGAAGCACTGGCTTTCCTCCGTCAAACTGTCCGAGTCAAAGTAGGCATAGACATGGTGGATATAGAAGAGCCGCAAGTTCAGTTCTGAGCCAGAAACTTCTAGTCCTCGATTGGGTCTTCCTAGGATGTTCACCTGATAGGCTGCTGCCAAGTCCTTGACCTACCGCAAATCCTTGTTGATGGTGGTTCGACTCACCCCAATTTCTTCTGCTAAGTCATCAATCAGCAGTGGTTGGGAACTGCGAACCAGCCGTCTGATTAAGTAGGAAGTCCGTTTGCTGGAGGAATTAAAATCACTTCCCTTGCGCAAACTCCCTGCCAGGATATCTTCTAGCCTCCGATAATCATAGACTTCCAGGCTGACCAGCTGACCTTCCTGTTTGATTTGCAGGTCTGAATCCAGCAGTTCGTTGAGCTGTTCAATACTTTTTTGCAGGGTAGACAGGCTGATATTCAAATCTGAGCGCAACTCTTCCAGGGTCAGACGCTGCTGGGTCACTAAGAGTTCTAAGATACGATACCAACGATTGACTACTGCCACTTTTCTACCTCAACTTTTATCCTCGGGTTTTGCCACCCGCTACATTTGTTGTAATTCCTGTGATATAACTAGACCGATCCGAGATGTAATAGGCCACCAGGTCTGCCACCTCACGCAACTGCCCGCTGCGACCTAGGGGAGTCGTGCTGGTGGAGGCATAGCCTGCCCGTATCTCATCTACTGTCTTTCCTCTAGTATAGCCCAGCGCCTCCTCATAGGCAAGGGTCCGCAAACCTGTTGCTTCCATAATGCCTGGTGCAACACCCACGACGCGGACATTGTACTTGCCCAACTCTTTTGCCCAAGAACGGGTATAACTATAGACCGCAGCCTTTGTAGCTGCATAGGCACTCTGGCCTTCCGAACCTTCCAGACCAGCTTCCGAAGCCATATTGATGATGACTCCCTTACCCTTTTCGACCAAAATCCGGCCAACGGCCTGGCTGACCAAGTAGAGCCCCTTTTGGTTGATCATGGTGATTTTCTCAAATGTCGCATCATCCAATTCATATGGACCATGGGGATTCTTGGGATCCACTAAAAGTCTGGGAATGTTGATTCCCGCATTATTGACAACCGCATCAATGGTTCCAAAACGCTCCACCGTGGCTGAAACAGCCGCCTCTACCTGCTCCCTGGAGGTCACATCGACCTTCTGAAAGAAGAGGTTTTCATGGCTTTCTCCATTGTCCGCAATGTCAAAATTAGCCACCTTAAGGCCCAATTCCAGCAGTTCATCTACTATGGCCTTCCCGATACCCGAGGAAGCCCCTGTGACCACCACTGTTTTACCAGCAATATTTAACCAATCTGCCATTTTTGTCCTCCTTTTGTAATCTATTGATTGACAAGTCTAGTATAAAACGCTTTCTCAAAATAATTAAGACACACTTTTTACTGGAGGAAAAAAATTTGCTGACCTAATTCACAACTATCGATTTTTATGCAAAAAACTCTACCCTTTCGGGTAGAGCAACTTACTTTTAGAATCCCACTTCTTTCAGACTATCCGCCAAACGCGCGAAGTCAGCCATAGAAAGGGCTTCGCCACGGACACTGGCTTCCAGCTCTGCCATGCCAAGTGCCTGCGTCAGCTTATCCTTGACTTCTTCGGACTTGCCGAAATGGTTGGTCAGGTTGTTCCAGAGGGTCTTGCGGCGGTGCACAAAGCTGGCCTTGGACACCCGAAAGAAGAAATCTTCGTCACGGACTGCGACCAAGGGTTGTTCGCGGCGAACCATCTTCAGAATAGCGGAGTCCACATTTGGCGCGGGCACAAAGACGGTACGGGGCACGATAAAGGCCACCTTGGCGGTCATGTAATACTGGACCGCGATGGACAGGCTACCGTAGGCCTTGGTGTTTGGCTCGGCAGAAATGCGGTCGGCCACCTCCCGCTGCATCATGACTACAAACTCGCTGAAGGGAATCTTGCTCTCAATCAGGTGCATGAGGATAGGGGTGGTGATGTAGTAAGGCAGATTGGCCACGACCTTGATGGGCAGGTCAGGATTCTTGAAATTCTGAATTTGGGTTTGTAAGTCGGTCTTCAAGATGTCTTGGTTGACCACGGTCACATTGTCAAAGCGGCCCAAGGTATCCGCCAGAATCGGAATCAGGCGGTCGTCAATCTCAAAGGCCATGACCTCGGCAGCACTCTCCGCCAAAAACTCGGTCAAGGCTCCGATTCCAGGTCCAATCTCGATGACATTGACATTCTGGTCAATCTCTGCCGTGTCCACAATCTTCTGTAAAATATTGGTATCGGTCAAAAAGTTCTGACCGAAGGATTTCTTAAAGGTAAACCCGTGACGCTCAAGGACGGCCCGAGTAACGTTTTTGTCTGCGATTCTCATGTGTGTTCTTTCTTGTTTTATTTTATAGAAAAGCTGAGCGAACTATCTACTTTATAAAAGATAGTTTTTAGCTAATCAAGGCAGTTTTTTGAGAGAATACTGACTGTATTTTGAAAAAAACTAACGATGAGTAGCTGAAAACTAGCCTTAGGTGGAAGTACTGAACTGTGAATATAGGTCCTAACATTTCAACGAAAAAAATAAACAGTAAAACCGCACTTCCAACTTTGACCGGTCTGTAAGTAGCGGTTTTTCTGTTATCTACAAATCCGTCCCGTCTTTAAAACGGTCCTACTGATCATCAAGTTAGCGCTTGTGACCTTTTTCTATTTTCATTGTAGGCTTTTCAAGGAAAATTGTCAAGTCAAGGTGATTCTTAGTCTTGCCAGCGCTACTTATTCTCCACCTGCCACTCACCCTCTTCAAAACAAAAATAGTTCTCAGTCAACTGTAGATACTCAAAGATGTCCAGCATGGTTTCAAAACCGTCAGCCAGCTGAACATTCTTCAATTCTGCACGGTCAATCCAGAAGACCTCCCCCTCAGCTGAAGATTGAATAGAACCTGAAAAATGGCTGGTTTTGTAACAAAAGACCAGATAACGATAATGGTCAGTAGGGTCCGTCCAGTTTTGAATGCCACAGAGTTCGAGATTGGATATCGTCAAGCCTGTTTCTTCTTTGACCTCTCGAATGACGGAGGAAACAATACTCTCTCCACGTTCGACATGACCACCTGGGAAGGCAATATCTTTCCAATGGTAACTTTTAAGATTAAGAATTGCGGTTAAGGCGTTTTTAACTATATATTTGATTTAACACAAGTTTATCCAGATATTGAATCTGCTATTGGTCTTTTATATTTCTTTTATACAATTTATCATAAAAAAGTATTACTAACTATCAGTGCTTAAATCAGGAATAAGTTTAGCCTCTTTTTGATACTTCAGATGATCTTGATACATTTTTCTAGCTTCTGCAATAATTTTGCTATATTTTAATATTGTTATATTACTAATATCCAACATCTGTTTTTCTCTAGCAGTAAACTCTATTTTATTTCCAGCACCTATCATTCCTGTATTTTCTGATAACACAAATATAACTTTTATATCTGTTTCATCTACTGTACGCAATTCTGGGATATTTTGAATCATAGCTTGTCTATAGTTAGTAATCTGTTCGTTTATCATATTAAAGTCAACTCTTGCGTATCCATCAGCAGTATTCTTTTTCAGTTCAATGATTATAGGATATTCCTCTTCTGCAACCCTAATTGAAATATCCAAGAAATTCCTTTTAAATTCATCATTTCCTCTATCAAGATTAAAAAATTCTTGATTTCTTAAATAATCTGTTTCTGTTGGAGTATTTCTATCCACATTCCAATAAGGATTTATTAACCAAGGATTATCTGATAAATGTTTTTCAAATACTTTTTCTGCTGTTGAATCATCCGCCATCAAACGTTCTAGTTTTTCGATAGCAGAAAGACGTTTCCTAATAAGATTAGCATGATTCAAGTCTTCCATCTTTGCGATATTAGTCATTAATTTGAATAATAAAGCATATTGTGCATCAGAATCTTCTTCTTCCTCAAAACTAGCAATCAAATCATCTGCTTCAATATTGTTTATTACAGTAGAGATAGAAGTTACCATTGAATCTACAGCATTTGCATCCAGCGCAACATCATCATCCAATTTATTGGAAAACAAATCCAAAAGTTTATTATTAATCTTTTTTTGTTCTTCAGTAAGGCCAGAAAGCCAATCTGTATAAGATTGATTACTTTTAATTCTCTCTGGTAAGTTCTCTATAGCGTTCTCTCGCCTAATTTCATCCCACCGTTCAATAACAAAATCTCTTACCTTGTCTAAATTCAATATTAATTCTTCAACCTCAGGAATAGAATCATCTAAGCCTTGGCGACTAGAGGTTATTGGATCATCCAATTTTGATATAAAATCATCTGCTACAATTTCCCCAACAATATAATTATTTGCTATTCGTGCATTTGACTTACTCTTTAATATATCTTCATCAGCAATTTTTCCATTAGCTAAAATAATGATATTAGCAAAACTTGCACCGTCCTCATTTTTCAAATCTTTTGGTTTATTAGTTGTACCAATCCAGCCAGAGATATTAGAATTAGAAAAATAGGTTGCTATGTGGGGAATTTTCGAGTACTTTTCAAGTATTTCAACATTTTCAAACTTTGATTTTATTTCATCCTCTTCAAGATTTCCAAAATATACTACATACTGAATTTTGTTGTAATACTCATTTGACGCTAACTCTAATTCTTGACCATCTAGTTTTAGTTTAAAGTTAGTTTTAGACTGATTTATGTAGAACCTTCTAGAAAGTTGTTTTCTTATATTATTTCTAGTGGCTTCTGTTATACGACGTCTAGTATCTGTAATTTTCACTATAAAACCTGAAGTATAACTCTCAAATTCCGAAAACTCTTCCGGTAGCTCTGTCTCAGTGACTTCTACATCATAATCATTACTAGCGGTCATCTGTCTGTAATTCAACGTAAATTTTAGCCAGTCATTTGCGCTTGAGCCACGGCTCTTAGAATAAACTGTATAAATATTTCCCAAACTAAATGCGGCTAACTTACCAATACCCTTTTTCCCCATTGGTTTTCGCTCATCTAACCCATTGATAGGAGCTTCTTCTTGTTTCTCAGAACCAATAATAGCATATTTTTGCTCTAATTCTACTAAATCTAGCCCTTTACCATTATCAATAATAACAATAGAATCATTGGATAATTTTATATTTACCTCAGTCGCATAAGCATCATACGAATTAGCTACTAATTCTGCTAAAGCAGGCGGAGTCGTTGAATATAAATTTCTACCTAGATGAGTAACAGCATTATTTGCTATTGAAAACTTTAAACTAGTCATGATAAATCTCCTCTAAATGTTGTTTGATACTCTGACCAATAATCTCACCTAACTTAGGAGGAACAGCGTTGCCAATTTGTAACGCAACTTGTGCAATAGGGTAATTTCCACCAAGTTCAGGTTCTGTAAAAAGATAGTCCCTCGGAAAAGTTTGTAGCATCGCTCCTTCACGTAAGCTCAATGCTCTATCTTGTTCTGGATGACCAAAACGACCATTTCCGATACCTGGAAACTGTGTTGTTATTGTATTAGAAGGCTGGTCCCACTCTAAACGACCATAAACAGATCCAAATGATGCTCCACTCTTTTTCTTATAAGCTTCAAGTAAAAGTTCTTCGTCCCAATCCTTCCAAGTTCCACCCGGCTTTGACTGTTTTATCCTTTTCATATTTAATTCGGAAAGTTTTCTACTTCTATGTAGAGGATCTTTCAAATTAGTTTCTCCCGCCTTTAGTTTTGGTAAATTTCCAATTGTCTCCCTAAGTGTCGGGTAATTATCTTTAGCAAATTGAGGAGGCAGTAATTTTATCTCTCCTAATTTCGAGGCTAAAAGTAATAGGCGTTTTCTTTTTTGTGGAACACCATACTCTGGAGCGTAAACTACTTTATAATCAATCGAATAATCATTATCTTTCAAAATTTGGATAAAGTTATCAAACACCTTCTCTTTAGCCATCTGAGGAACATTTTCCATGGAAACAATATCTGGTTGAACATATTCAATTTGTTGACCAAAGTAGTCTAAAAGATCCATTTTCTGAAGTGTATTCTCATTGTTCTTGTACTTATGACTATATGTCGAAAAGGGTTGGCATGGAGCACAACCCATTAAAATTTTTATATCCGTATTATCTGGATAAAGATTATTAATTTCCTGGCCATCAATTTCTTTAACATCTTTTAATATGAATCTCGCCTTATTATTAAATTCATAAGCAAATTGACTACGAGGATCTATATCATAACCTGCAACAACGTTTATACCCGCTTGTTGAACGCCACAGGTCAACCCTCCAACACCGCAAAACAGATCCACAGCATTAATTTTCATGGTAATATCCTCCACTCTAAATTATACCACTATTTTTGACCTTTTTACAATATTTATATTTTATAGAACGCTCAAATCCTTGATTTATCAGCGTTTTAAGCACCTGTCATTATTATGACACAATCCCCTCCAGGAAATGTAAGTCCTGACCACTTTTCAGATTTTCTATCCTGGACCAATACCCGCTGACCGTCTATAATCATACACATATTGGTTAGGATGACTTGTTCCTGTCTACTCATACTCCCCCATCACTTCCTCAACTTCCGTCAAACTAATTCCAAATAGTTCCAAGCGTTTGAGCAGTTGTTTGCCATTGCAGTAGCCGATGCGCAAGCGTTCTCCCAGATACTCACGGCGCTTGCGGCTATCGCCGCCCATGAGGAGGCCTAGGCGCATCAGGTCTGACTTGGTAATGTCAAAGTGATTTTCGTCATCATAGTAGCCACGCACGCCTGCCAGGGCCTTTTCCAAGTCCTCGAAGCTGGCATGCTCAATACCCAAGGACCGGCCTTTTGTCTTGGACTTAGGTCTGGCTTCGTCCCGCTGTAAAAAGGCGTGTTTGACCGTAGGAACGGCCTGCATAATAATTTTCCGAATCCGCTCGCCATTGTAGTCGGGGTCGGTAAAGACAATGACCCCCCGTAGCTTATGGAGCTTTTCGATGCGCTCCAAATCATCCTCTGAGATGGCCGAGCCTCTGGTTTCGTAGGTGTCCACCTCGTAAAAGCGTTTGAGGTTGGCTGTATCGTCCTTGCCCTCGACCACCAGGACTTCTTGTATCTTCATTTTCTTAGTCAATCTTAAACAAGCTCCTTGCATTCTCGTAGGTCGCTTTCGCCACTTCCTCGACCGACTGGTTGCGAAGCTGGGCCAGCATTTCCACCACATATCTGGTGTAGCCGGTGCGGTTTTCCCGACCGCGCTTGGGCACAGGGGCCAAGTAAGGTGCGTCCGTTTCAACCAGGATTTTTTCTAGGGGCAAAGCTTGCGCTGCTTCCTGAAGTTCTCTGGCTTTTTTGAAGGTCACGACTCCCGAGAAGGAGATGTGCATGCCCAGGTCTGTGAATGCCTGAGCCTCCTCCAGCGTACCAGAAAAGGAATGCATAATGCCGCCCCGCGGGCCGACACCCACTTCCTTGATGACCGAATAGGTATCTTCCAGAGCGTCACGAGTGTGAACCACAAAAGGCAAGTCCAGTTCCTTAGCCAGCTCCATCTGCCGCTTGAAAACCCGAGCCTGGGTCTCCTTATCTGCCGTCATCCAGTAGTAGTCCAAGCCAATTTCCCCCAGGGCGATGACCTTGGGATGCTGGAGGGCCTTGAGTAGGTAGCTTTCCGCTTCCTCGTCATAGGTGCCAGCCTCTGTCGGATGCCAGCCCAGGGTCAGATAAATTTCAGGGTGCCGGTCTGCCAGTTCAATAGCCTTATCAATCGTTGCCCGGTCAAAACCGACTACATTGTGGAGGGTGACGCCCATTTCCTTGGCAAAGTCTAATTCTTCTTGGACCCGACCGTCAAATTGCTCAACGTTGAGGTGGGTATGGGTATCAAAAATTTGTATTGTCATGCTTCTATTGTACCACAGAGAGGCTCGTTTTTGGCCATAGATGACAGACCATTGATGCTTATGTTACAATGGCATCAGAGAACTATTCAAAAAGGAAAAAACTATGATTAAACTCATTGCCTTAGACATGGACGGCACCTTGCTGGATTCAAACAAAACTATATCAGCCGCGAACAAACTGGCGCTTCAGCAGGCCGCTCAGCTTGGGATTCAAATCGTTCTATGTACTGGCCGGCCCAAATCAGGCATCCAACCTTATGTGGATGAACTAGCCCTTCCCATGGACGATTATGTCATCGGCAACAACGGCTGTTTTATTCTCCACAGCAAGGACTGGCAGGTCGTTTACCAGACAGGAATTGAAATAGAGCAATTAGACTATCTAGCCAGTCTTCTCGAGGATTTTCCCAGCCTTAACCTAGTCCTCTTTACCCTTGATGCGAATTATGTCATCGGCCAAGAGGTCAATGCGGCGGCCCGACATGATGCTCAGGTGGAATTTTCTACACTCTACCATGTGGGGCTGGAGGCCTTTAAAGCACTGGACATCCCTGTTCTGGTCCCGATTTTTATGGGTGAAGAAAAGGTTCTGGATGCCTTCCAAGAGCGCTTTGAAGAAGCGTTAAGAGAAGAGTTCAGTCCTGTCCGCAGTCTGGATTATGCCCTTGAAGCTCTGCCATCAGGAATCAGCAAAGCTGCTTCCCTAGCTAAACTGACCACAATCTTAGGGCTCCAGCCCCAACAAGTTATGGCCATCGGGGATGGCAACAACGACTTAGAAATGCTGGAGTGGGCAGGTTTGTCCATCGCTATGGGAAATGCTCATCCGAAAATCCAAGCTCTTGCAGATGATGTGACAGATACCAATGACCAATCAGGGGTTGCCAAAGCCATTTCCAAATATATTCTCAACCAAGATTAAACCAGCAAAAAACCAGCAGACTCGAGTTTCTGCTGGTTTTCTAATTATTCTTATGCTACAGCAAGCACTTTGCGTCCTTTACGACGACGAGCTGCTAAAACGCGACGGCCGTTTTTAGTTGACATACGGTTACGGAATCCGTGTTTACGCGCGCGACGGATTTTACTTGGTTGAAAAGTACGTTTCACGATGAATACCTCCTCTTAGATTTTCGTATTCGTTTAGCCGGCTAGTTTGATCAGTTACTAAACATACCTATCCATTCTATAACAACTAGTGGCCTTTGTCAAGTGAATGTTTCCTCTCCCGCAATTTTTCATTGATTTTGGTCACCTTTTGCCGTGTCATAAACACAACAACTGCCCAAACCAGGACATAAACCAATAAAAACTGAATAAGGGTGACGAGTGATAAGAAATTCTCAGTATTCCCACCGATGCGGTTGGCAAGCAGATAGAGGGTGTAGACTACCAGAAAATGGTAAAGAAAAAGGACCCTAAGACGACTCTTAGGGCTCCTTTCTCTCATTCACTTTTAAAGGTCATCCACCAGTTTAGGCTCTCTTCTTGTGGAAGTAGAAGCCAAAACCAGACACTAGAAGGATTACCAAACCAAGAAGGATAGTCCAAATTGTTGAGCTATCACCAGTACTTGGCAAGACTCTCTTCGGTTTAGCCGGCGGTTCTTCAGTCGTTGTAGAAGGAACCGATGGTTCTTCCGTAGTTGTGGTCGTGGTTGTTGTTGACTCTTCAGTAGTTGCTTCTGAAGTGGTCGTTGTTGGCTCTTCAGTAGTGGTTGTGGTTTCTTCTGAAGTAGTCGTTGTTGGCTCCTCAGTTGTAGTCACTTCTGAAGTAGTGGTTGTTGGTTCTTCAGTTGTGGTTGACTCTGTAGTGGTTGTGGTTTCCCCTTCAGAAGTGGTTGCTTCCTCGGAGGTAGTTGTCGTTGTTGCTTCAGTAGTCGTTTCTTCCGTGGTTGTTTCGGTAGTCGTTGACTCTGTAGTGGTTTCAACTGTTGTTGTTTCAGTGGTTGTGGTTGTTGTAGTCGGTGCATACTGATCCGTAACCACCAACTTACCATTCTTGTACTCAACGGCGTTGCTGTTGGTGTCAAGAACGGTTACACTGCCATCATAGTTCACTTGGAAGGTGATGTCCGTTACTGCGACATAGCCGTTTGGTGCCGCTTCTTCGTGGAAGACGTACTTGCCTGGTTTCAGGTTAAGCTCTTTAGACTTGCCTGCTTCTGAAGTCCATTCTTCAACCTTGTTCTGTTGCTCGTCGAAGATTTGGATAGCAGCGCCTGCGATTTCTTCACCGCCGAGGTTGACCTTAGAGAAGGTCACTTTCTTAGGTGTTTCGTCGTATTGGTCTGTGATAACCAACTTACCATCCTTGTACTCAACGGCGTTGCTGTTGGTGTCAAGAACGGTCACACTGCCATCGTAGTTCACTTGGAAGGTGATGTCCGTTACGGCTACATAGCCGTTTGGTGCCGCTTCTTCGTGGAAGACGTACTTGCCTGGTTTCAGGTTAAGCTCTTTAGACTTGCCTGCTTCTGAAGTCCATTCTTCAACCTTGTTCTGTTGCTCGTCGAAGATTTGGATAGCAGCGCCTGCGATTTCTTCACCGCCGAGGTTGACCTTAGAGAAGGTCACTTTCTTAGGTGTTTCGTCGTATTGGTCTGTGATAACCAGTTTGCCATCCTTGTACTCAACGGCGTTGCTGTTAGTGTCAAGAACGGTCACACTGCCATCGTAGTTCACTTGGAAGGTGATGTCAGTAACAGCTACATAGCCGTTTGGTGCGGCTTCTTCGTGGAAGACGTACTTGCCTGGTTTCAGGTTAAGCTCTTTAGACACGCCAGCTTCTGAAATCCATTCCTCAACCTTGTTTTGCTGCTCGTCGAAGATTTGGATAGCAGCGCCTGCGATTTCTTCACCACCAAGGTTAACCTTAGAGAAGGTCACTTTCTTAGGGGTTGTGTCGTATTGGTCAGTGATGACCAGCTTGCCATCCTTGTATTCAACGGCGTTGCTGTTGGTGTCAAGAACAGTCACACTGCCATCATAGTTCACTTGGAAGGTGATGTCCGTAACTGCCACATAGCCGTTTGGTGCCGCTTCTTCGTGGAAGACGTACTTGCCTGGTTTCAGGTTAAGCTCTTTAGACTTGCCTGCTTCTGAAGTCCATTCTTCGACCTTGTTTTGCTGCTCGTCGAAGATTTGGATAGCAGCGCCTGCGATTTCTTCACCACCAAGGTTAACCTTAGAGAAGGTCACTTTCTTAGGGGTTGTGTCGTATTGGTCAGTGATGACCAGCTTGCCATCCTTGTATTCAACGGCGTTGCTGTTGGTGTCAAGAACAGTCACACTGCCATCATAGTTCACTTGGAAGGTGATGTCCGTAACTGCCACATAGCCGTTTGGTGCCGCTTCTTCGTGGAAGACGTACTTGCCTGGTTTCAGGTTAAGCTCTTTAGACTTGCCTGCTTCTGAAGTCCATTCTTCGACCTTGTTTTGCTGCTCGTCGAAGATTTGGATAGCAGCGCCTGCGATTTCTTCACCGCCGAGGTTGACCTTAGAGAAGGTCACTTTCTTAGGTGTTTCGTCGTATTGGTCTGTGATAACCAGTTTGCCATCCTTGTACTCAACGGCGTTGCTGTTAGCATTGAGAACTGTTACACTACCATCGTAGTTAACCTTGAAGGTAATATCTGTTACCGCTACATAGCCGTTTGGTGCGGCTTCTTCGTGGAAGACGTATTCCCCTGGCTCTAGGGTTAATTCCTTAGACTTATCTGCTTCGGAAGTCCAACTTGCTACTTCCGTACCTTGGGTATTGCGGATTTTGATTTCCGCACCTGCGATTTCTTCACCGCCTAGGTTGACTTTAGAGAAGGTTACTTTCTTAGGGGTTGTGTCGTATTGGTCAGTAATCACCAATTTGCCATCCTTATACTCAACGGCATTGCTGTTGGTATCAAGAACGGTCACACTACCGTCATAATTCACTTGGAAAGTGATGTCTGTTACTGCTACATAGCCGTTTGGTGCCGCTTCTTCGTGGAAGACATACTTGCCTGGCACCAAGTTAAGCTCTTTAGACTTACCAGCTTCGGAAGTCCAACTTGCTACTTCCGTACCTTGGGTGTTGCGGATTTTGATTTCCGCACCTGCAATTTCTTCGCCACCAAGGTTGACTTTAGAGAAAGTCACTTTCTTAGGCATTGTGTCATATTGGTCTGTAATCACCAACTTGCCATCCTTATACTCAACGGCGTTGCTGTTAGCATTGAGAACTGTTACACTACCATCATAGTTAACCTTGAAGGTAATATCTGTTACCGCCACATAGCCGTTTGGTGCCGCTTCTTCGTGGAAGACGTATTCCCCTGGCTCCAAGGTTAATTCCTTAGACTTATCTGCTTCGGAAGTCCAGCTGGCTACTTCAGCACCTTGATCATCACGGATGACGATTTTGGCACCTGCGATTTCTTTACCGCCGAGGTTGACTTTAGAGAAGGTCACTTTCTTAGGTGTTTCATCATATTGGTCAGTAATGATCAGCTTGCCAACTTGGTCTACAAATACGGCATTCCCGTTTGCATTTACGACGCTAACCACACCGTTGTTATTTACCTTAAAGGTAATGTCTGTTACGGTTAGGTAGCCATTTGGTGCCGCTTCTTCGTGGAAGACATATTCTCCAGGCATCAGGGTTAATTCTTTAGACTTACCTGCTTCAGAAGTCCAACTTGCTACTTCCGTACCCTGTGTATCACGGATTTTGATTTTTGCACCTGCGATTTCTTGGCCACCAAGATTGATCTTCGAGATGGAAACTTGCTTCGGTTGGGCATCCTTTTCATTCGTAATGGTCCGGGAAGCAACCTTAGTTGTACCAAAGTCATCTGGACCGATTGGGATAGTCGTAGCCAAAGGCTTGTAGCCTGGTGGTGGGGTTACCTCGCGAATGGTATAGTTGTCCTTAAGAAGGTTGTTAAAGACAGCCTTGCCGTCAGTGCCTGTTGTAATAGTGCCCACAACAACACCGTTCCGGTCACGGGTCACTTCGAAGACTGCACCTGCAAGTGGTTGACCACTTTCGTCTGTCTTGGTCAAATCAATGCTGAAAACATAACCTTCAGCTGTACCACCTGCAACAAAGTAGGTTGTACTTGCGGTATCATCCTCAACGAGAGAACCGTTCGCATTCATTGCCGCATCATTCAGGAAGACTTCCCCATCAACGGGAGTATACGGAAGTTTGACTTTATAATTAATCAAGATGCCTCGATTTGTTAAGTTCCCCAAGTTAATTGTAAAACTTCTCTTATCACTAGCAATCTGAATATCTGTTTGGGCAGTTAAATCTGCATGGTTGGAATGTGTCCAATCTCCATTATCCCAGGCCCAATCCAAGGCGAAAACCTGGAAGGAATCTGGAACCAATTCCAAACCTGGACTACGAACATAGTCTGTTATCACAACATTTTGGAAGGATAACATGTCACGGTTTATGGCCAATTCGTATTGAAGTTTTGTTGAGTCATTATTATCCTGCCAACCAGATTTTTCCAGTTTTGAAGAATACTGCCCTGGAGGTCCATTATAGTGGATTTTCCCTGCATAGATAGGGGTTCCCTCCACAGTAATATTTAAATCAATGTCTTGGTCAGTCTTCACAACACTATGGTCAACACGGCCATAGAAGAAGAAGTTCCCTGTCACATTTGATTTTCCAGAAGCATAACTGGTATACGTCAAAGTGACTGTTTTGGTACTGCCATCAAAAGTACCCTTCGCAACCAGTTCCCCACCCGTCGTCCGCACATCAAATGGAGCAGTTAGTGGGAAGGTAATTTCGTTCGGAACTTGAATAACTGTTGTATCGCCTTCTTCAACAATATTGTTTGGCAAGGCAAATTCAGCATACAATCGAAATTGGCCCCACATATCTAACCCAGATGTAAGCGGATTTCCGGCAGCATCTGTCACAGACATAGAGGTAACGATACCTGAAATTGTCTTGGCTTCAACTGTTCGATAACTAGCCAGTGAAGGTAAGAAAAATCCAGCTAACAAGACCACTAGTTGCAACCAGGACCCTATTTTCTTTTTCATGCTAATTCCTTTCTAATTTTTCTTTTTCATTAGCTTTGTATTTACTGAATCATCCCTTCTCTCACCCCGTTTTAGAAAGAAGCGCTGATTAGTAATACAGTCCTATTTTATCACTAATTCCTTCAAATTACTAGTGCGTTCTCCCGTTTTTCCCTAAAATTTTTATTATCTCATCAGCAAGAGAACGTGTGGATTTCCTTCACCCAGAACTGGCCCTCACTACTGTTGACAAAAAGCCAAAAAGACCAGGTTTCCCTAGCCTTTTATTTTAATCATGTTGCCCTTCAATGTCCACAACAACGTAGCGATTTGGTTCGCTTCCCTCAGAATAGCTAGTTAGGCCATCCATCTTAGAGATAATCCGGTGGATAATTTTACGCTCGCTGCTAGACATTGGGTCTGTATGGTAAGCAACTTGTTCTGCCATCACTCGTTCTGCCAATTTTTGGGCGTAGCCTTGAAGGACTTCTGCGCGATGTTCTACATAGTCATTGACATTGATAGTGATGTAAAAATTACGTTCATAGCGGTTATAAAGGAAGTTTTGAGCCAGAAGTTGCAAGGCTTTCAAGACCTTCCCATGGTAGCCGATGACACGACCCGGCTCGTTGGTATCCACTTGAATATTGATAGTGCGACGGCTGTGGCTGCTGTCAATGCGGGCTTCCACATCCATGTCATCCAGAATTTCTTGGATGTAGGTGGATACTTCTTCTACCACTTGATTGATGTCATACTTTGGTTCCACCTTAATGTCCAAGTCATCAAAGCCTTGACTGCTTTCAGCCGTTTCATTTTCTGCTGTATCTTTGATAATTTCAATACGGCCTGTTTCTTCAAGGATGGTTTTCGCATCTTTCTTATTCTTTAAAATCTTGTCCTTGATTCCCTTTTCTAGGGTTTGACCGGACTTTTCATACTCTTTCACCGCCGCAACAACCTTACCTAGGTCAATCGTTGCTTCAGACACACTCTTTACGGGTTCGTTGAGGTCGTTGATTTCAGAAGGAACTCCACGAACAGCCTTTTGATTGGCCTTGACAACCGTTGTTTCGTTGATAACGTCAATTTCTACTTGGGCTGGTTTTTTCCCAAAACCTAGGAAACCTTTTTTCTCACGCGCCAACACGGTGATATGTGCTTTTTTGCGAGGAATATTTAGTTCTGCCAATCCATTTTGGATAGCTTCTTCAACAGTTGCTCCTGTAAATTTCATCTTCTCTCTCCTATATCCTATTTCTTTATCCTATTTCTTTCTGCGAGCTTTTTTCTGGGCTCTTCGTATTTTAGCCTGACGTTCTTTTTCCGCATCAATCTTAGCTTGGCGTTCTGCCTGAATCTTGAAAGGGTTGTTAAACAGCAGGGTTTGGAACACCTGAAAGGCGTTGGAAACTGTCCAGTAGAGGGCGACACCACTAGCAGCTGTTACTGCAAACATGAAAATCATAATCGGCATCACATAGGTCATAACCGTCATCGCACCGTTCTTTTCTGGAGCAGCCTTGTTGGTCAACCATGAGCTCAGGAAGGTGAAGACCGCTGCCAAGATAGGGAGGATGAAGTAGGGGTCTGTTCCACCTAGATTCAGCCATAGGAAATGACCTACTTTGAGGGCTTCCACTCTTGTCAGAGCTTGAAAGAGGGCAATCAAGATAGGCATCTGGATAAGAAGCGGGATGAAGGAAGCGTACATATTCACGCCATTGTCCTTATAGAGCTTTTGGGTCGCTTCAGCTAAAAGCTGGCGGCTCTCCATATCTTTTCCAGCATATTGTTCTTGTAATTCTCGTATTTGCGGTTGCAGCTCTTGCATCTTGCGCGTCGAGTTCATTTGGAACTGGAAGAGCGGCAACAAGAGGGTCCGAATCAAGAGGGTAAAAAGGATGATACCGATACCAATTTGACCATTGATGGACAGGAATTGAATGATGCTAGCAAACCAATAAATAAGTTGGTCCCAGGCACCTGTGGATTGGCTGGTCACTTCGCCGGTTCCGCAAGCGGTCAGCACAAGTAAGGTCAAGGTCAATAGACCAGCCCATTTAACTTTCTTTTTCAACAGCAACACCTTCCTGGTATAATTTAGCTAGTTTTAAAACATGGAGGAGATTTTGTTTGATTTCTTGGTAGGACAGGTTCTCCACACCCTTGCGAGTAATGACTACAAAGTCTTCACTGGTAAGCTGGTCGGCATATTCGATGAGAACGTGGCGGATTCTTCGTTTAATCCTGTTGCGCATGACAGCGTTTCCTAATTTTTTACTGACGGAAAGACCTACTCGAAAGTGGTTTTGTTCCTTGGGTAAACTGTAAATGACAAACCTTCGATTGGCTACGTTTCTTCCTTTGGTAAAAATATCATTAAAATCACGTTCACGCTTGACACGATACGTTTTCTTCAAAATGTCGCTCCATATTCCAAAATTACCTCTATTATACCATAAATTTAAAAAAAGCCAATAAACTGCGTGTTTATAGGCTTTTCTCCTGATTAAGTTCGGTTTTTGCTGTCTGAATTTGCCATTCAACCTGTGAAAATCCTGTTCCGCCCAGAGAAGTGCGGCGCTCCACAGCCGTTTTAGAGGACAGTGCCTGATAGACGTCTGCTTCAATCAGCTCTGAAATGGCCCGATAGGTAGCCAGAGGTACATCTTGAAGATAGTGGCCAGCCTTGCTGCAATCAAGAACCAGTTTGCCGACAATTTCGTGGGCCTGACGGAAGGGAATCCCCTTATTAGCCAAGTAGTCTGCGAGCTCCGTTGCATTGGAAAAATCTTTTTGGGTTGCTTCTTCCATGATTTGCTCGTTGACCGTCATGGTCTGAAGCATACCAGACAAGATGTCCAGAGCGACGGTGATGGTATCAACCGTATCAAACATACCCTCCTTATCTTCCTGAAGATCTTTATTATAAGCCAGAGGCAGAGATTTCATGACTGTTAAAAGGCCTATCAGATTGCCATAGACTCTTCCTGACTTGCCGCGAATCAACTCGGCCATGTCGGGATTTTTTTTCTGAGGCATGATGGAAGATCCTGTTGAGAAGGTGTCTGATAAGGTGACAAATTGATACTCATGGGAACACCAATTGATAATTTCCTCGCAAAGGCGAGACATGTGCATCATAAGCAGGCTACTGTTGGAAAGAAACTCCAGGATGAAATCTCGATCCGACACCGCATCCAGCGAATTGCTGTAAGGCTTGGCAAAGCCCATCAACTCCGAAGTCAGCTCGCGGTCAACGGGAAAGGTTGTCCCTGCTAGCGCTGCTGCTCCCAAAGGGGATAAATCGGCATGTTTCCTATTGAAAGCAAAGCGCTCACTATCTCTGCTAAACATACTGTAATAGGCCATCAAATGATGTCCAAAGCTGATTGGCTGAGCGTGTTGAAGATGGGTGTAGCCCGGCATGATGGTTTCAACATGCTGGCTTGCCAAATTGACCAAGGTTTCACGAAGTTTCCAGAGTTTATCCAAAACAAGCACCAACTGTTCCTTCAGATAAAGGTGCATATCCGTAGCGACCTGATCATTGCGTGAACGTGCTGTGTGAAGTTTACCAGCAAGGGGCCCGATTTTTTCCGTCAAAAGGCTTTCAATATTCATGTGGATGTCTTCGTTGGAAACATCGAAGCTCAAGCGACCAGCTTGACAGTCTGCCAGTAATTCCTGCAAACCGGTCTGAATAGCCACCGCCTCCTCCGGCTGAAGAATACCTTGTTTCCCCAACATCGTGACGTGTGCAATTGAACCCTGAATATCATACTGGGCTAGTCGTTGGTCAAATCGAATGGAAGCACCGAATTCCTCCACCCACTCCTCTAATCCGGCCTCAAACCGACCGCCCCACAATTTCTTTTCTACCATGTGCTTTCAGCCTCCTAATCTTGGTGGTGGACTTCTGCGTTCACTTTGGTCGGCAAGCCCCACAGTTTGATAAAGCCGATTGCTGCATCCTGATCAAAGGTATCCGCACTGGTATAGGTAGCGAGATTTTCATCGTAGAGAGAGTTGGGAGATTTTCTTGCAACGACCTGCGCATTTCCCTTGTAGAGTTTGACCTTGGCAGTACCATTGACCACTGTTTGAATCTGCTTAATGTAGGCAATCAAGGCGCTGGTTGCTGGGTTGTACCACAGACCGTTGTAGATCAGGTTGGATAATTCGTTTTGGACAATTGGCTTGAAATGAGAAACTTCACGCACCAAGGTCAAATCTTCAATCTCCTTGTGGGCCTTCAAAAGAGTGATGGCACCTGGACATTCATAAATTTCCCGCGACTTGATACCAACCAGCCTGTTCTCAACATGGTCAATCCGTCCCACACCATGCTTGCCAGCAATCTCATTGAGTTTTTGGATCAGTTTGGCCAAGCTGAGCTGTTCTCCATTGACAGCAACTGGCACTCCCGCCTGAAACTCGATTTCCACATATTCTGGCTGGTCTGGGGCATTTTCTGGTGAATTGGTAATGCCGTAGGCTTCTTCTGGCGCTTCATTCCAAGGATTTTCAAGAACACCGCACTCATTGGCACGCCCCCAGAGGTTCTGGTCTACCGAATAAGGGCTGTCCAAATCCGCAGGAACAGGAACGCCGTTTTCCTTGGCAAAGAGAATTTCTTCCTCCCGAGACCACTTCCACTCACGCACCGGAGCAATCACTTTAAGGCTAGGGTCCAAGGCTGCGATGGCTACCTCAAAACGCACCTGATCGTTCCCTTTTCCGGTACAGCCATGGGCAATCGTCGTCGCTCCTGTCTGATGGGCAATTTCAACCAACTTTTTAGAAATCAGCGGACGACTGAGAGCCGAAACTAGGGGGTATTTTTGCTCATAATAAGCGTGGGCTTGAAGGGCTGGCAAAACATAGTCTTGGGCAAACTCTTCCTTGACATCAATAACGTGTGATTCCACTGCACCAATACTCAAGGCCTTGTCATGGATGAAATCCAAATCCTTGCCTTCGCCTACATCTAAGCAAACCGCAATGACTTGATAGTCTTTTTTCAACCATGCGATGGCAACGGATGTGTCCAATCCTCCGGAATAGGCTAAAATCAATTTTTCTTTGGTCATCATGTCGTCTCCTTTCCTATTTCGCTAAGGTCACTAAAACTAGCTTAGGGTACAGTATAATGTATAATTATTATTTTTTCAACATATTTATGCAATTTATTCAAATTTTTTTCATTTTTAATAGAAAAAAGGGTTGGAAACCCCTTGCAATATCAAAAATTCTCCTTTACTCCCTTCTCTCACATATGCTATACTATTATGCATAAGGAGAACAGAATGGAAATTTGGAACGCCTACACAGCAGACGGTCACCTGACCAATCATAGCCTCACACGCGGAGAACCCATTCCCCACGGACTCTATCACTTGGTGGTCGAGTGCATCATCCGCCACCGCGATGGCAGCACCCTCTTCATGAAACGCGCCAGCATCAAGCCCTCCTACCCGAGCTATTACGAAGCGACAGCAGGAGGTTCAGCTTTGTTTGGGGAAATAGCAGAGCAGGCCATTTTGCGCGAAGTCCGCGAAGAAACCGGCATTGAGCTGACAACTGACCAACTCCGCCACCATACACATTTCGTCGCCCATGACGACCAGTGTATCTTCCACTGCTACTGGGCAGAAACCGACTGGGACAAATCTGCCATCCAACTCCAAGCCAACGAAACCAGCAACTTCATCTGGGTCAAACAAGAAGACCTAGAACACTTTCTAGAAACAGAACTTGTCATTCCCAGACAGAAGGCCTATGTGGAAAACTTGTTTTTAAAACATGAAAAGCCCTAAAGCCAAGACCAGACTTACCGCCAGATGAGAAAGAAAATGGCTAAGATGATTTTCCCCAAAAATCAGGAGACCTCCTAAAACGCGTACCCCGCAAGCTAAAGCCAACCCCAACAGAAACCCCCAACTGGTCTGCCATAGGAAAAGGCAGAGCAAAAGAGGGCAGGCATATAAAACCTGTAACCACTTGGGCATCTGCTTGCGATAAACCCAAGCAGATAGAGGCGACAGCCCCAAATAAAACACAATCAACCATTTAATGATGACCATATAGAACTCCTTTCCCCATCAATTTATCATAAGGGGCTAACCCCCTGTCAAGAGGAGATTATGAAAACAGGACAAGTCATGCAACAATTCGGTATTAAACGAGATACGCTCCGTTTCTACACCGAACAAGGGCTCTTGCAGCCACAACTGATTGACGGCAACTACCATTGGAGTGCCGAAGAAATCAACAACCTAGAAAATATCCTATCCCTTCGCCAATTAGGCTTATCCGTCAAAGCCATTATCCGTATCAAAGAACTCCACGACACCAAATGTGGCAGTTTAGAACAATTGGAAGAAAATAAGCAGGTTATATTGGACGAAATCAGCGACCGAAAAAAACAAATCCTCCTGTTCCAAGAACAGAAGGATAATTTGGAAAATCTTCTCAAGCAAATTGAAGAAAAACTACAAGATTTCTAGCAAAATCCCCGCTGTCACGCGACAGCGGGGATTCATTTATTTCAATCCTGCAGCAAGGCTAGCAATATCAGCTGGTCGGGTTCGGCAGCAGCCTCCAACAATCTTACTGCCCAATTGACGCCATTTTTTTGTATTATCTAACAGGCTATGGCTATGATCTGCCTGAGATTGCCAAGTTTGGCTTAGCCCATCATACACCTCACCTGAGTTTGGATAGGATACCAAGGGTTTGTCTGTCAGCTCTGCCATTTCTCCTAATAAACCATCAAACAACGAAGGGGCGGTGCAGTTGAAGCCGAGGGCCAAAATCTGAGGACTGTCCTTGACCAAGCTGATAACTGCTGCAAGCGGGGTGCCATCCGAAATCTTTCCTAGCTCCTGCGCAGTAAAACTCATATAGGCTTCTGCTTCTGGAAATTCTTGCGCAAGGAGTTCTACTAGAGCTTGTACTTCTAAGCTATTGGGAATGGTTTCCAAGCAGAGTAATTCCGCCCCAGCATCTAGGAGCAGCTGGATGCGAGGTCTGTGGAAATTTTTGAGCCCTTCAAGGTTAATCGTACCATAATCACCAGTATACTCAGAACCATTAGCAAGATAAGCGGCATAGGGACCGACACAGCCTGAAATCAGTGGGTAGGTACGCTGAGCCTTATTTTCTACTGACAGTCCAGACCAAACCTGTTCTCGTGCAGCCAAGGCCAATTCGACAGTTTGAACAATGACCGCCTTTGCCTCTTCTTCCGTCAGCCCCGCTTCCACCAAACCTGGAATAGTGGCTTGATAACTGGAAGTCGTTAGGATATCCGCCCCTGCTTGTAGGTAGGTTTCATGAATAGCCTTAATAACCTCTGGCTGGCTGAGAAGATATTTTGCAGACCAGAGGTTACCAGAAACATCATAGCCGAGAAATTCCAATTCTGTTCCCAAAGCTCCATGTAAAATAAGATAATCTTTAATAGCTAAAACTTCTTTAAATCGTCCCATAACGAATCTTTCTACCACTTTTTAAAACGAATATAATGGTAAACATAGCAAGCAATCATAAACGGCACACCGAAGTAAAGACCTGCTCGCTGAGAAGGATCCCAGCCGATTCCGATGATTGAAATAAGCAGCAAAATGACCGTAATCCATGGCAAGGTTGGCGAGAATGGCGCTTTATATTCCAATTCATCTTCGCTGTGGTTCTTCAAAAATTCACGACGGAAACCAATTTGCGCTAGAGGAATAGCTAACCAAGCGATAACAACTGCAAAACCAGCAATAGAAACCAGAGCGAGGAAGATGGTATCCGCTGCATAAATTGATGCCACAAGCGCGATAACAACGCCAATCATTGAAAGAATCATGCCACGCATCGGTACCCCATGTTTATTGATTTTTACCAAGTCTTTACTAATCATACCCTCATTTGCCAAAGACCAAAGCATACGACTTGAAGCGTAGAGCCCTGAGGTAGAGGCTGACAGAATGGCTGTCAGAATGATAAAGTTCATGATGTCTGCAGCGTACGGAAAACCAATCTTGTCCAAGACAAGTACAAAAGGAGCCTCTGTTACACCTGCTTCTGACATCGGAAGAAGAGCAGCTAAGACAACAATCGTCAAAACAAAGAAGACAACCAGAAGACCAATAGTAGATTTAATCGCTTGTGGCACAGCTTTCTTGGGATTATCCGTTTCGCCTGCTGCAATCCCAATCATTTCTACACCTGAAAAGGCATAATTAACAGAAAGCATGACTGAAATCAAGCCAACTAGACCGTTGGGCAACAATCCCTGAGCTGTAATATTATTGAAAAGCGGCGCACCCTTCGTTCCTTCAAAAGGTAAAATTCCAAAAATTGCTAAGATTCCCAGAATGATAAAGGCCATGATAGCATAGACTTTGACAGAAGAAAGCGCATCCTCCGCTCTGGCAAACCAACCGACAGACAGCATATTCAAACCAAAGACAATGACCGCAAAAATAGTTGCAAAAATCCAAATAGGTACACTAGGAAACCAACGTTGCATGAGCTGGGCTGCACCAACAAACTGAGAGGCTAATGCAACGACCCAGCAGAGCCAGTACATCCAGGCCACCATAAAACCTGTTCCAGGACTGATAAACTTAGTGGCATAGGTATGAAAAGAGCCTGTTACTGGCATGGCTACAGAAAGCTCCCCAAGTGAGAACATGACCAAGTAAACCATAACCGCTCCAAAGAGATAGGCCGCAATCGCCCCAAAGGGTCCGGCTTGAGCAATTGTATATCCTGAACTCAAGAAAAGCCCTGTTCCGATAACACCACCTATGGACAGCATACGCAGATGGCGACTATTCATCTCTCAATTGAAAGTCCCCTCGTTTTTAAAATTGTGATTTTCCATAACTTCTCCTTTTTCATAGTCTGATCTTCAAACCTATACAGTCTTTCAGCAGACTGTTTTCTTATAAAACTATCATACCACATATTTTTTGTAAACAGCATTATTTTTTCATAATCATTTCCATAGTCTTAGCCTATACTGGTTCTTACAGAGCTTAATGGACTAAGAATGGCAATCAAAAACCGCAATTCTGTGAGAATGCGGTTTTTAACTGTTTATGCTGAATCATTCGTTTGAGTCTGGAACATATTCTAAAATATCTCCCGGCTGGCAGCCCAGCTCTCGACAGATAGCATCTAGTGTGCTGAAACGAATGGCCTTGGCCTTGCCTGTTTTCAGGATGGAAAGGTTGGCTGGGGTAATGCCGATTTTTTCTGCCAAATCACCCGAACGCATTTTTTTCTTGGCTAGTTCAACATCAAGATTGACAATAATCATGGGCTAGCCTCCTTAGACTGTAAATTCATTTTCTTCTGCGATGGCGTTGGCCTTTTCCAAAATCTTAGAGAGGGTCATCAGCACAATCCCAGCTAGGATATAGGTCACATTAAAAAGGGTATAGGAAAAGTCGCCATGTCCTGCATGAATAAAGCCTCCGCTCTTACCGATAACCGAGCCTGCTAGTAGAAAGAGAGCAGCCCAGCGGGTTAAGCGGACATTTTGAGCGATAAAAATCGCCTCGCGGGATATATTCTGCAAGAAGAATCTGAGGCAGACCAATAGGCCCAAGATGCTGGTAGCCCCCAGCAGACCGATAAGAGCATCCAACAAACTAAGGTTTGCTCCTGACGAGCCTTGAAGGCTGAGAGTCAGACCATCCCGATTGACCAATAGACTGCTAATCCATGCCTGAAAGTTTTCCTGTCCCATCAGGAGTAGGCATAGGGTAAAGACCAAGCCAATGAAGACTCCTATTCCTGCGACGATAATAGCTACTGTAAGCAAGGGCAAGAACCACCTCAGATAGCCTAGACTTTCTGCACTCCCTTTTTTGGACTGTTTTGCCACTGACAAATACCCTATGATAACTGCAATAACTAGAGCAGCCACTACCACGATTGGAATTACTTGAGTCATCTATATTCTCCTTCTTTCACGTCTCCTAATCATTATACCTTAATTTCCTGATTTTTTGACAGAAATATTTCCTGCAGCGTGAAGCTCAACCATTTCCTTGCCCTGTCCTGCCTGTGGCTGCTCTAAAATCTGTCCGCCATCCTTGGCTTCCAACTCGTAGCCCCCATCGTAATCTGAAGGCAGGGTGAGAGCAACTTCTCCGTGAGTGCTTTGTAGGTAAAATTCCTGAAAGGAGGCTGCTTTGCCTAATACAATCTCAATCGTCACTGTCGGCTTGTCCTGCTTAACCGTCATAATAAGGCCGTCCTTAGAAAAAGGCAGGGTGACGATACCCTCTTCTTCCTGAAAACCTTCTTTTACGGTCTTCAAGGTTTCTTCTGCCACCGTCCCACTGACTCGAACTGTGGTCTTTTCTTCTTCTGAGCGCTGAATAATCACCTCAACTGGCTGCTCTAAGCCTGAAATGTTGATTTCCTGAATCTGATCACTTTCCACTGTCCACTTTTCATCGATAAGCTCCGTGGCCTGATCGTTCATAACCCCATTATACATAGCTGCTCCCAAGCCAAGAAGCAACAAGCCCACCAGACCGACTAGTATCCACTTTTTCATTTTCTATCTCCTCGTAATTTATTTGTATTCTCGCTTGGAAAAAATCCAGTAGCCTAGACCAAAATAGACAAGAGTAAACAGCATGGCTGCAATGCTAGACTTGTTCCAGTATTCTGTCCGATTGATTCCAAAGGATAGCTGCTGAAACATGAAATAGGGTTGCAGAATATCACTCTTTAGCAGCAACCGCACCAACTGACTAGCCAACTGATCAAAGAGCACAGCCAGTAAAATATAGGTCAGGTAAGATTGGTAAAGTTTGTCAAAGAGGTTAAAAATCAGATTGCACAGGCTGATGAGTACCAGATAGAACGGCAAGAGCTGCCAAAAGGCTTGAGTCAGCTCCCCATAGTGAGCCTGTCCTGTCAAAAGATGACGAACTATACCAGCTACCAAGATTCCGTAAGCAGCGTAAAAGAGTGAGAGGAAGGTACTTGCCAACCATTTGTAGACAAAGATTGTCAAGCGATTGCGTGACTTGATAATCCGCTGGTTAATCGTGCGAAAACCAAAGTCCTCCCCAAAGAAAATCTTGGCTGGTGTCACAAAAAAGATGGCAAAGAGCGGAGCCACCCCCCGCAAGATAGCCGTAGCACCTGCAGGAGTAGAGTCATCCTTGCCCAGATAGGCAAACAGACCAAACAAAATCGTCAATAAAACCATAGAAACTAATGACAGACGTTCTTTACCAATGCGGAACCAGTCCGCCTTCCATTCGTGTAGCATATTAGTTGCCCTCCTTTACTAAGTTCAGATAATAATCTTCAAATCCCTGTCCGGCTGGATAAATCGCCTTGATTTCCACTCCCAGTGTCAGTACATGCTGAATCAGTTCTTGTACGGACCAAACCGGCGGTAATTTTACGAAATCTCCACCAATTTGACCGCTCACTCCCTGCTGTTCCAACGAAGTCAACACAAGCGGATTGTCTGAGGTTGATAAATAGATTTTTTCAGCCACAGCGGCCTTCAAATCATCCTTACTCAAATCTTGAATGACCCGCCCCTTGTTCATAATGACATAGCGGTCTACCACTTGTTCCAGCTCTGATAGGATATGGCTAGAAATCAAAACTGTAATACCAAAGCGGTCGCGTAGATTGAGGATAATTTCCCGCATCTCCTTAATTCCCGCAGGATCTAAGCCGTTGATGGGTTCGTCCAAGATGAGAAAATCCGGAAAATCAATCAGCGCCAGTCCGATGGCCATCCGTTGGCGCATGCCGAGCGAAAAGTCCTTGACCTTCTTCTTTTTATCAACATCCGATAGCCCCACCAAACCTAGCACTTGCTGAATGCGCTCTTCTACTTGGTCAATCCCGCATTGAAGCGCTGCAAACCGAAGGTTGTCATGAGCAGATAGATTGGGATACAGACTAGGCGACTCAATCAAGGCACCGATACGAGGAGGGTGCGCAACACTAATTTCACCTCCGCTCTGCCGAATCAAACCAGATAGAATCCGCAACAGGGTCGTCTTGCCTGCACCGTTTGGCCCAACCAATCCACAAATCTCGCCCTTGCTGACTGAAAACGTCACATCTGACAGAGCTGCCTGTTGTCCGTAGTGCTTGCAAATCCCTTGAATCGTTAATAGAGTTTCTTTTGTTTTCATCCTCTTTCTCCTTTCACAATAAACGAATATTGTTAAATGAAAACACTTTATCGTTTTTCGATATAATCATAACACACAATTTTTCATTTTTCAAGCACTTTTTATCGTTTTTTGATATTTTTTGGATAATTTTCGATAACAAAAGAAAAAACTGACGGATAAGCGACTGATGAGCAGCAAAAAAATCCCCTCGAAACCGAGAGGATTGAACATCAATTACGCTAGTTTCTCCAACATGTTGGCAAGGTGTTGGATGGACTTTTCGCGTCCTAAAAGATAAATCGTGTTTGGCAGTTCTGGCCCATGCATCTCACCTGATACAGCGATACGGATTGGCATGAAGAGGTTTTTACCCTTGATGCCCGTTTCTTTCTGCACTTCCTTAATCAGTGGGAAGATGGTATCTGGCTGGAAGTCCTCGTCCGTCATAGCCTCTAATTTTTCCTTGAGGGCTGTCAAGACAGTTGGAACTGTTTCAGCCACCATTACTTCTTCTTCTGCTGCTGATAACTCTGGGAAATCTGAGAAGAAGAGATCGGTTAGAGGAACAATCTCATCCACCGAGGTCATCTGCGGCTTGTAGAGTTCTACTAATTTTTCTGCCTTATCTGTCAACCGTCCTGCAGCTTCTAAATATGGCTTCGCCAAATCAAAGATGCAGCTCAAATCAGCCTTTTTGATATACTCATTGCTCATCCAGTCGAGTTTTTTCGAGTCAAAGGAAGCTGGTGACTTGCTGAGACGGTTTTCATCAAAGAGCTGGATAATTTCTTCTTGGGAGAAGATTTCCTCTTCCCCACCTGGAGTCCAGCCCAAAAGAGTAATGAAGTTGAAGATGGCTTCTGGTAGGTAGCCCTTCTTGCGATAATCTTCAATGGACATGGTATTGGGATCGCGCTTCGACAGTTTCTTGCCAGTGTCCGCATTGATAATCAAGGTCATGTGGCCAAAGGCAGGTGCTTCCCAGTCCAGGGCCTCGTAGACCATCAGCTGCTTCGGTGTGTTGGCAATATGGTCATCTCCACGGATGACATGGGAAATCCCCATTAGGTGGTCATCAATCACAACCGCAAAGTTGTAAGTTGGGTAGCCATCACGCTTTTGAATCACCCAGTCACCACCGATATTGCCGCCTTCAAAGACGATTTCGCCCTTAACCATATCATCCCATTTGTAGATGCCTGCTTCATTGACAGCCAAGCGTACGGTCGGTACGATACCTGCCGCTTCGCGTTCTGCAATATAGGCAGCTTTTTCCGCATCAGTCATTCCTAGATACTCATTGATATAGCGCGGTGGCTCACCTGCTGCTTCCTGACGCTCCCGCTCTGCGGCTAACTCTTCTTCTGTTACATAGGACTTATAGGCCTTGCCTGTCGCAATCAACTGATCCACATAAGTCTGATAAATATCCAGACGCTCGGACTGACGGTACTGTTCATGGGTTTCTGGGCTTTCATCCCAGTCAATTCCTAGCCACCGCAGGTTTTCCAACTGAGAACGCTCCCCGTCTTCGATATGGCGTTTGCGGTCAGTGTCTTCGATACGAATGATAAAAGCTCCACCATGATGACGGGCAAAGAGGTAGTTAAAGAGGGCTGTACGAGCATTTCCGATATGTAAAAAGCCTGTCGGACTAGGTGCGTACCGCACACGAATTGGTTTTGTCATAATATAAGATACCAGAGCCGATCAGAAGGTCTTGAAATGGGTTCTTTTGGAGCCTTCTAATCGGGGTCCGTTCCTTTCTCCTGTAAAATTTCAATCAAGAAGATTATAGCATAAATTGGGAGCTGCGCCAAAAAAAAATCAGCCCATAAGACTGATTTTTAAGGATAAGTTATACTGGATAAATTTTCAAGCCTGAAAAGACGAGCTCCCCCGTTACTACCAAGGTCTTCTCCCCGGATCTTGGACGCAGATGATTTTCGACTCCACTAAAAGGACCACCGGCCTCAATGACAAGGTTCCAATCAGAAGGCACATAGAGATTGATGGATGAGAAGACCCCCTCTACTTCAAGAGTCCCACGTTCCCCCAATAGTTGCGCGTGATCAAAGTAGACATTGACACTACCAAAAGTCACTTCTACTGAGTCGCTTACAAAGTCCGTGTCACTAATGTAGCGGTTAGAACTGCTAAACACAGTTCCCTTGCCCTGATACCGTCCGTCTTCAATAAAATAACCTGTCACAAAATTATCTTTGGGTTTAAAGAGGATATTGATGCCTATGCAGGCCAGAACCGCTCCCAAAATGATTGTTCCCGTACCAATATTAACCAGTTTAAACTGGTTGTTGAGGAGGATAAACAGCCAAGTCCCATATACAAAAGCTCCGTTGACCGCCTTCTTGCTGACGCGCTCTAAAAACAAGACGCCCACTCCCACCATAAGCACCAAGCGCCAGAGCGGGATGGAAAAATCCGGCAGCTGGTCTTGAAACAAGACGAGGGCAGATAACACCAATAAACCGATTCCTAAAATATATTTTTTCATGTGATCACCTCAATTCCTGTAATTTTTCTTTTAATAAATGATAATAATGCCGTGAAACATGGACTTCCTTATGGGTGTTGGCAAAGCGAATGCGACTGGGCCCCGAAAAAGATTTGTCCAAAGAATAGACGGCCTTACTATTGGCTATCGTAGACTTGGAGATGCGGCAAAAGTATACAGGAAGAACGTCTTCCAACTCGTAGAGTTTCATCTTCACCTCATAGACATCCTCTCTGGAATGGGCAACAATCTTAGCCCCATTGGTTTCAAAAAAGAGCAAATCATCCAGTTTAAGAAAATACTCACTGTTTCCCTTATAAAAGACAAGCGAAGGCTTGTTCAATCGCGTCAAAGCTTGCTGAACTTCTGTAACAGCGAGATCCAATTCCGGCGCGCGAATGATAACTTCCATCTCATCCAGACTATCGTCAAGTTCAATCCTAACCTTCATAACTCCCTCCTTTCTACCTACATTCATTATAGCAGTTCTATTTCTGAAAACAAGGGAATTTCAGTAAGTGGTCAATTTCCCCTGCCAAGTGGTTCATAGCGACAGGCAAAAAGAGCAGGAAAGAACTTGAAACTTCAAAAAAGTTCCCCTCCAAATTGGCAAATTGAATCTGAACATAAGCTCCACAAATAAAAAAACGCATAAAATCATCTCGTTAAAACGTTGATTTCATGCGTTTTATAATGTGGACCGTTTCTATCTTTCTATTGAAATTTGAGTGTATGCTCAGCCTTTCTTCTTAAAAAATAGCATCTAAAATAGTGGTGCTGCCGCCACCGCCATCACCGCCTGTGCCAGTCAAGTGACTACCGATAACACCTGCAAATGTTTCAATATTGAGGCTCTGCACATAAATTTCACCATAGCCAGTAAAGGTATTGACAATCCCTTCACCGGTACCGATGGATTGAAGGAAACCATTTTCCAGATGGATGTCATAGTTGAGATCGCGACTCCAAGCCACCACATGGGCATTGTCAATGGTGATGGTTCCTCCATTTAACTCCAATTTTTTAATAGAGCCAAAGGCGTTGGCTAAAAGGGTTCCTTGGCCTTCTGTCGTCATAACAAAGAGACCGCCCTGACCGCCAAAGAAGGCACGTCCAATGCTCTGGCGCTCCATTTTATACTGGGCAGAACCATCAAGAGCCAAGAAGGCCCCGTCATTAAGACGATACTGCTTAGCACCCAGCTCCAATGCAATAACCTGTCCTGGTGTAGATGGTGCAAGTGCCAGTTTGCCGTCGTCCGCATTAGACACCGCCTGTGTAATGAACATGGACTCGCCAGACACCATTGAGCGGCCGATAGCCCCCATCAACTTACCAAAACCAGACCCCCCACGCGCATTGAGCTTGGTATTCAAAGTCACGCTCGGTGTATGGTAAACCATACTTCCCTGCTGGATGTAGGCCATTTCCCCAGCTTCAAGAGCAATTTCGACTAACGGAAACTGCATATTGCTATCAATTGTGTACTTCATACGATTGTCTGCCATAGGTTGATCTCCTTTGTGTTATATTACTAGTACAAGTATACTCTTTTACTCATCAATTGTCAAGATATTTGAGAAAAAAAACACAAAAAAAATAGACGAAGCCTTACTGGCTCCATCTTATTTAGCTGTAACCTCCATCATGCGGCCTGTATCTACATCATAGACCGCTCCAAAAATTTCAACATCCTCCGGGATTAACGGGCAAGCCTTCAGGAGAGCAATGTCTTCTCTGACACTTTCTTCAACATCTGTAAAGGGCAGAAAATCCTGACCTGCTACATCCACCTGCAAATTCTGTTTGAGCTGTTGGACAAAACCCTCGTTGGTGAAGGTCTGAGCCCCACAGTCCGTATGGTGGAGAACCACAATTTCCCGCGTTCCCAATTGTTGCTGGGAGATAACCAAGGAGCGAATCATATCCTCCGTTACCCGACCGCCGGCATTGCGCAAAATGTGGGCATCCCCCAGAGCCAGCCCCAAGGCCTGCGCCACATGAAGCCGCGAGTCCATACAGGTTACAATCGCCACCTTGGTCTTGGGTTTAAGCGGTAAATGATAGGTACCATGCAAGTCAACATAGGCCTTGTTGGCCTTCATAAAATTTTGAAAATAAGACATAAGACCTCCTTGTCTGATAGATTTTCAGAAAATAGAGTGGTTCTAGCTTACTATAAAGCCCTACAAAAATACAGAAAAAGGCGTTCGACTGATACGAACGCGCTCTTTCTAATGTTGTTTCAAGTTGTCCGCTTGACCATTAAAATTCCCACACCCATTCTATTTAAATACTTTTTGCAGCACTTCACCGATGGTAGTGACGCCGATAACCTCAATTTCTTTCGGCAAGTCAATATCCGTCAAGGAATTTTTAGGTGCGTAGATCTTGGTGAAGCCTAGTTTAGCAGCTTCTTTTATCCGCTGCTCGATGCGGTTGACCCTACGAATTTCGCCAGTCAGACCGATTTCGCCGACGAAGCAATCTTGGGCATTGGTTGGCTTGTCCTTGTAGCTGGAGGCAATGGCCACGGCCACGGCCAAATCAATGGCGGGTTCATCCAGACGGACACCGCCTGCTGACTTGAGGTAGGCATCCTGATTTTGGAGGAGCAAGCCAGCTCGTTTTTCCAAAACGGCCATAATGAGGCTGGCACGGTTAAAATCCAAGCCCGTCGTCGTCCGCTTGGCATTGCCAAACATGGTTGGGGTAACCAAGGCCTGGACCTCTGCCAAGATAGGCCTGGTGCCCTCCATGGTCACGACAATAGCAGAGCCTGTCGCCCCGTCCAGCTGCTCTTCCAGAAAGACCTGGCTAGGGTTGAGGACTTCGACCAAGCCTTGGGACTGCATCTCAAAAATACCGATTTCATTGGTGGAGCCAAAGCGGTTTTTGACGGCCCGCAGGATGCGGAAGGTGTGCTGGCGCTCCCCCTCAAAATAGAGCACGGTATCCACCATGTGCTCCAGGGTCCGCGGTCCTGCCAGGGTGCCCTCCTTAGTCATGTGCCCCACGATGAACGTGGCGATATTGTTGGTCTTGGCCAGCTGCATGAGCTCGTGGGTGACTTCGCGGACCTGGCTGACAGAGCCTTGCACACTGGAAATATCGGGGCTCATAATAGTCTGGATGGAGTCGATGATGAGAAAGTCAGGCTTGATTTTCTCGATTTCGGTCCGAATGGCCTGCATATTGGTCTCGGCATAGAGATAAAACTCGCTGTCGATGTCGCCCAAGCGCTCGGCCCGTAGCTTAATCTGCTGGGCAGACTCTTCTCCTGATACGTAGAGAACGGTGCCGATGGTGGAGAGTTGGGTGGAAACCTGTAAGAGCAGGGTGGACTTACCAATCCCTGGGTCTCCCCCAATCAGGACTAGGCTGCCCGGCACCACACCGCCACCCAGGACGCGGTTAAACTCTTCCATGTTGGTCTTGGTTCTGGCCACTTGGATAGAGGTCACTTCATTAAGTTTCATGGGTCGGGTCTTCTCACCAGTCAGGCTGACCCGCTCGTTCTTGACTTCGGCTACCTCGATTTCCTCCACAAAAGAAGACCAAGCTCCACAATTGGGACAGCGGCCCAGATACTTGGGCGAATGGTATTCACAATTTTGGCAGACAAAGGTTGTTTTTTTCTTAGCGATGATGGTTCTCCTTATAATTCCACTTCAAACAGTTCACAGTAAGCAATGGTTTCTTTATAGACAAACTGGCGGATGAGCATGCCGTGGCAGACGATGACGACGGTATCGTATTGGCGGTAGTTTTCCAAGGCTTTGAGAAAACGAATCCGCACTTGCTCGGCGGTTTCATAGCGCATGGGCGAGTCGACCGCTAGCTCTCCCTTATTTTCCCAAAAGAGTCGATAGGCCTTGTTGGCCTCCTCTGCGCTATCATTCATCCCGTCCAAATCTGGTCGCCATTCATGAAAAAAGGGCTCTACCAAGAGGGGGAGGTTGTGATGACAGGCGATGTAGGTCGCTGTTTCCAAGGCCCTTGTCACACTTGAAGAAACCAGCACTTGGGCTTGAGCAAATAGTGGATTTTTCGCGGCTTCTTGGGCCAGATAGCGTCCATGTTTTGTCAAGGGAGCCAAATCACGGCCAAAACCTCGGTATTCCCACGGTGCTTCACACTGGTCCAACATGCTATAATCCGGCTCGCTATGGCGAACAAAGATGACTTTCATGTCCTAAGCTCCTGTTGAGCCAAACCCGCCAGTTCTCACTCCGTCCGCCTCATCGCCATCGACAACTAAGAAGGGCATAAAGACACCTTGGACAATGCGCTCACCGACCTCTAGGACGACTGGCTCATCTGTGATGTTTTTCATCTGGGCAAAGATATGCCCTTCGTTGGCTGGATTGCCATAATAATCCCCGTCGATGACCCCGACCGAGTTGATGAGGACCAATCCCTTCTTGCGAGGGTTGGAAGAGCGGTCAAAGAGGTAGAGGACCTCCCCTGCCTGCATGTAGGCCTTGACGCCTGTCGGCACCAACTTAATCTCGCCCGGTGCGATGGTGGTTTCCACCGCCACCTTCAAATCATAGCCTGCCGCATGGGCCGTTTCCCGTTTTGGCAATAAGTTTTTATCTGTAAACTGGCTGACCAGTTCAAATCCACGGATTTTCATACACATTCCTTTCATTATTCTTGTTCTATTATACACTAGTTCGCAATAATGGTTCCAAATATAAAAAATTTGAAACATTTCACTTGCCATAGCTCTATTATACAGGAAATTCATAGTGGCTGATACTCTTATGTTCTCAAAAGACTAGCCGTTCCTGTACTCCCCTGCTTCCTGCTCTAAGTTATCGGCTAGTTGGTGCAATTCTGCGACCCTCAACATGGCCAACCCCTTATCAATTAGCTTCTTGTCCTGTCTGAGAATTCCCATCCGAACATTAGCGAAGCCCAGATGGTCAATCCTCAGGCTTTCTTGAGCAATATCGTAAACAACCTGAGTTACCCGAAGGCACTCCTCCTGATGGCCACTATGGAAAAAGATACTGCTAACATTAGCTAATAGGGAAAATTGACTGGAACGAATGTCTTTGAAATCCCTATACTTGGCTAAGGAATCTAAAATTTTATCGACAATTCCCAACAAGCGATCCGGCGAAAAGAGAATCAGAACCGCACTGAGTTTCCGCAAATCTGCTAGATACCAGGTATCGCACTTTTCTAGCTCCTGCCAGATCTGCTGAGCCAAGGCCTGCGATGGATCACTATCTCCATGTTGCCGAATCATCAGATTCAGCCTAGCAATCTTGACGATGGTTTCAATCCGAATATCCTGATAGAGTTTCAGGTAGGCCTCTCCGTCCGCAATCAGTTGCTGCATCTCCTCCTTGCGCACAATGGAGATGTTGTTCTCAAAGCGCTTGATTATTTCCGACCTTCTGGATGGCGAAAAATCGTGGCAGATATAATCAAACTCTGCAAAGGTCATGTCCAATTGGCGCAGAATTTGTTCCATCGTCCAGATATTCGGCAGCTCCTTGTTGTTTTCAATTTTTGACAGAGTAACTCTGGAAATAAAATCACCGCAAACCTGAGCTTGGGTCAGCCCTTTGGATTTCCGAATATCTCGCAATACTCGGCCAAAATCATACCGCATACACCACTCTCCTCAAAAAAATGTAACTAAAGTTTACATTTTTTGAAAATTCTTTTTTTCTATTGTATCATAAGGGTGGTGACAAATCTATTGCCAAAGGAGTTTACGATGAAACAAAAAACAGCTATGATCCAACAACTTGTACTTACTTCACTGTTTTTCGCTCCTGTCGTTCTAGCAGGTGGCTGGTTAATCTGGTGGATGTAAGCACCCCTTTCCTTATGTTCTTCATATAACGGGGTAGTCCAAAGCAGTTGAGCAGCCTTGTCGGCAAGCTCGATGAGACAACAGGTCATCTTGCAATGGATTAACCCTTCTCCTAGTTTTTACCCCCCCATTTACCCTGCAGGCTCCTCCTTCGCAGGGGTATTTTTATGGCTAGGAGAAAAGCAAACGGCTTAAAACCCTATTCCTAAGAATGGTAGTTTTAAGCCGTTTTTACTTATTCAAACACAAACTGGTTATGGTAGAGTTCGGCATAGAAACCGTTGAGTTTTAATAGCTCTCGGTGGTTGCCTTGCTCGATCACCCTTCCGTCTTTGAGGACGATGTCAACCCTCAAATCTGACTTTATTTCTCCGGTATGACCCAAAACAAATAGTAAGTGATGAAGATTGTTAATAGTCCCAGTCCCATTTTGACCAATAAAATAGGAGCCAGCCAGATAGAAATTGCCATGAGTAAGTAAATTTGCCAGATGATTTGCTTTTTTCGTTTGCGGGAAATGGATTTGGTCTCAACGTAATCAGCTACGTAAAATTGATACATTTTTGTATTGCGTAGCCATTTTTCAAACCTTTTTGAACTTCTCGCAAAGCAAAAACCAGCTAAAAGTAAAAAAGGGGTTGTCGGAACTATCGGCAAAACAATCCCAATGACACCAACCATCAAACTAACAAAACCAAATACTAGATAGAATATTCTCTGCATACTAATATTATACCAAAAAACTCGTGAATTTTTGAACAATTTTATCACATTTTCAGAAAACGCTTGCATTTTATTGGATAAACGGGTATGATAAAGGTACCAAATTTAGGAAAGAGAGAAGACGCTATGAAACTTCTAGGACTGGTCGGAACAAACTCCGCTCGCTCAACCAACCGCAAACTCTTGCAGTACATTGAACAGCACTTCGCTGATAAGGCAGATATCGAACTGGTTGAAATCAAGGAACTCCCAATCTTCAATAAACCAGCCAATCGAGAATTACCAGAAACTGTTAAAGAATTGGTCGCAAAAATTGAGGCTGCTGACGGAGTCATCATCGGAACTCCCGAATATGACCACTCTATTCCAGCTGTCCTTATGAATGCCCTTGCTTGGGTATCATACGGTGTCTATCCACTATTAAACAAACCAGTTATGATTACTGGTGCTTCTTATGGAACACTTGGTTCCTCTCGTGCCCAACTACAGCTACGTCAAATTCTCAACGCTCCTGAACTCAAGGCCACTGTCTTGCCAGATGAATTTTTATTGTCACATTCCTTGCAAGCCTTTGATGCCAATGGGGAGCTCATTGATTTAGAAACTAGTCAAAAACTGGATGCCATCTTTGATGATTTCCGCCTCTTTGTCAAGATGACGGAGAAATTGTCCAATGCCAAGGCTCTCTTGAAAAAAGAAGCTGAGAATTTTGACTGGGAAAACCTAGACTAGGGAGGAAATGCTATGAAATTTGTTGCAATCGTTGGCTCTAATGCGGACCAATCCTATAACCGCATGCTTCTGCAATTTATGCAGCGCCATTTTAAAATCAAATGTGAAATTGAACTTCTTGAAATCAAGGATGTTCCCATGTTTAACCAGGACGAGGACCAGTCGGACTGCTTTGCTATCCGCTACCTCAACAACAAGATTACCCGTGCAGATGGGGTCATTATCGCGACTCCTGAGCACAACCACACCATCACTCCAGCCCTCAAAAGCACTCTAGAATGGTTGTCCTTCAAGCTCCATCCACTGGAAAACAAGCCTGTTATGATTGTGGGTGCTTCTTACTATGACCAGGGGACATCAAGAGCCCAAGTTCATTTGCGCAAAATTTTGGAAGCACCAGGTGTCAATGCCTATACGCTGCCAGGCAATGAGTTTCTGCTCGGCAAGGCCAAGGAAGCCTTTGATGTGAATGGCAACATCAGCAATGAAGGCACCGTCAAATTCCTGGAAAGCTGCCTAAATAACTTTATCAAATATGTGGAGGTGGTATCTAAATTGCGCAAACCAAAACCGATTGAACCAGAAGATTTGGACTGTGGGAAGCCGATTGCAACGACCATCACTGGTGTGGATCCCGATGATCCAGATTGGCTAGAAAAGGCTTCTAAATTGGTTAACGCAGTTGAGGGAGACACCTATGTTAAACTGGACAATGGTCTGTTGACCGTTAACCAACTCAATATGTTCCTCAATGCGATGCCATTTGAATTGACCTATGCAGATGATAATAACCAGTTCCTCTACTACAACAATAGTCACCAAGAACCTGATACCATGTTGGGTAAACGGGTACTTGCTCAAGTAGGAAATCGCCTGTCAACTGTCCACGGTACGCTACCTCCTGCCCGCATGAAGAATGTTGAATGGGTTGTCGGTACCTTGCGTAATGGTAACCAGGAATATGTTCGTACCATTGTACCCGGTACCCCTGCTGAAATTATCAACACCCACAACTACCAAGCTATGTACTATCCTGACGGATCCTACGCTGGTATCAATGAAATTATCTTTAATTTCAAACCATGGCTAGATTGGTATCTTGAAGCTACTGGTCAACGCTTGGTTGGTGGTTCGGGAACTGCCGCAGCTCCTGCACATGTTGACGCAACCTCTGGTGCATCAGATGCTGGTAGTGCCCCTGCTACTTCCACACCGACAGATGCAAATTCTGGTGCATCCGCTCACTAATCGTTCACATATAGTGGGAAGAACTCTTCCCACTATATTTTTCAAACAAAACATTGATATTGATTTCACAAGGAGTTCCTATGTCACCATTTCAAGAAAAAATTTCAGCTGCAGTTTCAAAAAAAGAAGCCCTCTTTGATGAGAGTCTCAGCCGCTATGCCCTGCGCTCCATGTTTGCAGGAGCCTATTTGACCATGTCCACAGCAGTGGGGATTATCGGTGCGGATGTCATCGCAGGTCAGTTTCCTGCCCTAGCCCGCTTTACCTTCACCATTATCTTTGCCATCGGCCTAATCTATGTTCTTGTCTTTAATGGGGAGCTGGCGACCTCCAATATGCTCTATCTGACAACTGGGGCCTACTATAAGAAGATGTCTTGGGCAAAGGCCACCAAGATCCTGGTTTATTGTACCTTCTTTAACCTGGTTGGGGCGGTTATTTTGGCCTACCTCTTCAATCAATCCTTCTCTTTCCTCAATCTCAAGGAGGATAGTTTTGTGGTGACAGCAGCGACCATCAAGCTGGGCAAGTCTGATTGGGGCAACTTTATCGAAGGCATTACGGCCAATATGTTTGTGAATATGGCAATCATGGGCTACATGCTGCTCAAGGAGGAATCTGCCAAGATTTTCGTCGCTATTTCTGCCATCTTTATGTTTGTCTTCCTGATTAACGAACACTTGGTGGCCAACTTTGCTGCCTTTATGCTCCTGGCCTTTAATCATGCCAAGGAAAATGTTGAAACCTTTACGCTCATGAATATCTTGCGCCAGTGGACGGTGGTTTTCTTTGCCAACTGGCTGGGTGGGGGGCTCTTTATCGGTATCGCCTACGCTTGGCTCAATCAAACCAAAACCAACCATATTGAGCAGTAAGCCGACCACAAAAACAGCCAAGATAAACCACGTCCTAAACGTTTAAGGATTGTGGTCTGCTTATCTTGGCTGTTTATTTTTCTATATATTATTCAAACACAAACTGGTTATGGTAGAGTTCGGCATAGAAACCGTTGAGTTTTAATAGCTCTCGGTGGTTGCCGCGCTCGATAACCTCACCATCCTTGAGAACGATAATCTGGTCAGCGTTGAGGATGGTCTTGAGGCGATGGGCAATGACAAAGCTGGTCCGGCCTGCAACGATGGCTTCCATGGCTGACTGGATTTTGCTTTCGGTCACTGTATCGACGTTTGAGGTCGCTTCATCTAAGATGAGAACCTGTGGGTCTGTCAAGAGGGTGCGGGCGATAGAAATCAACTGTTTCTGCCCTGTGGAGAAAACATTATTCTCATCGTCTACATAGGTATCGTAGCCTTCTGGCAGACTCATGATAAATTCATGAATATGGGTAGCCTTGGCCGCAGTCTCCGCTAATTCTTGCGGTACATCTCCTGCACCAAAGGCGATATTATCCCGGATGCTGCCTGAAAAAAGAACAGATTCTTGCAAGACGATGCCGACGTTTTGACGGAGGCTATCCAGATCAAATTCACGAATGTCTGTACCGTCAAATCGAATAGAGCCACTGTCTACATCGTAAAAACGGTTGATAAGGTTCATGATGGTGGTTTTGCCAGATCCTGTCGGTCCAACTACGGCTGTCATCTGCCCCTTTGGAGCTGTGATGGTCACATCCTTGAGGATGGGCTTGTCTGCTTCGTAGCTAAAGCAAACCCTGTCAATCTCCACCTGTTCCCGCAACTCTGTAAAGGCAGGAGCCTGTTGTGGACGCACTTCCTCAGGTTCATCAAACATCTCTTGGATACGGTGGGCGCCAGTGAAAGCCAGCTGCATTTCGGCCCAGCTAGAGGCAACCTGCATGAGAGGTTGATAGTACTGCTGCGAGTATTGAACAAAGGTAACAACCAAGCCGAGAGCTGCTGCTGTTGTCAACTGTTCATCTGCAAGAGCAATCGTTGAGCCGGCAAAGATAACAATAGCTGTATTGACCAGGCTAAGACCATTCATAACCGGAAAGAGCATTCCTGAGAAGATTCGTCCCTTAAAGGTAGCCTTTCTGACCTTGGCATTTTGCTCTAAAAAGCCTTCTACCACTTGATCCTGCAAGCCTTGGACAATGATGGCCTTTTGCCCAGAAATATTCTCATCCATATAGGCATTGAGCTTGCCGACCTCTTTTTGTTGCAAATCGGAATATTTCCGCGACAGACGGATAATGAAAAAGAGAAAGACAAAGGCAATCGGACTGGTAGCAAGCACTACTAACGCCAACTTGGCGTGTTGGACAAACATCATGACTACAATGCCTACATAGAGAACTGTCTGGGTCACAACCGTAATCAAGGACATATTGAAGGCATTTTGGATGTTATCCAAATCAGAAGTAAAGCGAGAAAGAATCTCACCGTCCTGATGGCGGTCAAAGAAGCTGACGGTCAATCTTCCCAACTTCCCAAACAAACCCTTACGCATCTGGTTGGTCGACCGTGAAATAATGCGATTAAACAAGAGCGAGTAGGTCACAGTGGAAAGAGTCAGGAGAACTACTACCAGTAAAACCGTCATCGCTGTTGCAAAAAACTGACTGGAATCACCTGTCTGCCCATCGGCCGCGGCTTGAACTAGCTGAGTCAGCTGAGCAACTGCTCGCCCCATTAGAACAGGGGTGAAGACCTGCATGAGGGTGGAAAGAAGAATCGTAACAAAGATAATTACAAAGGACAGCTTAAATTGCTTGAAATAGGTCCAAAAAAAGCGTGCTGTTTTCATCTTAATCCTCCTTTCCTTTTTGGGTTTCAAAGATTTCACGGTAAACAGGATTGGTAGCTACCAGTTCCTTATGAGTTCCTTGACCAATCAAGCGCCCCTCATCCAACACAAGGATGGTATCAGCCTTGACCACCGAAGAAATTTTTTGAGCGATGATAATGGTTGTCGTTTCTTTTAGCTCCTTATTGAGAGCCTCTTGAACTAGCTTTTCAGACTTGGCATCCAGAGCTGAGGTTGAGTCATCCAAAATCAAAATCTTAGGATTGGATACTAGGCCACGAGCGATGGACATCCGCTGCTTCTGACCTCCTGAGAAGTTGTTGCCTCGCTCCTCTACACTACTCTGGTACTTGTCCGGCATCCGATGGATAAATTCCATGGCTTGGGCGATGCCTGCCGCTCGTTCAATCTCTCTCTCCTCGGCATCATGCTTGCCCTGACGGATATTGGAAGCAATGGTTCCTGTGAAAAGAATGGCCTTCTGCAACACAATCGATACGGTTTGGCGCAGGGTGCCACGACTAACCGTTTTAATATCCACTCCGCCGATTTCGATGCTTCCTTCCTGTGGGTCAAACAAACGAGGAATCAGCTGGGCCAAGGTGGACTTACCAGCTCCTGTCGCCCCGACAACCCCCACCATTTGACCGGCCGCAATCTCAAAACTAATGTCCTTGAGAGTCGGTTTGTCATCTTTAGGATAGGTAAAGGTCACGTGATTAAAGCGAATCGTTGGACTTAGCTCTTGATCTGGCTTTTCTTCAAAAGTCATAGCCGGCTCTGTTGTCAGCACCTCGTTCATCCGCTGGATAGATACCATAGCCCTGCTGGCATTGCTGCCCATAAAGCCAACCATGATAATCGAGAACATGATTTGCATCAAGTAAGTACCAAAGGAAGCCAGCTTGCTGACCGCTTCTGGATTGCTGCCAATCATGTTGTAAACAGCCATATAAGCAGCATAGATAGACAGATAAGAAACTAGGATAAAGGTCGGCTCCAAGATGGAAAAGCCACGTCCAATAAAGAGGTTCAGATGAAGCAAATCGTCAGAAACTTCTTCAAATTTATCTGCCTGATTTTTTTCTTGGACAAAGGATTTAACAACCCGTACTCCACGCAGATTTTCCTTGGCAATCGCATTGATACGATCCACCAATTTTTGAAATCGACCAAAACGAGGCATCATAATCCCCATAATCGTCATCATCGCAAGACTGATGAGAATAATCATCAAAAGGACAATCCACCACAGTTGGGGCAAGGTTGTCACTGCAAAAACAATTCCTCCAATAAACAGCAAGGGCATCCGCAGCAAGACCTGAAAGGTCATCATGAGCAAGTTTTGCACCTGAGAAACATCGTTGGTCATTCGAACGACCAGATTGCCCGCGTTAAATTCTTCAATATTCGCATACGAAAAAGACTGTATCTTCCGAAACAGTTGCTCGCGCAAGTCCGCAGATACAGACTGAGCAATATAGGCAGCAAGAACGGTATTGCAAGCTCCTGCCAACAGACCCAACATAGCCACACCCAAAAGCCAGCCGCCCATCTGCAAGATGGCAGGCTGGTTATTTTCTGCCACAGCAGCCAAAACACTCTGTAAGAAACGAGGCTGCAAGAGGCTGGCTGTCACATAGAGGAGGATGAGGAAAACGGATCCCAGAGCCTGCCACTTGTATTTTAATACTGCTTTAATTACCATAAAAACTCCTTTTCAAATTACACTATATAGTAACACATTCAGCCTTGACTTTCAAACGCTTACCCCTCTTTTCTTCCTACTTTATTATTTTCTTCATTTCTATGCAAAATATTCACAAATATGGTAGAATGAAGATAATTACAATCTTAGGAGAATGACCGCTATGAAGCAACAAACCATCGCTGTCCTAGGACCTGGTTCTTGGGGAACCGCTCTTTCTCAGGTTCTTAATGACAACGGCCATCAGGTGCGCATCTGGGGAAATATCCCAGAACAAATTGATGAAATCAATGAACATCATACAAACACCCGCTATTTCAAGGACATCGTTTTAGATGAAAAAATCAAAGCCTACAAGGATTTGACTGAAGCCCTTGAGGGAGTAGATGCCATCTTGTTTGTCGTTCCAACCAAGGTAACCCGTCTAGTAGCCAAACAAGTAGCCGAAGTTCTCAAGCACAAGGTCGTGATCATGCACGCTTCAAAAGGCTTAGAACCAGACAGCCACAAACGCCTTTCCCAAGTGTTGGAAGAAGAAATCCCAGCGGAACTCCGCTCCGAAATTGTCGTAGTATCTGGCCCGAGCCATGCAGAAGAAACCATCGTTCGCGACATCACCCTGATTTCTGCCGCTTCTAAAGATCTAGATGCAGCCAGCTATGTACAAAATCTCTTTAGTAACCGATACTTCCGTCTATACACCAACAATGATGTTATCGGTGTAGAAACTGCCGGTGCCCTCAAAAATATCATTGCTGTCGGAGCTGGTGCCCTCCATGGCCTTGGCTACGGCGACAATGCCAAGGCAGCCATCATCGCGCGCGGTTTAACAGAAATCACACGCTTGGGGGTTGCCATGGGCGCCAATCCCTTGACTTACAGCGGTCTATCAGGTGTGGGAGATTTGATTGTAACAGGTACCTCTGTTCACTCCCGTAACTGGAGAGCAGGCGACCAGCTTGGCCGCGGTGAAAAGCTAGAAGACGTTGAGCGCAACATGGGCATGGTTATCGAAGGGCTTTCTACTACCAAAGCCGCCTACGAGCTAGCGCAAGAACTGGGCGTCTACATGCCCATTACTCAGGCTATTTATAGCGTCATCTATCAAGGTGCCAGCATCGATGAAGCCATCAAGGGCATCATGTCTGGCGAATTCCGTCACGAAAACGAATGGCACTAAGCTTTTGATAATAGGAGAATACGATGAAAAAAGTAAGAAAAGCTGTTATTCCAGCAGCAGGCCTCGGCACCCGCTTTTTACCAGCTACAAAGGCACTGGCAAAAGAGATGTTGCCTATCGTTGACAAACCAACCCTGCAATTTATCTTTGAAGAAGCGCTCAAATCGGGTATTGAGGATATTTTGGTGGTGACCAACAAGGCCAAGCGCTCCATTGAGGACCACTTTGATTCCAACTTTGAATTGGAGTACAACCTTAAAGAAAAAGGCAAGGACGACCTCCTGAAATTGGTTGATGAAGCAACCGCTATCCGCCTCCACTTCATCCGCCAAAGCTATCCAAAAGGTTTGGGAGATGCTGTTCTTCAGGCCAAGGCCTTCGTCGGAAACGAGCCCTTTGTTGTCATGCTCGGAGATGATTTGATGGACATCACAGACCCCACAGCCACTCCTTTGACCAAGCAGCTGATTGATGACTATGAGCAAACTCATGCCTCAACCATCGCTGTCATGCCTGTTCCTCACGAAGAAGTTTCCTCTTATGGCGTTATCGCCCCTCAGGGAGAAGGCATCAATGGTCTTTACAGCGTTGACACCTTTGTGGAAAAACCAAAACCAGAAGAAGCGCCATCTGACCTCGCCATTATCGGTCGCTACCTCTTGACGCCAGAGATTTTCAATATTCTGGAAAACCAAGAACCCGGTGCAGGCAATGAAGTCCAGCTGACGGATGCTATTGATACCCTCAACAAAACACAGCGCGTATTTGCGCGTGAGTTTAAGGGCAAACGGTACGATGTAGGAGATAAGTTTGGATTCATGAAGACATCCATCGACTACGCCTTGCAACATCCTCAGGTGAAAGACGACCTCAAACAATACATTCTCGATATTAGCAAACAACTAGCTGAAACAGAATAAGACTCTAAAACAACGAACAAGCCTCCCCCCTCGGATGGCTTGTTTTTGTTACAGAAGATAAAAAAGCGACAGAGCAATCATGCCCACTAATAATACAAGATAGCCTAATAGGGCCAAGAACTTTTGCTGTCGGCTAAAAAGCCTAGATTCTAGTAAAGGTGGTAAGAAAATGACTGTCAAACAGCCTCCAACAGCCCCACCAAGATGACCGGCCATACTGACTGCGGGGTTGAAAAATCCCAACATCAGATTGAGCACAAGCAAGGCTGTGTACCGCTGACCCAAAACTCTGAGATAGGGAGTCCGACTTCCGTAACGAAGCAGGGCCATGGCCCCAAATAAACCAAAAAGGGAGGTGGAGGCTCCTGCCACGATCACATTGGGAGTGAAAAAGAGGACAAAGACATTCCCCATAAGCCCAGACAAAAGATAGAGCAAGAAAAATCGTTTAGAGCCAAAGAGAGGCTCCAGTTGGTAACCTAAACTATACAGGGTGATGCTATTAAAGAAAAAATGCTGCCAGCCAATATGTACAAAGATGGGCGACAGCAAACGCCAAAACTGACTAATGTCCACTTTGAGAACGTCACCATAGAGCCCACCAAACTCATAAATCGTTCCAGCTGATGTCGCCTGTCCAAACCGCAACACCTGCATCAGTAAAAAGACCACCGTCGTCAACAGCAACAGTCCATTGGTTACCGGATAGCGTTTATCCATCCAAGTCCTCATAAATAATTACCTCCTCTACCGCACAATCAAAAGCCTCCTCCTGAAAGTCAGCTTCTTGCCAGCTGCATAGGATACTGACTGTCTTACCCTGATAGGTCTTCAAGTAACGATCATAGTAGCCACCACCATAGCCGATACGATAGCGAGCCGGATTCCAGACCAACCCCGGTACTTGGATAAGATCTATCTCAGAAGCAGGAACCGCCTCAGACGAGATGGGCTCCCAAATGCCAAAGGTTGATTGCACAAGCTGTTCAGGGTCATATTCTACAAAAATCATATCCCTCTTGCCATCCGTCTTAGGAACCAAAAGGCGCTTCCCATCTTTCTGAGCCTGATCAATCAGCATTTGGGTATCAAACTCATGTGGAAGAGATAGAAAGGTCGCCACTGTCTTTGCCTGCTGATAATAGGCCGTCTGAAACAGCTGCTGGCTTCCCCATACACTCCAAGCCTGTCTATCTGTACAAGACATAGCCTTCAATTTTGTCAGCATGAGCTTTCGAAGTTCCTTCTTAGACATCCTTCCTCACTTTCTGAAAAAGGCTGGAAATCCAGCCTACTTTACTTTCACTTTCAAAAAATCGCTCAACTTATCCACAGCAAAGGGGAGAACTTCCTCTTTAGGATTAAGACGGGGATTGTGCAGGGGATAAGGCGTGTCCACACCCAGCCAAAACATGACGCCCGGCACCTTGCTTAACAGGTAGCCAAAGTCTTCTCCCGTCATGGCAGGCGGACAGTCAATCACCTCCACACCATCTACACCGTCAAAATACGCCATCAATTCATCGGCTAGCTGAGGATGGTTTTCCACAGGCAGATAACCACTAGGATTGAGCTCGATTTCCAAGTCCACACCAAAGGACAGGGCAATCCCTTCCGCCACTTCCCGCACCCGCTTTTGCACCAAGAGGTTCATGCTTTGGGTCAAGGCTCGAATAGTTCCATGAAGAAAGGCGGTTTCCGCAATGACATTGTTGGTTGTACCAGCCTGCATATGACCAAAGGTCACAACCGCACCTTCAATCGGATCCACATTGCGGCTGACCACCGACTGAACCTGCGTCACAAAGTAACTGGCAGCGACTAAGGCGTCATTGGCGGTATGGGGAAAAGCTGCGTGACCACCTTTTCCTATAAACCGTATCCTGACCTCACAGGTGCCAGCAAAGAGGGTCGCACGGTTGGTGGCCAATTGACCGACTTTGAGGTCAGGTCGGATGTGGAGGCCATAAAATTCATCTGGCAGCCAATCACCAAAGGCTCCCGCTTCATACATGAGCATGCCCCCTGCGAGATTTTCCTCCGCAGGCTGAAAGAGGAAGAGAAGATTGTTTCTCGGTTGCTGCTCTGCCATTTTCTCCAAAAGCCCCAGAGCAATGGTCATGTGAAAATCATGGCCACAGGCATGCATCCGATCTGGATGGAGAGATTTGAAGTCCAGGACTGTTTCCTCCACAATAGGCAGACCGTCAATATCCGCTCGCCAGCCGATGGTTTTTTCAGGCGCAGAACCTGTCAGATAAACAAGGATCCCCGTCTTCCAAGTACGAACCTGGGAAAAAGAGCAATCTTGGAGCAGGCCCGAAATAGCCTCCATCAGAAAGGCGTGGGTTTTAAATTCCTCCATGCCCACCTCAGGAATCTGATGGAGGGCACGGCGTGTTGCGATTAAATCAAGCATATTTTCTCCTCTTAGAGGGTACGGAGGGCATCTTCCAAGGCTGTTTTTTGCTGGGTTTTTTCGTCGATTTCCTTGATGATGCGGGCTGGAACCCCTGCAACCACCACATTTTCAGGAACATCTTGGGTAACAATGGCACCAGCCGCCACAACCGAACCGTTGCCGATTTGCACGCCCTCGATGACCACAGCGTTAGCCCCGACCAGAACATTGTCACCGACACGAACTGGCTCAGCAGAAGCTGGCTCAATCACACCTGCAAGGACAGCTCCCGCACCGATGTGGCTGTTTTTACCAACGGTCGCACGACCGCCAAGGATAGCCCCCATGTCGATCATGGTTCCAGCCCCAATCTCAGCACCGATGTTGATGACAGCTCCCATCATGATAACGGCATTATCGCCAATGGTTACTTGATCACGAATAATAGCACCTGGCTCGATACGGGCATTGATGGTGCGTTTGTCCAGCAATGGTACAGCTGAGTTGCGGCCATCTTGCTCGACCACATAGTCCACATTCTCGGTCAAGTTTGCCAAAAGTGGCTCGACATCCTTCCAGTCACCGAAAAGGACATTGCCAAGTTTTGTCACCTCAGCTGGCACAGCTCCTGCCAATTCTCCTTCAAAAGTGACCTTAACATTGGTTTTTTTCACAGTATTACCGATAAAAGCAATAATTTCTTGTGCAGTCATTTTTTGTGCAGTCATAGTGGTTCTCCATTTCCCTTATGTATTTCCCCATTATATCAAAATTTTCTGATTTTTTATAGAAAAAGAAAACAAGAGCGATTACTCTTGCTTGTTTTGGGGTAGGAAATTGGGGATCCGGCCCACCAACTGCCCTAAATCTAACTGCTTCTTAGCAGCAGCCTGAGCCAGTTTTCGGCTCTCTTCAAGGGTTGCCTCGTCTATATACTTTAGTTTCAGGATACTTCCCTTGACAACGGTGCTACTAAACAGACTTACTTTAGGCTCCATATCTAGGACGGTGTTTACTTGCTGATTGGCCCAGCGCGCTTCTGCTTTCAGTAGTTCATAGGCTGGTTTTAAGCCTAGATCTTTAAGGTGTTCTCTGGCTTCTGTAATAGATAGACCAAGGAGATTGGGAATCGGGACATCTAGGTTGCTAGAGTCAATGATTTCTTGAGTGACATAATAGAGTTTGATGACGCTCCCCTTGTCTACCCGACCTGATTTTGGAATCATATCTACAATCTCATTGTCACGAGCCGTACTATATTTTTTATCTGGCTTAACAAGCGTTACTGTAACAAGGAAGCCAAGTTTTTCTAGCAGTTCTTTTCCTTCCAATAAATCCAAATCTAGGACATTGGGTATCGAAATCCTATTTTTTTCCTTTTCATAATTTCGATCCAAGGCTTTATCAAGAATCGGGGCAGCTGCCTGAACAGCATCACCAATAATTTTGGCAGTATCTGGTACAGTATTTGCCCACTTATCAAAACTTTTCAAGGGATTGTTTCCCCCTTTTGCTTTCTTCGCCATAGCATCCTCCTGAAGCTTTCTAACACCTATTATATATATATATATATATATGATTTGTCAAGTAGAATCGCAAACATTTCTTCCTGATATTTCAAGCCCATGCTTTGTTGATAAGATCCTTTTTTAAGCTCTCCGAGGGCAAAAAAATTCCAGCTGAGCTGGAATTTCCTGCTTTATTATTCAGCTGACTCCATTTGTTGACGGGCTGTTTCCATAGCCGATTTCAACTGGTCACGCGCAGTTTTCAGACTAGTTATAACGGTATCACGAGCTGAGTCTGGGATAACTGTATTATCATCTCCCAGAGCCGCGAATTGAGAAGCGAGGATTTGTTGCTGCTCATCCATGGTTTGAACCACTTTGTCACGGAAAGGTTGAAGGGTTGTCTTAGCGGCATCTGGTGCATCTGCAATGAGGGCATCGAAGTCTGCCACATAAGAATCAATGAGAGATTTGAATGCTTCTTTGAAATCTCCAAATGTCTGCACTTTATCAATCTCTTCATCTGTCAGGTAAGTAACCGTAGATTCTGCAGCACTACTTGAGCTTGAAGAGGAGGAAGAAGCCTCTGTGGTCGTTTCTTTCACGGTTGAAGAAGAAGACGCAGAAGTGTCATCCGTCTTACTGGAGCACGCTGTCAAACCACCGACAGCGAGAAGGGCAACAAGGGAAAGAACTAATTTCTTTTTCATCAAATTTCTCCTTTTTTATTGATACCACTATACTAATACAAATTTGCATAGATGTCAACTGATTATGTACTTGTTCAGCAAGATTGCATTTGTGAAAAACAAGATGCTAATCCTCTACCACCCGATGGGGCTCAACACAGCCAACGGTGTAATCTCGTACAACACCTGTATGATCCAATACAACTCCGTGCAGTACGCCGCCATAAACAGCCCCGCCGTCAATGCCAAGTTTTCCATCCTGACTAGTCCAAATCTGGCTGATACGCAGATTGGTCTGGTAAAGACTAAAGACCGGAGTGTGCCCAAAAACAATCCACTTGCCCGTATTGTTGTAGGCTTCGTGGAATTTCCCCCGCAACCAGACCTTATCATGGTCGCTGGTATCTCGCCAATCTAGCAAGGTCAAATCGACTCCTGCATGAACAAAAATATAGTGATCTGTTTCCAGATAGTAGGGACAGTCCTTAACAAAATGGATGAGTTCGCGATAGTTTTCTGCTACCCGATTTGCATCCACCATGCCATCCACCGGAGCATCTAAGGGGCGCCCCAAAAGGGAGTTAATAGTAGTATCTCCGCCATTTCGCCGGTAATGGTCATAGCGATCTAGCGGGTCGTTCAACCAGGCTAAAAACATCCGCTCGTGGTTTCCTGTCAAACAGATGGCTCCTTTTTTCTGTACCAACTCCTTGACCAACTCCAAGCAGGCCTTAGAATTTTCCCCACGGTCAATCAAATCTCCTATGAAAATCAACTGTTGGCGGTCTGGATTCCATTTTTTCAACAAATCTGTCAGCAGCTCATACTTGCCATGGACATCTCCGACAACAAAAAATTCCTTCTTCATCCCCATTTTCTTTTCTCTCCCCCTTCTCGTACCAAAAACTGACCGTTTCCGGTCAGTCTGCATGTTATAGGCGAGCGTTGAGTTCAGCGCCCAATTCTTCAAAGCCTGGTTTGCCAAGAAGGGCAAACATATTTTTCTTGTAGGCTTCTACACCTGGCTGGTCAAATGGGTTAACCCCGTTGAGGTAGCCAGATAGGCCGATGGCAAGCTCGAAGAAGTAGATGGTGTAGCCCAAGGTATACTCGTCTTGTTGTGGAAGTGTCAAGTACATGTTTGGCACGCCGCCATCTGTGTGGGCAAGAAGCACACCGTCAGTTGCTTTTTTATTAACGAAATCAACATCCTTGCCTTCCAAGTAGCCGAGGCCGTCAAGGTCTTCAGCCATTTCTGGAATCAGGACATTTTTTCTTGGTTTATCTACACGGACAACTGTTTCAAAGAGGTTGCGGTTTCCTTCTTGAATGAATTGGCCAAGTGAGTGCAAGTCAGTTGAGAAGTTGGCAGAAGTTGGGTAAATGCCTTTTTGGTCTTTTCCTTCTGACTCACCAGCCAACTGTTTCCACCACTCACTAAAGTATTGAAGAGATGGCTCGTAGTTAGCCAAAATTTCTGTTACATAGCCTTTTCTGTAAAGGATATTACGGATAGCTGCATACTGGTAGGCTTGGTTTTCTGCAAGTTTATCAGAAGCATAAGCCTTACGCGCTGCGTTTGCACCTTCCATAAGGGCGTCAATGTCTGCACCTGCTGCTGCAATTGGCAACAAACCTACTGCAGTCAGAACGGAGAAGCGGCCACCAACATCATCTGGCACAACGAAGGTTTCCCAGCCATTGGCATCTGCTTCTACTTTAACAGCACCACGCGCCTTATCTGTTGTTGCATAAATGCGCTTGTTGGCTTCTTCTTGACCGTATTTCTTCACAAGCAGTTCCTTGAAGACACGAAACGCGATGGCAGGCTCTGTGGTTGTACCAGATTTTGAAATCACGTTGACAGAGAAATCCTTATCCGCAACGTAGTCAACCAAATCAGCCAAGTAGCTAGACGAAATGGAGTTCCCTGCATAGAGAATTTGCGGTGCCTTGCGTTCTTCTTTTGAAAGCAAGTTGACAAATGAATGGTTCAAGAAATCAATAGCAGCTTTAGCGCCAAGGTAAGAACCACCAATACCGATAACGACCAAAACGTCACTTTCTTTTTGAATGGTTGCAGCCGCTTCTTTGATGCGGGCAAACTCTTCCTTGTCATAGTTTTCTGGCAGATCAAACCATCCCAAGAAATCGCTGCCTGCGCCTGTTCCCTTGCGCAAAAGTTCGTCTGCAGCGGTTACTTGTGTTTGCATATAATCTACTTCATGAGGCGCAACGAATTGGCCCAATACTTTTGAATAATCAAATGTAATATGTGTCATCTTTTTCCTCCCTTTATGTACCATATTTATGATAACGCTTTATTGTTTTTTTTTCAAGAATTATCTTCGTTTTCATATATTTTCATAAAACAGTTGCTTGTTTTCTTTTAATCGTTGCAAAGATGGGCCGACGCGCTTGTTGGTAGTGGTCTTCTAGGGTTTCCCCTGTCTTGGTCACCGTAATGAAGCGCGGAAAAATCTTGGAAAAAAGCCAGAGAAAGAGGGTGGTCGGGTACCAGATGGCCAGTACTTCAAAGATGAAACGCGCATTGTTGCCTCGCAGGAGATAGCGCTGCCGGTACTCCTCTTTGAGCGACGGGTGTGGAATAAAAATATGAAAGGCCAGCTGACGGCGCAGCAACATTCTAAAAAAGATTCGCAGGAAAAAATTGAGGGCAACTAGCACGGTCTTCCCCTCATCGTGCAGGGCAAAAGCCTTATCCACATAGGTTTTTCTATACTTCTTGTCTTTGATGGGCCTCTTGGTTGACTTCCGCTCTTCTTTGGTCAAATGGCTGACGCTGGTATTGTCATACTTGATGTCAGAGAGTTCTAAGTCAACCACATGCCGATAGCGTTGAGCCAGAGTGGTTTTTCCCATACCTGGAAAAGCAAATACAAACATACAATCACTCCTTTAATGCTCCTAGCATACCATACAAACCCTAAGAAATCCTAAAAGTTGATTGACAAACTATTCCGGCAAGACAGTTTTCAGGCTTATATCTGTCGGCTGCAGGATTTTTTGAACCTGGGCCAGAAAAGCCAAGCCATTGTCTGACGGGGAGTATTGGAAGGTGATATTGATGATCTTCTTATCAAAGTTATCGCCATAGCTGTCCACATACTGCTTGCTTTCGATAAAGTGGATGTAGTTGTTCAGCCAGAAAAAGTCTAGGTGGGGGATTTGCAATCGTCAAAATCAGCACTCGAATAGCAACAAATTTTCCTTCTGCGATTTGTCCATCTCACCCATTTCGTTTTGTCTGTGAATCGCGTGATATTCACTCAGAATCTCCTTGATAGACTCCCCTTGACCAGCTTTAGACCAAGCCTGTTCTAGCTGTCGGTTTTCATCAGTTTACTCTCCCATTATACCAAAAAAGCTATCTAGAAATGCGGTTCAAGATAGCTTATATATCTATTTCAAGTATTTATTACCGTATTCCAAGTAATTTGGTTTTTCATTTTTATTCAGTGCAAAAACCAAGGTTCCTGCCAATGGTTCTTCCAAATCCGTCGGCTGAATCAGGAGAGCCAAGGACTTATCTTTTTCTGGGAAAATAATCGTGTAGGTTTCTTGTTCATCCACTTCTATGGTGTAATAGCTCAAACTATTCTCAAAACCAAATCCATTTTGCACGTAATCTAGCTTTTCACCGTCCACGGTCAGTTGCTTTTTATCAATTTCAATAACAAGCTCTGTACCGTCGGCAGCCTGAGCATTCCAAGTTCCGATAATTTCATCCGAACCACTACAAGCTGATAGGCTAACAAGCCCTATCAAAAGTGAAAGAATGGTTAACACTTTTTTCATAATCTCTCCTTTATAAAGTACCATAACGTATCATTGGTTCGTCCATGTTTTGCCCCCCATAGGGGCCATTTACATGTACTCCGAATTTTGCTGCAACTGTATTCGGAAGCTTTCTCATTCTTCCATAAATCCCGTACAAAACCTATTCTCCTTGCCTCCGCTAGTAGTTTCATTGTCTTCTTGCTGGAAGTGATAACCAGCTAGCACGATTCTTTTTAAGGAGGTAGAGGTAAAAGCCGATTAGGCCGATTGCCAGAACTGTTACCACAAAGCCAGCTTCAAAGCCGTAACTTCCGCCAGTCAAAAAGGAGTGGCTCTCCTTTACCCTACTGGTAAAGAGGCTGGTCGGAAGCTGAAAGCCTGAAACAGGAATCCCCAAGATTGGCCCCAGAATAAAGTTCCAACCCGAATGGAAGCCGCTGACAAACCAAATGGTGTCATGGTAATAGAACATCATGCTCATAACCAAGCCAATCAATATGGTGTTGACGACACTGATGACAGAAGCACCTGCATTGGTCATGTGTCCAAGACCAAAGATGACGGAGTTTAGGATAATGGCGAGAACTACCCCTAGTTTCAAGGCAAATTGGGTCATCAGGAGGGAGCGTAGGAGAAATTCTTCTAAAAACCCTTGGAAAATAAAACCAACCAAGGTTAGGCCAAGTAGGAGCAGGTTCACATCCTGATTGATAGAGATTGCCAGCCCTCCCGCAACAAGATTGACCAAAAAAACAAGCAGCAGGCAGCCGAGTGAAAAGAGCCAGCCTGAGCCATAGCGGAGAGCCAGCTTCTTTTTTGTCATCCCTAGAGAGGCAGGGCTTCGTTTAAGATAGAAAAAGACAAAAAGAAGCAGGAGAATAACCACCACAGCACAAACCATCAGAAGAACCAGAAGATTGCCCTTTTTAACAAAAGGGGACAAGCCCCACTGCATTAGAAGCATCAGCACCAGATAGAACAGGTAGGTCAAGCCTACCGACTTCCAGCTGACCCTTTCGGTGCGGGCGGTGTTCATGGTCGAATTCAAATCCAGTATCGATTTCATAAAAGACTCCTTTCCTCATGTTATTACCCTCATTTTAACATATTTTGGGTGGCAAGTCACATTCTTTTGGGCAAATCCCCTATTTTGCCACCATTTCTAAAAATAAGACAAAGAAAACCCTCTGAAAGCTTGATTTCAAAAGGGTTTTTAGACTGTACGCAAAAAGAGCACACACCCGACTTCGCTTAGGGCTGCTGGATTCCTCCCCTGACCCGCTTCACGCACGAATGTTGCTCCAAGGATTATTATACCACAAAATCAAAATATGGCAAATCTCTAACTGTGGTCCGCATCGTCCATCTGTTTAGCCATCTTTTGTTTTTCCCGGCGTTGGCGAAAAAAATCCTGCATGATGGCGGCACATTCATCTTCCAGAATACCTGTTTCCACTGTGACCCGATGATTGAGGCGACTGTCGGTCAAAATGTTATACAGGCTGCCTGCTGCCCCGAACTTTTGATTGGCAGCCCCATAAATCACCTGTGGAATGCGAGCTAGACCAATAGCCCCGCTACACATGACGCAGGGTTCAATGGTGACAAAGAGCGTTGTATCCAGCAAGCGCCAGTTGCCCTCCAGTCGGTTGGCTTCTTGGATGGCCATGACCTCCGCATGCATGATGGCCTGATTGAGTTCCTCACGGGCATTGTGCCCTCTGCCAATAATCTGACCATCCTTGACAATGACACAGCCAATAGGAATTTCTTCCTTGTCCAAGGATTTGCCTGCTTCCCGCAAGGCTTCTCTCATAAAATATTCTTTTTCTTCTTGTGTGTAGTCCATGATTCCATTATAGCAAAAAACAGCCTCCAAGGGCTGTTTTAATAGACTATTTTAGAGTTCGCCAACCAACTTCACTACATTTTCCACGGTGAAGCCGTAGTTGTCGATAACAGTTTGGGCTGGAGCTGATGCACCGAAGGTGTCGATACCAAGAACTTTCCCATCCAAGCCAACATACTTGTACCAGCTTTGAGTTGCACCCATTTCGATTGCAAGACGGCGACGGATAGCGTTTGGAAGGATTTCTTCTTTATAAGCTGCGTCTTGAGCATCGAAGAGTTCAGTAGATGGTACAGAAACCACGCGCACCTTAGTGCCTGCTGCTTCCAGTTCCTTGGCTGCTTTCACTGCCAAGTTCACTTCTGAACCGGATGCCAGGAGGATGGTATCAAAGCCTGCTACCTCATAGACCACATAAGCACCTTTTGCAACCTTGTCAAAGTCTGTTCCTTCTTCGACAGTCAAGTTTTGACGAGTGAGAACAAGAGCTGATGGTGTAGACTTGCTGGTCAGTGACAAGTACCAAGCCGCCTGTGTTTCACGCGCATCCGCTGGACGGAAGACATTGAGGTTTGGCATAGCACGCAGACCTGCCAAGTGCTCGATTGGCTCGTGAGTTGGCCCATCTTCCCCAACTGCGATAGAGTCGTGGGTGAAGACATAGGTCACTGGAAGTCCCTGAAGGGCTGACAAACGAACGGCTGCTTTCACATAGTCTGAGAAGACGAAGAAGGTACCACCGTAAACACGAAGTCCACCGTGAGCTGCCATACCGTTCAAGATGGTACCCATGGCAAATTCACGGACACCGAACTGGATGTTGCGGTTGAGTGGGTTCACTGAGTCCTGCAAACCATCTTCTTTGATGTAGGTCATGTTGGAGTGCGCCAAGTCAGCTGAACCACCGAGGAAGGTTGGCAGCACCTTAGCTGCTGCGTTGAGGGCATCTTGTGATGAGTTACGGGTTGCTTGTGAGAAGCCATTTTCATAAACCGGGAAGTCTTCTGGCTTGATTTCAACTACATCGCGACCTTCCAAGATAGCTGTTACTTCAGCTGCTAATTCTGGATGAGCTGCCTTGTAGCCTTCTACCAATTTCACCCACGCATCGTAGGCTGCTGCGCCACGGTCTGCTACATTTTCCTTGAAGTCAGCATAGACTTCTGCTGGGATTTCAAATGGTGCGTAGTTCCAGTCAAGTGCCTTACGAGTAGCTTCTGCTTCTTCTGCACCAAGCGGCGCTCCGTGAACAGCGTTTGTACCTTGTTTATTTGGAGAACCATGACCGATGACAGTCTTGATTTCGATAAGAGATGGTTTGCCGGCTGCTTTGGCTTTTTCAATAGCAGCAAAAATAGCATCCACATCGGTACCGTCTGTCACGAGATCTGTATGCCAACCGTAGGCGTTGTAGCGGGCACGCACATCTTCTGTGAAGGAGTCTTTGGTTTCGCCATCCAAGTTGATGTCATTTGAGTCGTAGAGAACGATGAGTTTTTCCAGTTTTTGAAGACCAGCGTAAGAAGCGGCTTCAGCAGATACACCTTCCATCAGGTCGCCATCACCACAGATAACGTAAGTGTAGTGGTCAAAGATTGGGAAGCCGTCACGGTTATACTTCGCCGCAAGGAAGCGCTCTGCTTGGGCAAAACCAGTCGCAGTTGAGATTCCCTGTCCAAGAGGACCTGTTGTAGCATCTACACCTGCTGTGTGACCAAATTCTGGGTGACCTGGTGTTTTTGAACCCCACTGACGGAAGTTCTTAATTTCGTCCATGGTTACATCTGCAAAGCCTGACAGGTGTAGCAGTCCGTAGAGAAGCATGGAGCCATGACCTGCTGACAAGATAAAGCGGTCGCGGTTAATCCAGTTTGGCTGAGCTGGGTTGATACGGAGTTCCTTTGTAAATAGGCTATAAGCCATCGGAGCTGCTCCCATCACCACACCTGGGTGGCCTGATTTGGATTTCTCAATGGCATCAATTCCGAGGAAACGGATAGCATTTACGGATAGATTTGACATAGTTTTCTCCTCTTTTAAAAAGTCTCGTTTCTATTATAACATAAAGCGGTTACGGTGTCTTTGCTTAATCACTATTTACAAAAGGCAGGACTGTCGTCCCGCCCTGGAGGTTCTATTAGAGCAAGGCCTTGAACTGAATGTTGGAATCTTCCAAGAAGCAGTCGTCAAAGCCGCGTGGGTGATGGTATTCAATGCGGTCTTTATCCAGTGGATAGGTGTACTTGCCGCCAACTTCCCAGATGAATGGGTGGAAGTCATATTGGAGGCGTTCCTTGCGCATCTTCCAGAGTTGGAGAATCTCATCCGTTGAAGCCATAAAGTTGGACCAGATGTCATAGTGGACTGGGATGATGACCTTGGCACGCAGATTTTCTGCCATACGGAGCAGGTCGATAGAGGTCATCTTATCCTGAATACCGATTGGGTTGTCACCGTAGTTGTTGATGGCAACGTCGATATTGAAGTCACGGCCGTGTTTGGCAAAGTAGTTTGAGAAGTGGGAGTCTGCACCGTGGTAGATGGTTCCGCCCGGTGTTTCAAAGACGTAGTTGACTGCCTTGCGGGCCATGAGTTCATCGGTTACAGGAAGTCCTGCTAATTTGCCGCCATTTTCTTCGTAGCCTTCGATAGGGAGGGTCACCAAGCAAGTACGGTCGAAGGATTCCACAGCGTGGACCTTAATGTCTTTGAATTCAAAGCTGTCGCCTGGTGCGATGCGGATGATGCGGTCAGCTGGCACGCCCCATTTTTCCCAGATGTCGCCACTCTCAACTGGGCCGACAAATTTCACATGGTCCAGTTTCGGGTTGTTGATGATGGCTGCTGCGGTGCTGATGTCCATATGGTCACTGTGGACATGGGAAACTAGGTAGTAGTCCAATTCATTGATGGCAAATGGGTCAATGACCATGGGTTGCACGCGCAAGTTTGGCTGCAATTTGCGGACACCCGCCATGTTGGCCATTTGGTGGCCCCACACCATGTCTTTTACTTTTTTAGTGGATTTTCCACGAGATGACCAGAGGTCCATGACCACATTGGCTCCTCCTGGGGTCTTGATCCAGACGCCACAGTTGCCCAGCCACCACATGGCAAAGTTGCCTTCTGGCACGACTTCTTCTTCGATTTCTTCGTTGAGCCAAGTTCCCCACTCTGGGAAGGTTGAGAGAATCCATGATTCCCTAGTTATGTCTTGAACTTTAGCCATTTTCATTCCTCCTTAAATGGTTCGATAGTTTTATACACCTCTAGTATATGCCCATCACTCAACAAAAAAAAGACCAAATAAAACACAGGTCTGTGTTCACATTTGGACTTTTACAGCTTAATAAAGATCGGTTTCTACTTCTGCGTCTGATAAACTCGCCAGAAGTTCGTTGGTTACTAAGCTCTGCAGGCGCTGTTTGAGTTCCTGAGCAGTCTTTCCGTCTGGGATATAGGCGGCCAGTAACTTGTCCAATTCGGCGGAAAAACCGCGCTTGTCATCTGCCAGAAAACGATACTTGGCAAAACGAGTCAACTTCAGCACATCGTCAAAATCTAAGATGGGATGAACCTGTATGAGCGGATGCTTGGTTTCCAGAGCCTCACTGGTCGAGATGAGGAAATCGACTTCCAAGAGGTCTTCCACACTCTTGAATTGTTCGGTGGTGAAAATCCCTGAAACCAGCTTGCCTGGCAAATGGTGCTGGACTTGTTTGACCAACAGTTTTTGAACAGCTACACCTTCGTCGCAAATCAGATAAACCTTGCGGCTATTTTCTGTGCGACTGCCGCTGCGCCTCAAGGCTCCACCCAGATGAATGGTCAGATAGGCAATATCTTCGTCGGTCAGGCTAATCTTCCATTCTTCTTCTAGCAGGCGGGCCGACAACTTGGTCATACGAAAGAGGGTGCTGTACTTATCCTGGATTTGCTTGACCATGGGATTTTTAGACAGAATCCCGTAGGTTTTCCGAAAGAGTAAGGCTTTACAGTGGGCCAGAAGACTCTGAGCCAGTTCTTCCTTGTTTTCTAGCTCAAAAGAAGAGTGGACTTCAAAATGCCAGATAAACTGCTCCACCACGCGCTTGAGGTCAGCAAAATCTTGGCTGGTTACATGGATGTCCTTGTCCTTTCGGTAGGACAGCAGTAAGATGGCAATCAGAGAAACCTCAATTTCATCCAAACCAATGGCAAAGCTATCCTCTAGGGCTTGCTTGAGATTTTGGGTAATCTTGTACTCGATTCGTTTGCGAATCAGGGAAAAGTCTTTGATAATACTATCTTTTTCTTCCTGATCCAAAACCATATTTCGGTAACTGAGCAGCAGATAGGGGAGAACCTTCAGCATAAATTCAATTTCATACCGGTTAATTTTCTTTCCTAAGTCCTTTTCAAGCCGATAGACTTGCCCTTCTAAAAAGTGGGTCACTGCCATGGAAAGGAGCTGTTGGCAGCCTGGAAAGGCATGGACTTTTGTTTCCAAAACCTTAAGGAAACCCTCATTGGCCTCAGCAAAAAGATTATAGAGTAGGGAGTGCATGTATTGGATCTTATTGAGAGGGTGGCAGTTTAGGTCATAGCCCTGTGACTTGGAAACATAGAGAGTCATCTTGTACTGCTCCTTAGCCAGCTGGCTGCGAATCTCACTCAGGTCATTCAACACCGTATTGCGGGACACCTCTGTCAATTCCATCAGTTTTTCAATGGTCACTCGCTCGGTTGTAATACAGATATAAATCATCATGAGCTGAATCCGCTCATTCATGTTCATGATGTAACTATAAGAATCCAGTGAGTCCAAGAGAACCTGACAGGCGGCTTTTTGCTCTGGACTTAATAGGATTCCCACTCGAGGTTGGCTTTCAATGGACTCCACTTCCTTGGGGAGAGAGCTGTTAATTTTATCCAGATGGTAGTAGATTTTTCGGCGAGATTGCTGGAGTGCCCTTGATATGGCCATAATGGTTTCTGGCTTTTTCAAGCGGATTAGGTACCGTAAGAGGGCGCAACTACTCTTATCCAGTGACATCTTTTCCTCCTTATATTGGTATCGGTTTCATTTTAACATATTTTACCCTGATATCAAACCAAGTTGAACTGCTCATCCATCAAAAACACCACGGCCAAGCAAAAAAAGCTTCCCAGAACCACAAAAACAAGACTAGGCAATACGACAAGCATTCTAACCTAGTCTGATATTTTTATAGGTATTTTGATTTTTCTCTTGCTTGAAGGACAAGGCGACGAGATGTTGGCATGACTGCAATTACCCAAATCCAGTCAACGACGTCATTCAAGCTAAGAAATGCCAACATTAGTGGGCATCACCCTTTTGACCATAGTAGGCATTAGGGCCGTGTTTGCGCAAGTAGTGCTTGTCCATAATGTACTTAGGAGCTGGCTCAACCCGTGGGTTGATTTGCTCGGTGTAGCGGTTCATGCGGGCTACTTCTTCCAGAACGACACTATGGTAAACAGCTTGGGCTGGATCTTTCCCCCAGGTGAACGGACCGTGGTTGCGGACAACGATACCTGGAACGGCCACTGGGTCAATGCCACGACGTTCAAACTCCTCGATGATGACAGCCCCCGTTTCTTTTTCGTAGGCTGTATTCACTTCATCAGCTGTCAGGGAGCGGGCGCATGGCACCGGTCCATAGAAATAGTCGGCATGGGTCGTTCCGTAAAAAGGAATATCCCGACCAGCCTGCGCCCAGCCCACTGCTTCCGTTGAATGGGTATGAACAACGGCATGGACATTTGGCCAAGCCTTATAGAGGGCGACGTGGGTAGCCAAGTCTGACGAAGGATTGAGGTCGCCTTCCACCACATGGCCATCTAGGTCTGTCACCACCATATTTTCTGGAGATAATTTCTCATAATCCACACCAGAAGGTTTGATCACAATGCGGCCCAACTCACGGCAAACTTCTGAAACATTTCCCCAAGTGAACTTGACAAGTCCGTGAGCAGGCAGGGCCACATTGGCTTCATAGACGCGCTGGCGCATTTCCTGTAAATCTTTTGGCATTAGCGTAACCCCGCTTTCTCAATCAATGGGTAGAGGAAGTCTTGTGCTTCCTTGATAGCCGCCCGTGTTTCCTCTACACTTTCACAGTTTTCAGACCACATCTCAATCAAAAACGGCCCTTGGTAGTTGGTCTTTTTCAAGACATCAAACATAAGTTCCCAGTCCACACAACCTTGACCAAATGGCACATCGCGGAATTGGCCCTTGGAGTTTTCAGTTACTGCATAGGTGTCTTTGAGGTGAAGGGCTGCGATGGAGCGGTGGCCTAGGTAAAATTCACTCCAAAGGTCATTGTGCCAAGCAGACACGTTTCCAGTATCTGGGTAAACAAAGAGATAAGGCGAGTCGATTTCTTTCTCAACTGCTAGGTATTTTTCAATAGAGTTGATGAAGGGATCATCCATGATTTCAATGGCCAGCATAACTTGGGCCTGTTCTGCCCAGTCGCAGGCCTTGCGGAGATTTTTGATGAAGCGGGCTCTGGTTTCAGGCGATTTTTCCTCATAGTAAACGTCGTAACCAGCCAACTGGATGACCCGCACACCCAAGTCCTGCGCCAGTTCGATACACTGGCGCATGGTTTCTAGGGACTTAGCTTCAAGGGCAGGGTCATTGGAACCCAGCGGATAGCGGCGGTGGCCTGAGAAGCAGATGGTCGGGATGCGAACGCCTGTTTCATAGATGGCCTTGACCAGCTCCAATCGTTCTTCCTTAGTCCAGTCTAAGCGGGCCAAACGGGCATCACTTTCGTCCACCGACATTTCTACAAAGTCAAAGCCCAGTTCTTTGGCAAACTCCAAGCGCTCCTTCCAAGTAAAGTGCTTGGGCGTTGCCTTTTCATATATTCCGATTGGTCGTGCCATAGGCCTACCCCCAGATACGACGGATTTCGTCTTTGAATTCACGTGCTGCAGCTGCTGGATCGGCAGCTTCGGTAATACCGCGCCCTGCGATAAAGGTGAAGACATCCAAACCTTCAAAGAGTTTGAGGGTATCGACATCCAAGCCGCCTGTCACAGACACACGGAAGCCCATGTCAATCAGTTTTTTCACCTTGGTCAGGTCTTTTTCACCCCAAGTTTCGCCGGCAAGAAGGGCGTCACGGGATTGGTGGTAAATCGCTTGGGAAATACCAGCATCTAACCACATTTGGGCATGTTCATAGGTCCAGTCACCGTAGAGTTCAACCTGAATTTCTCCCTTATCACCGCGCACTTCTTGGATGGCCTTGAGGGCAGCTTTCATAGTTGGGATGGTTGCGGAACAGATACAGGTCATCCAGTCCGCCCCACGAACGGCGTTGTTTTTGGCAACCGTACCACCTGCGTCCGCGCATTTGGTGTCGGCTACGATGATTTTTTCTGGGAAGAGGCTGCGCAGCACTTCAACCAATTCGCTGCCCACCTGAAGCAGGCAGACGGTACCAGCTTCAATAACGTCAACCTCATGGCCAACTGACACAGCAGCCTTGATAGCACCCTGCAAATCTGAATGATCCAGAGCGACCTGTAAATTTGGGATATGTTTTGTCATCTGTCTTTCCTCCTAGCTTTCCAAGTCTAAGCCTTCTAAGTACGGGCTATTTTTTGATTCCTCAACCATGGCCAAAACTTCCTCTGGACTTTGACAGGCCAACAGACGCTCAATAGAATTTTCCAACTCAAAGAGGGCGATAATCTGCGGAATGGCTACTGAAGTGTGAATTTTTGGATCGGTTGCTGCCAAGGTCAGAAGGACTGAAACTTCTTTACCGTCTGAAAAAGTGACTGGTTTTGTCAAGGTTATCAAGGCAAAGGAGTCTTTCAAGACACCAACACCTGCCTGGGCATGCGGCATAGCCATGCCTGGCATAAGGACATAGTAGGGACCGTATTCTTCGGTAGAGGCAATGATGGCGTCGTAGTATTCTTCTGTCGCTGCGCCGCTTTCAATCAGGGGTTCAACTGCCAGATGCACAGCCTCCTGCCAGGTTTCTGCCGTCAAACCCAGACGGATAGAATTGTTTTCTGTGAATGCTTTTTTTAGATTCATTAGTCTTCCTTTCTCTTTATGTGAAAGGAGTTGGAACTTCCTCGCCCAACTCCTTTTCCACTCTTACAAAACTTCGCTGAGTTTTGCAGTGATTTCTTTATCGTCCATCAAGTTGTCCAAACCGATGAGTTTCCCTTTTGTGCGGCCTTCCAGCTCGCTAATTAGGTGAAGGGATGCGATGACGATATCATAGTTTGCAGCGAGGCCTTTTGCCTCACCAACACTGCAAGACGCTACGTCGAAATCTGTTTGACCAAGACTACGCAGGGCATTTTGCACTTTCATTTTGATCACCATAGATGATCCCATACCATTACCGCAAGCGGTTAATACTTTCAACATAGTTGTTACCTCCATTTTTTATTTTGTTTTAACTATCTAAGTTGGGGCAGCTACATGAGCTGAGAAATTGTTATTCGGTAGGAGCTTCACCGCGGTAGTAAGCATCCTTATCTTTTGCTTTTGCATACTGCAACTGAGGAATAATCAAGAGGAAGAGGCAGACTGCAACATAACCGATAACACCTAGGTACTTGAAGGCGTAGCCAAATGGCAACCATGGCACTTCAAAGTCAATGTTTCCGTGATAACCACCGCTCAACTCAAGCAAGCCGACACAAACTGCACCGAGGGCAACTTGCAGGACACCTGAGATGAAGGATAGAATCGCCGCTGCTTTCCAGCCACCGCGTTTATCCGCATATACAGCAATCGCAGCGTTGTCGAAGAATACTGGCACGAAACCAGTGATGATAAGGATTGGGCTCTTGAAGACAATCAGAAGAACAATGGTAATCAACTGACCGATGAGACCGAAGGCAAATCCTGAAAGAACCGCATTGGAAGAACCAAAGCCATAAGAAGCAGCAACGTCCACCGCAGGGAAGGAACCTGGAAGCAGTTTGCTAGAGATACCTTGGAAGGCGTTAGTCAATTCTGCAACGAACATCCGTACACCCTGCATCAAGATGAAGAGGTAAACAGAGAAGGTGAAGGCGGTTTGTACTACATACATGAAGAAGGCTTGTTTAGCTGGGTTGTAAAGTGTACCAGAGGTGATAACTTCTGGGTTTGCCATGATTTCCGGGCCCAAGACGAAGAGGATAATACCGAAGAAGACCAACATCAAGGTAGCAGATGCTACTACTGTATCATGGAAGATGGATAGGAACTTAGGCAATTTCAAGTTGTCAAGGTTTTCTTCCTTCTTGCCTAATTTTGGAGCAACCTTGTCTACGAACCAAATCGCAAATTGTTGTTGGTGACCGATGGCAAAACCACCGCCGCCAGTCAAGCGCTGAGTTGCTTCTACTGTCATGTTTGAACTTACTGCCCAGTAGATACCGCAAAGGATACCGATTGCTGCTGTACCGAAGTCATTGCGAAGACCTGGGATTAGGAAGAGAACCATAAGAGAGATGGTCGCAGCCTGTTGCACCATGATGTGACCGGTGATGAAGAGGGTCCGCACCTTTGTCAACTTACGAAGAGCAACCAAGAGAATGTTCACCCCAAAACCAATCAGAAGGGCTGTCGTTGCCGCGCTAACAAAGTCTGGAAACTCTTCTGCAATCTTAGTATTTGCTGCAGCCAGACCGAAGTAAGGGTCAATAACCGCCGCATCAATTTGGAATTTGAAGTTCAAAGCTGCCAAAATCGGACGGAAGGTTGTTACCAATCCACCAGCTGCCACGTTTAGAATCATGTAGCCGACAGTTGCTTTGATGAAGCCTGCAAAGACATCATGCGCAGGCTTTTTGAGGAGGGCGTAGCCGACCAACACCAAGAGACCTACGAAGAAAGCTGGGTTCTGCAAGATATTCTGTGAGAACCAGTTAAGAGGGACGTTTAGAAAATCCATTTCTCATTTCTCCTTTTTTGAATTGATTTTTTCTACAATTTCATTATAAGGTTTGAAAGCGCAAACAAAAAGACCAAGAATTACACAGGAGACTGTTCACTTTTGGACTGTCACAAAAAAACAATCCCCTCGTGAACACACAAAAACGGTTGAGAAGATTGTCTAGCCCAATTGGCTGGCAGAAGCCTGAACCTTGTTCCACTTCAATTTCAAGCTGTCCCCGAAGCTTCATTTACCGGCAATAATAGGATGCTTCCGATGAAAAAACTCCCAACAATTGTTGAGAGTTTATTTCTTGAAGGGCTATTGTTTCCGACGTTTGCGGCTAGCAAGACTCAAGCCTGCTGCTAGAGCTGTCAAGCCTACTGCTGTCGTGAGGGTCGAAGCACTTTCTCCTGTCGCTGGCAGAGTCGGTTTGGAATTTGTTGTAGCCTGTGGAGCTTCCTTCACTGGCTTCGCATTCGTTCCTTCTGCCTGTTGGAGAGGAGCCTGCTCAGGTTTTTCAGGAAGCGCCTGACCAGAACCAACCACTACCTTACGATGTTGAGCAGGAGTAGTTGCCTCTGTTAGCAGATTGCTTGCAATCAACTGACCATCCACCCAAACATCTTGGTAGGTACGCATCAGTCTGCCTGTTTGACCTTCTTGAAGAACCTTCTTGACTCCTGTTGCAAGATTAGGGTCTTTGATGACTTCCTCAAGGAAGGACAATTCTTCGACTTCTGTACGCTCTTTTACTAGGAAGTCAAGAGATGGAAGGCTGTGGCCTTGGTCCAATACTTCCCAAATGATACCTTCTACTACATCTCCCTTGACGGTCACGCGAATATCTGGTGCAACCAACTCTTCTGATAACAATTTGGTTGATACTCGCTGACCTTGAACCCAGACATCTTCATAAGTCCGAACTAGGGTTGCAGTTTTGCCTGCATCAAGTCCTTCTGTTAGGGTCACAGGTTCAGTTTCAACCCGTTCCTTCACTTGGAAGTCTAGCGCTGGAAGTTCCTCTGCGGTTGGGGCATTGTCTGGAACCTGAGTCACAAGACTGCCCTTAGCAACCAAGCGGTTGACGGCTTCTGTGCGCTCTTCGGATACCAATTCTGTCGCAACCACCTGACCAGCTACAAGAACATCGCGGTAAACCTTGACGATTTGCCCTGCCTGACCTTCGCGAAGGACGCGGGTCTGACCAAGCGGCAAATCTGCGTCTTCTTGTTCTTCTTCGACGAAGTTTAGAACCTGACGCTCTACACGCTCTTGAGTGGTAAAGTCTAGCGCTGGAAGTTCCTCAGCGGTTGGGGCATTGTCTGGAACCTGAGTCACAAGACTGCCCTTAGCAACCAAGCGGTTGACGGCTTCTGTGCGCTCTTCGGATACCAATTCTGTCGCAACCACCTGACCAGCTACAAGAACATTGCGGTAAACCCTGACGATTTGCCCTGCCTGACCTTCGCGAAGGACGCGGGTCTGACCAAGCGGCAAATCTGCATCTTCTTGTTCTTCTTCGACGAAGTTTAGAACCTGACGCTCTACACGCTCTTGAGTGGTAAAGTCTAGCGCTGGAAGTTCCTCTGCGGTTGGGGCATTGTCTGGAACCTGAGTCACAAGACTGCCCTTAGCAACCAAGCGGTTAACAGCTTCTGTGCGCTCTTCGGATACCAATTCTGTCGCAACTACCTGACCGGCAACAAGAACATCACGGTAAACCTTGACGATTTGCCCTGCCTGACCTTCGCGAAGGACGCGGGTCTGACCAAGCGGCAAATCTGCGTCTTCTTGTTCTTCTTCGACGAAGTTTAGAACCTGACGCTCTACACGCTCTTGAGTGGTAAAGTCTAGCGCTGGGGGTTCCTCAGCGGTTGGGGCGTCTTTAGGAACTTCAGTGATGATTTCCTTGCCCAGACGAAGAACGGTTGCTGTCAGTGGATCTAGGGTAATCCGATCTGCTGAAATTCTTACCCCTGAAGGGTTGGTCAAGGCCTTGATACCTGCCATCTGATTGTCAACCAGAACCTCTGCCTGAGCCAAATCTCTCAGATGTTCTGGCAGTACAAAACTACGTTCGCGGCTATCAGCGTTGACAAAGACTGCGTAGCGCACACCGTTTGAAGAGATGGTTTGGTAAGCGATCACTAAATCTTGCTCTCCAATGCCATCTTTTCCTGGCTGACTGATAAGACTTACTTTAGCATCCACTTCCGCCTTACTACCTAAACTAAAGGCATCTGTTGATCTTCTCAGCTCAATTAGACCTCTTGTATAGGCTTGGCTGCGTGTGTTTTCTGGGTAGCGTTCGCTATCTGTCGCCTTGGTCCAATCAAACTTGTTAACTGCATCGCTTGAATCGTAGGAATCATGGATGTAGTATGGGTAATCAAACGGGCGGCCGTCCGCATCGGTCAACAGATGAGATTTATTTGGCACCTTATCCTCTGTTACCGGCCCTTGGTAATCCGGATGACGGAATTGCTTGGTTCGTCCATATTCTTGTCCAGAATGGATGAATGGGGTTCCTTGAGAGGTCAGCACCAAGAGATTGCCCAAACGCAGGCGTTGGTGAATTTCTTTGTAGTTCTCCTCTTTGGATGGATCTTTCTTGATCGATTGGGCGATAATGTCAAAGAGGGTCAAATTATCATGCGCTGCAATATACTGGATGACATCACCCGGATCATCCGCGACAAAGTTGCCCGGTTGCGCCTTGATATTGTTAAAGAGTCCCCAGATATTTTTCGCTCCGGTAGTCAGGAAGGCTGGTTGACCTTCATTTGGATAACCTGATTTGAGAGTATTGCGAATATCGTCTGAGAAGACCGCTACTGTATCTGTTGACTTCATCCAGTCTTGGTCAGCGGCTGCTACTGGCTGGTGGGTATCCCCTGTAAAGGTGCGCCAGCCTTCTCCTAGCATAATAATGTTTGGATTGAGTGCCTTAGCCGCCGCAAAGGCTTCCGCCACACTAGCAGCATCATGATCTCCCATCATATCAAAGCGGAATCCATCCACCTTAAACTCATCCACCAAATACTTGATGGAATCTACCATCACCCGACGGCTCATATAATGGGTGGTACCAAGACGACCACCACCAAAACTGGTCTTAGCAGTTCCGTCTGCTTCCATGAAATGATAATAGTTTGGCTCTAAATCCTCAAAGAGGTGGGTCTTAGCTGTATGGTTATAGACCACATCCAGAATAACACCCATGCCGCGCTTGTGGATTTCATTGACCAGATTTTTAAATTCTTCAATGCGTTTTAGTGGATCTGTCGGATCTGTCGAATACATTCCTGTCAGGGCAAAGTAACCCTGCGGGTCGTAGCCCCAGTTATAATTACTGTTGCTGGAAGCATAGTCTGTCAGACGTTCTCCATTCTTCAGCTCATTGACATAATAGTAGCTCATGACTGGTAGGAGTTGAATGTGGGTAACCCCCAATTTTTGCAGGTAATCTAGGCGTTCAACAAAGGAAGCAAAGGTTCCAAACTGTGCCTTGAGTTCCCCAGCGATGGCTGGATCAGAAGTAAAGTCACGAACATGTGCCTCGTAGATGATGGCATCTTCGCGTTGCTTGAAGTTTGGAATATCCGCAAAGCCTAAATCGCTCGGACCAACCTCCTTGGTGTCTACGAAGGCAGCCTTAGCCACCTTATAAGCGGGGCTAGTGGTTGCCAAGTCGCTATTCCACTCTGCCAGAGATTTGGCATAAGGATCCAACACTAGCACGGTCTGACCGCCTCGACTAATTTCGTAATGGTAGTAGTACCCTCGGAAATCGCTGATTCCTGCAACAGAGTCTTGAGTCAGCTCAAGATTCCATTCTCCCTTGTCCCCCTTGACCATACTTACTCGGCCACGTTCAATGCTTTGGTCGTCCTTGTCGTAAACCACAACGGACACAGCATCCGCGCTTGGTGACCAGAGGGTCATGGCAACCTTGCTGCCATTTTCTTTGACGCGGGCACCTAGTTCACCCTCATACTTGTAGATGCTGTCCTTGAGCTGCCAGCTCATGTGGGTTGTAAAGGCGTCGCTGCCATACCGCACGGTGTAGTTGGCCTTGGTTGGGTCAAAATTCCCTTGTATGAGGACTTTTTTACCAGCAGCATCCAGCGTGATACCGGTGATTGTCACCGGTTGACCATCCTTGTCTGTCACCTGTAATTTCTCGCGGATGCTTGCTTCATCTGCTCCCTCTAGGGTTGTGAAATTCCCTTCCAACCGGTCTATTCCTGTATGTTGTGCTCCATTCAATCGCACACTATTGACAAAGTAAGGGTTGGTATAAATGGTTGGGTCATTATCCTTCAGGAAGATTTGGCTGTGTTTTTTCAATTCGGTAAAGATATAGTTGTTTGGCTGAATCTTGGCATCGTCATTGGTCTTGCTTTCGTCTACCAGCAGGAAACCAAGACTTTGAGGAAGATCCTTGAGGGCAATATCAACATAGCGCCCTTTTTGTCCGACCGCTTCAAAGTTGACACCATCTGGCCAGCTGCCAATTGTATCCGATGGTGTTTGAACATCTCCCCAGACCCAAAGACCCTTTCTATCATAATTTCCGTCTGTGCGGAAATAGTTGACACGGATCATGCCTGCTTCCAAAGGACGGTAGCTATGGATGTTGAAATCCTTGTCTACCCAAGCTTCATTCATCTCCTGACTGAGAACTTCGATATGCTTGTTCTCTGTTAGATTTTTGCCTTCGGTATTGTTAATCAAGAAGCTAATCTGATCACGGAAACCATCCGACATCTTGATGTCCATATAGTAGCCGTAGTCATCTTGACCCGCTTGCGAGAAGCTGAGGGCACCTGTCGGCCAATTGCCTGCTTTTTCAGATGGTGTTTCCACATCATCCCAAAGCCAAAGACCTAGATTGCCAACGGCATCAGATGGTAGAGATTTGAAGTGCAGACGGAAGTAGCCTTGTTCGATTGGCTTTTCCGCTTGAATCGGTGACTCCGCACCTAAAATACTTCCCTGGCTTGCCTTGAGGAGCATGGTACCGCCCTCTGACAAGCTTGGCGCTTCCAGACTGATGATCCACTTGCCATCTTTCTGGGTCGCCTGATACTCTCTTCCACTGTAATAATCTCTCAGAACCGTTGTAGCATCCGACGCCTCTAAGTGGATTTCCCGCTTGTCCGCATTACGTGAATAGAGGATATAGGCGCTGTCATTTTCATAGGTTCGTTTAGACAAGAGCCAGCCCTGATTGTCTTGGCCTGCCAGCGTCGCATTATCTCCACGCGCTAAGAGAAGGGAATTGTCCTTGCGGAATTGCAGCAGTTTTTGATAATGCTTGTGCACATCGCTGTTTTCTACCTGCGACCAAGCAAAGTCATATCGGTTATCGTATTGAGGCCAATTGTTTTTACCTGATTGACCCAGTTCCTCACCGTAGTAGATAACCGGCTGCCCCTTGGCTGTCAACAGCATGGTAGCCGCAAGTTTTAGTTTGTCAAGATTGCCCGCAACAGACGCTCCGCCCAGACTGTATAGGAAGCCATCCTCGTCATGGCTGCCCAAAAATTGTCCTAGGGAAGCCGAGCTAGTCAGAACCTGACCGCGAGCAGTTAGCTCATCATTAGCTGCTCGCATCTGGCCATTGACAAGCTGTTTGGCAATCGACTTGAAGCCAAAGTCCAGCAAGCTGTCCATGGTTCCGATACCCAAGTCACCCTTGTTGTCCTTGTAATTGGCATCCCAGGTTTCACCAATCAAATGGAAATCTGGGTCCTTGTCTACCAGTTCGTTCTTGAAGTGCTGCCAGGTTGTATCATCAACGTGCTTCACTGTATCCACGCGGAAGGCGTAGATGGAATTCCCCTTCTGCGTTTTTGATTTCTGAAGCCAAGCTGTCTGCCAGTCTACCAACTGGCGACGAACCTCATGGTTTTCGGTTTTGAAGTCTGGCAAGTCTGCTAGGGAACCAAGCTGGTCGTCACCCTTCTTGTCTTCTTCCTTGCTGCGCACCATATTGCCAAAGGTATCTTGAGTGCCATAACCAGCGTGGTTGAGAACCACATCCACAATGATGTTGATGCCACGTTCAGCGGCTTGGTCAATCAACTCATGGAACTCCTCCATGGTTCCCAAGTGAGGATTGAGCTGATTAAAGTCTTTAGCCCAGTATCCGTGGTAGGCGTAGTATTCACCGTCTGTTGGATTGCCCGCGTCAGCGGAAATATTTTCTACAATCGGAGTCACCCAAATAGCACTGACACCTAATTCTTTGAGATAATCAAGTTTTTGGGTCACACCCTTGAAGTCGCCGCCACGATAGACACCTCTCTGGTTCTTGGCACCGGCATAGTCCATGTTATAAGGATTGTCATTGCTGGTATTGCCATTATAGAAGCGGTCGGTGACCATAAAGTAGATGACTTGCTCATCCCAGTCTTTCTCGCCAGCCTGCTTATTCCGATCTGTGATGGTTACGTGTACTTGGGTTTCGTAGTAGCCATTGTTCTTATCGTAGGCCTTGACTGGCAAGGTGTATTGACCCGGTTGGATGGCTGAAGTAGCATTGATCGTCACGCGGTTCAATTCTGGAGAGATAGGAACGATACCGCCCCCCAGTTGAGTGGTATCTACCTCCATCTTCACAATCGGTACATTGGTCGGATTGGTTACATTGACCGTCAAAAGCCCGCTTTCGTTGTAGTGAAAGGCTTGCTTGACTTGGGCAGTCAACTGGATATTTTCTTTCCCAGCTTCAGCTTTACTGGTATCTAGCTCTGTTTTTTCCTCTACATAGTAAGGGTTGGTATAGATAGTGGTGTCATCATTGCGCAGGAAAATCTGACTATGCTTTACCCGATTTCCAAAAGCAAGGTTGACAGTCTGTTGACTGGTGTTTTGGTTAACTAAAAGAAACTCCAGACGGGAATTTAGAGCCTTGGACAGAGGAACATCCACATAACGGCCATACTTTCCTTGTTTGGTAAAATCAAGGGCATCGTGAGGCCAATTCTTGCTTGGTTCGGTCGTATCTCCCCAAGTCCAAACACCCCAGCCTTCATAGTTGTTATCATCGCGCAGATAGTTGATGCGGATGGTGTTTTCATCTTTGAGTGGCTCGTAGCTAGAAACGCTGTAATCACTAGCAATCCAAGCTTCATTTTGTGCTGGGACGAGGAGTTCAATCTTCTGGTCATCTTCTGTGACTTTTTTCCCATCCTTAAGCAGGAGGTAGCCGATGTTGCCTGAATTTGCTGCCTTCTTGATGTCAACATAGTGACCGTAGCTGTCCGTCTTATCACTGGAGAAATTTACTGTATCGTGTGGCCACTTAGCACCGTCAGATGGTTTTTCAACACCGCCCCAAACCCAAAGACCTTGTTTGTCAGCTTGTGTCCCGTCAATCGTTTCAAAGTGCAGACGAATACTGCCGTCTTCAATCGCAGGTTGGCTGGTCTGGCTGGCAGAATCAGCCGGTGCTTGCAGGGCCGCTGGTGCCACTGGAGTTGCTGTCGCATCAGAGTTAGGCTCAGCTACTGGTGTTTCCAGATTTGCTTGCTGCCCGTCAGCTGACGAGCCAGTGCTTGTTTCAGCAGATTTTGGAGCTTGCTCTGTCTGTATTGTTGCACTTGGCTGAACACTCGCATCTTCGCTCGTTGTGACAACAGTTGTAGTAGTTGTTGTTTCTTGCTTTTCTGTTTCAGATTGGTCTGGTGACACTACCTGAGTTGCTGAATTCTCTGCCAAAGCTTCTTCTGCCTGAATAGGGGCTGGCCCTAAGAGCATGAAAGAAGCCGCAATCCCAACCGATGCGATACCTACCGTTAATTTACGAATCCCGAAAACCTGTTTCTTCTCTAAACGGCCTTCTTGTTTCAACTTGCGAAACTGATTGTTTGCCATATAATCCTCCTTGTTTCACAACCCAATTCCTTGAGTCTATCCTATCCTAAGTATAAAGGATTATACAGTTTTTGCAAACGTTTTCCTAGATGTTACCGATAACAGAATATAATAAAAAATTGCAGGCCCCATTTGGGAACCTGCTACTGTTTTATCGTGTTGTTTCTCTGACAACTAGCTCTGCCTGACAGTAATGACCCGGTTGCGATAGACGCCCGCCATCAATCAAAGTCATCAGCTGACGGACGCAGATTTCTCCCATCTTAGTAATCGACTGCTTCATGGTTGTGAGTTTCGGCGATGCCACCCGGTCAAGAAAGACTCCATCAAAGCCAATAATGCCCACATCTTCTGGAATCCCTTTCCCCAGCGTCTGCAAGCCCCGCTCAATCCCCAGCGCTAGGCGATCCGAAGCGCAGATAAAGCAGGTATTGTCTGCTATATGAGGCAAACTCAAGATAAAGGCTTCTGCCTGTGAGGAGCGATTCTCCAGTTGATAAATGGTGCCTTGTAAGTTGTGACCTTCCAAGGCTTGGCGATAACCGGCCTCCCTAGCCCGCTCAAAGGACTCCGGCAGATTCATGCCGATAAAGACCAGCTGCTCATAGCCCCGCGAGATTGCGTATTCTGTTGCTTCAAATGTCGCCTTCTGATTGTCCGAGTCTACAAACGGAATCCCTTGAGCATTTTCTCCAAAAAGAATAACCGGCTTCTCCAGCTCCTTGATCCAAGTGTAGTCACTCTCCCGCATACCGGTAATGATATACCCATCGCACTGTCCCTGGGCCTGCTGAACATCCGTCACCAGCTGCAAGGCATAGTTGCGCCGCTCCAATTCTTTGGCAATTCCCGCCAGTAAATTCATATAATAGGGTTCAACAACGTCCATCTTCTCTAGAATGACCACCTTGACAACCAAGCTGCGTTGCTGGGCCAAGGCTTTGGCGACTACATTTGGCCGGTAATCCAAGTCTGCCATCGCCTGCAAGACTAGCTCCCTCAGTTCCTTAGTAACTTGTTCAGGGTGATTGAGAACTCGCGAAACCGTCATCTTAGATACATTGGCCCGTTTGGCCACATCCGCTAATGTTGTCATATCTCCCCCTTTCTTGCCACTCTTTGTGCAAACGTTTTCTTTATCCATTATACCCTATTAGACAAGAACCTGTAAAGAAAAATTTGATACTTATTACCAAAATGTCATGAAAGAGGGGGACAGACTAATTAAACCATAAAAAAGAACCCCTGCTCTTGCAGAGGTCCTCTCTACACAAACCTTATAGAATCATCGGTTTTGATTATGCATTCCGTTTGTGGAAGAAATATCCAAGTCCAGCTACCACAAGACCAATAATACCACTGATAACCATCCATACATTTGAGGATTCACCAGTATTTGGCAAGACTTGTTTAGATGGTGTGTTGCCACCTTTTGCTGGTGGTGGTGTTTGACCATCTGTTGTAGTCGTCGATTCAGTCGTGGTTCCTGTTGTAGTAGTTGCTTCTGTTGTGGTCGTTGACGCTTCAGAAGTAGTTGCTTCTGTTGTGGTCGTTGACGCCTCAGAAGTAGTTGCTTCTGTCGTGGTCGTTGACGCTTCAGAAGTAGTTGCTTCTGTAGTTGTTGTGGACTCTTCAGAAGTAGTTGTTTCTGTAGTTGTTGTAGACTCTTCAGATGTAGTTGCTTCTGTGGTTGTCGTGGACTCTTCAGAAGTGGTGGCTTCTGTTGTAGTTGTTGACTCTTCAGAAGTGGTGGCTTCTGTAGTTGTCGTGGACTCTTCAGAAGTGGTGGCTTCTGTTGTAGTTGTTGACTCTTCAGAAGTAGTTGTTTCTGTAGTTGTGCTTTCTGTAGTAGTTACAGTAGGCTCCTCAGTAGTTGTTGTAGTTGTAGTTGTGGTTGTAGTTGGCTCTACATAGATGTTCTTAAATGTAGGAACCGCTGATGTAACAGTTGCTACCAACTGACCTTGACCGTTGTCAACTACTTCTACTGTGACTTTGGCAGTTGTCTTATCGTAGGTAATACCTTCAAGACCTGCTTCTTTTTCGCTGATTGTGTAAGCGTAGGTGCCAGCTTGAGTGTAAGTGATTGGCGCAAAGGTAATCGAACCACCTGCAGCATTCTTCACTGTCTCAATTTCTGGACCATTTTCTGCTGACAAGACAAATTCAAATTCATCTGCTTTCAGCTCACGACCTTCCAAAATCTTCTTAGCTGACAATTGAGCACTTGCTTGAGTAGTGCTGTAGCCATTTTCAAAGGTTTGGTCATCATTCTCATAAGTAACGGCTGTTACCAACTGGCCTTGTTCGTTGTCTGTAACAGTGACAGTTGCCTTAACAGTTGTGTCATCGTACTGAACGCCACCGAGTGAACCTTTCACTTCTGAGATAGTGTAAGTGTACACATCTGCCTTCGTGAAGGTAAGGGCTGAGAAGTTGATGTCACCATTAGCAAGGTTCTTAACTCTCTCTACTTCTTGACCATTTTGGTCTGTCAAGACAAACTCAAATTCGCCCGCTTTCAACTCACGGCCATTCAAGACTTTCTTAGCTGAAAGACTTGCCGCACCTGGAGCTGCTGAATAAGTGTTTTCAAAGGCGTTATCACCATTTTCAAAAGTAAGAGCAGCTTGCAGTTGACCTTGACCATTGTCTGTCACAGAGACGGTTGCTTTGACATCAGTAGTATCGTATTGAACACCACCCAAGTTACCTTGTACTTCTGAGATGGTATATTTGTACTCACCTGCTGTATTGAAAGTAAGCTCTGCAAAATTGATTTGGCCGTCAGCAGTGTTTTTCACAGTTTCAACAACTGTTTGAGTTGCGTCTTCCTTCAATTGGAATTCAAACTCATCGGCTTTCAGAGTGCGGCCATCCAATCTCTTAACAGCTGGGATTTTTACCTTAACCGGACTAGCTGTATAAGTGTTTTCAAAAGTTTGGTCGTTGTTTTCATAAGTAACAACTGCTTCCAAAGCACCTTGTTGATTGTCTGTGACAACAACAGTCGCCTTAACAGCTGTATCGTCATATGTAACGCCACCTAAATTACCCTTGACTTCTGAGATAGTGTAGGTGTAGGTACCAGCAGTAGTATACTCAATCTCAGGGAATACAACCTTACCAGTTGTTGTATTCTTAGCTGTCAAGGAAGTTCCATCTGTACCAGTCAAGGCAAATTCAAACTCATCGGCTTGGAGAGTTCGACCAGTCAGGGCCTTGTCCGCTTCTAATGCTAGTTTGGTAGAGGCCGCCTTATAGGTATTGGTAAACTCTGTACGGTCATAGGTTATTGCCGCCTGCTTCATACCACCACTTTCAGTTACTTGAACTGTTACTTTAATATCAGTATCCGCATCGTCCGTCACACCTGCTAGGCCACTAGCAACTTCTCGGATGGTATATGTGAACTCACCAACTGTTGAAAACTTAATCTTCTCAAAGGTGACTGTTCCATCAGCTGCGTTCTTAACTGTTTGGACGACATTACCAGTCGCATCATCTACCAATTCAAAGGTAAATTCATCTGCATTGAGGGTACGGCCATCCAATACCTTGTTCACTGTGAAGACTGCTTCATCTGAACGCACACCAGAACCGACACCATCAGTAGTTGTGAGTGGCGCAAATGGACGAGAAACAAGAGCGGCCATCGGAGTGCCATCTGAGGTAACCACAATATCGTTATATGCCTTCTTATCAACCTTATCAACTGGTGCAGTCAAGAAGGTTTTGTAGATAATAAAGATACCACGGTTGCTCAAGTCACCTGCATTGATAGTGAAGTTGTTAGCATCTGTGATAGTAACAATAGATGGGTCATTAGCTGTGAAAGAGGTTCTAGGTCCGTTGTCCCAGTTAGCGAAGTAATAACCAGTGATTGGGGTTGCCAATTCTTGACCTTCTGGGATGACATCCTTAATCACAACTTGGCCAAGATTGTTCACATCTCGGTTAACACGGATACGCCAATTAATATAGTTTGGATTTGCAGAATCTTGAACTCCCCATTTAGAATAGCCTTGAGGCTCTTCATCCACCTTGATACGAGTCAAAGTATATTCTGGTGCGCCTTGGAGGGTAAAGGTTTGTGCTACATTGTAAGGAGTTGAATCATTCCATACAACCGTGAATAAGAAGGAAAGCTTCTTCGTTTCATTCAACCGAGCAAAATAAGCAGCATCTGTAATGGTCACAGTTACCTTGCCTGTGGATGGATCAGTCGCCATTTGAGCGATTGTTTCTCCCGTAGGCGCAGTAAGCGGCTGAGTCATTGGTTGCTCTAATTTGAAAACAGATGGTACTGAATAAACCAGTGTATCCCCGTTATTCAAGACAGTCGCATCATCAAAGGTATAAGTCGGATTCACATAGAACTTAGCTTCACCGTAAGATGCATTGTTAACTACAGGGTTATTATTGACAGTAAAAGCTGTAGAAACAGTATATCCAGATGTTAATTCATTCGCTAAAGTAGGAATAGATAGCGCCGAAAAAACAAGTACTGCCGCTGATAGTAACCCCATCAATTTGCGAAATACTTTCATTTTCTTTCTCCATAAGTATATTTTAGGTATAAAACACCTCTATTATTATATACTCTTTTAGCCAAAAATACAAGTAGTTTTGCTTGTGTTTTTGAAAAAAACTGACATTTTTTTGCTTGTTTCAAACGCAACATTTCCAATAAAAAAAGAACCTGAAATAATCCCAAGTCCTTTTTTTAGAGCAAAACAAATCCAGTATCTGTCCATTTAAGCCTTTGTAGATTTTCTGTAGAAGATACCTGCTACCACTAAAAGCACAAAACCAACAAAACCTGTAATTAAACCACTCTCTTCACCGGTCTTAGGAAGAATTTTGCCCTTCTTAGATGCCGGTAGTGGCTCTGTAGTTGTTGTTGACTCCTCAGAAGTAGTTGGCTCTGTTGTAGTCGTTGATTCCTCAGTAGTAGTTGCTTCTGTTGTAGTCGTTGATTCCTCAGTAGTAGTTGTTGTGGTGGTTGGCGCCACATAGGTATTTGTAAATGCTGTACGATCGTAAGTCGTAGTAGCTTGTTTAACCCCTCCATTATCAACGACAGTTACTGTTGCTTTAATATCAGTATCCGCATCGTCCGTCACACCTGCTAGGCCACTAGCAACTTCTCGGATGGTATATGTGAACTCACCAACTGTTGAAAACTTAATCTTCTCAAAGGTAACTGTTCCATCAGCTGCGTTCTTAACTGTTTGGACGACATTACCAGTCGCATCATCTACCAATTCAAAGGTAAATTCATCTGCATTGAGAGTGCGACCATCTAAGACCTTGTTCACTGTGAAGACTGCTTCATCTGAGCGACTACCCGATCCCACTCCATCAGTTGTGGTGAGTGGCGCAAATGGACGAGAAACAAGAGCGGCCATTGGAGTGCCATCTGAGGTAACTATAATATCGTTATATGCCTTTTTATCAACCTTATCAACTGGGGCTGTTAGCAGGGTTCTATAGACGATGTAGATACCACGGTTGCTCAAGTCACCTGCATTGATAGTGAAGTTGTTAGCATCTGTGATAGTAACAATAGATGGGTCATTAGCTGTGAAAGAGGTTCTAGGTCCGTTATCCCAATTCTCAAAGTAATAGCCTGAGATTGGACTTGCCAATTCTTGACCTTCTGGGATGACATCCTTAATCACAACTTGGCCAAGCTTGTTCACATCTCTGTTAACACGGATACGCCAGTTAACATAGTTTGGATTAGATGGGTCTTGGGTGCCCCACTTAGAATATCCTTGAGGCTCTTCATCCACCTTGATACGAGTAAGCGTATATTCTGGGGCACCCACAAATGTAAAGGTCTGCGCTACATTGTAAGGAGTTGAATCATTCCATACAACCGTGAATAAGAAGGAAAGTTTCTTCGTTTCATTCAACCGAGCAAAATAGGCAGCATCTGTAACGGTCACAGTTACCTTGCCTGTGGATGGATCAGTCGCCATTTGAGCGATTGTTTCTCCCGTAGGCGCAGTAAGTGACTGGGTCATTGGTTGCTCTAATTTGAAAACAGATGGTACTGAATAAACCAGTGTATCCCCATTATTCAAAACAGTCGCATCATCAAAGGTATAAGTCGGATTCACATAGAACTTAGCTTCACCGTAAGATGCATTGTTGACTACAGGGTTATTATTAACAGTAAAAACTGTAGAAACAGAGTACCCCGTTGTTAATTCATTCGCTAAAGCAGGAATAGATAGCGCCGAAAAAACAAGTATTGCCGCTGATAGCAGCCCCATCAATTTGTGAAATACTTTCATTTTCTTTCTCCATAAGTATATTTTAGGTACAAAGTACCTATTATATTATATAATCTCTTGCGAGGGATTGCAAGAATTTTTAATATCTTAAATCCAAGTAGCACGCTGGTCAGATATCATTAAATCACCCTTGCATTTCAAACAGTCTATAAATCCTGAAACACTAGATTCCGATGGGATACTAACTCAATATAAGAATACGCCCCAAGGAAATATTCTCCCTATAGTTTGTCACACCTTTTTGCTCACAAAATCCACAAATAATCTTAACTACACTGGAAACTCTATGAAGTCACAGCATGGCTAGTGATTTTCAGAAACCAAAAAAGAAACTAGGACAACCGTAGTTCCTAGTTTCTCTATTTTAGACATTGAATGCCAAAGATGGAGCTAAACTCTATCAAGTTTGTTGACAAAGTAGGCTACCTAGCCCAGAGGGTGTCAAACCTTAGGCCTTTTCTTTATGGTAGTAATAACCAATTCCTGCAAATAATAGAATCACAAGACCCGCAACTACATTCCAAACCGTACTACTTTCTCCTGTTTTCGGCAATACTTTCTTGGAACCGGTTGGGTTTACACCCAAGGTTACCGGTGGTACACCGCCTCCATCTGTAGTAGTGGTCGCAGGGTCTACCGTCGTTGAGGCGGTGGATCCTACTCCCTCAACACTAGTCGTTGACTCTGTTGTTACTGCTTCAGTTGTCGTTACCTCACTTGTAGATTCTGAAGTTGTTGGTTCCTCAGTAGTCGTTGTAGCAGTCGTGGTCGGCTCCGAAGTTGTGACAGTTGTCGTACTTTCTGTCGTCGTAGCAGTCGTGGTCGGCTCCGAAGTTGTGGCAGTCGTCGTGCTTTCTGTCGTCGTAGCAGTCGTGGTCGGCTCCGAGCTTGTGGCAGTTGTCGTACCTTCTGTCGTCGTAGAAGTCGTGGTCGGCTCCGAAGTGGTGACAGTTGTCGTACTCTCTGTCGTCGCAACTGTTGTTTCGGTAGTTGTTGTGGTAGTCGTTGTCGTCGGTGCTATATAGACATTAGTAATAGTCACTGGAGCAGATGTTACTGCAGCAGTCAGCACTCCTCCTGATCGTGTTACCTGGACAGTCACTGTTTTAGGAGTTGTGTCGTACGTCACCCCTGTGAGTTGTGTATCCACCTCACGAATCGTGTAATTGTAGCTGCCAACAGCCTTCTCCGTAACTTCAACATTAGCAAAAGTGATTAATCCGTTAATATCATTACGCGCTTCTGCAACTTCCATTCCCTTAGAATTGTACAGTTTAAAGGCAAACTCACTATCTACCAATGAACGACCTGTTAATTGCTTTTCTGCAGTAATCGTCACAGTAGCAGGAATAGGTTTATCCTTCACAGCAATTGCGCTGTTATTGACACCAAGCGTTACAGTGTATTCTGTTGTGTCAAGATAATAACCGGTAGGAGGGGTCTTTTCTTTGATAATAAACTGTTTCCCCAGCATTGTCTCTGCATACTGTCTGGTCACAGCAAGACCCTTATCATTGGTCGTAACTTCTTGAACTGGAACAGAACCATCCACAGCAGTAACTGTATAAACAGCACCTGCCACAGGAAGAAGAGTTTCCTCATCTACTTTATTAATCTTAATTTTATACGCTGTTGAAGCTGTAATCGTTCCGCTGAACTGCGATCTTGCTGTAGCAGTCATGCTAGTTCTGTTATTATTGCTCCGCTGAGTCAATACTGTACCATCTGACTTAGTTAAGGAAACTGTGTTAGCAACCATACTACCGTCATTTGGAGTAGTGGTCTTGTAGACGACAAAGTATTTTTTGGCTCCATCTTTGAAGGTAATAGTAAAGTGAGTGTATGTTGCATTCCATTGTAGACTATAGTCAACACCTTCTACTAACTTGGTACCACTTGGACCTGTCGCCGCATTGGCCATATTTGGATTATGCCACACTTCGACAGACTCAGGAATGTATCGGATTGTGGCATAAGCTGGGTCAGTTGGCAAACTGTCCGTCAATACAAGATTGCTTCCGTAATCCTGACCGCCAGTATTCACTCTCACACGCCAGTAAGAGTAGAACTCCCCTGAACTTTCCGCACCAATAGCTGCAAGTGCAGGCGACTCCCAATGACCCTTGTTTGCCATTCCACCATTCTTAGCAAAGTTTTCATATCCATTCACTCCCCCAGCGGTTATTGTTGTTGTGCTATATAAATGTGACTCTGTCTGCTTCAGGGAAGACGACTCGTAATTGATTCGTGTTTTCACCTGATCTGAGTCAAACCGATAGGAAATCGCAAAGTCACCAGATATGGTGTCTACCAAATCACCCTTAGTAATTTCAAGGTATTCCTGCAAATTTTGCAAGGTCACTGTGACAGTACCACCTTGTCCAGACCCCTTAGAAGCAAAGGTGGCAGTGGCGATTTTTACCTTGGTCTTTAGATGCTCCAATTGAATAGGAACATCAGAAGATAGCGTCATCGGAGCAGGAAGTTCAAATGTGAAGTAATCCCCATCTTGGAGATTGCCCTTATAATTAGTCAAGTCAAATGTCAGTCTTAAGCGACTTGAGCGACCTGTTATCAGTTGATAAACTCCTTCTGCGTCTGTCTGCAAAATAGTATCGTCATCTTTGATATGCTCAATACCAGTGACAACACCTGTCAACTCTTTTGCTTCAACCTTCGCTGCATTCAAGTTTGTCACAGTAAACAAACTAAATACCGCAATGATTGCCATCAATGTTGATTTTAAAGAAACAAATCTCTTCAAATTCATACATTACCTCCTTGATAGTAAGTATCAGAACGACCTTCTTTAAAGTTATTCCAATACTTACCATTATACCTCTTTTTCTCTCATAAAGCAACTTCTTATAGGTTTGAATATCAAATTTTTTTGTTTGAGGAAAGACAAAAAATCCCCCAAACAATAGCATTTGGAGGATTTGAACATCGCTATTTTTTCTTCTCTTTGTCTTTTCGCCAGAGGTCAAAGATGAAAAGTAAATCCACAATAGAGATAAGGGCGCCAGCCGTTGCTCCTTGAGGAGAAAAGGTCATTTCAATCTTATGCTCTCCACTGGTAATCGGGAAAGAGAGCAGGCTATCCCAAGCTCTGGTGGTTTTCACTTCTTTACCATCCACTTTCACCCTCCAGCCTTCACTGTATGGGATACTGGTCATCATGACAGTGCTGTCGTCTGTGATGTTCACCGTACCTGTCACTTTGGTGTTGGTCCACTCCTCCACCTTCATGTTTTGAGCCAGCCGATCGTTCAAGACACGCTGGATAGCATCATTGTTGGCGCGTATCAACCCAGCACCTGTCATATTCACTTCATCCATAGTAAAGCGGAACTCCAAGACAGTTTCCTGCCCTTCTGTGTTGGAAGTTAACTGCCAGAGTTGCTTTTGGGTGTAGGTTTGCTGGTTGGTAAACCATTTGTTGTTTAGGAGGATAGACACCTGATTTCGAGTCTGGTTAAAATAAACCGGCAGAAGGAAGTAATAGGTGTACCGGCTTTTAGGAACAATCTTATACCGTACGATTGCAGGCTGGTTCTTATCCACTCGATTGTAGAGTGTTTCGCCATTTTCATTGACAGTTTCTTCAACGTTTTCTGTTTCGATAGCTGTGAAACTAAAGGCTTCAAAATATTTCTCGTCCGTTCCAGCCATCGAATTAAGAATGATATTCTGGTTGGCCACCGGATTGTTGCGACCAAACTGAATGCTCTGGGTTACAGAATTGGTCCCAAAAGCCGCTGAGAAAACATTTGGATTTTCATAGACAATGTAACGGTCATCTTCATAGACTGTTTTGGTGTAGTAGGTCGGAATATCAAAACGATGAGAATAGCGACCAAAGTACATTTTTTCTGGATGCTGGTCAACTTCTTCCTGAGTATAATCCTTGCGATCCATATAATAGCGCACACCATAGAGCGCATCTGTCAACTGGGTTCCATTAGCGTACTGAGTCGCCGCATTGACCCCGGCATCTCCCATATAGGCAAAGAGATCCATGGTTGAACGCTCCAAACTAGAGCTAAAGGTCGCAAGCCCTGGATAGGAAATCAAACTCGGTACCGTTTTAGAATAAGCAAAACTACCGCCGATACGATAAAAAGTCGCATCGCTATTCGCCTGAACACTATCAGTAACCCGCTTGACCGAGGTGGTCGCATCGTGAAACTTATAGGCGTCCGCATAGCCCAAGGTGACCTGTGACAGGTAAGCATTGTAGCCCAGCTCTGCCACAGTCATAAGGACCAAGACTGACCAAAACGCCGCTTTAGGCTGCAGGTAAACAAAGAGAAGCACCAAGCCCCAGCTCATCAAGGTCAAAGACAATTGGGTCAAGAAGATTCCTTTTGACAAAAGGAAATAAACCAGAGGAATCGCTGCTAGCAAACTAGCTACCAAGACAAGCCGTAACTTAGAAGGCATGTTTTGTCTGCGCCAAACCAGAAGGGCCAGACTACCAAGTACCAAAACAAGCAAGATTCCCACGAGAACCGGCTGACCTTTCACAAACTCCGTTACAGCCAAGGGTTGTTCAGGTGCCAAATAAGTGTAGTCCTGACCAGACACATACAGACCAGTCAAGGTTAAGACGACTGCACCAACCGCCAAACCAACCAGAGGCATCTTTGTCGCAGCTTTCAAGGCCTGATAAGCTAACAGTACCAAGAAGAAGGAAACAATCCAAGAAAAACGGAAGAAGAAACCGGCCGGGTTCTGTCCCATGTGCCAAATTTTGCTGACAAACTCATTGATAAAGGACAAAAAGAATAGTAGCAGTACAATCCCCGCTCCAATCTTTCGATTGCGGTGCACACTCTTTGTCAAGAAATAAAGAATCGCACCAATAAGAGCTAGAGCTCCCACATAGATGTTCGGTAAGCTTGGACCTGCCGACCAAGAGTTGTTGTCAAAACCGCCGATCATCAGCTTAGACAGGATGTCCAAGGGGTTAATCTGTAAGGCAAAGCTAAAGGTCATTCCTCCATCTACCTGCCCTTTACTATTGAGGAGGTTAACAATAACCGGAGCTAACAGGAAGGTGGTCGCCAAAAAGCCTAAGACAGAGTAGAAAAAAGCCATAAAGAGCGGTCTGAAGTAATTAAGAAGGCACTCCTTTTTATTTTTTCCTTCTGACAGTTTTGGTGTCATGTAGTAACAAGCATAAAGAGCCACAAACAAGCAGATCATATAGCCCATGTAGAATTGCAAAAAGACTGTCAGCGCCAATGTAAGGATATAGCGATAAGGCCTGCCTCCATCAAGCATCTCCTCCAGATTAAGAATAACCAGAGGAAGCATAATCATAGCATCATAAAAAATCGGGTTCATCTGGTAAGATACCAGCATCCCAGACAGGGCATAGGCGGTTGCTAAGACCGGAACCAACCACACCTTGCCAGACAAGCCCTTGTAGCGTCTGATTAAGAGGTGGGCAAAACTCAAACCGATAACCCCATAGCGCAGCCAGATGGTCAAAAAGACTGCTAAACTATAATGCCCCAAAGGCATGATGATATAAAGGATATTAAAAGGACTCAGCAAATAATAGGCTACAACCCCTGTCATCTCTCCGCCTAGTGACTTGGTAAAAGAATAAAGAAATCCCGACCAATCCCCTGACAATAGGCTTTCCTTTAAAAAACCGTAAAAACTGATGTATTGCTGACCAAAGTCGACTGCCATTAGGCTCTTGTTACCAAAGGGATACATGCCCATAAAGAACCAGACGACTAGCATAATCATCATCGGCAAGAAGGCACTGGCCGCATACACACAAGCCTTGCGATGGCCTTTATAAAAAGCCGTCAAAGACTGAACCCAGCCTTGCTCCTGAATTTTCTTTTTCATCTCCATTAACCAACTCCATCTTTTCTAGCTTCGTCAATATTGGTTTCACCAACAATAAAGTGAGGACGGCGCTTGACCTCGTAATAAATTTTGCCGATATACTCACCTAAAACACCGATTGAAATCAACTGGACACCGCCGAATAAGATAATTGCCGCTATGGTTGTAAAGTAACCACTGACCGAATGTCCCGGATCCATAAAGTAGCGAACCAACTCGATAAAAAGGTACACCAAGGCCAAACCAATACTGAACAATCCAAGCTGGATGCAAATACGCAAGGGCTTGTCGTTGAAGGAAATAATCCCCTGAATGGCGTAGTTCATAGACTTTTTAAAACCAAATTTACTTTCACCTTCCTCGCGTACCTGATTTTTATATTGAATGACCTTTTCCTTGAAGCCAATCCACTCGTACAAGCCTTTGTTGAAACGATTGTATTCCGGTAGAGCAAGGAAGGTATCGACCGCCCGACGACTAAGGAGTTTTAGCTCTGACTTGCCATCTGTCAATCGAACATCCATCACCTTGTTGGACACATAGTAAAAGAGATGGGCAAACAGGCTGCCAATCTTAGATTCCCCAGTCCGATCACGCTGACCGCTAACCAAATCGTACCCTTCCTGATAGGCGGCTACAAACTGCGGAATCAGAGATGGTGGATGCTGCAAATCACCATCCATAACCATCACAGCATCTCCTGTCGCATACTTGAAACCTGCTAAAATACCGCCTTCACGACCAAAATTACGACTCAGACTGATGTAGCGAATCCGCTGATCCTGCTCAGCCAACTCTCGCATAATAGCAAGTGTAGCGTCCTTGCTCCCATCATCAATATAAAGCAATTCATAATCATCCAAGGTAGAGCCCAACATAGCCTGCAACTGCTCAGTCATCTTGGCATGGGTTTTTCTTATCATCTTTTCTTCATTGAAAAATGTAATCAATAGGGACAGTTTCATCTCTTCTCTCTTTTCTAAACTAGTAGGTCCTTTTCTAGTATCTTCTATCAGTTTCTATATTTTGCTATCACATTCTATTATATACTTTGCTGGGCATTTATTCAAAAATTGCTGCCCAATATACCCTCTCACTATTATACCTTTTTAAATGATTCTTTTTCAAGCCCCACACATAAAAAAGAGAAAGGATTTCCCCTTTCTCTCATTCACTTTTAAAGGTTATCCACCAGTTTAGGCCCTCTTCTTGTGGAAGTAGAAGCCAAAACCAGACACTAGAAGGATTACCAAACCAAGAAGGGTAGTCCAAATTGTTGAGCTATCACCAGTATTTGGCAAGACTCTCTTCGGTTTAGCCGGCGGTTCTTCAGTCGTTGTAGAAGGAACCGATGGTTCTTCCGTAGTTGTGGTCGTGGTTGTTGTTGACTCTTCAGTGGTTGCTTCTGAAGTGGTCGTTGTAGGCTCTTCAGTAGTGGTTGTGGTTTCTTCTGAAGTAGTTCTGGTTGGCTCTTCAGTGGTTGTGGTTTCTTCTGAAGTGGTCGTGGTTGACTCCTCAGTTGTAGTCACTTCTGAAGTAGTGGTTGTTGGTTCTTCAGTGGTAGTTGACTCTGTAGTGGTTGTGGTTTCCCCTTCAGAAGTGGTTGCTTCCTCGGAGGTAGTTGTCGTTGTTGCTTCAGTAGTCGTTTCTTCCGTGGTTGTTTCGGTAGTCGTTGACTCTGTAGTGGTTTCAACAGTTGTTGTTTCAGTGGTTGTGGTTGTTGTAGTCGGTGCATACTGATCCGTAACCACCAACTTACCATTCTTGTACTCAACGGCGTTGCTGTTGGTGTCAAGAACGGTTACACTGCCATCATAGTTCACTTGGAAGGTGATGTCCGTTACTGCGACATAGCCGTTTGGTGCCGCTTCTTCGTGGAAGACGTACTTGCCTGGTTTCAGGTTAAGCTCTTTAGACTTGCCTGCTTCTGAAGTCCATTCTTCAACCTTGTTCTGTTGCTCGTCGAAGATTTGGATAGCAGCGCCTGCGATTTCTTCACCGCCGAGGTTGACCTTAGAGAAGGTCACTTTCTTAGGTGTTTCGTCGTATTGGTCTGTGATAACCAGTTTGCCATCCTTGTACTCAACGGCGTTGCTGTTAGCATTGAGAACTGTTACACTACCATCGTAGTTAACCTTGAAGGTAATATCTGTTACCGCTACATAGCCGTTTGGTGCGGCTTCTTCGTGGAAGACGTATTCCCCTGGCTCTAGGGTTAATTCCTTAGACTTATCTGCTTCGGAAGTCCAACTTGCTACTTCCGTACCTTGGGTATTGCGGATTTTGATTTCCGCACCTGCGATTTCTTCACCGCCTAGGTTGACTTTAGAGAAGGTTACTTTCTTAGGGGTTGTGTCGTATTGGTCAGTAATCACCAATTTGCCATCCTTATACTCAACGGCATTGCTGTTGGTATCAAGAACGGTCACACTACCGTCATAATTCACTTGGAAAGTGATGTCTGTTACTGCTACATAGCCGTTTGGTGCCGCTTCTTCGTGGAAAGTGTATTCTCCAACAGGGAGATTTAACTCGTGTGACTGACCCTCTACCGAAGTCCATTCAGCCACTGGTGTACCTGTTGCTGTAAGGCCCTTGAAGATTTGAATCTGAGCGCCAGCAATTTCTTGGCCACCAAGGTTAATCTTGCTGAAGACTACTTTCTTTTCAACAGGGGTGTGGCTATTCTTGATGGTAAATCCAGTAGAGGCGTCGCCTGTGATAGTTTTTGTATAATCTGTTGGAACAACTTCATCAACAGTATAGTCAATTTTCACGCCAGCTTTGTAGACGTCTAAATTAGTAAATTCACCCTTCCAGTTGCCATCTTGGTCAACTTGAACATCTTTCCGTGCAACCTCGACGCCATTTGCATTAAGAACTACGGTGATAGTAATTGGGCGAATACCGTCTTGGTCATTGGCATCATCCCATTCTTTTACGAATGAAACTTTGGTTTTTTCGGGGGTATGACAGTTCGTGATGGTGAAGCCAGTTGTAGCATCGCCTTCTGTCTTAATCAATTTGTAACCTGGAACAGCTACTTCTGTGACAGTGTAGGTAATGTTTTGACCAGCAGCATCTGTTTGTGGAAGGTCTGTGAAACTTCCTTGCCATTGAGTTGCTTCTGTCAGTTCGATTGTTTTACCAGCAACTTCTTGACCATTTGCCAAAAGCTTCATAGTGACGGATGTTGGACGCTTACCGTCTTGGTTGTTGCCATCCTGCCAAACTTTCTTAACAGGGATGCTGATCAACTTTTTATTTGTAACGGTCTTTGTGAAGGTCTTGGTAACGGAGTCGAACTCGCCGCCTGTTACCTTGATTTCCTCAGATGATAATTGGTAGCCAGTTGGTGCTTCTACTTCTTTGATAGTGTAGTTACTACGAAGCAGGTTGCTGATGCTGCCTTTACCGTCTTCTCCGGTTACAATCTCACCGATTTTTTTACCAGAAATATCACGATAAACTTCAAACTTAGCCCCTTTCAGCGGCTCGCCTTGCTCGTTAACCTTTTCCAGTTCGATTTTGAAAACAGTTCCTTCAATGGTTGCACCCGCTTGTTGGTAAATTTCACGCTCGTTGTGCACTAAGGTTTTACCATTATCATAGGTGAGTTTACCAGTATTGAGGAAAGGCTCTCCATTCTCGGCGGTGTAGGTCAATGGCATTTCATAGGTAATCTCATAACCATATCCTGCTGGAATGTCGCCAATGTTAAGGCGGAACCATTTCTTACCATCTGGAGTAACACCGGTTTCTGGTGTAATGGCCTGTTCAACGCCGTTTACCATAACTAAGGCATTGCTGGCATTGTAATCCCAGTTACCCTTGCGAACAACTAGTTTGGTAAAGTTAGCGGAGATATCTGTTTCATCATAGTAAACAACATCTTTCATTTCTACCATTGGCTGGTTAACAAGGACGGTGTAACGAAGCGTTTGTCCGTTATCAATAAAGTAACCGTTTTTGAAGAAGGTTACAGGGGCCGCCTTTGGTACGCCAACATAATCCAGTTCGCCAAGGTTGATAATGCGACCTGACCCACCAAAGTCCACATTAAAGGTCATTGGGATCTTGTGAGCAGATACATTACCAAAATGGTCTACAGCCACGTTGACAAAGAAACTTCCTTTGATGTCAGACATGGTTTCTACATTTTTTGAGTAGGTAACCGTTGCTGTTCTATTAACTGAGTCAAAGACCAATTTCCCAAAGTTTTTGCCCTCATACACTAGATCAAGCGCAGGGACGGCTGATGAATAGCGAATTTCAGCCGGTAGTTTGAGAGTGGTCGTATCTCCTTCTTTGACTGAACCATCATTAGGAATGACAAATTTCACGTCAACCTTCATATTGGTCCAAGCACCGATTGAGAATGTGCTACCCGGCCCAGACAACACCTCTTGGGTTCCCATGTGTGTTACCTTTATTTCCGTAATCACATCTCTGGTTGCAGCTTTTGCCTCTGCAGACAAAGAAAAAGCTCCAAAGAGGGAAACCAGGAACAAAAGGGAAGCCAATAGGCCTTTTTTCAATTTCTTCATATTTCCTCCTATAGTTTTGATTATTGCAAATCAGATAGAGCAAACCATCGTATTTGCAACACTGCTACTTAATAGTAACAAAAATGTTCCCCAATCCAAGACGAATCCATGCCGTTCACATACTGCTCATTAACCCCCCGTTTTGTTAATTATCCAGCATATCTACAGTCAATAGGTCGATGCAACTATCTCGTCCAAAGAGTGTTACTCTCAGATAGCCTATAAATTGGGATTCACATTTGGGAACTCCTAAAGGAATGCTTATCCTTAAAAATGAGTTCCACAAATTATTATAGCAAAAATACCTATCAAAGTAAACAAGCCCCCAGCTGTTGTATGTGTCTGAATTTTTGGGAAAGCTCAAAATCCCTTTAAAACCCTAAGAAAGCAGATAGTTTTCACTTACGAAAAAAGACCGAAACAAAGTTTTTTCTTTGCTTCAGTCTTGACGTGATTGTTTGCTTTATGCTACAATACTGTTTGACTGATTAAGCAAAACACTACTTTGTCTTAATCGGTGGTGTAGGAGTTAGCGCTCCTGCACCTTTTTTTGTTTTCTTAATAAAATTATTGTATCACAAACCATACAAAAACACAAGCAAAACATGACGAAAAAGCCCCTAAAAATTTCATTTTTTAGCGGTATTCTATGGTTTATCTGTTAATAAATGTTACTTTGCATGCGTCAGCCATCGACCGTTCTTATGACCAGAACGATAGCGTCTGATATTAGGTGGTTCTATTATCTTCTTGTTGGCCCTTCCTGCGCTAAAACGCTGGTTCTGGTAAGGTTGATAGGATTTGCGCCAATCCCCAAAGAATAACTGTTCTAGTTGGTCTATCCTCTCAAGAAGAATCATCTTAGCCATCTTACAAGCTCCCTTAATCGACCAATACATCCCTCTATGTTTCATGCGATAAGTGATTTTATGATGTTGGCTCTCCATCACACCGACACCCTTATGAGATAAATTTCTTAGTTTAGCTGGCTTGGTATCCTTAAAGTTGCGTATCATCTTCTGTCGGAAGCTATAGTAAGTCTCATACTGTTCTTCTGTCTCAATGAGGGATTCTACCGTATCTAGTACTGTGATGAGTAGAGGTTTCTTGTGAGTTTGGATAGCTTTCTGAGCTAAATTGTATAAGGTTTCTGGATAGGGTTTGAAGAAGGTCTTCAGTTTTTGATTCAGATGGTACTCATCCCAGAAATGTTCATGACGTTTAATACCCAGTGCCTTTTTGATTTCTTGAAAGGTGCGCTTGGTATAGCCTTTCCCGTTATCTGAATTGGTAATAAGGATAGTTTGGTCTGTAATCTCAAAGTGATTATAGAGATAGTCTAGTAACTCTTCCTTAGCTTTCTCGTGATTGGCATGGACAATCTCATATTTATTTTCGAGGATATAGCGGTTCCTTCCTACCTTCTTGGAACCTGTATGAATCAGAAAGTGGGCTAAATCGGTGTTAAAGCGTTCATCTCCAGCTGAGGTTGTTTTGACCATCACACCATCCCCTTCTAGGTAGATTTTATTTGCTTTAATTTTTTCTGGTGCTTGTTCTTCCTCCAGGTAAAAGCGATAGCGCTCTTTTTCTTCCAAGAGTCGTTCGGATACTTTAGTGGCTTTCAATACGGCATCCTTCGTTACTTGGATACGGTATGCATCCCATACTGTTCGACAAACTTCCCTATAGGAGAGTTTTGAGGCATGTTTGGCCATATGAAAGATGAGTTCAGGAGAATAACGCATGTATTTCTTGAGACCTAACCAGTCATCTACTGGATAACGAGTTTGGTGTCCTCTTCGCCAGCGATTTCGTGAGAAGGTGATTTCTCCGAAAGTAAAGAGAATAGTTCGTTCCGTGGCATCGACTCGTTTATAGCCGTTCTTTCGCATAGTTGGAGCGATAGACTCATCATACTCCCTAATTCGTTTTAAGAACTCTTGCTTGCGCCATTCATCCATTTCTTCCACAAAGTGTCGTTCATTAAATGTCATCATGTTATCTATTCTACTGAATTTGAAAATAATTGAAAAATATTTGGAAGAGAAAGAGAAAATGTATTTACAAACTCCATATTTCATGAGATACTGTCCTTATGGTTGTCTTGAATTTAAAAAAATTCTGAGTTAAGCACATATCAAGATAGCCATTGCTCCCTTCGTCTTACGTGGGGAGCTTTTCTTATATCCTCATCAATCATCTACAGATGCATCTAATAAATCCTTGATTTGTTTAAATGCTGATACGTCTCCCTGCAGAGCTTTCTGAAGTATGACAAGAGAGAGTGCCATTTCATTTGTTGGGGCAAGCTCCATATTCAAAAGAAGCGAGATAGCGACCATGCCCCTCTATGATAACATTGTTCTCATCGATGGCAATCGGAACATTATTGCCAAACGATTGTATCGACTCTTTGATTTGTTGAATTTGATAACGTGGATGCTTCTTCGCATTGTTCTCATAAGGGATAATCTCCGATAAGTTGATGCTTTCAATTTTCATATAAGTATTGCTCCTGTTTTAATTTTCTAACCTATACGTCCCATTTTCATTCCGTCTTAATTTAAGATATCGTCAACCTTTTTGAAACATTGGTCTAGTTCTTGCAACAACCACACACATTCATCAAACGTTCGGATACTATATTCTGGAAACTCAACTCGGTAGCGGTGTCTACCAACTCGTCTTTCCAATTCTGACTCTTTTTCTTTAAAATAGTTGACTAGTTCCTCTTCACTCATTGAGACTGGATATGTTTTTAATTCATGCAGTTCGTTCTTCCAATCAAAAGTCACTTTCTCAAAGTAGAATGAAAACGGAAGATAACCAAAGACATTTATCAATGTATTCAAATCAGACAATGAGTTCACATGACACGGATTGTGTCCCCAAGCAATACCAAAATGACTAATTGTCCAATCTGTATGATAAACAGATAGTGTAACCTCGTGATAGATAGCATCTGTCGCATCCTGCAGTACGACATAATAATACCCTGCGAGCTGTTCTTCGTCCCTTACCTTATTTCTTACATACTTCGAGCTATCTTCCACATACTCCACAAAATCTAATTGTATTAGCTTCTCTACTAGTTCTTTCTGTAATGTCTCTTTAAAATAGTGATGTATTTTTCTCATAATAAACCTCTTTCTTTTATAGCCTTGTTTTATCACATACGATGATTATAGACTCAACGTATTTTCTTCTTTTCTGTGGTGTACATGGTCACGTATCTTCTCGTAGGTTTGATAGTTACCGACAATTGACTGAACCTTATCTTGTAAGACTTGTCGTTCCACATTGGTTTCTAAAAGCTGTTTCTCTATCCGTCCTCGATTGAGTTTCAGAGGATCAACTTGATACCGTTCAAATATTTCTTGACCGATGGTTTTTCCTTCTTCAAATGCTAACAATGCACCAGATAACTTATTCAATTTCTCGATCCGTTGTTCTAAAATAGAGAGAGTTCTCTCCGTTTTTTCAAGCTGCTTCATAAATTTAGTTTCTAACTCTTCAAACTGTTCAGGTGCTGTGACCTCGTGTTTGGATAAGAACTCAAATTCCTTAATCAAGTTATCGAGTTTGGAAATATAAGGGTGCTTGTTCAGAATAACTTGACCATTGTTATAAGCCAACTGTTTCATCACTGTATCACCCCTCATATAGCGATTTTTTTCGGACTTCTGTTCATTCATGAAATAAAAGTAGTCCGATTTTTTCAAGAATAATTCAAAGCGACCATCCTCTAATTGATCTACTTTATCAAGAGGAATTTTTATCAGCCCTTTATTATTGACTCCATAAACAACCTCTACATAAATCCCTGATGCAGTTTTCTCTTTGACCTGCCAATCCTCAATCGTTAATCGCATTTCAAAGTCAGCTTCTCGTTCACGAACCATCTTCTCATACTCAGATTGGATCACTTCAATAGAATGGACAACCTTATTTTTTGCAACTCGCTCTGCAATACTATTCAAACTATACTGCCCTTTTTTAGACAAGGCTGCCTCACGAGTGTTTCGTTCTTGACGATGATCAAGCAAACGATAGGTTGCTTCTTTGCCACTAAAATCGACATCCAAATTCATTGCTTTAGCTTTTGCCCTAAAGTCAGAAATAGAGGTGGAATGGTTCAAGAGAAAATCTAAACGTGACTTGATTTCTCGTTTGAAACTAAACTGTCTTCGATATGCACCATAACTAGAATGAGCATTTAATTCATTTTTTCGTTCAATGATTTTAGCTCCGTGTCGGTCTGCATACTTATCTGAAATGTTTTCTAAACTTCTCTTTGTTCCTTTTTGCCATCTGAATTTTTTTAAAGTGGTTAGGTTGGTAGATGAGAAAATGATATGGTTGTGGATATGGCCTTTGTCTACATGAGTTGCCATCACCATCTGATAGTGACCTCCAGTCAACTCTAAAATGGTTTGACGACCAATCTCATGAATTTCCTCTAGCGTTAGTCTATCGTTCGGACTGAATGATTGGATAATATGATGAGCAAGCGTACCTTTTCCTGTTTTTAAATCAGAGCGTTCTTCTCTTCCGAATCGTTGGTCTGAAAGTTTCTTCATCAATATCATTTCAGTTGCTGAATGACTTAGACTTTCCACGTGATGACCAGATGCCAATTGATGACACAAGGTAGATCCATTCGCAATCAATGGGAATAGACTATCCTCCTTTAGTGAGCCTTCCACCGTTTTTGCTTCATCCAAAATATAGTTAATGGATCGATACAGTCGCTCTACATTTTTAATCTGATGTACTTTCGTGTAGACCATCGTATTTTCCTACCTTCATGATATTTTTATCGCTTATATCTGCGAGCAACTCCTCAATCCGTTTCATTTCGTTTAAGAGTGTTATGACTTGTTCAGTTGAAACTTGTTCATCTGTGTTGGCTACTTTTGCGATTTGGTTGATATTGACACCGATTGAGTTAATCTCTTTTCTCAATTCTATCAGCCCATCAAAATTGACGACAACGACTTTTCCAGTTAATGCCATTAGACGTGCATAGTTTGAAAAGTTCTTCAAACCAACAGCTCTCATTCTCGCTTTTATATCTTTATTTTCTTGTTCGTTCACAAAAAATAGTTTTTGAATTGGACGACTGCGCTCTGTCTCTTGTCCCATTTTTTTCGGTTCCTTTCTACCTATTTTCCGACCTACCAGACCGACCTCCTTCCATCTGGCAAGCATAGCACTTGTATATACAATTGCGATTTTTGAAGTTTTTAGCCCTATCCCAATTGTGCCGACTGGCACTTGGGAGAGGACTAACTCTTCAAACTTTTGGGGAAATCCCCAAGCCCCTAGTGCGTGCTGGCGCACGTATCTCTGATGCCCTGCATCAGAAAAGCTCTCCCTCTCGTTTGAGCTGGTTTTTCCAAAATTCGAACTGTTCATCAGATGCTTCTTCCAATAAAGCGATACTGATTTGGTAGTCTTCTACCAAATCAATCTCTTGTTTTGCGAGGGCATCTCGGGTTGTTTTGAGTTCATGAAGCATAGCTTGTCGTGATTTTTCAAATTGTTCTTCTATCGGCTGAAGGACATGTTGGTCATCCAACCGATAAAGATGAGTGGTTAAAATATTATCCAGTGTTTTCATTATTTTGAGTTCCTTTTCTACTGCTGTTGACTTTTTTACTGAGTTCATCGAGAAGGCCTAGCGTTCCTGATTGGGCAGCTTGCCTTCCTGCTTTTTTGACTGTTCTTCCTCTTTTCTTTGTTGCTCGACAAGTGCATGAGATTGTTTTTCAGCTCGAGCGAGACGCTCCTCAAACGATAATTTTTCTATTGGCTTGACGACTTCTTTTGTCTGTTCCAGTTGTTTTTCCAGCTCTCTATCCAACGAATAGATTAGCTGTTGGGCTTCTTTTTGGACGATTTCTAATTGTGCTTCAAGGTCGGTTAACGCTGCCTTATCCTCCGTCCAAGAAGCTAAGTAAGCGAAAGTATAACTTCCTGTATCTAGACCATAATGGTTTGATACGATGTAAGCGACAGACTCCGCTTGTAATTCTGCATGGCTATACTTCAATTCTTTATCCGTCGTTTTTGAGGAATGGAGGTCCGCATGAGCCAGTTCATGATAGATGGTTTTGAGGGTCTGTTGTTCAGACATGCCAGACTTAATGACAATTTTTTGGTCCTTCCGTGAATAGTAGCCATTGGCTTCACCAAGGTTTGCCTCAAACTCGAAACGTAGTCCTTTTGACTGCGCATACTCTTTGGCAGAACGATAGAGTTTGGCATAATTTTCGTGAGTGCCCTCCAATTGATAGATGGGTTTGGGCAGCTCCTTTCCTTCTGTTTGAGAGACATCGAAGACCGGAACGAGTTTAAAAATAGTACGAGTGGCATCGTTCCCCTTGTCATCTTTTAGGATTTCCCCAGTCTCTGGGTCTTTTACTTTTACAACCATCGGAGCGAAAATACGTAGACTCTTTTCTCCCTTTTTGACACTTCTTCCAAAATCTTCTTTCCAACTCTTAAAGGAAGTGACAGCTTGCACATCTGGTTTTTGTGCCTTTAACAACATCATATTTCGATAAGAATAGTGAGGAAAGCGACTCATGGTTTTGAGAAATTCCTTGTACTGTGTGGAATCCAAGTATTGATGAATTCCCTCTTTTAGGTGTTGAGCCAATCCTGCTCGATCTTTTGAAGCTAGTAACTCATTGAGTTTATTTTGGCTACTTGGTTGAGCATAAGAGGATTGGTCAACGGATTCTGGTTTCGTTTTTTCTGACATCTGTCCCTCGAAAGATGGTTGGTTGTGGTAGACCATATCTTCTTCCATATTTGGTTCAGATGATATTGATTGAACCAAGTTTTCTACTACCTGAGCTAGGATTGGTTTAAAGACTTCTCCCCCATCTTTGATATATTCCTGGTTGATAGATAGTTGGTCTAATTGACTGTCTCGGTAGCGATAGACTCCTAGAATGGTCCTCTCCTCCATTGAATCTTCCAACTGTAAAGCTAAGGTTTGACGAAGTTTTAAGAGACTAGCAGGAAAGGTTGTGCCATCGACTGTTCGCATTGCTAGAACCACATCCTCATCTCCAGACCGAATGGCCTTATCCATATCCAACTGTTTCAATTTAGGGACTTCTGACAAATCTCCAAAGTAGAATGAGTCTGATTGGATAATGGCTTCCAGTTCTGGAAGAACCTTAATTTTATCAAAGGCTGCGCCCTTATTCGCAATTAAAATGGAATCAAAATCCCCTTTCCCATTCGCAAAATCCTCGAGGGTTTGGCTGGCAGTTTGGTGCTCACGATAAGGAAAGATACCTGTAAGATGCATGAACTTATCTCGGCCAAACTGGACAGCTAAACTAGAGATACTCCCCCCATCTTTATACAAATAGATGACATGAGAATCTGCGATGGTATCCAAATACCATTGAGCAGTTTGTTGGATGGTTGGTGCATACCGGTTCAATTTGGCAATATCTTTTTGATTGGCTGGATGATAGTACCTCTTTTCAATTGACTTTCCATCATCCTTTGTAGTAAAATGAAGTAAAGGCTGAGGCTCAGTTTGGCTTGGTGACAAGTCATTCAAAGGTTGCGATTCGTTCGCTTCAGGTAGAGGTGCTGCCTCCTGCTTAGCAGGAAAATCCCCGATTGTACCCTCAGCGCTTTTTTCATGCCCTTGAGCTTGCTCGAGGGCATTTTCTTTTTGGTAGGAGACGGCTGTTTGTTCTTGCATCCTCTCACTGATTTGTTTATCCAACTGGTCGATTGCTTGATGCACAGATAAAATCCGTGATGATTCAACTCGTTGAGTATCTAATACTAAGGAAAGACGTCTGGCAAATAATCGATCTAAGTCGGTTGTGATAAACGGTCCGACTACAGTTTCTAATTCAGACGCTAATTTGGGAGGGGATGGAAGTTGTAGCTGTTCCTGTACAGTAGCTGCCATCCTCTCGATCCAATCGAAATAATGTTCTTCTGCTGTTTTTGATGTCTTAGCCCTTGTTTCTTGATAAAGGACTTTATCTGCATTATTATCTTTTTCTGTCAACTGTTGTCTGTGCATCATTTGCTTTTCCGGCATTGTCTTCTCCTTTTTTATACGTTGTAATTGTTCATTCCAGTCGGACTTCTCTTCTCCTTGAACTAGAGGTGGTAAATCTGCCACAAAGCGAATCCCCTTATCCTCTAAACGAGAAAGAAACTTACGACCTGCAGAATCATTATCAACCGCTAATGTAATGACTGATTGATTGTCTACTTGTTTAAAATGCTCACTGCTTTTTGCGAGATTTGCGAGGGCTTTGGGAGTCTTCTTTCGATCCGCCTCATAGACTCTCCCACGTCTGATATATAAAATCTCCATATAATGTCGGCTGAGGACTCCTTCTTTTAATCCATCCATTGCCACTAAACGGACATCATTTAATTCGCTCTTATGGAGCTCGTAGTAGCTCATTAGGTCTATTGGGGCTTCTGCCACGATTAAACGCTTAGGTGTACCAATATCTACATTAAACCCACTTGAACCGTCTGAATGCTTCATGATTTGTTTGAGACGTCCTCTATCGTAAAGCTCTCTGTTTTCCACGATCCCTTGTAAGGAACCACCAATCATTTTTCCTGTGGCATCTAATGTTTTAAATAAGATGATTGGCTCAATGCCTTGTGCGTTCTGATAATTGGTCTGTGCTAATACCCCTTTTTCATCAAAGAAACGAATCGTCTCCTCTGATAAACCCCTTTCGTTTTTTAAGTAATCAACCATCAGGGTCTTGTCCTTACTTTCATAACGTGACAGGTAGTTCGAAAATTCCTTATGGGTATCGTCTAGTGACGTGACCGTCGGAAAAGAACCCGTCTCTACATACTGCTTCGCCTCTTTAAAAGAAACTTCCCTAATCAATCGAACGAGTGCAATAGGATCGCCATACTTATCTCGTGAGTACCAATTAAACCAATTTTTTCGGACATCAATGACAAGAGAATCATGGTCTTTCCATCTATAATAGCGACTATTATCTGGTTTCAGTTCCATTCCTAAGCTTTCTGCAACACCTACAATATTGACTTGTCTTAATTCTTTTACTGTAGCCATTAAAGTCCCCTTTCTAGTTCCTGGCTTTCTACCTTATCTTCCTGAGTCTGTGTTTCTAAGGCGAGTTCTTGAATCGAGGTAAAGCCCATCTGATGGAGTTCATTTAAGACAGCTCTCCCATCTCCAGTCAGTAGCGCTTGGTCCATAAAAACAGGAGTCGCTTCAAAGAATAGCTCAGATAGGTCATCTTTCTCGTATATCTCTTTAATCGGTACCTGGTAGAGCTGAATCACTCTTCCTTGATACAGGGCCTCGACGTGGTGCTTCAGATAATACTCTGCATCTCCTTTTTCTTCCTTTGTAGGGTCGTAGACCATCGCTACCACCTCTCTTGTTCCATCTATACAATCAATGGTCCGTACGAGAAGTGCTTGGTTATTTCTAGCCAATTCTCGGTTGACTTCATTAAGCATTTCTTGGGGGAAGCTGGTGTTTTCTACCTCTTCAAATGGGTGCGTAAGATGAGGAAGTGCTACTTCTAACCAATCCATCAGCTGTTGGTAAGAACTACGCTCATCTTGGTAGTTTGTGAGAAGGGGGCGATGTAAGAACTGTTCTTCATCGACCCAGTTACTTCTATAGTCCGCCACTAGGATCTCTTTTTCATCTTGACTAATACCAATCATGGCATAGTCCATTTCATTCGCAAGTGGTTCTTGTAGGGTATTTGTCAGTATTTTTTCTTTTTCCATTGGTATCCTTTCTATCTATGCGACACTGTCCTTTTTGATATTGTCATCCCATTCCTGAATATCGTGGTTAGCCATATTATAGGTAAACCATGTTGGATCCTTTGGATGATTTGCGAGCAAGTGTGCTCGAGGGTGACTATCTAGGTTGTATTTCTTATCCCTGAATACATTTTGTTTGGAAATAAAGACCAGGGCTTCATCTAGGCCAATACGTGCGACTTCATCAGGAGTGAGAAGGGGGCGACCAATTGTTTGGATGCTTTCACTCGATGAACCTTGTTGGCTATAAGTTTGACTCGTATTGCGTTGATGAATAGTTTGTTTTCCTGAGCGCATAGAGAAGTATTCCATTGTATCTTTGTCATTGGTTCCAAGGTAGAGCAGCGTCCCACAGTTATTGAGAATGGTTTTCCATTCATCTTTATAGGTTGTTTGAATCTGACTGATGGCTTGGACGATGATATCAATAGAGATTTCCCGTGAGCGCAAGGAAGAGAGAGACTCTGTAAAATAGGGAATTCGGTTTAATTGAGCGAACTCATCCATGATGGCTCGTAGATGGATGAGGTTTTCTGGATTGTATATAGGGTGGCGACCTTGTAAGATTTCATCCGCTATATTGGGGAGAATACGAAACATGGTCACAAACAACAAATTAGCTAAGAAGTTATAGGTTTTATCTGTTTCAGGGATGGCAATAAAGACAGCTGTTTTTTCTAATTGCCATTTCTCAATGTCTAGGGTATCCTCTTTCACGATATGTCTCACATCATCATGATCAAAGACCGCAAAGCGAGATGAGGTAATGGCCAAGACAGACATCAGGGTTTGACCCCCAAAGTTTTTCATAAAGAGGGTGAATTGCTTGGAGGCATAGTTATTGGGAAGGAGCTGTTCTAATTCGTCAAACATCAGCTCCACGGGGCTTTTTGTATCCGGATGTTCCCTCTTAAGCATTCGAAGCATATCGGCAATTTGTGCAAGATGAGGGGTCACTTCATGATACTTGGAGCTAAAATAGAGATAGCCAATTAAGGCACGTATCAATAACATCTCCGCCTGCGCCCAGAAGTCTTCCCCCTGGTTATCCGATCGCTTTGTCCCGTGAATAATGGACTCAGCCACCCTGTCAATATCCGTTTCCGTTGTCATATAGTGAAAGACATTGAATTGACAGGTATTCTGTAAGGTTACTAAATCAAACACCTTAATCTTATAGCCTGCTTGTTTTAGTGAATGCCCTACTTCATGGACCAATAAGCCTTTCGGGTCTGTAACGACAAAAGAGCTATTCGTTTGTAAGAGACCAGGCTTTACGAATGCCCGTGTCTTCCAGTCACCCGGCAACCCCGTCACTAAGGTATTCTTATTGACCTGGAATTGATAGGGGAGTCTGGCATTAAACATGCCCATACGTGCATGTTGGGTCAAAATCTTATCATTTTCAGGCTCTTCATCCCGAAAGTTCTTCAACTCTTCCACCGTCGCAAAGCGAGCTGAACCATGTTCTTCTCTTGAACGATACAATCGATTGTCCCCTGACCGAAAGTAGAGAGCGAGCACTCCTAGAAAACTGAGGCTACCTAGACAGAGGGAGAAGACACTAGGGACGGGGTCTAGCAACGGCTGATGAAAGGGGTGGGCTAAGAACCACGCAACTTGTCTCAACCGAAAAGGATCGTAGGAAGAGAGGGATACAGGAGCTAACTCGATGCTTTTCGCTATCCAGTGTCCTATATAAAACGCCACAAGTCCCATGATGATATACGGTTCTAGCAGCCGTTGTGACTTGTTTTTAGCTTGTGTCATTTGGTGACCTCATCTACTTTTTGAGTTACTTTTGAGGCAGCTACTGCTTCTTTCTGGAGTTCTTGTAGAGCTTCTGATTGTTTGGTCGCATCCTTTAAGCGTTCCTCAAAGGATTTCTTAACTGGTGGCTGAGACAAGAGCTTTCCAAAATCTGCGGCTGTTTCTGGATTGGTGGCACGCTCGATGACCTTTTCAAAAGCTGTCTCCATGACGGCATGATGTTTCGTTTCAAACGATAGTTGGGTCAGTCCATCGTCCAGTGTCCTCATAGAAAAGCTAATATCATACATATTCAGCACACTACGCAATTGTTCCAAATTCATCTCTGTTGTACGGAATTCCTTGATTTCTTTAGGGGCATTGGTCGCCATAAAACGATTCCACTTCTGTTCTCCAACCTTGGGGCGGTTCCGATAGAGATCAATAGCCCCCTCTCCTTTTTCCAGCAACAATAATAATCCCTTTACCAGGAATTCTCCGGTCAATTTTCCAGCATGTTTCAACTGGTACATACTTTTTTCTTGTTCCATAATTGTCCTTTCTGGTATGAAAAAAAGACTATATGATTGTGCATATAGTCTGTCTTATTCTGTAATCGGGTAGTCACTCAATTTGGGGTCTTTATCAACCGAAAAGCCAAATGTTCCTTTTTCATTGCTGATGATATCCAACTGGAGGAGTTCTCGACTGACACTTCCCTCACGATTGACATTGATCACATACCCCATCTGATACCCTGTTTTTGTAGCTGTGATCGACTCAAGGATGACGGACTGGACTGTGCCCGTTTGGGCTGACCAGTCGCCCCCTGTTCTAAAATTTTCCAAACTACTGGTATTGCCTGAAAAATAATGTGGAATAAAGTACCGACAAAAGACATCTAGCTTGCGACTCATCACTGTCAGCCTTTGTTCTTCTTTCAATCGTTCTGCCAGCTGTGTGATGGCGGTTTCTTGCGATTGAATCCGTGCATAAGCAAATCCTCCTAGACCAACTCCTGCTAAAGCAAGGACCAGCACCATAACAAGCAAGGGATTTCGTGAAGCCTTGACCGTTTGAGCGGGAGTTGCTTGTTCAACTTCTGTGTGTGGTTTTTGGGTAAAGGGGAGTTTTTTTGACAAAAGAGGTTGCTTCGTTGGTTTGTGATTGCCAAAGGTCATGACGACCTCATCGATCAGCTGTCCCTCAGGAAGAGGCAATCTCACCTCTAAGGTCTCTAGGATCTCTCCTTGTTCTGTCTTATGCATAAGCAAACAAGTCGCAGACAGCCCTTCTCTAGCGCATTTCGTCTGTTCTTGTTCCATTCGAGCAATCAAAGCGTCTTTATTCTCAAATTCCCCTGTATAGGAGGCTTGAGGAATACTCAATCGAAACATTAGTGGTCACCTCCTGAAGGATGGTGAGGATGGGGCGATAGAAAGAAGCGCTCCACTTCCGCATCTGTCTTCTCACCGCTATTATGGAGCTGAATCAAGTATTCCGCATAGGCTTCTCGATGAGACTGTTCTTTTTTCTTAATTTTAGCCTGTAGATCCTCTAGCTGAGCGTAGAGTTTTTGTAGTTCAGCTTCTTCTTTTTCTTTTTTCTTCTTGGCATCTTGCCAGGTTTGTTTTTTAACCATTATTCGTCTCCTGTTTCTGTAGTGGTGATGGTTCCATAATCTGGAAGGTTGGGTTCTTCTTCTCCGCTTAATTGGAGAACCGCCGGCTGAATGGCATTGAGCTTTAACTCTCCCTCCTTGTCTCGTATGTAAGACAATTTCAAAATGGTTCGATTACGAACATTTTTTTGCGCTTTTTCATAATTGTCCTTCTTCTCCAACAGAGTGTTGGTATAAGTGACTTGTACAAGGGCAATATTGGTTTTCGTATTGATATAGATATCTGCCTCTTTGAATTCAAAATCCACCACATAGCCCTTATAGGTTTGACTGACTGCTTCCTCCTCTTTGGAGACCTCTTGTTTATAGAGATTTTCTGTCATAAAGGGCTTGTAGCGATTGCGGTTTGTCCCTAAATCTTTCTTGGTATAGTAGGCGCTTAAGAAGTCGTTTACGTCTTGATAAGCTAATTCTTCCTTGGTTTTCGTCTGGGTAGATGTTTCCTCTTGGCTAGGCTTTGGGGCTGTTAGCTGTCCCACTCCATAGCTCAATAGTAGTAACAATACAAGTCCAATCCCTCCTGCGATCATGCGGAGGCGTTTGACTTTTTCTTCATTGATCATTGTCTTTCCTTTCCTAATTGAGGTTTATAAAAATCCCTCTCATAACCACTGCCAATGACAGAACATAATTCTCGTCTTCTGTCCCTCGCTTTTTCTGTTACCTGTGAAACAGGTGGTGGAAATGGCTCTAGTAGAGGTTGTGTGTTCTTTTTTCTCTTGAAAAATACCATTCTATGATGTTCTCCTTTATTACTTTGGTGTCGCAAACGTGTAGTACACACTAGGCTTACACACCCGCCAATGAATTTTATCTTGTACTCCGCCCCAATTACATTCAGACACTAAGAATGTCCCATCTGGGTTAACCGCTTCCACAATGCCTACATGTCCATACTGAGGAGGAGTTCCGTCAAATCCTCCCATGGTCGATACAACTGCACCAACCACTGGTCGTTCTCGCTTCTTCCAGCCCTTTGCGACTAAACTAGTCACCCAATCTTGGCCATTTCCAAGATAGCCATAGCTTCCAGATAGGTCTGTGATAGACCCCAACTCCACAAGACGGTTGTAACTAAACCAAGTACATTGACCGACAGGATAACCGCTACCTGGTGCCGTGCTCTTGACCGTTGCTTCAGATGGGAAATGGCTTATCTTGTTTCTGTAGGCTTCAGGGAAGTTCCACGAAGCGACAAGGCTACTACTGCCTCCAACTGGACTCTTTAAGTACTGCGCTACCTGTTTGGCATTGTTTTGGCGCTCTAGGAGCTTATCTCCTGCGTTGCCTTCCCAATAGACCAAGAAGCGTTCTGTTAAGCTCTCGACACTCTCATTGCTTGTAAGAATCTGACGAGCTAGTTCTCTATAATAGGGGACATCTCCATGAAAGAGAAAATCAATCTGTAATTCAAGGTCATACCACTTCTTGCCTTTTTGTTGGGTATATTGGCGCAAAAGGGTATGACGAATACTCCCGTCTCCTGTATCGGTCCACTGGCCTAGTCCTAACCCTCTCCTTAGGATATTGGGATAAGAACCATTGTATATGGCTGGGCCTCCCATCTCTAACCAAGCTGGGTCATCCCATGATGAAGCACTCGCCCCTACAGGAGGATTGAGGTAATCGCCTTCTGCACGTTTGGCTGTGATGGACGACTCTGTCCAGAAGTTACCCAACATGGCTGACATCCCATTAATCGTTGCTTGGGGTTCGTACTTTTTCACATAGTCAGCTGCTTCTTTGATGCGACCAGCCATATCCCCTGAAAAGTCAATAGTCGATAGGACACTCGTTGTCTGATTGTAATGGACAGACGGCAAGTAGAAACCTGGATTGACAAACACCCACTCTTTGGAGGTCTTGTCTTTGTCGGTTTTGAGTTTTTGATAGCTGATTTCTTGGCCGTTATCTGCGTTTACCTTAGCCAGTTCTTGTCCGGTAGTGACCTGATCTCCCGTTTGGACTCGCAGTTCTGACACGTTGTAGTAGGTAAATTTGGCACGACTGGTTTCAATCGTAAGGGTATTGTCTGAAACAGTGACCTTTCCTGCCATCGATGCGTAGAGCTGTTTGCCTCGCTCCACCTGAATCAGGGTATTGTTATACAGTTCATCTGTCGAAACATATCCAAAACGCTTTGTAATCACAAGAGGCTGGCCTACTCCTTCTTCTCGCTTGGAATAGATGGGATTTTCTAACTCTTGATAGCTCCTGTAGTAGCCAGTTTCTTTGGATATCTCCAGCAATTCCTCAAACTCTGCTAATTTTTTTTCAGAGAGTTTCCATTTAAAATGGCTATCTGGACCATATAGGTCTCTCATAGTTCTTAAATGGTCCTTATCATTATTAAGGTTATACCAAATACTGTATTCCATATCAGACATCGTTTTGGATGGACCTGGGTTGCCTCCTATTATGCTTTGTTGGTATCTTCTTTTCGATACCTCAGAAGGATCTTCCCAGATTTGGGTTTGACGGTAATCTTGATAAACGAAATTGGTATACTGTAAGACCTCATCGATATCTGTCCAATAGTCTACTTCTTCATTTGAACGGGAGCGGTCCAATTTTGAAAAGTGTAGCCAAGAATCATTGAGGTGAAACTCATTTTGTTGCATGGGACTGGGGTTGCCTAGATAGGCTGCCGCAACGACCACCATGATAAACACAAGCAGGTAAGACTTAATGGACAAGGGATTGAGTAGAATCTGTTTAAAGGGGCTACTTAGCCAGTTCAGCACTCGAAAGGTAGTTTTTCCTGTCTTGGCTACCTTGGTGCGAGCCATTCGTTTCCGTAGTTGTTGGATACGACTAGCTACCTTTGTTTCCCATCTCTCTTCTTTCAAGGTACGGGTAAAGCCATTTCCTCTGACAAAGTTATATCCTCTATTTCCTATCCCATAAGACAAGCGGACGGTATACTTTCCTAGTTTGGCCACTCCTTTAGTGGTTTGTTTCCCTTTTTGCAGGCCATATTTTGATTGGCGAATGGACTGGCGCTTACTCGCGATGTCTCCCATCACCTCGTGTTCGGATACACCACTTTCGGTCATCGAACGGCTCGTCTGATAGCCTTTCTTGACCAATTTTCTAGGAACAGACCCTCCGTTTCGCTTGTATTGGGTCTTTAGGACCTTTCGCTTCAGCTTGACTTGTTGCTTGGCTACTTGAATGGCTTCTTTATCCTCTTTATTGACCTTGGCTTTTCGTAGGGCACGTTTGCTTAATTTGTAGTCTCTTTTACTGAGTTTTACAGCCTTTCTTGGCTTATAAGAAGCATAGTGCCTGTTTTTTGCCGCAATCTCTTCCTTCTTCATCTCTAGCTACCCCTTTGGATCGGTATTGGTAATTCGGTAGAGTTCCGTTTCTTTTGGAATCAGATTCTCAAAGGGAACGAGGATCGGTTTGGCATACAGTAAGCCTGAGCCTTTTGATTTGGGGCGCTCGATATACTTGATCAATCCTTCTGGAATATCCAGGACTGTCCGAAGCAATTCAATATCTTTTTTATTGTGTTCCAAAAGCAAGAGGAAGTCCGTATTAGATAAGAGGTTTCTTCCCTCTTCATAGGCAAGAATGGTGCCTAAATTTTGGGTAATCCCTGTAGGCATCCCTCCGTATTTCCGAATACGTGCCCATAGCTCCGCAAAGAAAGCCGCATCCTTCGGGGTACGGAAGGTCAAGTGTAATTCATCCCAATAAAGGCGAATGGTTTTTCCTTGTTCTCGTGCCTGGATAACCTGTTGCCAAATATAATCCTGTAGCACCAACAAGGCAAAGGGTTTTAGTTTATGAGAGAGTCCCTTTAAGTTAAAGACAATCAAGCGAGAAGACATATCCACATTGGTCGGATGGGCAAACAGATTGAGACTGCCTCTGGTGTAGATTTCTGCCTTAGTAGCTAATTCTTCTGCGGCCTCTTCCTCTTGTTCTTCAAGGACGGTCTGCCAGTCCTGTAAGGTAGGGTGCAAAAAGCGCTGATAGGTTTCTATGGTGACACGGTCAATGATACTGATATGATTGTCTGTCACTTCTTTTAAGACCGATTCAAAGAGGTTCATTAGCAGGTTGGCTTTTTCCGCAATGAAATCGATCTCGTTTCCATCTGTGTCTGTTAGGACTTCATCTGTTTCCGGAAGATCCAATAGATTCAAGTGGGTAGAGGATTTGGTAGATAGCTGAATCACTTCTCCGTGAAAGGCTTCTGCGATATCCCCATACTCGCTCTCGGGATCGACCACAATAATCAGATCCTTTGGAAAGCGGAGCAAGGTGGGAATAATCTCCGTTGTTTTGACGGTCATTCCCTTACCTGCACCGGAGGAACCAAGGACAACACCATTTGACGCTTTTAAATCATGTTTCCGGTCTAAGGTAATGGTATTATTAGACAATTGATTCTGGCCGTAATAAATCGCTTTGGGGCTACTGGATTGCACATCTAAGTTTGTGAATGGGATTTGTGTTGCCACGTTAGCGGTTGTAAAGGGACGCATATAGGTTTGTTTGACATCGAGAAAGGCTTCCCCAATAGGTAGGATGGTATTTAGTCCTGCTTCCTGGTAATAGAAGCAATCCTCAAATCGGACTCCCAAGGTGCGACCTGCCGAAGCGACTTTTTCTCGATGAAGTAGTAACTGTTCCTTGGTTTCTGCGACAATCATCACAGCCATGACTCCTTGAAAGGCTTTCTGGTCTTTCTCCGTTGTCTCTTCTTTCCAGCGCTTTGTGGCTTGACTGGTTTCTTGTGCAAGGCCCGAGGTGGTCAATTCTGGATCAATCACCCCCGCCTGCATCCCGTCCATGTGCCCTCGAAAGAGTTCACGTTTAGCTAGTGCCTGTGTTTCTGTCAGCTTCTCTTCAAATTCTCCCTCTTCATACGGTGTCGCATGGACCGTAATGGCTAACTCAATGCCTATATCCAGTAATTTCTTAATGAGGCGGTCCGATAAGAAGGTCGGGTAGTGCTTGATGTACATCACTTTAGCCCAGTGTTGGTCCACTAGTAGATGGTCTTCTTTAAAGTGGATGCGATTAGGCGCAATGAAATCTTTTGCCCGTAGGCCAGACAAGGCGATGTCTTTATAGGTGTAAGGGAAATAAGGATAGCCCTGTAAGAGCCAGTAGAGAATGTTTAGGCGACCTAGACCGTCTACTTCTTCCACAGTCACACCAACCTGGTCAAACTGTTCTTGTATACTGTGAGCCATCTCATGGAGCTGGCTATCTGCCTGGATTTCTTCCCCTGCTTTCGTGGTTAGGGTCACATATTTCTCTATCTGGAAGTTTTTAGCATCCGCAATAAAGCGTTTTGAAATCAAATCGTTGTATTCTTGGCGATAGGTATCTAGTCCATCGCCTATGAGAGGATAGATAATATGATTAAGAGCTGATGACTCCTGACGTTTATTGATAACCAGCAGTTGAAAATGATGGTCTGCATCTAAACTATTTAAGGCTTCTCCATAGCTGTCAATCACAGCTTCTCGTTGGTCATCATTTGCGGAAGTATAGGCCACGTCTCCTAAGCGATAGGTTCGTGACCAACGTTCCTTTGCGATATGCATTAAGCCATTTTCTTTTAAACTCGTAAAGAAGATGGCATTTTGTGTACTAGGTTTGAGGGTTCGTTTCAGCCGATTCTTGCGTGCTTTCTCGGCTTTGGTCAACCTCTGTGATTTCCATATGCGATCTAAAATCATGGCGGGTAAACTCTCCTCCTTTTGTCGGTTGTTCGGTCCTATAGGACCGTTTTTGAATGGTTAGTGAAAAGCGATACCGTTCTTTTAGCTCGATATCCTTTTTCGTACCGTATAAAAAAACGGGAACTAAAATAGCTCCCAGTAGAATATAGCCAATCCACTTTGGAAAGTGGGTAACAGATAATAGGACAGACAGCCCTATCGAGCCGAAGGTCCCAATCGTCATGACCAGCTGTCTCTTTGTACGACCAAAGAGGACAGGTGGCTCATAGTCAGTAAATGTCCGTAGAAATTCGGATCCTAGTTTTTGTGCCATGGCACCTCCTCCAATAGAAAAAACCTCACTCTGTAAAAAAGTGAGGTTTTTCATACTATTCATCTCGTTTAGTATAAGAATCCCAAGTAACTAGCAACGCAAGAAAAATCGCTATCCCTGCAATGGTATATACTCTTGACTCTGTCCAAAGTAGTGTTGTCATATCAAGCTGAGCTCTTCCAGTATTAGCATAATATAAACTACCTATAATTGCATATATTAATGCTATTCCTAATCCAATTGATATAGCTGTCTTCAACCATGTAAAAAGAAAAAAAGGTGTGAGAAGCAACACAAACAAAGATCGCCACAGAAATATAGATACTAATCTAAGGAAAGAGAATAGTCTTGTCCAGAAGCCACCCCTGATTTTCTCCTGACTGTTCTCTGAGAACAATTCTTCCACAAGTCGATGGGCCTGTTCTTTATCTTTCGCATAGAGCGTAAATTCCTTGTAGTCTTCCATGTGTTCATTTTCCATAGTCGATTCTCCTAATCTTTCTCCTGCTTCTAGTATACCATAATTTCCCTTGTTTTACATAGCCGAAAGCAATTGTTTGGCCTTTCGTTGACTGCCCCATAATAGAACTATAAAGATGATTCCTTTACCGATAGAAGAAATCGCTGTCCCCCAAGTTTCAAAATCCCCCTGCATATTGACTTTCATTAAATCTTCCGTAACGAGGACTGGATAGAAACGAACAATCAATAAGAGAAGTAACCCTTGAAAGGCAGCTGCTCCAAAGTATTTTAAGATATTGATGGCTATTGAGCGTGTCGCATCCGACATGAAAAAGGCTATCAATAGTGATCCGACAGCCTTCAAGAGATACATTTCAAGCGCTCGCATATAGACAATCAACTTTGTGCTCAATTTAGCTATCCCCTCGGTAGCACCTCCAACTAGCCAGAAGATATTCTTGAAAAACCAACCTTCAGTTTGGTCATATTGACCTTGCCAGCTTACTTTTTCAGCTGGTATAACACCGTCAATCGTGCGGATGACCATATTTACTATCTCAAGAATCATATCAAAGATAGAGCCAGATAACATCACTAATAAATAGGCTAGGATATATTTAAAGGCGACATCCATCCAGAGTTCACGAGTAATACCTCCGCCCTCTTGTTTCATGTACTTATACCAGGAGTCCATCTCAATCAAAAAGAAGATAGCGATAATAACCACGGCAACAGGTTTGACTCCTTTATCTACTTGATTGACGGTATCGTTTAAGATAGGGCTATATTGTGAGAGATTTTTTGTTAGTTCTGCAACATCCACATAACCCCCTCCTTATCCAAAGTTAAAGCCTGTCATCGCAGCCACAATCGCCGCTGCAATAGAAGCTGCACCAACAGCCATCATGCCTCCGTAAATCATTCCGTCTTTTCCTCTCGTTTCTCGCTGAGTATCCCGTTCAGCTTTTCCAACAGAATATTCTTCCCAGCCCGACCAGACCGCAAATAAGCCACGGACCGTTCCCGCAACCCCTAGGGCTGTAATAACAGTTGTAACAGTATCCATGTGTGTACCTCTTTTTCTTAAAAATAAAAAGGCAGTTTTTGACATGCCTAGGTCAGATAGTAATTATTAGTCTTCCTTACGCTTACGGAGTCCAAGAAGGCTTGTAAACAAGGTTACTACACCTGCAATTGACAAGCTATAAGAAGCCGCATCACCTGTATTAGGCAATTGTGCTTTAGCCGGTGCTTGTGGTTTTGGAGCTTCCGGTTGTGGTGGCTCAGGTGTGTTCGTCACAACCTTGTTTGAGATAACAGGGTTACCATTGACATAGAGTGTGTACTCATTGACAACTTCTCCTGAGGCAACTCGTTTCACTGTGATATAGCCATCCGCACCGAATGCCTGGTCACGTGGAATTTGTGCCAAGAACGCTTCCTTGAAACGAGTCTCAAATTTGCCTGTTTGGGCATTGTAGACTGTTTCTGTATATGATGATAAGTCATCACCTTTCTTGATCACTGTTCCATCTGGTAGTGTAAAGTCAACCTTAGCTTCAATCACAAATGATTGGTAGTCATCGTAGCTGTGTTGGAGAAGGTCCACAAAGCGATACTCTTTAATATCGTAGCCACGTCCAGCAGGAATCACCCAACCTTCTAGCTTGTAAGTCACAAGGTCACCAATTTGGATAGTACCATTATTAATAGACTTACCGTCCTTATCCAGCACATCCTTATGGACGACGAGTTGTGGTACTTCGTTTGTGACGATGTTTCCGTAGTAGCCATTTCCAAAATCTACTTGGAATGTTTGGTTGGTAATGGTACCGACAAAGTCTTGTTTCATCTTGAATGACAAGTTGCGGGTAATATCTAAGCCTTGTTGGACGTAGGCCTTGTAAAAGGCTTCAGGGTTTTTAGCCACCCAGAGATAGAACTCACCTACTGGGCTAATACCCGAGTCTTTAATCAGCGCTTGGAGTTTTTTATCTAGGCTGTCTTTCGAAAGAACGTGAATCATATCAAACAGTTCACGGACATCATCTCCGTTGGCAGCTGTGATAGAGTTGACTACTAAGGAAGTACCGTCAATCGCTTCATCTAGGTAGTCATCTACGTACAAGAAGCCTTTTCCAATCGCATGTTTAGAAGCTACAATCCCTTTGTATTGATCAAAGTCTTGTTCTGCCACATAGTTTAGGACGGTGTTTGGTAGGACAGATTGACCGTTGATAGAGTTTCCTTTGTCATCGACCACATCTTTCTTTGGCTGGATGAGGTTATCGTCTGGAGTTGGATTTTCTCCATTTGGTGTTTCTGGAGTACGTGGCGTTTCTGGGTCGTTTCCTGGTGTGTAGATAACAGGAATGTTTGAGACCACCTTGTATTCGCCTTTAGGAGTAGCAATCAAGGTTGTAAAGGTATTTTTATACGTACCGCCATCATTGATTGGACGACCAACGAAATAAGCTAGTGGAATCGTCACATCTTGGTCACGTTTCGCATTAAGGTAGTCAAGCGTTGCTTGTGTAGCTAGTACAGTTGCCTTGCCGTTTTCATCATAGCTGATGGTCCAAGCTGTGTTTTTCGCTTCTGTCGCTTCACGGTCAATCTCAAATCCTGCTGGGAGTGGATCAAGCATGGTATAGCTAGTGACTACTTCACGACCTGCGACTAGTGGACTGTTTGTCAATACCCAAGTTTGAATCGAGCCCTTTGGAACTAGTTTACCATTTACATTGACACCATCTTCATTCACTACAGCTTTAATATTGGCTGGAGTTTGTTTGACGATAACTGGATGAACAGACACTGAATAAGTTTTCTTCTCAGGAATTTCTTTGGTGTTTGGTGTTCCTGGTTCTGGCTTTGGAATATCAACTGTTTTTGGTTGTGGAGGAGTTGGTTCTTCAGGAATCGTTATAATGAATGTCGGTACTTTCATATTGATTGAATAGCCAAAGTCACCTACTGCAACTGCGTTGGCATTTCCACCAGCAGAGTTATGTGTTTCAATGATAATGTCTCCTGCCTTGTAAGCTGTAAAAACTGCAACACCATCCGGAGTAGAGCTTGTCCCAGCTAACGCACGACTGTCACGAGCTTTTCCGTAAGTGTAACCTAAATCTTCACCTGATTTGACCGTACCTTGATCAAGTGCTGTCAATCCACCACCAATCGAAAGAATTAGGGCGTGTGGTAAACGAGTTGTCTGCCCACCATCTGTATCAACTGCGACATAACTCCAAAAGTAAGCATCATCTGAACCCTTGACACGATAATAGCGACGCAGACCATCTGCAGGGCGGTTTGTCAACCAATCAAAACCATCAATGGCATTGATAGCTCCGTCTTCATTCCATAAGACAACCCATTCTTTACCAAATGACGTTTCTTCACCATATTTTTCAAACTTGACTTCTAAATCACGACGACTACCATCTGCAAGAAGAATACCATTTGGAATGGTTACCCATTCATTAGGACGAACAGACCACACCTGGCTAGCATTGCCTTTTTCATAGGTGCTGATGCCATCATTTTCTTCTGTATGCTTATCTCCTGCATACAAGCTAGGAGCTCCAGTAGGAGCAACATTTCCCCATTCAACACGAGAAATGATATGAGCATTATCTAAGATTTTGTTGGTATCTTTGACAAGGACGTTATAGCCACCGTTCGGGTCTGCAATATCCGCCCAGCTAGAGACGTTCCCTTGTCCCATAGCTACCAACCTGTTTCCCAAATCCATTGGAGAGAAGTTGCCCCATTTCTCAGATGGGAATTCACCAACTGGAAAACTATGGCCTTGAATACCAGCAGAAGGATTGCCTACATCTTGGTTTTCGATTTGAGCAGTGATGGCATCATACTCTGCCTGAGCCTGTGCATTATGAGCTTCTCTAGCTGCTTTATCTCGATCATAGACTGCCTTGGCCTTATCATATTCTGCTTTGGCTTTAAGATAGTCTGGGTTATTGTAATCAATGACTGTTTTTTGTTTTTCCCACTCCGCAAGAGCTTCTTGGTATTCCCGCTCTACTCGCTCAACTTCTGCCTTGTTATATTCTTCTGCTTCTTTAATGGCAGATGTATTCGCTTCTTGCTTGACTGTAGCTTCTTGGACCGCTTCTACTTGTTTGGCAAGATCTCCTTGAGCCTGGTCTAGGTTGTCGTAGACGATAGGTTTACTGTCTTCAGTAACGGTAACCCCTGCTTCTTTAGCATCAGTCACAACCTTGTCTAGCTCAGTAGACGTTACAGGACTTGTCAATTCACCTGTTTTCTGACCTGTTTCTGCCTGAGTCGCTAGACTTTCAGCTGATGGAGCTTCTTGTACTGTTTCAAGGTTGGTGGCAGGATTAGGGTTGACGACCTCAACTGCTGGAGTCGTTTCTGTCACAATTTCATCTGCGAGAGCCACATTTGAAAATACTGTAACACCCATGAGCGTCACACCACAAGCTAGGCCTTTTGCCCATTTTTTCTTACGGAAGAATCCGTGACCTTTGACATCTTTTTGATACATACTCGTATCTCCTTTACTTTATTTGATTTTTCTTAGTTTAACGACATTTCGGTCAGTATTGTTTTTATGGATTAGATTGATTTTTTACGATAGTAGCCTATTGCACCTAGTAGGAATGTTCCAATTAGAGCGAGGAGAGATTGTGCTTCTCCTGTATTTGGCAGGGTCTTCATCTGACCATCCGCTGTTTTGACACTAATAGTCTTATCCTTGTTTACGACTGCGCCGATGGACTCCGCAGAAACGGTCGCTGTTGACCCATCCGCATAGCGAATGACTGGCTGGCTATTGTCCGTACTGATGATGGTATAGCCAGTATCTGTCACAATAGGTGTATCTGGAGTGACTGTTTCTACTGGTTGTTTGGTTTCTGTCGAGATAGTTCCAATTTGACTCTCACCCTTATTAGCCGCTTCTTCTGCGGTTTTAGGTGGGGTAGGAGTGTCAGGTTGTGGAATATCCTGCTTTGGTTCTTCCTTTGGGGTGTCTGGTGTCGTAGACGGTTCAGTTGGTTGGGTAGGAGTTTCCTCCTTTGGTTGATCCGTAGACGGAAGCGTTGGGTCTACTGGTACAGTTGGTTCTTCAGGAGTTGTTGGTTCTTCCGTTGGAGTTGTAGGTTCGACTGGTTGACTTGGCTCAACTGGAGTCAGAACGTCTGTACTCGGTTCTGTAGGTGTAGATGGTTGTGTGATGTCAATCGGGGAGGATGAGTCAATCGGAGTTGTTTCATCTGCGAAAGCTACAGCACTATTTGACAAGACAAGTGCTGATAGTGTAAGCATAGAAAGTATGTTCTTTTTGTTTAACATAGTGTTACCTCAATATTTGTTTTTATGTTTTGATTAGTTAGGACGGTGATACCCTTTTCCAGTCAAACGTAGGATAGACTGGTTCTTATAGCGTTCTCTTCTTGCAATCAATATATGATCACGCTTGATGGTTCTAATTTGTCGATAGAGCTTCTGAAATGGAATCACTTCCTCTACCATTTTTAGCTCTCCATCCACAATCGCTCTTCTTGGAGTTGTACCATAATTTGGACGAAGGGTGACAACCTCACCTGTCAATAGATACGCTGTTACATTCCCTTGACCTCCTAACTTTCGTAAATCAGAGAGTGTCATCTCTCTATCTGGTCTTATTTCATTCATGACAATTCTCCTTTTTTTGGATTGAATGAAAGGCTGCATTTACAGCCATGCCGAAAGCTCCCGTAGAGCTTTGCCGTGTTTCATGCGCACGTTTTGAGTCTAAGAAAACGCAAACTCTTACTAAAGCAGGACACGTCAACTAGCTTTAGTCGTGTTGTGGCTGGACTAGATATCCTTTTCTAGTTCGTTACTCGCCCCCATTTTTCTTTTATCCATAGCCACGCTGTATCAGGGCAAGCCTTGTATTTGATTGTCAATGTGCTGTAGTTTTATGACGTTTCGGTCAAGTCGTTATTTTTGCACGGTATCTGCTGGAATTTGTATGCCCAGCAGATCAGATACGGGGACTTGGAAGAAGGTTGCGATTCTCTCTATGTTTTCTACATTGGTTCGACTAGCTCCCCTTTCCCAATTTGAAATTGTTTCACGTAGTACTCCTATCTTGTCTGCCAGTTCCTGTTGACTTAATCCAGCTTGTTTTCGTAGGGTTTTAATGCGTTGTGCAGTATGTGTCACAAGTAGCTCACCCCTCTTTCTTTTTCCGTGAGAAGAAGACGAGACTAGCTAGAGCTAGACCGAGTACGGTCAAGGAAGAAGTTTTCGTTCCTGTAGCTGGTAGACTAGCTTGTGTGGTCTTTGTTGGTTGAGAGATTGGTTCGGATGTTTGTGTCGGTACTTTCGGAGCTTCGGATACATAGCCTGTGATACGACCTGTTTCATCCACAACTGGAACTGGTTGACCCCCTTCACGGATAATAGTCTCATACTGTTTAGCTAAGTCTACTTGACGCTGTGCTTCAAGGACGGCTTGGTAAGCAGATAGGACAGTTTGGTAGTGATTGGATGCTTTCACTTCTTCTTGTTTCAATTCAGCTAGTGTTTCAAGCGCTTCTGTCAAGAGGGCTTCTTTTGCCTTTAGGCTATTTGTAGCTTGTAAAAGATGAGCTTTAGCGTTTTCTAGTCGAGCAGGAGCTTCTTCTAGCTTGACGAGATAGGCTTGCGCTTCCTTCAGTGTTGTTTGAGCAGTAGAGAGTTGGGTTTGAGCAGCCACTACGTTTACTTGGGCAGCTTCTAGTTCTGCTAGTACTTGATTCAGTTTATCTTGTTCAATAGACAGTTGTTCTTTAGCTTTATCTAGAGTAGCTTGTTTTTGAGTCAAAGTTTGTTTGACTTTAGCTAGATTCGCTTGTTTCACCTTGACATCAGCCTGTAGGTTAGCTAGGTTTGCCTGTGCTTCTTTGTGTTCCACTTCAGCCTTTTGAACAGCTTCTTGGGCCAGTACAAGGTTAGTTTCAGCTTTTGGTGTCAAGATTGGCACTGTATTGGCAGTTGCCAGTCTTGATTGAGCAGTAGCTACTTGTGCTTGTGCAGCTGTCTGTTCGTTAAGAGCCTTTGTTTTAGCTTCCTGAGCTTGGTTATTTGCGGTAGTCGCTTGGGTAAGACTTGCTTGAGCTTGGTGATAATTGGCCAAGATTTGATCACTTGTGTGAGGATTGGCAATAGCTGTTTTATCAAAGCGAGTTTGGTCCATAACTTCTGAATCAGCGACAATCAGAAAATGTACTGCAGTCATTCCCTTAGTGGTCGACAGATCCACTCCAAGATACATATCTTGTCCAGATACACCAGCAATCGATAGAGCGTGGAGATACTCCATATCGCTAAATAGAAATGAGAGGAGAGCTTGATAGATCGAGCGCTTAGCATTCGCTTTGGTCATCGTTTTTTGTTGGATGCTTTCTGCATAGAGGTTCTCATAAATTTGGCTTCCTCTCTCCACTCGTTCATCTGAGATAGTAGTTAGACCCATTGTTCTAGCTGCGTCATTTATAGCTTTTGCATCATGACCTTTTTTCCCAATTTGTTCTAAGTTCCAATTATCTGCCACATAGCTAGTTGCCACTCTATTCGCAAATTCTACAGCTCCCAGAGTCACAACTGTTTCTTGTGTACCAAGGGCTCTACGAACCTGATTCAGCAAATCAGAAGCAAATAGAGATAGTTCAATCCGTTCTGCTTCTGTGAGGTTGTTGGTGTCCAGTACGACTGTCTCATCATTTGGATTGACTTTAAAACTGTTTTGTTTTCGTAACGTAGGTGCAAGGGCAATAAGTTGAGTAAATGAGGCATTGTCGTACTCTTTGCCATACTCTTTCAGAGCAGCGATGTACTCAGAACTGAGTGTGATAGTATTGATACTATTTTTCTCGTTTTCTGCTTCTTGAAAGGCAGTTTGAGCTGTAACAAGTTGCTTAGCTGTTTCCTCTGCCTGGGCTGTAGCCTCGTTGGCTAGCTGTGTTTTGACATCAAGTGTTTGATTTGCCTGAGTAAGAGCTTGGTTAGCTTCTTCGATAGCTGTTTGACGGTTTTCATCTGCCAGTTTAGCAGTAGTCAATTCTGTTTGAGCTGTAGTTAGAGCTTGTTTGGCTTCTGTTAGTTGTTTTTCAGCTTGTTCAGCTTTAGCGACAATTTCTGCCTGACCTGTACCATCTAGGATAGCTTGGGCTGTATCGACATCTTTTTGTGCTTCTGTGACAGCTTGTGTCTTCTCATTGACATCTGCCTGAGCAGTTGATACAACAGCTTCTTGGTCTGTGACAGCCTGCTGGGTACTCTCTTCTGCTTGTTTTTTGTCTTCTAGGTTTTGACTAGTTTCCGTAACAGTAGCTTCAGCTTGGTTGATTGTTTCTTTTGCCTTAGAGATATTTTCAGGTGTAGCTTGTTCAACAAGTTCTGCGGCTTCGACAAGCTCAGTCTGGGCTTGATTGACAGTCTCTTTAGCTTCGTCAACATCTGTTTGAGCTTGGTTCACCACTTCTTCTTGTGCTGTTACAGTTTGGTTAGCTTTATCTAGTTCAGCTTTAGCGGTTGTCATGTCTGCTTCTGTGACAGTAACTTGTTCGCTTGCGCTTGTTTCCGCAACTGGTTTTGGTTCAATTGTTTGTGGTACTTCTTCTGCATGGACCACTTCACGGCCTGTAGATAATACTGCGGTTGCGAGGGCTCCTAATACGGTTAATTGTTTCATGTTCTTTGTCTCCTTTAGTTTGGTTGTCGGCTGGAATGATAATCTTCCATCTCTTTCTCTAACTGTGCTAGTGCTTTTTTCTTCTCCTCGGGCGGTAAATCAAATATCGCTTTTGGGATGGTGATGTGTTCACCTTCTGTATTTAATATCATCTGGCTTCTCCTTAATTTGGTTATTTTATTTTCGTTGTACTTTCATTCGTTGCAGGGTCTAGCTGATTGACTATAGCCAACTCAAATGTTTGTTTCTCAGTAGCTGGAAGCTCAGAGATAGTCTTGTATGGGCTTTGGTTGGTTTCCCAGGGACTGCTAAATAGAGCCAGGTTTCTTTCTCTCCTCTTAATGAATGTAGCGTAGGTTTGAGAGAATTCGCTCAGGTCAAACCGTTCCTCATAGTCTCTTATTCGGTCAGATGGTAGGGAGAGATGGTGCGCAACAATGACTAATCGTTGGTTGGCATAGGGCTGAGGAATTAAGGTTCTTAATACTGTAAAACTCTGTGATTGACTCCTGTAAGAAAATGAGAGCTTCACATCATATTGAGTGTAAGACATAGTGAAATCATCTATCACATCGGTAGTGGTCACTGCATACTTCTCGAAGTAAGTTGATCGTTCGACACGAAGCTGATGTAAAGCCTGATCTAAGTTATCGTATAGATGTCTAAGGTGTTTAGAACTGAATGAGATACCGATGAGAAGCGAGAAGATTATCAAGATCCCCATCTTAGGTAAGTCCGAAGAACGGGAGATGCGAGTGAGTAAAAATAGGCTGATTCCAAATGCGAGACAGAAGGTTAAAAAAATCTTTTTTGTCGGGTGAACACAGTTTTCAAATTGTTTTCGTAGGTCTTCTTTTCTCATGCTTGACCTCCCTCATAAAAGCGTTGAGCATTTAAGTGAGCTACTCTCCTGACTTCTGCTTGTCTCTCTGTTTTGAGGTTTTCAAGCATAGCTAGTAGATAAGCCAAGGGCTTATCGCAATCATGAGGAATATGGTCAATCATATTCAAGACCTCTGTGCTTGTCGCAAAGCCTTCTGTGAGATACTGACCTATTCTCATTTTTTGATTATGGGTTAAGGTATAACCGTGAGGATAGATATACCGATCATTGTACTTATCCGCAATCACCTGTAGTAGCGAATAATATTCGGGTGCTACGTATTTCTCCTTATTTTTATTTGGTGGAGGTGTAGCAGCTCCAGCTCTCCTAGAACTATTATCTAGTAACTCAGTATTACTTAAATCTATCTTACTTCCGTCCGTATTATGGACGCCCTGATGTCCAGATTTTGGACGTCCATTTTCTGGACTCCCATTTTTCGTTGATTTTTCTGGATTTGTTGGGCGTCCATTTTTTGGACTCCCATCTTCATCTTCTGGAGCTTTAGGGAGTTCAAAGAGGACTTCTCCTTTCAGATTGACCGTTTTTACATGGGTATAAACGACCTTTCCTTTATCTCTTCCTGAGGGAATAAAATCTGCCTGATAATGCTCATACTCCTGGAGATTGGCATCGACATTCTGGAGATAGAGGCGGTTGGGACGATTAGCTCCTTGACTGACTTCTCGTAGTAGACCAATTTCTTGTAACTCCTTCTTGATTTTATGGACAGTCATTTTTCCTTTGTCCAATACCTCCATCAGTTCCTCTACTGTATAAACCATAAAGACTGAACCATTCTCATCGACATAATCTTTAACTCCCTGATGATATGAACGAATGCTCAATAAACACCGATTATAGAAAGCTCCATAAGCCAGCTTGGCATCATTGGATAGCTTTCTAGCATAAGGGCTGGTCAGCTTGATTTTCTTCTTTACTCTTCCATCAGAACCATACTCTTTTTCAATACTCGGTAAAAAGATTTGAGGAATTTGGTAAAAGGTTTGAGTGCTGATTTGATCAATTGTAATATCTGCCATTTGGGTCTCCTATCTTGTTTTCAATAAAGCTGTCTGTCCAGATGGTGTAAAGAATATAAGACCTGAGATCTCCCATTCTTGCATAATAGCGACTGCTTTAGAGAGCGAAACTCTTTGGCTATTCATAATATCAGTGATAACGCATTTTCTTGCGAGTAATTCTTTTTGTGTCATGTACATCTCCTAAAATAATGTAATATGTGACTTATATTCGTCTTGCTATCGCCTCAATCACATTTACCGTGACCGAGTTGCCAGCCTGCTTGTACAGCTGGCTATTACTATTTACTGCCTGGGCCTTATCAAAAGCCCAGTCTGGAAATCCCTGCAACCTCCAACACTCCCGAGGTGTCAGCTTGCGGATTCTGAAACCATCCGACAGATGATTATTCTCCTGCCAACTATTCCTAGTCAATGTCGGTGCCAAATCATGTTCACCACCAGCGTTGAAACCGTGGCCACGCTGAATGATTTTAGGCTCCAAGCCTCCACCCTGCATGGTTCGGATTGTTGGGCAAATTCCATTCGGATCATATACGCAACCGCTCTGATTAAAATTAGGCTGCAGAACACCAACTATTTTGATACCCTCGCCTTTATTCGTAGTAATAGTTGGAGAGAGCCCTTCTGTAGAATAAACCTCCCCATTCATACCATGGCCAGATGGATTGACATTTCCTACTCTTTTGGTGTTGACAGAGCTAGCTTCCGACTCATTTCCTCCGAAAGGAAAAATCGCTCGTCCACCTGCTCCTCTAAGATGTCCGATAATGAACACCCGCTCACGGTTCTGGGGGACTCCAAAATTCTTGCTGTTGAACACCTGCCATTCCGCATCATACCCCAGTTCCTCCAACGTGCAGAGGATGGTCTCGAATGTATTTCCGTCGTCGTGGCTGAGGAGTCCTGTGACGTTCTCAAGGAATAGATACTTAGGTCTGAGAATAGAGGCGAACCGAGCAATCTCAAAGAACAAAGTCCCTCTAGTATCCTCAAATCCTCGCCGCTTTCCAGCAATGCTGAAAGCCTGGCACGGAAATCCTCCACAGATAGCATCCACACGTCCGATTCCTCGAACAATGTCATCTGTGACTGCTGTAATGTCATGAAATTCAAACTCTCCTTCCGTATCGTGAATTGCTTTATAGCTCTTTCTGGCAAATGGATCAATCTCACAGAAACCGACACATTCATGGCCCGCACCTTCCATACCAAGACGGAAACCACCGATACCAGCAAATAGGTCTAGGAATTTCATCTATACCTCCTAAAATAACTTTATCTGTGATTTGTATTCATCAAGTCTGGCCAGAGCTGACTGATAAATCTGTCCGTCTTTCTCACAGCCGACATATTCCAGCCCATACTCTTCAAATGCAATTAAGCTACTAGCTGACCCAACATGAGTATCTAAAATTTTGTCACCCTCTTTGGCATATTTTTGAATAAGCCAAAGATACAAATTCACAGGTTTCTGCGTAGGGTGTATCCTTTTCTCATTCAATCGCTTGTTTCCTTGTTGGATATGACCTTCTGCAATGGATTTTCCTTGCATCATCCCATTCCACATATAGCGAAACAATCGCACGCTATCATGCAAACTGCAGTAAGCAATCTCGCAGTCTGAAAAACTTGATTCCCCATTGATTTTGTCCCAGACAATACGACCTGGACCAAAATCATACTGGTAATAATTTACACCCCAGATAATCTGATTCTTTGAAACTCTGATCAGTTCATCAAAGTAATCCTTGCCAGGTACATCCCATTCGCTCGTCTGTCCATACAAACGTTGGACGCCAATTGGGCTGATTTTCCGTCCATAGAACTTCCGCTTTTCGGGTCCGCTGAAGTACGGTGGGTCCGCAATCGCAAGGTCAAAGTAATTATCAGGGTACTCACGCATGACATCCATGCAATCTGCGTGAATAAATTTATTCATGCTATCCCTCCAATCCCTGTAAATAGGTCTAGGAATTTCATCTAACCTCCTCAAAACAATTCTATCTATCCAATTCTCCTGCTTCAATTTCATTTCAATAAGCCAAAATAGATAAATATACGGTAAAAAAATATTAGGGCATTCATCAGAAAGAGGAATAAGTTCAACAAGTAAGGTTCTCTTCGGTAATAGTTGATAATAAACATCGGATAAAAGGTTAACGCAAAGATAATGTTGACTAGACTTAATATACTCATATACTCTAACTCCTTTATATATGGTTCATCAACTTCGGATAAAACTCCAAGGTTAGCCACAAGGCTTCTTCATAAGTTAGTTGACTAACATGTCCCCAAGTATGATTCCTACAGCGTTGGTAATAGGGATAGCTCCCGTGTTTATTTTTAGGACTTAGTTCATGGATAATACCTTCTCTCTCATTCCTCCAAAGCAAGCTAGAAGGTTGGGAGGAATAACCTTTTCCTAGCCAAACACGTCCTAAATCATCGTGTGGAGATATTTTTATTTCTTCAGTGTGTGTAATAGCATTTTCCACGACTTCAATATCTTCTAAATCATCTTGACTATGATCAATAACTTCAAAAATTTCTAATGTATCTAAATTCATTATGATTTCAATTTGATTTGACATCCGATAAAGCATCCTTTCAACATTTTGAGCAAGCAAAAAAGAGAGCAAATTCATGCTCTCTTAGGCTAATGAGGTATTTTATTGTCGTTTTCCCAAAACTCTAGACACTTACCCAGCTGTTTTTTATGTACTCCCAGACCTGATTGCAAGTTCCCATTTCCTAGTCATTTTCGGTGAAATCCAAGCTGCCGAACAACGGAAAAAACGCAGTCCAAGACTGCGCTTCGCTCATGGAAAAGTCCGATTAGGCCAGCGGATAGATATAGCTCACCATTCCTTCGCCTGTCGTTGTGGGATTGAACCACCCACGCACGTTGGCTGGATAAGTCGTTCCCGCATAGTTGGATTCAACGATTTGGATAGCCCCGTCTTCACGGACTTCTGTCACATAACCAACATGACCGTAGCCTCCATCCGTCCAGACAATGACGGCGCCAACCTTGGGTACGGTTCCAACTTCAAAACCTGCTACAGCCGCGCTGACTGCCCAATCACCAGCATTCCCCCAGTAGTTCATCACCCATGGAGCCGCTTCTTTGGCTCCCCAAGTGCATTGGCCCCAAGGATAGGTATTGGCCGTATATTCCACTGCAACTTCAGAAATTTG